>CAZUPD010000190.1:0-13978 GCA_964621785.1 uncultured Nannocystaceae bacterium
GTACGCGAACATCTCAAAGAGTCGCTGAACGATGCGGGGTTTGAGGTCCAGGCTGCTCGTGACCTCAAATCCGCCCGCGTGGCGTTGGCCACGTTTGCACCCGCACTCATCATACTCGATGTCAATCTTCCCGATGGTACTGGCTACGCGTTCCTCACCGAGATTCGGGCGTCGGGTCAGACCATCCCGGTTGTGATGTTAACTGCTCAGGCGCATCTCGACGATCGCTTGCAGGCCGATAACCTCGGTGTCGCGGAGTTTATCACCAAACCCTACAGCGCTGATAACGTTGTCCGGATCGCCCAGCGCCTGACCCGTCCGACACGTCCCGAAGGCCAAAAGTCCCTGTTGGTCGTCGACGATAGTATCACGTTTCGAAAACATCTGGCACTCCTTCTCGAAGACGCCGGGTACCACGTCGACGAGGCTGTGGACGGTCGGGACGGGCTCAAACGAGCTGAAACGTCCTACCCGGATTTGATTGTCGTCGACAATCATATGCCCGGCCTCGACGGCCCCGGGATGATCCGGAAGCTCCGGCTCGATCCCCTGCTTCGCAACATTCCCTGTCTGCTGCTGACAGGTTCGAGTGGTCCTTCTTCCGAACTCGATGCACTGTCCGCCGGAGCCGATGCCTACGCTGACAAACGCTCGGAGCACGCGGTGATTGTCCGCCGGATTGATGCAATGCTTCGCCGTCCGAGCAGTGCCGGAGCGCCCAAGCAGCGTTCGCGAGTCATCCTCGCGGACGATGGCGACGGTTTTTTACGCGAGATATCCGCTCGCCTCGTGCCCGAACGCTTCGATGTCATCAATGTGCGGACGCGTGCGGAGTTTACGAAGGCACTTCAGACCTTCGCGATCGATGGCATCATTCTCGATCCGCTGGCGTTTCACCCCCATGGGTATGAGATGTGTCGCGAAGCCCGGGAGTCGCAGAATCCGCGGGCGGTGATTATCGTCACCGGACGGGCTCAACCCGAGCATGCACTTCAGGCACTCGAGGCCGGAGCGGATGACTATGTCCCACACTCGAATGCCGATATTCTCCATGCACGCTTCCACGCTCTCATCCGCCGCTACGATTTAGAGTCGATGCATCGGCGCACACTCGAGGGAGAGCACTCTCGGGCCCGCGAACACGCCACGCGACAAGCACTCGAAGAAAAAGCAGCCCTCGTCACCGATCTCAAAGCAAAAAATCATCGTTTGGAAGCCCTGACCTCCGCCCTCGGCCAGGCCAAATTAGAAGCCGAGCAGGCCAACGCGGCCAAAAGTGAGTTCTTGGCCAGCATTAGTCACGAGATTCGCAACCCGCTCAATGCCATGTTGGGGATGCTCGAGTTACTCGAAAAAGCCGACCTCGCCCCCACGCACTTGGAGATGGTGCGGACAGCCGCGTACGGCGGTAAAATGCTCAAAGCATTGATCGACAATACACTTGATCTTTCCAAGGCTGAGTCGGGCCATTTAGAGCTCGACCATAGCCCGTTTCACTTCGGTGACCTTATCCACGGCCTGTTGGGATTGTTTTGTCAGCGCGCCGATGAGAAACATCTCGAGCTTGGACTCGAAATGGCTCCGCAGATACCGCTTGCCTATATTGGGGACGCTGAGCGCCTGACGCAGATTCTCAATAACTTACTGTCCAATGCTATCAAGTTTACCGCCGAGGGAAGTGTTGTGTTGCGGGTCTCTAGAGACCGGGCGTACCTCGTGTGCGAGGTTATCGATACCGGTATCGGTATGGCCGCAGACACACTCGAGCGTATCTTCGAGCGCTATCAACAGGCAGATAGTAGTGTCAGCGCCAATTATGGCGGAACAGGGCTCGGGCTGGCGATTTCCCGGCGGCTCGCCGAGGCGATGGGCGGTCGTGTTACGGTCACCAGCAAACCCGGTCAGGGATCGACCTTTCGACTCGCGGTCAACCTCGCCCTGGCACACACACAACCCGAACTGGCAACCGAAGCACTCCGTGGTGTGCCGATCATTGCTATCACGAGCTCATCTGTTTGCGCGTCCGGACTCACGTGTGCACTTTCGGGGCTCCGCGCCGAGCTACGTGTCGTCCCGACAGTCGAGGATGCGGTCGAAGCCGATGGGCCTGCACCTTCGTTGGTTCTCGTCGACTGCGCGGGGACAAGCCCTCCGGCACTGAGGGCGATCGTCAACCGGTTGCGCGAGCGCTACACCGAAGTGCGGATCATCGGTCTTGGTACGGGCGACGGATACGAAGCCGATATTTTTGACGAAAACCTCAAGAAACCGGCGATTGCCCATATATTGGTGACTGTGGCTGCGGGGTTGCTTTCGCGTACGCAACCCAAGGCCCGATCGAACAGGCCGAAACGCCGGAGACGTCCCTTGCACGGTACGGTATTAGCCGTGGACGACCGACCCGCAAACTTGCATGTACTTCACCTGATGCTCGAAGAACTCGGATGTACATCCGTATGTGCCGAGAATGGTTTTGCGGCCCTCGACGAGCTTCGCAGTCGATCGTTCGACCTCGTCCTACTCGACTGGCATATGCCCGAGATGGACGGATACGAGCTCGCCAAACGCATCCGAGGCGAACTCGGATATGGCAGTCTGCCACTGATAGCTCTGACCGCGGACAGCACGTCGTCCACCCGGGACCGGATTCAAGAGGTCGGTGTCAACGACTTGGTCATGAAACCAATCAGCCTCGACGAATTGTCCAAAGCCCTGCGTACATGGCTCCCGACTTTGAATGTGCCGACCATCGAACAACCGGTTGCAGCAGCGAGTTGTGGTGACTTTGACAGCTCGACACTGGTCCGACTTGGTAAGCTCGCGGGGGACCGTGGGCGCTTGGAAGCGCTGATTGCAAGTTTTCGAGCTGGCCTACACGAGAACCTTGCAACGCTGCAAGAGCAACGCCCGCCCTGGGCATTGAGCGAGTTGAAGCATATGAGTCACTCGATAGCCGGGTCGGCGGGCTCGTTTGGAGCCTCGCACGTCGCTGCACTCGCCCGCGACCTCGAAACGGCAACCCGTGAACAGTGTGGTAAGGACATTCCGAGGCTCGTCCATGGGCTCCAGACCGCAATCACACGATATTTATCGCGGCTTGAGCAGTGGCTCTCTGACACATCACAGGCGTGAGACGCTACGGGCTTGCCCAGCAATTGTTGTTTGGATCCAAGGAATCAGGCCCGTACTCGCCCTGGCAGTATTTTCCGAGGTCCGGCCATTCCTTGTCGTTTTCGTCGATGTAGATTTCCTGCAGCGGATCGAATGCGTGCGTACAGAGGTCGCAGCTATCCGGGACGTGGTCAAAGTCTTGGTCGGGTGCAGCGAGCATACATAAGAAGGGCCGCATCTCGGCGAGCGAGCCGACATCGTCGACCGTGACGGGTTGGGCCACTTCGTCGCAACCGGGCGGTAGTTCGGTCACGCCCGGGGGGTAGGGCCCGAGTGCGAGTACGTCGACAGGCTGACCAAAGGGGTCGAATACACCTGCACCGTTGTAGATATCGTAGAGTGTTGCACAACAACGTCCGTTGCTGTGGACATCGTAGTAGGCGTGGGCCCGCGGGTTTCTACGGATCTCGCACTCGCTGTTTTGTTCACACAACTTCCCGATAAAGTCGCCATCCTCGTCGTCCTCTTCAGAACCACCCTCGGCCACTTGTTGGGGATTTGGATCCGTGAGGCACGTATCGCAGATATCCCCGATCCCATCTTGGTCGGTATCGGCATGTCCACATTGGCCTGATGGAGCACAGGAAGCACTGGGTGGGCAATCGGTATCACCCTGACAGGGTTGCATGTCGACGACTAGGCGCGGACAACCGTCTTGAGCATTGGCGAGACCATCTTGGTCGAAGTCATCGTCCGGACCGAAACCGACGGGGCCAGCGGCTCCCGGAGCCATGACCCCTTCACAGGCATCGCCGATACCATTGAAGTCGGCATCGGGTTGGCAATCATCGGCTTCGTCGTCGAGCGGCGCACCGACTTTGTGCGGCGTGAGTCCGTTGCTGTCTCCGTAGCCCTGGCAGTTGGGGACGCGAACGCAGTTGTCACACGCATCACCGATCCCATCGCGGTCGCTATCGAGTTGCGAGGGGTTGTTACGTACACGGAGATAGTCCGGAATGTCATCACTCATGTTGTATGTTTGGACACTGCGACGACAAACATCACAGGCGTTGCCGATCCCATCGCGGTCAGAGTCGGCAGTGTTGGTCTGGTCCACAATCGTCGGGCAAAGGTCGTCAATGTCGCCGTATCCATCGCCGTCCATGTCGGACTGATCGGGGTTGTAGGCATCTGGGCTATTGTCACAGGTAAACGACACACCATCGTGATCGCGGTCGACCTTGCACTTGGTCACCACGCACTCGTCCACTGGACCGGTTGTATTGTCCGTAGTTGTCCCTTCCGTGGATGTCTCGCCAGTGTCTGAGGTCGATGTCTCGCCATCCGTTGGCCCCGCACTCGTCGCGTCGGGTCCGACCGTGGTTGCTTCGGTCGTCTGCTCGTCCGGGGCGGGGCAAGCGACAACACAAATGAGCGAGATGATGAGCGGAAGTACGTGAGATGCTCGAAGAGATAGTAAGGGATGGGGCAGGTGTGATACAATCGCGTGTTTCCGCATGTCGTTACCTTGTCTGTAGCGATGAAAAACCAAACAAATGTGCGAATCGCTACATGACACTATCACAGCGAGGATGCGGTTCTCAATCAAAAAACGGAAGGTCCAACCGGCGGCACGAGGGGCACCGATTGACTCCGTTCACGTGCCGTACCCCGCTTGGTCGCAGCTTACAGTCGTTCGACACCAAGACAGGAGTTCTCATCGTAGGTCGGGCCGTCGCCATCGTCGCGATCGTCATCCTCGATCAGGATGGTGACAAACACCCGCATGCTGTTGGTGCCACAGCCCTCCACATCACTGGTGACCTCGGCGCCCTCGATCTCGAGTTTAACAGCTTTGTCCCCGACAACCGACGAGTAGATTCTCTCCTTGTTGTCCCACGCGTCGGTGCTACTGCCGAGCAGCGTACCGCTGGTTGTTTTGAGTCGCAGATTGAGATTATCGATAGCGATACCGTCCTCGATCCTGCGATCATACCACCAGGCGACGGCGCGAAAGCTATCGACATCGGCGCTCAGGGGCTCTCCGTCATTGATCATCAAGGTGTTGATATTTCCGTCATCGATACAGGTTTCGTAGTGGTACCAGTAGTATGGTGCATCCATGCCGGCGTTGCCGATGAAGCGCATCTTGAGGTTGCCGGCGCCTGTGCGATGGTCGAAACGGGCAGAGGTCTGCAAGCCATCGGCCCTGCGTCGGTCGCCCATGTTAAGCATCCAGGCGTAGACAAACCCTGGATCGTCGAGGACGTTTGTATTGTGGTGATTTTTCATCAAGTCGATCAGATTGATCGCTGCACTCGCAACGCTCGGGGTTGCGTGGCTTGTCCCGACAAATTGCCCGACCATGGTGTTGCTTCCATACATAGGGATGTTCGACCCCTCGTAGGAACCGGCGATGTCGACGATACTGCGGAACTTTCCCTCGTCGTAGTCCGAAGTCGACCCGCCCCACCCAGAGTTTTCGTGGATCGGTGCCGTACGCATCGCGCAACGATCGTCGCCCGCGGGTGCGTCGTAGCCCGCGACTGTGAACACACCGATCGCCTCGCCGGGAGGTCCGACATTGCAGTTATTCGCCGAACCGCCCAGGTTTCCCGCCGACTTGAAATAGGCGATTCCCGCTTCATAGACCCCATCTGCACCAATCGCCTTGGAGCTCTCACCCGAGCAATCATTGGTGAATCCGATGCTATTTGAACTCACAAGCATCGCGGGTGCGGGGTACTCTTGGACAACTTGGTCGTACACGGCCTGCTGGTCGCTCATCGTCCGCGAAGCCCAATAGGTATAGGCCCGGGCCTCACGTGCGGACGCTGTACGCTGCTCTTGGTGTGAAAGTGTATCGAGGCCGGGTTGCTGGCCATCGGTATAGTCGGCGAGGAGGGTCCCGAGAACGGCTGTTCCGTGGTCAGAGATATTGACGTAACTGTCGACTGCTTCACATGTGCCCGTGCGACAATCGTAGGTCGCGTCGATCCGCGAACCACGGCCATTTGTGTCATAAAACGCTTTGTGCGAGGTTCGAAAACCCTCATCGTCGAGGACGGCTGCGCGGATATCGGTCCAAAACCCGTTTTCTCCGTCGTAGTTGTATGTGGTGTTGTTGACACTAAACGACTCATCCCAAAACATCCGTGTCTGGTAGGCATCGGCTTTTTCCTGACCGTCGAGACTGTCGGGTGTTAACGTTTCGTGGAGGCCGATTCGCCGGATTGACGGGTGGTCGGCGAGGGCGGTGACCTGCGCCGGGGTCAGGCGTGCGGACAAACACGGAAGATAACGGCAGGTGTATAGAATCTCGCCACCGGTGACTTCGATTTCGCGGCGAAGTGGGGCCGTCGACGCAGCGATTTCCTCGCGTACAATCTCGAGCTCGAGTTGTCGCCGTTGATGATAGTCCCGATGCGTCACCACATCACCTTCGGCGATCGCCCGCTGGAGTGTTTGGGTGAGCGTACCTGTGCGGGACCGAACCAGATGTAGCTCGACCGGCAAGACTGGTTCCGTGGCCAGTTCACCGGCGTCCTCGATGCGCTCTCTGAGGATCCTATCGAGTTTGTCTGTTCGTGTCCGCGAGTGGGCGGGACGCTTTGCTTGTTCGCGTTCGGCCATTGTCATCGGTCGGACTGCGAGCGCAACCACCCCTCCAAATCGCTCCTCAGGAGCATCTTCGGAGCGCTGAAAGCCTCCTTCGGCGATCGCGTAGGCGAGTCCTTCGGGCGAGTACTTGGCGTCGAGGTACGGAAGTCGACCGTCGGGAAGTGGTTGAAGACCCTGGAGCGGATGCGCGTAGGGTTGCGATGCGCTGGTGTCGAGCGAGTGGGGGGCACCGCGATCTGCAGGCTCGACTTCGACAGAAATATCGTCGAGTCGCAATTGCAGCGATTGCTCGCGCTCCACCGCATCTGGGTCGTCACAAGCACTTGCCAGGATACACAGGACAGGGACGATCCAAGACCGGTACATACAATTTACCAACCATCGCTCAACGCATGGGGGTAGCGACGCCTTTCTCTTCAAGTGTTGTCTGTCCGGAATTCGATCGACCCATTTACGCGCGGGGCCCCAAAATCTAGCAGGGCGTGGCTTTCTCGCGTGTGGCCAGCCAGTGGCGATTGCTAGTTTGCTTCGTCGAGGGGTTCACAGTGGACTTGGTCCTCGCGCATATCACTCCAGTCGCCGATGTATTGGTCCAAGACAACTTCATCCGCACGTGTGTCGATGCGACGGCAGTTGTAGCGTATCTCAGAACGGTAAAACACATCGTAGAACTCGCCGGCATGACAGACCTCGTAGCGATGGTACTCGCTATAACCGCTGACGATCTGATAGGTTTCAGTTACATCAGCAGCACTGTGCTCACCGGCATCAACCGTTGAGTCGATGTTTCGTGATGGGGTCAGCACGCCTGTCCCCACGTATGTGACGGAATCAACTTCGCATCCAACGGATCGCAAAATGCTCTTCCACAGTGTCCCGTTGGGCTCGATTGTCAGTGAACCGTGTGCCAAAAGTGGTGTTGTCATCGCATTGGTCGTCTCACCATTGGCGAAGGCGATCAGCGCCGGTGTCCAGGCTTCGGCGTCGCTGTGGTCGATGTCGATGTCGTCGGCGATGTTCGCCAGAACTGCGGCAGCGGCACGAATGTTTGATGAAATATCCTCAATGGCTTGTTGCTCGGAGACCTGCGCGAGCTCAGCTCCGAATTGAAGTTGCGCTTCGCCCAGCTTCAACGCGCCAAAACTCGAGACACTCCCATCGGTGGATCCGCTTTGACTTTGCATGTACATGAGTTGGCGGAGAGCGTCAACCGGAATATCGAACTCACGCGAAGCGAGGATGATACTACGGTCGATCGACGCGAGCTCGGGGACCGGCGCCGTGGAGTTCACTTCGATGTCCTGCGGCTCCCCTCCACTGTAGCACCCGGTGAGTGTACATACGAAGAGCGTGCCGAGGACATAGGGGCGGGCTTTGTCAAAGCCAGTACGAAGAATGTTGTGTTGAGTTGTCATGATGTCAGAGCCTTTCGATCGTGGTCCGTTGTCCGTTATCCAGGGAGTGTCACCGAGCACGAGCCGCGTTTGGCTGTGGCTGTGTACAGCGCACTGACAGGTGAATTGGCAGTTAGTGTGGTGTTGCTCTGCGAGGTGTGGATCCGCCATGGAGAGGACTTCAAGGCGGACTGATTCGAGTAGGTGCCGTACCCCGCGATTGACTGAATGTGTACCAGGGGCCCAAAGCCACTCGGGTAGGTCCAGTACTTGACGGTAATTGTCTTACCGCAGGTCTTGGCCGTCCGGGTCTTGAGATTGGTGGTGAACCAGGAGGTCTGTCGGTTCGCTCCTTCCCAGGAAAATTCAAAGTGGATGTGGTCATAGTGGGGGCCACATGAGGGACAGTTGTACAACCCGAGGTGGGCTTTTGTTGCGTCCCAGCGCTTGTTCCCGTAGTGAATTGCAGCGACTCCCCAGCGTCGGGCATTCGCATGCTTGTTGCCGTATTCGTCGGTCTTCAACATGAAGTTGATGATCGATTCCGCTTCGGCCGTTCCGTGGTTGACATGGTAGTCGAGCGCGCGTCCCTCGTGATGGTAGCTGGGTTTACTGCTAAATGTGCCACACGAGCGTGAGATGCCCCAAGTGTGGTAGCCGTACCAGAAGTTGAGCCAGTTTTTGAGGTGCACAACCCCCGGCTTTGCACTGTTCTGACACTGTGAAACGCCACCGGCACCACGATATGGATCGATGTTGTGTTGCGGGTAGGGCCACCCGAGTTGTGTGACCTCTGCTTGGGCAGTGGGGGCCGGCGAAAGGGTCAAGCACATTCCGGCCATCAGGGTTACGAGAAAAGTGGTTGTAAGCTTCCGGGCGAGTTGCATGTTCTGCTCCTTCGATCGATGGCGTCGCACCCACGTTCCCCAGGGGTGCGTCGTTTTCGTTCGCTACTCCCGAGACGGTCGACCCTTGACTCAGTCGCACGCGGAAAAAATTAATTTCCGAATGGGCCCCAGAGTATGACTTCCTCAAATGAGTTGAGGACATCCTTCGCTTCGGGTTCGGTCCGTGGAGAGCAACTGCACCGGGGAGTCAACCTGGGTCGATATCGCAATGACTTCCGGTTCGTGGGTCGACCGAATTCGCAGCGTGGAAGGCTCGCGGATCAAAGTGCCTCGTCGCGCGACGTGAGCTCGATCTTGGGTACCGGGGAGGACATGCACCCGAGTACGCAGCGTACCGCCAGTAGAATGACGAAATTGTGCGAGGTGGCCCCAGATGAACACGGTCGCGTATCGGTTGGGCGCGCAGCTGAGGATGTCGTGTATGATTGCCGTGTATGCTGACGAGCTTCAAGTGTCCGGAGTGTGGTGCCAGCCTGACGCCGGAGGCTGCGGCCAACACGGTCAAGTGTAGCTATTGCCACACCACGTCGGCGATCCGCCCGCCGGAGGACGTCGGGAAGCCAGAGTCAACGACAAACCGTCCACCCGGCATTCCCACAACATCGGCGCAGCCAGTCAACCAGACTGGCAACAAAGCGAATGCAAGCCACCTCCTGTGGGCACTCCTGACAATTATGGGGGTCCTTGTCGCGGTTGCCCTGTTCGTGATGCTAGGAGTGCATGAGCATTTGGACAAAATGCAATGGGCTGCGTCGAGTCCGTTGATATTGCGCGATATCGATAATGACGGTACTGTCGAGCTCATCGGTTGGATACGGACCCACGGGCACCCCGATGGATCGACGCATATCGCCGCATTTGATAGTGTCACGGGCGACAAGTTGTGGATGACACGAAGGCTCGGTCCGCACGTCGTCGACTATCGCACCGAATTTGGAATCGGGCACGGACTCGCACTCATGGCCGAGTATACGGGTACACTGCACGGTTTTTCCCTGACTACCGGCGAAGAGCTGTGGAGCGTCCGCCTTGACGAACGATGCGAGAAGTTGTGCGAAGCCGAAGACTTCATGGTTTTGGTGTCAGCCGATAAGCGTGTGCGCGCGATCGACCCCGCTGACGGCAGTCTGCGTCCGGTCGAACTGCCCAACAACTGCATCGGGCCGAGGGAGGCTCCTCGCTTCCCACTCGAGTCGGTTCCGCTGTGGGAAGAAAAAGTACAGGCACCCGAGGGCATGGAGATCAAGGGCATGCGGCGTGGACCCGGAACGTTGCGGATCGTACTCGGCGTCAAAAATCCAGGGACCGAGATCCCGATGGCAGCAGTCGTCGACGGGGACACGCTCCTGTGGGCCAAACCCGTTGCGACCGTCGATCAACTTACGGTCAAAGAAGGGTCGCCCTTCGGTGTCTCCCTCGGAGGCGAGGTCCTGATCATGTTCTACGCGATGGACGACAGGGACGAGGGGGCCCACATCGTTGCACGTGCATTGAAAACGGGCGAATTAATGTGGACGACCCCACTTCCGAGTAGTGGCAAAGTACTCAACCTCGAGTATGTCGCAGTCAGTCCAGATGGGAAGCGTTTGTACGTCGCCCACTGGACATGGCTCGATGTATTCGCGGTGGATTCTGGAGAGCGTTTGTTTCGACTTGGGAGCTGGCTATAGGAGTTCGCTACCGACTCACGCAATTTGACGATAGCGAGTAATATCAGGCTCACCAGCAAGCATCGTCGAGAGTTGCCGCAGTGTGCTCTCCACGTAGTCAGAGCCCATATGTGTGTCTGCGGCCGTCGTATCCGCCCAGGTTTCATGGGTGACAAACATCGTGGGATCGCTCGCGCACTGCAGGACTTCAAAGCGAAGGTTGCCCGGCGCATTTTGGCCACTCTGACATAGCTGTGACATCAATTCGACCATCGGCTCGACTTGCTGGGGCTGTACCTTGAGGCGAGCAATCACTTGAACGTGTTGGGATGCTTGATTCATACAACAACTATTTCTGGTGCTTGCGGGGTTTTCAATCACTCATTTGCTCAACCGCAGGGCTCTAGCTGGGCCGGGAATCTCAACTTTTGACGACCAAAAACGTCAATATCGAGCATCGGTATCGCCGTTTTGATGTATAGCGTCAATCCCCTGTGTGCCGCGGTGTCGTCGAGGTTATGCGAGCTGGGTATAAGGGTTGATCGTAAGGTCGTTGCTGAGCATGGCTGAAAGTTTTCGCAGGGTCTTCTCGACGTACTCGGAACTCATATGTTTGCTCGCTGCGAGATCGTTTTCCCAGGTCTCACGGGTGACAAACTCGGTCGGGTCATTTGCGCACTGAAGAACCTCAAACCGAATGTTGCCCGGGGCAGCTCGACTGTCTCGGGACAGCTGCGACATCAGGTCGACCATCGGTTCGACTTGATGCGGTCGGACGTTTAAGCGGGCAATGACTTGAACATGATGGATGTCTTGGCTCATGATCGGATGATCGACGGTGGCCCAAACCAGTCAATCACTGATTTCGTCAAACGGAGGTGATGGGAGCACGGGCAAATCTCGGTTTTCGACACCCAAAACCGCGCGAGTTGTGTGACCGTTTGCTCTTTTTAGCCATGCTCCGTGGATTCGTCGAGTTTACGAAAACGGTACGCGAGCTGTGCACGCGTGAGTCCCAACGTTCTTGCCGCAGCTGCTAGGTTACCATCGGAGCGGGCCACGGCGCCGCGAATCAACGCCTCCTCGACCACTTCGAGAGGGACCCCGCGGGTCAGGGCATCGGTGACAAAACTGTGAATGTCGAGTTCAGGATCCTCGGACTCCGGTTCATCGCGGAACAAACGACCACGACTCACGCGGAAGAGCTCGATCGGTTTTACCTCCCCACCAAACAGGTGTCCGACATCAATTGGCGAACCTGGATCCACGACGATCGCCGCCCGCTCGACGACATTGGCAAGCTCGTGGAGGTTTCCCGGGTAGTCGTGCTCGGCGAGTGCTCTTTGAGCGCGCGGGGTGAAGCCCGGCAAATCCTTTTCCAGGCTTGTGGCATGTTGCTCCCGCAGGTGATTGGCAAGTGGCAGGATATCTTCTCGTCGGTCGCGCAGCGGTGGCAGATGAATGGGAAATCCCGCAAGTCGATACAACAGCCGCACAGTCAGCGGTGTGTGACGGGAGTCGTCGGGGTCTCGGGTCATCGTCACGACGAGGCGCACAGGGGGGTCGTGTCGCGGGTACGCGTCGAGGTGCTCGAGGAGTCGATACTGACTCGCCTGTTCCCAAGCATCGAGTTCGTCGAGCACGAGTGTTCCTCCGCCGGCACGAGTCAATGCTGAACGGACAGCCGCGGGGTTCTCGTGACCTGCCCCAAGTGACACCTGGGGCCCGTCGCTACGTGTGCTGAGGCGATGCAGCGCATCTGCAAGTGTCGTCCGCCCGGTTCCGATTTCACCGTGGAGAAGGACCGGTGTGGTCGTCGGAGCGGCGGCCTTTACCAGCGACCAGGCCGAGGTGAAAGCAGCACTCGTACCCAACAAACCGAAGGGCAATTCATCCCTCTGAATGTCACCCGCAGCTTGCGGTTGTCGTTCTTGCGATTGTGGGTACAGGAACTCAAAACCTTCGAGGGGCTCATGCCAAGCATCGAGCGGACGCCCAACAATCCGGCAGTTACGGGCACCACACCCGCGGCAGGACACCTCTCGATAAACGACTGTTCGCCCCATAAACCCAGACGTGTAGCCCGTCGCGTACCCCAAAAGGAGCCAGCAAGTCGGTACAGGTTGGACGCCAGTACCGATTAAAGCGGCCTCCGCTTCCGCCGAATTACGCCAGATATATTCGCCATAGTACTCTCCGCGGGCTCGGTCGAACCGTACTTCGAGTGGTCGCACAGCTGCCATCCCTTCGAGTGCGTGAAGCTGCGGGCCCGCCGAGAGGAGCTCGAACAGCGAGTGATCGCTGCGGATTTTTTTGCTCTGCAACGCGTCGTGAAACCCTGAGGTGTATCCAATTCGAAGGAACACCCGCCGCGTCGCTTCTAACCCGAGCGTCTCGAGGAGCTGCGCGCGGAGGACCGCGAGTGCTCGCACATGGAACAGCACCATGCGCTCACTTCCGAGGGTGATCCGTCCGTCGCGTAGGGAGAACTGGAGCTGTTTGAGAAGGTCCTCACTGTCCGGGAGCTCAAGCGCATCATCGTCACCTGCAGCGACAAACGCAGATTCTCGGGCGTTCGGGAAGTCACCAGAATCATTTGTCGGGGGCATCTGGTTCGTATCCTATTCTCTGTTTAAAGGGGTGATACTTGTCGCTACATCCATCATCGGTCGGGCTCACAGCCCTGGATCACGAGCTCGACGCGGCGGTTTTTTTCCCGCCCCTCGGCGGTTCGGTTGGAGGCGATCGGCTTATCCTCGCCGTAGCCGACGGCGGTCAAGCGACGGTTCTCGATCCCTTGGGCTACGAGATAGTCGCGGACCGAGTTTGCGCGTTTCTGGGTCGGCTTCATCCCGTACTTGTTTGCGCCCGTACTATCTTTGTGTGCTTGGATCTCGAGCTTGAGTTCGGGGTAGAGTTTGAGCGTCTCGACCACTTCTTGGAGGTCGGGATAGCTCTGGGAATCGACGTCCCATTTATTGAGGCGAAACACGATTTTCTTGCGGACGACGACTCGGCAGTTGACCAGTGGCAGGACCTCTGGGCAGCCGTCCTCGTCCTCGACTCCGTCGGGATCTTCGGCGCGGTCGCGGCAGTCGATCTCGATTCCGCCGACCTGTCTGCGGTCGAGGTTTTCGTAGCCAGTTCCCTCTGTCGGGGCCGCATCGAGGACCCCGTCGTTGTCGTTGTCACGATCGGGGCAGCCGTCTTCGTCCTCAAATCCGTCGGGGTCCTCCGGCTCGTTCGGGCAGCGGTCGTTGGTGTCGAGGATGCCGTCGCGGTCGTGATCGAGGTC
>CAZUPD010000191.1:0-13863 GCA_964621785.1 uncultured Nannocystaceae bacterium
TTATCACACACAGGTGATCGACGCGAATGAGGAACGCTCGCTGCGATGCAACCGCGGCCTCCACTCGTTAAATCGGTCGCGGGTTTCTTCTACGCTGGGCCACAAAAATCGTTGTACAATCAGCAAATCGCCATGAACCTTCCCGCGCAAGTAGAAGAAATCCTCTTTGATCCAATTGTTGGCAAGATTGTCGTGACCGTCCTCGGCGTGCTCGTCATCTACGGGATTCGCCGCGCAACTCGTACCGCCCTCACGCGGCGGATGACCGACAAGACCACTCGCTACCGCACAGGCAAGCTCGTCCAGTTCTCGAGCTATATCGTGATCGCCCTGTTCATCGCCACGGTGTTCAGCGACCGCCTCGGCGGGTTCACAGTTGCCTTTGGCGTCATGGGTGCCGGCATTGCATTTGCCCTGCAGGAGGTCATCGCATCCGTAGCGGGCTGGATCGCGGTCACGTTTGGTCACTTCTACAAGATCGGCGACCGGGTCATGTTGGGCGGCATCAAAGGCGACGTCATCGACATCGGGGTACTGCGGTCGACATTGTTTCAGTTGGGCGACTGGGTCGCTGGCGACACCTACAACGGTAGAGTGGTGCGGGTCGCCAATTCGTTTGTGTTCAAAGAGCCAGTTTTCAACTACTCCGCCGACTTCCCATTTCTCTGGGATGAGATCACGATCCCCATCCGCCACGGAAGCGATCGTGCGGCAACCCGGCAGCTACTCGTGGACATCGCCGAGGCCCTCACCGGAGATTATGCCAAGCAGGTTCAGGAAACCTGGGACACGATGACGCGCAACTATTTGATCGAAGATGCCAAGCTCACCCCGATGGTGACGATGGTGATGGACGAAAACTGGATGACGTACACGGTTCGCTATGTCGTCGACTACAAACGGCGACGGATCGCCAAGGATGAACTCTTCCGCGCAATCCTCGACCGGATCGATGCGTCGGAGGGCCGGGTCAGCATCGCCTCGGCTGCCCAGGAGATCACGCTCATGCGCCCCTCGTCGGTGGCTGTTGATCTCCAGCAAGACGCTCGAACCTCAGCATGATGCCACCGGCAAACATGCACATACATAAATACAATTCCAACGGTGCTCAGGAACGTTTAGAAATTGACTGCCAGGTTGAGGCCCGACGCGAACTCGACCACTCCGAGTCCGTGTGCAGACTCGCCGTCGCTAAACACGAGCTCCTTGCGGAGAAGGAAAAAGCGCGGCGCGACCCACAACATAAAACCGACATGTCCTGAGTGCCATCCCCACGGTTGTGCATGGTAGCCGATGGCAGGCTGAAGTGTGGGGAATACAGTGGTCAATCGTTCGTTGGTCGTCGGTTGGCGGACACGGCGAACCATCACTTCCATTTGCCCGCCGAGGAACAGACCGCGCCAGAGGAATGCGGACGCGGCGAGCCGCCCGTAAAACCGCTGATCTGCGGCGCGACCCCAGCCGACATCGCGCAACTCACCACGGGTGTAGTGGAAGAAGGAACCACCGGCGAGAGCGATTTGCCAGCTCGGACGGCCATTGCGTCGATGCCGCACATGATTGACCCAAAATCCGTATCCGGGGCTAAAGAAGTCAAACAAGTCGAGTTGGACCTGGGTTGTACTACGCCGTTTTGTCGGCGTTCGCCTGCCCCAGTGCGCATTTATGGGCATATCCGGGCTCGCAGCAGGCGCAGGTTGTGAATCAGTAGTTGGAGCTTGTACTGCGGCTTGCTCCGTTGTTGTCGCCGTTTCGGATTCGCCACCGATCTGGGTCTGGGTCTGGGTCTGTGGCTCCGCATTCAGTGGGGAGGCGTTCGATGGCTCCGCTTGTGGAGCAGCGGAAGGCTCCGGACTCGCAGCCTCAGGTGTCGTCGGTGTCGGTGACGCTGCTTGGGACAGTACTTGGAGAGCGACGAGAAACGTTTTCATACCCGGTTCCTTTTTTGATAACGTATGTTATCATAACAAATGTTATCTTTCAAATGAAACGTTCTCGACGTTACTCTCGCAAGGTGTCTAAACGCGCAAACTCGCGCCACGATCAGTTGCTCGATGCACTCGTCGGTGACCTCGTCCAAAACGGCGTGGCTTCGCTGTCACTGCGTCCACTCGCGCAACGGCTCGGTGTCAGCACCTATAGCCTCACCTATCACTTCGGTGACAAGTCAGCGATCATTCGAGCCGCGGTCGAGCACCTGATCGCACGTCAACACGCCCGCCTAGAGCTGCGGATCGGCGAGCTCGCAAACGCCGGACCAAAGGCCGCGATCGAAGCGGCATGGTCGTTTGTCTGTAGCGCGCTGGCAGAAGATCGCCTTCTGCTCGAAATCGCCTTCAGTCGCGACCCGGCGATTCCTCAGATTGCGCGAGAGTCGGTGACCAAGACGTGGGTTGAGCATATCGCCGGGATGCTGCGCAAAAGTGGCCTTCCACCCACTATGGCCGAGTGTGAGGCATCACTCATTCACGCTGCCCTTCTCGGGTTCGAGTTTGATTTGATGATTTCCGGCGACCGTACCCGGATCGATGCGACAGTCGAGCACTTTGCGGGGACGACGGCCGCGCGTTGGCTCAGCTATAAAGAGTCGATCTAGCCGCACTTTATCAAGACTCATTTTAGCGAGCGAAGTCTATCGAATCGTGCAATGAGTGAGCTTGCGGACTGCATGCCAAAGGAGCGGTGAATCATGCTTGTCAAAACCCGCGTGCCGGGTCGGTGTCAGATTGGTTGTTTTGTGTTACGTCCACAACCCCTGCCCTTTGAGCGTGGCGATCAACATCTCACTGACTTGTGTGTGCAAGGATTTTGAATACTTGAACTCCGACGTGTAGTAATCGGTGATGCGCTTGATGCCGGCTCGCTCGAGTTTCTCCCGCACCGATGCAATCGCGTTGTAGCGGGCCCAAGCGTTGCGCTCGCGTGCCGCGTGCAACTGTCGGAGCTCGGGGTCACTTCGCCGCTGGTACTGCTCGCGGTGGACGATCAACTCGAGTGGCAAGCGGTCGCGCAACTCCGGGTTCTCGGCGGGATAGCCCATCACCACACTTGTGACGGGAAACACATGTTCGGGCAATGCCAATAGCTCGATGAGTTGATCGGCAGCCCACCAAGTCGTGCCCATATAGCAGATCCCGAGACCGACCGACTCGGCTGCTAAACAGATCGTCTGTGCCGCGATGACGGCATCGACCGCCCCGGTGAGAAACCCGAGTAGGTCGTCAAAGCTCTGTTTGGAGTTGTGGATCCGGATCCACTCGCGCATGCGAAAGACATCCGCGCAAAACGTGAGCAAAACAGGCGCTTGTAGGATCATCTGCTGCTCGCGGTGCGCCCGGTAGAGTCGACGTTTTGCCGTTTCGTCGCTCGTGACGATCACCGACCACGTCTGCATATTCCCCGAACTCGAGCTGCGCAGGCCCGCGTGCAGGATGTCGTGGAGTAACGCCTCGTCGATCGGGTCGGAACGATAGGCGCGGATGGAGCGATGTGCGTTGGCGACCTCGAACACGCGAGCATGATAGCCGACGGTGCCACGAGACTCTACGGATTACGCTGCGGTAAACTGCGAGACTCCTGAGCGGTATGCTCGTACCCACGAATCGATGGACGCCATGCGTGGCCCGAACCGTATCCCCGAATTGTGCACACTCCTGCAGGCGACCTGGCACCGGCTCCGTTCACTGCGCAAGCCGAAGGATCAAAGACGTGTTGATTCCGCCAAATGCGAAGTTGTTGGTCATGATGATGGAAGGCCGCGTGGATCGGACTGTGCGGACGTAGTCGAGGTCGGCACAGCGTGGGTCGACCTGATCGAGGTTGCGGGTCGGAGCGAGAAATCCGTGTTGCAGCATCAGGATGCAATCGATCAGCTCGAGCGCGCCACAGGCCCCGAGCGTGTGGCCGACATAGCTTTTTGTCGACGAGATCGCGACCCGACGTCCGAACACGGCCCGTGTTCCCTGCGATTCGACAATATCGCCAACGTCGGTCGCCGTTGCGTGGGCGTTGACATAGTCGATCGCATCGGGTGAGAGCGAAGCGCTCGCCAGGGACTGTTCCATGGCCCTGCGCATCCCAGCTTCGGAAGGCGAGGTCAGGTGGATCCCGTCGCAGTTGGTGCCAAAACCAATGATCTCCGCGAGGATCGGAGCACCTCGGGCGAGTGCGCGGTCGCGGTCTTCCAGGACGACGGTACCAGCCCCCTCGCCGACGACCAGGCCATCACGCGCAGCATCGAAGGGTCGCGGCGTCCGCGATGGCTCTGTGTTGTAGTGCGAGGACGTGGCAAACATCGCATCGAAGGTGACCGCGAGGGAGTAGTGCATCTCCTCCGCCCCTCCACACACCATGACATCGCAAAGCCCGTGCTTGATGGCTTCATAACCTGCCCCGATCCCCTGGGAGGCGCTGGTACAGGTCGAACAGGTCGACACGACCCGGCCCTTGATCCCGAAAAACTGTGCGAGGTTGGCCGCACAGGTGTGTGGCATGAAGTGGAGAAACAAGGACCCGTTGACGTTTTTGACAGCCTGGTCGCGCAGGAGCGTGAACGCGAACTTTTCAAATGCCGACGATGAGCCGACGGTCGAACCATAGGCGATGCCGCAGCGCCCGGACTCGAACAACGCGTGTGCTGCTTCGACACTGCCGAACGCTGCGACGATGGCCTGTTCGCTGGCGTAGGCTGCCAGCCTCGCCACCCGCCCCATGGTCCGGACACGCTTTCGCGGCCAGCGTTTGCGCAGGTCGAGTCCCTCAACCACTCCGCCGATACGCGTGCGGATGTCGGGGAGTGCGTCCCACGAGGGCATTGGTACGATCCCGTGGTGCCCCTGTTCGAGGGCTGTGCGGGCCTGGTCCGGTGTGTGGGCGATCGGCGAGGCGAGACCCATTCCGGTGATCACGACTCTACGAGCGGTCAATGTCTATCCTCCCGTCGCAGTCGACCCGACATTGATCGCTCCGCGAGCGATACGTTCACCACGCCATGTGAGCGTGCAGTCGAATCGGGCCGAGCGTTCGTCGGCCCAGACATCCTTTGCAAATACATACATTTCTTCACCGACCGGTAATACGTCGCACTCCACCTGTGTTTGACTCACACCGAACAGTGCGCCCGGTTGAGGCTGTAGACCGAGTTCAAGTGCCCGCAGGCTGAAAAAAGCGCCGGCGGCCTGGGCGAAGAACTCGATGCTGACCAGGGCCGGCAGCTGCCCGTCGACAACAAACGGGCAGTCGGGGCCGGCTGCAACGCGACAGTGAATCCCTGCGTCGAGAGCAAACGACTCGACCGCGACCACCAGCAACATCGGCGGTCGGTGTGGGAGCAGCTCGTGTGCAGACGGCCACACGCGCGGGGAGTCTGGTGCATCTACGTTGTTGAGCATCGCACCCGGCTACCGCTTATTCCGGCCCTTTTGCCAACTCGTCCGCGACGAAGCCGACGATGTCATCCACCGTTCGCAACTGGCGGGCCACATCCGCATCGACGCGACGCCCGGTGACTTTGCCGAGCTCGACAAAGACATCAATGGCGTCGATGCTGTCGAGGTCGAGCTCTTCATAAAGGTTTGCTTCAAGCACGATAGCATCGGGATCGAGCTCAAATGTGTCGACGAAAATCTCAACGATCTTCGCGTGGATTTCGGCACGGTTCATCATGGGTCTGTGCGGATGATGTGACTGCTGTTGACCAAAAACGCAACTGCTCGGGTGCTCCGATCACACGAGCGGGCGTTCACTGACGAAGTCGGCCAACGCCAAAGGTTCGCGCGATGCAGGGGTACCACCGATTTGCTCGAAAAGCTCGAGGCAACGCCGGTGGACGTCGGAGAAAATTTCTTGGGTACAGCGAGTGACCGCACGCCGGGAGCGCGGAGCACCGATCGCTTCGACAAACTCGAGTGACTCGAGCGAGTGATCGTAGTGCCGGGGCTCGCCCCCAGTGTTCCCGCTGTAGTAGTGACCGGAGGCATGCAGCCGGTCGGCGAGCTTGCGAAACACGTCCGCGAAGTTGCGCATCGCCTGCAAGATGAAGTGTTTGCGACGCAGCTGATCGGACAGCACACGGGGACGCAGATGGTCGTCGCGCATATACATGTGCAGCCACAGGTTGTAGTAGCAACGAAGATCGAAGTCGAACTTCAGGCGGAACAGCTCGTACGAGCCGAGGGTCGGGTAGAGATCGCGGTAGAGCAGCAACGAAGCTTCGACGCGGTAGGCGAGAAACTCGTCGTACAATGCCCGCCGCGTTTCGAGTTCATCGCTCCACCCATCGGTGGTATCGCGGGCGATGAGGTCGCAGACAAAGTCGTTTTCAAGGGCGAGAAAATCGAGACCCGGGCTGTAGAGAGGATCGGTAAACAGGGCCGCGTCGCCGACGAGCGCCCAGCGTTCGCGCGAGAAAAATTGCTTGCTGGTGTAGGCCAGCCGCCCGAAAGAGCCGATATCGAGCCACTCGACGTCATGCAACAGGGAACCTAGCGCACCGTGCTCACGAGCAAACGCGGCCAGCCCCTCGGGCTTGCGCAGGGCGTTGGACCATTTGTTGTGTGTGCAAACAACCCCGACACTGGTGACCCCGTGACGCAGGGGAATCAACCAAAACCAGTAGCCGGGATAACACATGTGGATCGTCGACAAGGTGCGGGAGGTGTGACGCACCCGCTCCCGCCACGAAACCGGCGTGTCGAGGGAGTCGATGTCGGCGATACCGCGAACCCGTCCCCACGCCGCAGCTGTCGCATGGGAGGGGGCATCGACCCGCAGACGCTTGTGCCTGGCGATCACACTCGCCCGCCCACTTGCATCGACGACCCAACGCGCGCGGTAGGAGGTTTTGTTGCCGTCGCACTCCGCCGAGAATGTGTGGGGCCCATCCGTCGCCAGCTCGAGCTCGCACACACGGGTGCCGAGGTGGATCGTGACGCCATCATCGCGATTGAAACCGGCGAGGTCGCGTTCGAGGCGTGCTCGGTCGACCTGAAACGACGGGGTGAACGGAAACCCCCGTGAGCCCACCTCGGCCATCGTCTCCAGCCGGGCATCGCGGGCGGCGTTGTCAAAGAAAAACCGCAGACCGTTTTTCGGCAGGTGCTCCGAGTAGAGGTAGGTCGACAGGCCCAGCCGCCGAGTCAAGTAGTTGCTCGAGATCTCGACCGTGGACTCGCCGACCTTGCGCGAAGGGGTGTGCGAGCGCTCGAAGATCGCCACCCCGAGCGCGGGACAGGTCCGCCGGAGTTGGCGGGCGAGCAGGTTCCCAGCCAAGCCGCCGCCAATGATCGCCACGTCGACGGAACGGGTCATACACTCGCCTCCTGTGGCGTTTGCGGGGCGTAGCGCAACTCCCCGGTCGAGCACACCGTCTCACCCCGGGAGAGCCGAAATCGGACATGCGCCGGGTGTTTGATCTGCCTCTCGAGCGTGAGCAGAAGTCGGTCGCCGGGCCGGAGCTCGTGCAGAAACTTGAGCCGACGAACCGCCCGCGGCTCCCCGAGCTGCGGCCACCGTTCGCGAATTTGTGGCTGGACGAGGGCGGTGAGCTGGGCAGCTCCCGGGGCGATCGGTCGGCCCGGGAAGTGTCCTTCGAAGAAGGCCCAGCTCGGGCGCAACTCAATCGCGTGTCTGTGTGTCGGTGCTTCGCTCATGGCTGGCGGTCAAGCCCGACATGAACGATCGCGGCACGCGAGTCAAGTCTGAAGGCGTGGAGTTGGAACATCCGGTCGTCGGTCATCGATGCGACACCTGACGAACAACCCATACAAACGAGCCAGTCATTGACCAAACACCGCAGACTCGTCTATTCAATGGTGGCGATGTCTCCTGACCCAATGCGTGCTCAGTATCGTAAAAAGTCGCTCGGGGAGTTACGGGATATCCTGGTATTGCGTCGTTCGGACTTCACATCCGACGCGCACCAGGCTGCTGCCGATGTATTGCGAGAGCGTGGGATCGATCCGGAGTCGTTTGAAACGCGCGTGAAGGAAGAAGCCCGTGCCAAACGGGCGCTGCGCGATCGAGTTGATACCCGGCAACAGGATCAAAAAGATGCGACCTACTCCGCGATATTGCAGCAGGCCGTCGCGCTGGGCCAGTGTTTGAAATGTCGCAGTGCACCGGCTTGTGTCACGCGGATCGAGAAGATGCGGCAGGGACGTGCGGCCGCCTCCTCGGTCGTAGGCAACTGGTTTGTCGAAAAGTTTGTCTCGATCGACATCCCAATTTTACTGTGCACTGCCTGCGATACCTATGAAAAGCGACTCCGTGTGGCCGAGTCCATCGGGCTCGTTGGTCTCATTATAGGTAGTTTTTTCATCTATGGGTTTGTCGCACCATTCATTCGCGGGTACATCGACGATGAACTGGGGAGGCTGCTATCTCTGCTCACAGCGGCAGGAATCGGCTATGTGATCTATGGGGGCTACAAACATTGGCGGGTCGAGCTCGTAGAGCATCACCCTGTCGCGCCTCAACTCAAAAGTCGCGGTTTTGTGCCCACGCGGGCCAAAAACCGCGATCCTGTCGCGTTTTTTACAGACCTTATCCGGGCACAACCCGACACGCGCCAAGCAAAACTCGCCGAGCAAAAACTCGTCGAAATCGGAACCTCGTCGGTGCTAGCAGCGGCTCACGCACTCGAGCAGGCGCCCGAAACCCAAGCCAACGGCCGCAGGATACGCGAGGCCCTTGGTGCGCCCTCACGCGTGACCCCGAACCCATAGGAATCTCTCGAAAGGCTCTTGGTGACGCGGCTGCACCGTGATGTTGCTGGTTATGGACGAAATCACGGCACGTCATGCTACATGAAGTATGTGTGCACGCGCGCCTTCTCGAGCGCAAGCCCTATGTGGTCTTGCCCAACGATCCTTTTGCCTGGCAATTGTCGTGAATCTCTGTGCCCCAACGCAGTCTGGTTGCAGCTACCTCGATGCAAATACTTGAACACTCTTTGACCCGCGTCAGTGCGATGTACTACTTGCGAGCTGCGTCTGGGGGCGGGACCGAAATGGCCGAGTTGCCGCTCGTCAAGGCCTATGTCCGCGGCTTGCCGGACGGGCTTTCCGGCCTCGTTGTGACCTCAGATCTTCAGGGCATTGCACCGATGGCCTCCTACGGTGGGGCGACCCGTCTCCTCGGAGAAGCCCTCGTCGAGCACCTCGAACAACTCGCCGATACCGGGGAGATTCCGCCGCTTGCCACCATGGGTGCGCTGCTCGCCGGCGACCTGTTCTCTGGGCCACATGCAAAAAAACGTGGCGCGACCGGGGATGTCACCGGTGTGTGGTTGGAATTTGCACGTACATTTGCATGGGTCGCCGGGGTTGCAGGCAACCACGATCTGTTCCCCGAGGGCGGTGCGTCGCGTCAACTCGAGCGGTGTGCGTCGGTCGCCATCCTCGACGGCGAAATCTTCGACGACTCCGGGCTGGTCATCGGAGGCGTGTCAGGTATCATCGGCACCAAACGCAAAGTCGGTCGCAAACCTGAGCGTTTGTTTCTCGAGCTACTCACCCGCGTACTCAAGCACAATCCGGCGATCGTGGTTCTTCACCAGGGCCCGCCCGGGAGAACACCGGGGCAAGTTGGCGAGGCGTCGATCCGTGAGCACCTCAACCGTCATCTCAAACGCTCCCAACAGGTGTTGGTTATCTGCGGCCACGCACATTGGAACGAGCCGCTCTCGACAGAGAGCAAAGCCGGGTGGACCGTTGTCAATGTCGACAGTCGCGTGCTTGTCCTGCTTCCCGAGCCAACGGACGAGACCGCGGGTTGCTAGCGCATGTGGATCCCACCGGACCAGTTATAGTCGTAGTCGCTATTGGGCGCATCGAGCTTGGGATTCGCCAACACTTCGCCGCTGCTGGCATCGACCTGCAGCAAGTGAAAGTTGCTGTCGACGACGTAGAGAACATCCTCGAGTGGATCGTAGGTATCTCCATCTAAAAGACTGGCGTTCAACCCCTCGATCGCGGTGATCGTCGTCAACGCGGCGGTTTGTGTATCGATGGTCATCAGCTCGTAGTTGGGCGGTTGTTGGGCGGCGATCGCCACGAGTGCACCATCGTTGCGAACCTGCAGGGCTGCGACCGCAAGATTCCCCTCGACTGTCGGGGCGCCGAGCGTTTCACCTGTATGTGCATCGACAACAAACAGTTTGGTCCCCTCCTCGCCCATGGCGGTTCCCAGTAGATAAATCGTATCGGTCTCGATATCGTAGGCCTGCAACCCGATGTAGAGCCCTGCGATCTCCGGGATGGGTCCGATCAACGTACTTTGTGCGGTTTGTGGGTCGATCACGCGAAGTTCTTCTTGGACCATTTCGGGATTCCAAGTCACGCCCACCAGCACATTGTCCGAGCGCACGTGGATGCCACCTGACCAATTGAGCTCCTGTTCGAGGGGTGGATTTGCCAGCAACTCCCCCGCGATCGTGTGGATCGAAAACAGGCGGTGGATGTTGTCATCGGCCGCGAACGCAATCGCGTAGAGGACCTCGTTTTCGGTATCGTAGGCATTCGACCCCACCGGGAGCCAGTCCATCCCTGGAATGGCCACGATCAGGTCGGTCTCGCCGGTCTCGGGCACAATGCACCGCAACTCCTCGAGACCGAGGCCCGAGCCGGGTTCGCCCATCGCGAAATTCCATGTAAGGCCAAATAATCGCTGCGGCTCGCCAGGAACCACGTCACAGGCAAAGCACCCCGGCCCTTCGCAATCGATGCCGGTGGTCGCCTCGGTCTCGCCCTCGGACTCGCCTTCGGTCTCACCGATGGTCGTGTCGGTCTCTGCGTCGGTCGTCTCGTGGGTTTCGCCAGCGGTCTCCAACGTCGTCGCAGCGGTCTCGCTCCCGACAGAGTCGCTCCCGACTTCGCTCAACTCCTCCGTCGTACTCGAGTCCGTCGAGGTGCTGTCGGACTCTCCGCTGTCCGGATCCGTTGTCGAACCGGTTGTCGTCTCGGTCGTGCCTTCGCCCGATGTCCCGCAGCCGACCGCAACGGCAAGCAAACCCAAGGCTAAAAAACTGCCGCGGACATCGTTCATGACGGCGATGCTACCTCGAGAACTGATTCGATCGTTTGCATTGTGTAATGACACCGCTCACCCTCGCGCGGTCCCCTACGCTATCCTCGCAGCGGGATGGACCGCACACAAATGAACCATCGTCCGTCGTGTTCGGGCAGCCGAGTGCGATTGGTAAGACGCCGTCACAACGCGACGAATATTGATGTATCTGCACCCACTCATCCCGCCTCGATTTCCATCCCTGGACCGGTGAAACGATGACCTCGCAACCGTCCCTGCTCCGATTGACTGCCCGCCTCGTCCGCCTGCACCCGCGGGCAACCCTCGCCACTCTCGTCGGCTTGACCTTCGCCGGTGCGCTTGCGCTGTCGTGTCCCCGCACCCGCGTCGACCTCGCTACGTTTAACATTCGCGACTTCCCCGAGGCCGATGCCCAGGTCGAAGGCGCATTTGAAACCATTGCCGCACTCGACGTTCCACTCATCGCCGTCGAGGAAATTACCGATCCGGCCCGCTTCATCGCGGCCGCGCACCAGCATCTCGGACCCTCGTGGCGGGCTGAGTTTGGCCGCACGCGCAATCCTCAACGACCCGACCGGCGGCGCGTGGGCGTCCTCTACGACAGCGCCCACTACCGGGCGACCGCCACCCACCTGCACCCGTTGCCTGGGACCAACAGCACCGGCCGCCCAGCACTCGAAGTCCGGCTCGAGCCGACACGCGCGGGTCCAAACCTGCGTGTCTTCGTCGTCCACCTCAAGTCCGGGAGCGACTCGGTCGAAACCCGTGCCCGCCAGATCCATGCCCTCACCTCCGTCGTGCGCAAAGCCGTGGCCGGTCCCGACGAGGTCGTGGTGTTGGGTGACTTCAACTCGACGGGTGAGACCGACCGAGCCAACCTCGCTACCTTTGCCAACGAGACCGGACTCAACTGGGCGACCGAGGACCTTGGCTGCACCGCATACTGGAAACCGCAGGGAAAGTGTTCGAGTAGCTCGCTCGACCACGTGTTCACCAGCAAACCCTCACGCGCGGCGGCCCGTGGTCCATGTGAGACCGAAGGCTGTGAGCCCGGTGATAGCTGCCCGGTGTTCTTCGACGTGGTGTCCGATCACTGCCCCGTCACCGCCAGTTTTTGACACGGGCGTATACGCAGACATTCTACCTGGTCATGAAGACCCTTCAAAACACAGGCGTACGAGCATGCTCTTCGAGTCATGCATCATGAACGCTCAACTCTCATCGGAACAATCGGTCGAGCCGAACGGCGATGCCCTACAGGTACATCGGTCGCCAGTTTTGATGGGCGATCGTCTCCCCGAGTGCGGATACAAAGGCTTCCATATCGGCAGGTACAATCGCTCCCATGTTGGCGAGTCGAAACGTCGCCACGGTAGCTCCCTTTCCCGGGTAAATCGTAAAACCGCGGGTGAAAAGCGCATCGTGCATCGCCTTGTAACTGTAGTCGGGATGTGTCGGTTCGAGGTACGCGGTCAGGATCCGAGACAGTTGCGAATGCGGTAACAGTCTGCGAAAACCGAGAGATTGCATGCCGGCGTCGAGGATCTCCCAACAACTTCGGTACCGCGCCGATCGAGCCGGAATTCCCCCCTCATCGTCGAGCTCGCGCAGGGCCTGTGCGAGTGCGTAGACGGTTTGGACAGGTGGTGTGAATCGCATCTGCCGGTGTTTGGCGAAAAAGCGGTACTGCTCGCCCACGTTGAGGTAGAGCGAACGACCCGGAACCGACACCATTGACTCCGCACGCGTCCGTCGGCAGATCACAAACGAGAGCCCTGCCATCCCCTGCACACACTTATTGCTGCTACTGATCAGGATGTCGGCTCCGAGTGAGTCCATTGTGTAGTCGAGGCCGGCGTAACTACTCATCGCGTCGACGATCAGCTCGACGTCTTGTCGCCGGGTGATCTCTGCGATGGCTTCGACCGGGTTGAGCATACCAGTCGTCGTCTCGTGATGCACGACAGCGACCTGCGAGTAGCTTCGAGTTCGAAGCTGGCGTTCGACAATGGACAGATCGGGCCACGCACCCACGCCGAACTCCAAGACGTCGTGGGGCATACAATAGGCATCGGCGATATTCGCCATACGCCTGCCGTAGGCACCATTGTCGAGGATCAGAAGGCGGCCATTTTCGGGTACGGCGGAGGCCAGCGCAGCCTCGACACCTGCCGTGCCCGAGCCTCCAAACAAAACTGCTATGAATTGCCCGCTGGGATCGACGAGATGTGCGAGCTGTTTGACGACGCCTTCGAGCAACTCACCGAAAGCGGCCTCCCGCGGACAGATGTCGGGTACGACCTGTGCTTGTTTGACACTTGCGGTCGTATTTGCCGGACCGGGGTTCAAGAGAATCATACACCACGCAGCCAATCTCGAAACCGCACGTAGGCGGCACGGGGTGTGATCGTCGGCCGTCCGAGGTTCTTGCGGGCTCCGGTGTTGACGAGGACGCGTAAAAATGTCGGTCCGCCCTCGCCCATCTGTTTCTCGAGTGTCGGGCGAATGCGCGAAAGATCGGACAGTGTCTCTGCACATCGATAGCCGGCAGCGCGTGCCATGGTCGCGAAGTCACAACCTGGGGAGGCCGTCGGCTGACCGCCGGTGGAGTCATGTGCTCCGTTGTCGAACACTACATGATGGAAGTTGGGCAACCCCATCATCCCCGCCGTTGCCAGACTCCCGAGTTTCATCAACAGCGCACCATCGCCGTCGAGTACCACGACTTTGCCACGCCACGCACGCGCAATACCCAATCCGAGACCGGCCGCGCAGCCCATCGAACCGACCATATAGAATCGATTGGCCTTGTCGTGC
>CAZUPD010000192.1:0-12328 GCA_964621785.1 uncultured Nannocystaceae bacterium
GGGGTGCACCGAGATGGGATGCAACACCTCCATAACCCACGTCCATCAGGGCAAACCGGCCCGGACGAACCGTTGACGGATCTGCGTTCGAGTAGAGGTCCTGCGAACCGAACAGCGCGTGATGGATTTCGTGAGCGACAACCGCGACCTGGCCGTCCGAGTCGACGCCATCATGTCCATAGTTAATCTCCCGTCGCATCGTCTTGCCGTCGATCGACAGGGTACTGCCATTACAAAACCGGTTGTTGAGCCACCGCATATTCGCAAGTGAGACCTTCGGCTCCCAGAAGACGAACAGGACTTCGTCCTCTTGCAGCACACCATCGTTGTTGACGTCGTATCCTTCGAGGTCGAGACCATCTCGATCGGCGGTTTTGAGCGCGTAGTACCGCGCCATGTCGCCGGCCATCTTATACGGTCCCCACCCCTCCTCACAATCATTGTCGAATGTGTTGTAGTAACGAAAGTCCTCCTTGTCGAGGATACCTGGGTTCCCCCCCTCTGCGAACAGGAAGTTAAACGGCGCGGGATGGGGCACATCGGCATCATTGGCATCTGCACTGGTGTAGTACTTCTCCGGGTACTGTTCGGGATCAGGCCAGACTTCAATACCGTCTGGATCGATGGTAAACTTGCCCTGCGAAATCTCCTCGAAGTAGTCGATCACTCCGTTTTCCCGCGTAAACATCGAAATCATCTCTTCGCCGGTGAGCGTTCGATCGGTCTCGTTCTCAAACATGTTATGCCGGATAATCACAACCCGCGGAATCACACCAGTTGCGGGTGTGGTGATATTGGTTTTCGCTACATTTAATTCATCGGTGAGAAAGTAGTCCTGCGCGAGCCACGGAAAAACTTCGAGTTCATAGTCGAATAACCCACAGGGGTTGGCGATCGTGGCGCTGCCTCCTTCGACATACCATTCCAGAGAGATGTCGGTCGCGTTGGCATCGGGAATTTGCTTGAAGTACTTGGCATCGAATAGCTGGTGAATCCCGGCCGCTGAACTATCTGAGCTTTTGAACACGCGCTCGGTCGGCATCATGGGCGTGCCGTCGACCACGAGGCGGGTATGAATGATCGATCCGGAGTCGGCCTGAAGCGATTCGCCAGACAGCTCAAATGCGAGCTCCGCCCCAGCGGGGACATCGACCGAGCTACTGAGCAGGGGTTCCCACGTCGCCGTCGCTTTCGAATGTGTCGCTGTGCACACCGCTTCGCGTCCCCGACTCCCGGCCTGTTTGCGCGGGCGACTTTCCCCGTAAAACGTTTTTTGTGTGACATAGACCTTACCAGTCACACGGTATTGGAGCTTGATCTCATGCTCCCCCTTCGCCACGGACTTGCTGTCGACAAACGTCGCACTTTGCCCCTGTTGTTGGGATGAGGCGGCAAACACCACCGCACCCGGCGACATCACAGCACCATCACGAACCGCACGTAATTCGAGGTTGCCCGGACCCCAATATTCGAGTGCGACGGTTGCACTCACGAGGTCACCCTGTTTTGCGAGGACCTCGACAGCGGCGTCGGGAACGTCGGTCCAAGTCGTCTTGTCGAGCGACACCAAGGTATCATCGGTATGGATATCGAGCTCGCCCGAGGGACTACCTTGGGTGACTTTGAGAGCCGTGTTCTTGAACGTGCCGACAGCCGTCTCATGGCTGACCCGACATTGGAGTTGTACAGTGTGGATTCCGGGGCCTACTTCGGACCCAAACACAAACGAATGCGTTTTCGATTCTGTTGACCGAATGAGCTGAACGCCGTCCTTGCCCACTTCTTCACCGTCAACAAGTGCTCGGACATGCATGACCTCCCCCTGTTTCGCCACCGAGAAGTCACCACTGAGCCCGATGGCGATCTGGTTGGTCGACGCGGGAGTCACAAATGATATCGACTGGCCCGACATGGCCGACCACTGTGTGGAGCGACACTCGGCAACGGGATCGGTCTCTCCCGCGAATCCCGTCCGGACGCTGAAGTACCCTTGATCAAGATCGTGTTGGTGGTTGAACGCGTCTGGTACAATATTACCTGCCCGTTCGACGATCTCTACGTCCTCTGAAACGAGGTCACTCTCGAGTTCGGGATCGCAAGCGCACAACAACAAAATCGTGCCCGCAAGCCGAAAAACTGACATAGACTGCTGATATCCCACTGGGGTTTTGGTGTTCGTCTTCATCATATATCCTTCTTTGATAGCCTGTTTAGCAACAGGGCCCTTTCGTTATCCGGCATTTTTGAGGGCTCGAACAGGGCAAATGTTTTTGCCTTCACTCCAGACGAACGCCAATGTCGGTACATGAGGGCACTGTAGGTGTCACATTAATTCGCCCAATTGTTCAAAAAACCGCACGTCGAGACCTGTTACGCGCGGCGATGTCACAAAACCGCGACTGGCACAGTCCCTATTGGAGAGGCAAAATCTTTTGCCCCGGGGGCAAAATCTTTTGCCCTTCCGATCTTCTTCATACTCGGTGATAGTTCCTTTGTAGCGCTCGACGGTGGCGAGAAGGTGCACTCGCCCCCACGGAGCAGTAACCACCAGTAGGTGTAAGGTAGGACAGCTATGAAATCGTTTTTCTCCACTCTAGTAGTATCTGTTACGTTTTTCGCGGTGCCAAAACTCGCCGCGGCTCAGAATATCGTGGTCGACACCGTAATGGATGGTGTCGGTAATTGTGATATTCCCGGACAGTGCACATTAAAAGCGGCACTGCGCCAGTCGGAATTCACCCCCGAATTCGATACGATTCTTCTCAAGAATGCGCGCTACGTCCTCGATATCGCGGACCCCGTTGGGAACGACCTCGCTGGCGCGGTCATTCGCGACGATGTGATGATTGCAGGTCACGCGGGCGGAGGCACCGTGATCGAGGCTGTCGGCCTCGAACGCGCGATTGAGGTGGTCGCCGATGCGAATGTCATCTTGTCGGATCTTAAGATCGAGTTGAGCGAGCAAGCGGTACGCTGTGAAGGCAGCGACGCAGGAGCAATCGCCCTTGTCAACACCACGTTTGAGAAAAACGACCAAGCTGTCGAGGCCAGCGGATGTAGCCTTTGGGTGTCAAACTCTCTGTTCCACAACAACGGAGACGCGGACCCAGTCGACCTCGGTCGGCCCGGGTTGTGGGAGAACCCGCTTGGGAACTCGCCCGCCGGGGCAGGTATCTATATCGTCGACAGTGGTCAACTGTTTGTTACGGACACGACGTTCTCCAAAAACTTTGCCGCTGAGGGTGGAGCTATCTACTCCGACAATACAGATATCGATATTTCCGGCGGGTCGTTTACCGACAACTTCGCCTACGCTGGTGGAGCGATTGGTGTGGCAGGGACGGCAATCACCGTTGGGGATGAGCAGCCACTCGATGTCTCGATTCACGACACCGACTTTTCCCACAATCAAGCACTCTATCGCGGTGGAGCGATTCACTCGCTGGTCCGTACCACCGTCGACGAGGCTGTGTTCCACGACAATCGCGTGATTGCTAGCCTCGCGCCTTTCACCGGGAACATCGTCGGAGGAGGCGCGATCTTCTCGTTTACTGCGGATATCACCAACTCCCAGTTCCAGGCCAATTATGTCCAAGGACAGCCGCGCAATAACCTCGCCCAAGCGATGGGAATCGAACCGGAGCAAGTCGACAACCAAGGAATTACATTTGCCTACCTCGGTGGTGCAATCGGCTTCGAGACCATTGACGCGTTTCTCGAACCCGGACATGAGGATGAGCGTGACAGTCGTATCACACAAACGCTCTTTGTCGGCAACTATATCGAGTTTGAGGGCGACGAACCGGTAGGAAACGATCTGTTCGCCGGCGGTGGTGCGGTTTCGGGGAACATCAACTCCCTGTTTATCAGCAACGAACAAGGTGCAAGTCTTCAAATCGACCGTTCTATCCTGGCACAGAACCGTGTCGAGACGTACACGGGCGAACAAACGAGCTTCGGTGGTGGAATCGCACTCTCCCATGGTGAAGTGACCGATACGTGGCTTACACAAAACGAGAGTGTCGCCGGGGCAGGAGTCGCGTGCTGGAACTGTAATGAGCTTCACGTCGCAAGCAGTACATTCAATACCAATACTGCGGAGCGGGCAGCGGGCATTTTTGTTCGATGGGTGGACCGTTGGCAGGATATACCTGCGACCGCAACGCCCGTGCCTCTCCGGGTCGAGAATTCCACATTCACGATGAATTCGGCTACGAGAAACGTTGTCGCGCAGCGGTCATTCCCGATTCGCGCCGGGCTCAAACTCGAGCCTGAGATCCGCTCCTCGACGTTTGTCAGCAACGATTCGAACAAGGACAGTCTGTTCGGTATCACCCCCGCGACCCTCGCGGCCAATATCTTCCAAGACAACAAGGTTGGCGGTTGCAACCTCGAGTCGATCTCCGCTGGGTTTAACGTGTTTGATACGCCCGATCCGTGTGTGGAGTTGGCGTTGGGCGATCTCGTCGAAACCTATGCGAATGTCGCCGCATTGTCGTTCTTCAACGGTGGACACACACCGACCCACGCACTCGATCAGGATAGCCCTGCCGTCGGCTTGGTACCACAACAGTGGTGTTTGGACGAGGATCAGCGCGGTGTCGATCGCCCGAATGGCGGCTGCGATGCCGGCTCATTCGAGCATTGGGACCTTTGAGTCAACACGCGGTCTGTGCTTGTAACTGTTGACATGTACACTGCTCCAGTGGTGTACTTCGCACGGTCGCTCCCGTACGCATCCAGACATACGGCCATCGGGTGGTCGTATGTCTGGAGTACAAGCAGGAATCGCACACCTATCATGATATCCTACCGGTCCACGAACGAAGGTCGACTTCTCAAACGGCCATCGGTGGTCGACGCCGCGTATCATGAGGGAAACCCAGGTTTTTTGAGCAAGTTGTTGATACATTTGAGGAAAGGTGAGGGAGAGTCATGAGCAAGTTCAAAAATGTGAAAGTTCTTTTTCTGTCCACAGTCGTCGCATCGTTGGTGGCAACCGCATGCGATGACATCGAGTCCGATGGCTTTGAGCTCTCGGACGAAGACGTGGCATTCCGGCCGGGCTGTGATTTCCCCTGTTTCGGAGGTGGCAACTCACCCCTCGTCGGTGGCCTCGATGTCAGCACGTGGCCACAAATGACGGGAGTGACTGCGACCCACCCGACGACCGGGGATCAGATGCAGATCAATGGTGCGTGGGTACCATTCGGCGGCACCACGTACTACACGATTGATTGGGATGTCCTCAACGATGGCGAGTTACAGTTCACAGTCAACACAGCCGGAGGCCCTGAAACGGTTGGCGGTGCCAATGTGAAAGGTGCCGAGTTTGACGTTTCCCTTTTCCCGTCGGGCGGAGCCCCCTATAATGCGAAGATCAGAGTCCACGATGTTGTCTGCACCGCCTCGCCAGTGTGCCAATACTTGCTAGCTACCGATCATATTCCTGTCAACATTGGTGACCACAAGGAAATCCTTATCGGCTCCGACACGTATTACTCGCTTTGCCCCAACGATGACAACGGTGGTGCTCTGACAGGCGAGACGATCTACCACACGGTTTTTGCATCCCATATCGCGGTCGACGTGTTGTCCTCAGAGCCCGTAGATGTGGCTTCAAACATGGACAGCGCCCTGTGCGTCAATGGTGCGGCATCCAAGGGTATGTGGCAGCACGGAGTATTTTTCGACTGGAAATACGACATCCATCCGCGGGCACTTTCTGGCTATGCCCAGAGCAACGCACTTGTCAATGCGTACCGTGCGTTCTTCGACGGTGAAGCCTACACCAACATGGGCCAACAGATTTGGCTGCACGACATTGACGGTGGCCTGTTCACGTGGTGGGAGCAGGACTTGCCCCCAAATGTGGTGTTCGAGGGGTACTATGGTAAGACTGGTCAGACCTGCAGGGATGATGAGAATTGGCACCGGTGGATCCACGGTGACGACATTCCAAACTACGAGACGCTGCCGGTGTGTGCCTCTCCTGGCGCCGGAGATCATATTGCAGTTTTGGCCCTTCCGGTCCTGCCGAGCTCCCCCTTTTAGTCCATCGTAGACGATTACAAAGCGATTGTTGTAGGCTCGGTGACGGATTCGACTTCCGTCACCGAGCCTTCATCGTATCGGCGGGGACAAGCGTCACAACGGCCCGACTGAGAATGTCGGGCCGCATCGACACCCGGTCGCTAATCGACATCGACGAGATGAAGCACCGCGCTCGCCTTGTCCGTGCACTCGACATAGCTGCCGGCGTAGGGCTCTCCGTTTTTCCCCAGCATACAGCCGAGCTCGCTGGAGCTACCATAGACGTAGAGGCTATTCCAGCTATCGCCGTCCCACTCTTGGATCCGGACTTCTGCGGTGGTGTTTGGCTGCCAACGGTCGAGTTCCGAGGCGTCGCGGACGAGCTGGGCGTCGATCGACCAGGGGTAAAGCGCCGGACTTCCGACCCAGTAGTCCGCCGCGAGTGCGCTGTCCGCATCCGCAACTGTGATCGCAAACGTCTCCCATTGATTCGTGCTCTGGTTTTTTGCCTGTAGTCGGACGACTCCTGATTGCCTGGTACTGTAGCCTTCGAACTCGATGGTCCGGTCAGTATTTTCCGATGTGTACACGGTTCCATCAAAGGGGGCTGTATCGCAGCCGGCAGCCGCGAAGGTTGTGGATGTGACTACGAGTGCACATAGTGTCTTCGATACATGGTTTGGTTTGAACATTGTCGATTTCCTTGAATACGGTCTACTTGGAGAAAATATGAGCGGGCAAAAGCGCCTGCCCCAACCGCCGCCTACTGACGCATAGCAACGAAGCAGCTACAAAGATAGTTACCGATCATCGGTCGCAGGAAAAGGGCAAATCTTTTTTCACCGGGGGAAAATGTTTTTGCCTGGTACGGAACGAGCTCGAGAAGTCTCCACAAAAAATGAGGTCACGATCGACCTCAACTGTGAAGCGGGAGTGTGCAATTGTGGCCCACAACCTGTAGCGATTTAGGAGCGCGCCGTTTGGCCTGACTCGGGTACAGCATCGCCGCGGCGGCTTGTCAGTGCACAACCTCATCGGCTTGCGCCGGACTGCGCCCGTGCCAGCGACGGTAGGCTCGTCGAAATGCCCGCGCGTCGGAGTAGCCCAGCAGGAGCGCCACCTCCGTTACGGTGCGCCCATGTCCGAGATGAAACGAGGCACTCTCTCGCCGAACCTCCTCGAGCATCGTCGAAAACGACAGGGATTCGCTGCGGAGAGCTCGCTGGAGACTGCGCGAAGACATTCCCAGGCGGCGCGCAATATCATCGACCGTGGCTGCTGTGTGGGGGAGACTGCGGAGAATTTGTTTGCGTACACGCGCGGCCAGAGGCTCTTCGGTGGCCGCGAGTGCGGCGTGGGCAAGGCCTTCAAAATAGGCGTACACAGGCGCGTTCGCGGTGGTCACCGGCGTGTTCAAAACGTCAACATCGAACTCGATACTCGGGGGCCAGCCATCGACGACTTCATCGGTTCCGATCGTCTGCACAAGCGTCGCAGAAAGATGCCCACCTGGTACCACGACACGGACGGGACACACCTGCTTGCCCGCGAGTCGCGAGAGCCCCTGTACCGCGTCGACCAGCATCAGCACCGCGGCGTAGCGATGCCCCGGTCTCTGGGTACCTACGGGGAAATACAAAAACCGCGCCCGATCACCTTCGACAACAAGGTCGATAGGCTCATCGGTCACCAAGCGGCCAAACCTGACCAGCGATTGCAAGACGGCTCCGAGCGTCTCGGCCGTACTGACCATATAGCCGAGTACCTCGTAGGCTTCGGGCTTGACGTTGCGGACGATCAACAGGGTCAGTTCGTCCGGCTCGTCGAAATATGCCGCAGCCACTTCGAGCAGCGTGTAGAGCCGATCAAGTGGGACCCTCCCAACCTCTGGTATCTCGGCGGATGCGTGCAGCACCTCCCTGGGCACACCGTGGGTGAGTGCAACCTGTACAATCGCACGACAATAGCTGGCCGAAACCGACCTCACGGGCCGGATGGTACCAGAGGTTGGGGGAGTGCACCAGTCAGGACTGGGCTGGGACGCAGATCCCGAATTCTTCGCGGAGTACCGGCAGAGCCACATCCAAACGCGACGCGTAGTTCGTGTAGTTCCAGCGTTTGGTTTGACGACGCGCCCGAAACACCGCTGCGAGCATCACCGGCCAAGAGGTGAACAAAAACCACAATATTTTGGCGTAGCCGATATCCCGAATGAGTTTTTTTGCTTCCGGCCGCTTGACCAGTTGGAGGTACGTCGAAAAGCTACAATCCGTCCCAAACAGCGTGAGGGCATCGAGCATCCCCTCACTTTTGAGGCTGGTATCGAGCCCATAGAGCACGTGTAAGATATCGTGATCGATGAAGTCTTGGCCGCCTTCGACAAAATCCGGGATGCTGGTTTGCAGCTCCAAAAGCCCTTCCCGCAGGGTCATCGTGGTGTCTGCTGCTTGATAGTTGTACATGTCAATAGTGTGTCCGGTTTTGGTCGATGGCGAAACGGACCGCGGACGCCAATCTTGGGGACATCGTGCGCCACGCATACGGATAGCGAGTGTGAACGCCGGTGCCAGGACAATCGCGCGCAAATGAAGCGAACTACGGTAAGTGAGCGACCCGCGGGCGTTGGCGCTCATCTGTAAAGAATATTTGCCGTCGCGTATCTCTCGGTCGTCTGGCATAGTCGCTATATGGGACGGTCCCACACCTATCTCTCGCCGCGTGGGCGAAAAAGCTCCCAGCATGTATACAGACCACACCCAACGAACACCACGGCACCCGACGTCGTTATGTCGTCGAGCTGCGACCAACGTTTACAGTTTGGCCCATCGGTAGGCATCGTATGTCAAATCAAAAAGAGATCGATCAATCGCGTATCATCGCAGCACCCGGCCCGAGGCGCTCCGCTATCCCGCGTGGGCGGGCGACAAAAGGGGGTAGTGGTAGACGTATCGTCGAAGGCACCACCTCGCCAGACTCGATGCCGCGTATCCTTCGAAAGGTCGAGCGAGAAGCTGCCAATGCCCTGTTCGTAGACGAATCGGTCCCGCGAAACATCGGCCGTTACAGCGTACTACGAAAACTCGGGGAAGGTGCGATGGGGGCTGTGTTCGCGTGTTATGACGAAAGGCTCGAACGCAAGGTCGCGGTAAAGATTCTCAAAGTCGACGCAATGGGTGATCAAAATGTCGCGTCGGCCCGACTCGTCCGCGAGGGCCAAGCCCTTGCCCGCCTCTCCCACCCGAATGTTGTTACGGTTCACGAAGTTGGTTTGACCGACAATGAAGTCTACGTGGCGATGGAGTTTGTCAGAGGTGTCCGCCTCGACATCTGGGCGCGAGAGCAGCACACCTGGCAAGAAACACTCGAGGTGTTCATTCAGGCAGGTCGTGGTCTCGCTGCCGCTCATAAAGCCGGAGTCGTCCACCGCGATTTCAAGCCGCAAAACGTGATCGTCAACGAAGAAAATCTGGTCAAGGTTCTCGATTTCGGCCTCGCCCGAACCAGTGGCGAAAAAGTCCCCGAACAATGGCTAGAGCACAGCGGAACAGAACACGCTCGAGCTGACCTGGGGACAGAACTGCTGCGACCACTGACGGTGACAGGGGCACTCGTCGGTACGCCTGCGTATATGTCTCCTGAGCAGTACTGTGGCGATCCTGTCACTGCAGCCAGCGATCAGTTCAGCTTCTGTGTCGCCCTGTACCAATGTCTTTATGGACTGTTGCCATTTACAACCAGTTCCTATACAGCTCTGCGCAACGAAATTATGTCGGGACAGGTCGCGCCTGCACCCCTGCGCAGCCCAGTTCCCACATGGGTGTACCGGTGCCTTACCAAGGGAATGAACACGTTCGCGGATGAACGCTACGGATCCATGAACGAGTTGCTGGCGGTGCTGGATCGCAGGCGAATGTCACGCAGAGCCCTGCTCGCGACCAGCTTCGCCGCGGCGACACTCACCGGGATCGCCAGCTTCTTTGTCGCGACGCAAACGACCGAAACGGCCGTCGAAATCTGCCCAGATGCCAGCTCCGAACTGACCGGGATCTGGGACGACACGCGTCGGCAACAGGTGAGAACCGCCATCGAAACATCCTCTTCGCCCCAAGCTGCCGTCGTCACAGCATCGGTCCTCCCCCACCTCGACACCTATACCGATGCCTGGCGAAGCATGCGAAACGAAGCCTGTTTGACTCACGCCGAAGGCCGTCAAGCCGATGGCCTCTTCGACCTGCGAATGGCCTGCCTCGACCAGCGCCTCGCCGGCCTCACCACCCTCACCGAACTCCTTGCACAGCCCCAATCCAACGACCTCACCACCCTCGCCCAAGCCGCCTTTTCCCTCCCCGCACTCGACCCCTGTGCCGATGCCTCCGCCCTCCTCGAAGATGTCAGCCCCCCCGACGACCCCGACCTCCGTCAACAGGTCCAAAACCACCGCGAGAACCTCTCCCGCGCCCTCGTCCTCCACGCCGCTGGCAAAACCGACGCCGGACTAAAACTTGTCAACCAGGCCCTCGACGATCACACCGCAATGGCCTACCTCCCCCTCGCCGCCGAGGTCGAGCTCAATCGCGGCTACATGCTGCTGAACACCGATCCTACCGCCGCTGCCCAGTCCCTCCAGCAATCCATCCTGCATGCGACCCGTGCCGACCACGACAAGGTCGCAGCCCAAGCGAGTTCGCGACTCGCGTTTGTCCACACCATCAAGCTCGCAAAGCCTGAACAGGCGCAGGCCGACCTCCCCCTCGTCCAAGCTCTCAACGAGCGCTTTTCCGACGACGTCGACCTCTATGCCGAGTACCTCAATAACACCGGCTATATCCAGACGCAGCTCGGCGATCGGAGCAAGGCTGTGGACCTGCTCGAACAGGCCCACGCACTCCGGCAAAAGCACGGACGCACCAAGACACCGTTGGCGTTGATGACCCTGATGAATCTCAGCATTACCATGTACACCGATGGCCGGTTCGAAGAAGCCATCGCCCGCGCTCAAGCCACCATTCGCAGTGCGACGGAGCTCTTTGGACCACAAGCTTATCAAGTCGTATTCTCGCGTCAACTACTTGCAGCCTCTCACCTCCAGCTCGGCCGTCCGCGCAAGGTAATCGAGATACTCAAACCGCATATGAGCGACATGGAAGGTAACACTCGCGCAATGGCGCTACTGGTGCTCGCAGAGAGTGAACTCGCCAACAACAACCCCTCCCAGGCTCGTGACTATCTTAATGCTGCGCTTCCTAGCTTTCCTCCATCCTCCGTCATGCCCGACAACACGCTCCATCTCCTCTTAAGAGTAGCCGCGTTGACGGGTGACGAGCCCCTGATGCAGTCCTACTACGACCAAGCTCAACAACGCCTCACAACCTATCCGAGCCCTGATGACTATCGCGCCCCCATGCTCCGACTCAGCTACGGTCGCGCCCTCACGACTCTCGGCCGTCCGCTCGACGCCCTCCCCCCCCTCGAGCACCTGCGTGAATCTCTCCCCGACGATTTCAATACCATTAAACCCGAAGTTCTTCCCCTCCTCTCGCTCTCCCTCGGCATTGCCTACCGCCGAGCCGGCAACCTCGATGCCGCCCAAACCAACCTCACCCGCGCTGTGGATGAATGTGACGACCATCGACCCCTCCTCCGTGCCGAGGCCCTCCACAACCTCGGCCTCGTCGCCCTCGCCCGTCAACAATACGACACCGCCGTCGAAATCCTTACAAACGCTCAAGCCCTCTATTCCGCCACTGCCGAACACGACTTTCTACCCCTCGCCCACACCCGCTTCGCCCTCGCCCGCGCCCTCACCCCTCCTGGCACGCCTCCCACACCCCAAGCCCTGAAACTCGCTCAGATGGCACTTGATGCCTTTCACTCCCACGCCACTCCTCACAACCTCGAGGTCCAGGCTTGGCTTGCCAACCATCGCTGACCGGGCCGAGGTCCAGGATCTCGCGACAACCACACCCTGGGGCGGCGAAAGAGAGGCTGTGGACGGCCGTGAACGTTGAGGCCGAGGGCTCTTCCTGGAGATGTCGAAACTCGCATGTCGATCCGATCATGTATATTAAGACATGCCAAAATGGTTCCTCTTTGTTGTCGTCGTTTGTGGTTGTGGTTCGTCGGGTGACGAGACATCTGAATCCGCCTCGACCGGAGCGAGCACCGCGGGTGAAAGTTCGACGAACGTGCTGACGACTTCGGATACGGACGAAGTGGTAGGCTCCGAGGGTACGTCGGGCACCAGCGACGCGACCGACTCCAGCGACGCGACCGACTCCAGCGACGCGACCGACTC
>CAZUPD010000192.1:12428-13833 GCA_964621785.1 uncultured Nannocystaceae bacterium
CCAGCGACGCGACCGACTCCAGCGACGCGACCGACTCCAGCGACGCGACCGACTCTAGCGAGACGGATGACCTGCCTGCATGCGGCTCCGTGGATCTCTGGTCTCTCCAAACCGAGCTCCTCGCGGCCGGTGGGTTCGAGGGCGAGGCGCTCCATGCCTGCGAAATCACCGGCTTCGAGCCCGGCGAGGAAATGCGTGGAGCCTCAACTTGATGTGTATGGGCGAAGCAACGATGACGATCCGGTTCCGCGCCAACCCGGCACCGGACCCAGAAACTCTTCTCGTTGGCACAAATGTGAATCTACAATTTTTTCAGGGGTTGTCGGGATTTGTCCAAACCGCCTGGCTGCGGATCACCGATGCCAACGGACAGCTGCTGATGGCGGCCGTTTCCGGGGACGCCCTCGACGGCCCGAGTTTCGATGTATTTGCACCTCTTGGTGCGTCAGGCATTGAAGTCGAGTGTCGCCCGGATTTGCTCAATTGTGATGCGAAGGCGGTACCCCTGATGCTTCGGGTCGCCAATTCAGACTCGGAGGTCGTGCTGGATGTATCGAGTCATGGTTTACTTGCAGGTACACCTACATACGATGTTTGGACAGGCAGCCTCGGCCGCGTCGTCGAGGGGTGGTGCACAGAAACACCCGAAGCCTGGTACAATGTGCTGGTGATCGCCCGCTGACGAGTTCTGAGAACGTAGGTCAGAGCACAACCACGGACGTCGACGAACACCTCGCGAGGAGACTCCGTAGTCTAACCGAGATAGGGAAGTAAGTACTGGTAGACACGAACAAGCGCCACACGGTCGGGCAGTCCCATCTTCGCCAGCGAGCGACCTAGCAGCGTGGCGACCGAGGACTCCGGGAGACCCAACTCAAGTGCCGCAACCTTATTCGCTTCGCCCTTGAGCGCATTGGCAACAATGGCACGTTCCTTCACTGTTAATCTGCGCAGTGCTTTAACCTCTGGCGGGGTGCGGATCGCTATGATTCGACGCGTACCCGCTTCATATTGGTCGAGGAAGCTGTACTCGCCGTTGAGGACCGACTCCCAGAGTTTGAGGCTGGCAACCGACTGCCCCTCATCCGTCGCGCGCTTGGCTTCGTCGCGCAGCTCGAGGAACTTGCGCAGACGAGCCTGGGTCTCGAGCTCGCGTCCCTGACCCTCTGCGTGGAGGCAGCGTCCTTCCGCATCAAACACCACACGTTCAGAAGCCTCGTCCACGAGCAGCCGGCGCAGTCGCAATTGGTTCGTGACTTGCCGTGCAAGTGCAAGGAACATCTCCCGGCGTTCGATCGATGTTCGTGCCGGTTTCTTTGTGAGTACTGCAATGTGGAGCCCACGACTAACCTCGGGCATACAAAACGCAAAGAAATCCGCAGCCCCCTCATCCGCTAGAATATCT
>CAZUPD010000193.1:0-3501 GCA_964621785.1 uncultured Nannocystaceae bacterium
GAGTGCATCGCAGATCTGCATCAAGATCGGGAGCGCCCGCGGCCACGGGATGGGACCTTGTTCGTCGGCCCAACCGGCAAGATCCCGACCACCCGAGAGCAACTCACTGGCGACGTGGGCCAACCCACCGTCGATCCCTGCCGCGTAGGTCTCGGCGATGTTGGGGTGCTGCAGACGGATCGCCGCCCGGGCATCCTGGATGAAGCGACGCTGGGCACGTTCACGAGCCGCAGGCGGAAAACGATGGTTATCGAGCACCTTGAGGGCAACGTCGCGATCGGACTCGAGATCACGTGCGCGATAGGTGGTACACACCGCCCCCTGCCCCAAGGCGACGACGACACGGTACCGGCCCGCGATCGTGCGACCGGCCAAGTCGGGCACCTGGTTGGACTCACCGTCTCGTCGCGGCAGCTTAAGCGACGTCGGGATGAACCCAGGAAACGGCGGTTGATGAGTCATCGGCACACAGGGGTCTACGGAGTGCAGACCGGAGTCATCCTCTCATATCACACCACCACTCGCCGAATTCTGAAGACTGACGGACACCTACACCCACACCGAAATCCGGGTTGTGTTGCCCCCACGCGAGATCACGGATGGCCGAGGCCAACAGACACTGGGAGATTTCGGGGATTTCGCGCCACAACCGGGGAAATGGGCGAAGGTTTGACCCCCGTGGCCCCAGCGTCCTACAGTTCGCGCCGCGTAGGTCCGCGCTTGTTCGCCTACGCTCCCGGGTCGAACCCCACGGAGACCGTCCATGAAGAAGTTCTTGTCCGCCGCTTGCATCGCATCTGTCCTGGCCTTTGCCAGCTTTGGGACCGCCTGTGAGCTCGAAGTACCACCCGAAGTTCCATCGGCCGACCTCGCCCAAGGTGGTGTGTACGTCGCCTACAACAACAAGTTTTCCGAGTGCACCCAAGGATGCGATCAGATCAAAAAAGGCGATCTCATCCTCGAGCTCAATGGCGAAAAGGTCAGCAGCGCTACCGATCTGCGCCTGAGCAAGATCGCAACGGGTCAGCCAGTCAAACTCAAGGTCTACCAAAAAGCAACACAGTCGGCGGTCGACATCGACTTCACCGCGACGGCGAGTGCCAAGCTGGCACCGATCAAAGAGGCGCCGCCACTGTGGCTAGTCGGCGCCGCCGAACTCGATAAGGCACCCGACTGGGCTCGCAAAACCCTGTTTGGTCACGCAAGTCCGTCGGTGATGTTGGTGGGTACCGAGGGAGGGATCCTCGACGGCCGCCAACTGCTCGGCAAAAAACGCTTCATCGTGTTTTGGGACCAAGGAACCCGCGAAGAGCAGGCAGCCGCCGCCGACTTCCTCAAGGTGCTCCAAGTCGCCCAAGGCGATCTCGCGGCCTCGGGGGTCGACATCCTGTTCACACAGATCGTGTTCCCGGGCAATACCCGCCAGGCAGCCATGAACGACGGCCAGCTGCGAGAGTTCCACGCCAAGGTCGGAGATCCCAAGCAGCCACCTGTCCCAATGTACCGGTTCCCGAACGCGACGGAGCACAACGCCGCGAGAGAGATCGGTCTGGAAGGGTCGACGCCCTACATCCAATACCTGCGCGCAGCACCGGCAATCGTACTGCTGGACGAAGGCGGGATTGTGCGTTGGCACAGCGAGGGGATCCAACCATTGCCACCCAATAGCGATGCGCCGAGCCCCACGCAGTACACGATTATCAAGGCCATCACCTTCGCTAAGAATGAGCTGTAATCGAGCTTGCGTACGCGCGGGTTATTTTGAGCGAGAAACGGCCCGGAGAGGTTGGCTGTAGCCAGCTGGCACCCCTCCGGACTCGTCTCTCGCTCAAACTTCCTCCGCGAACCGTCGGTTGGAGCTTGGTCTCTTTGACGGTCTTTGGGTGGGTTCGAGTTGTATGCCCAGCGAAGCCCTTGGGACACGAGGCGCGCGAGGGCTGGAAACCACCGCGCTATCCCCCGCTCATGACGCGGTTGATCGCCGCGAGGTTGGCCTCGCCCTTGGTATTGATCTCATCAATGATCGGTTGACGCAGGCACTGCTTGGTAAATCCGTAGGCCGCACTCGAAAGCCCGATGAGGCGTTTGGCCTCTTCGGTCACGCAAGCCACCAGTGCCTCGGGAGCAGCCACGCGATCGACAAATCCGACGTCGGTCGCCTGCTGTGGGTCGTAGATCGAGGCCTGCATGGTGGCGGCGTAAAAATGTCGTTTCGAAAGACGATCGCGGGCGAGCAGGTAGGCGAGGAGCGGCACCGGCAACCCGATCTGAACTTCGTTGAGGCCAATTTTAAAATTGCCTTGGATCCCGATACGGGTGTCGCAACACAGCAAAACAAGAGCACCCCCGGCGAGGGCGTGTCCGGTGCAGGCGGCGATGGTGGGCAACTTGGTGCCAAATAGTTGCATCAGCACTTCACCGCCGCGCTGCAACATTTTGCCAGCGTTGTCGGGGCCAGACATCATGACCTTAAGGTCAAATCCCGCACAAAACCGACCGGGACGCCCAGCCAAAACAAAGGCTTTGGCCTCCCCCTCGGCCCGAGTGATCGCAGCAGACAAACCATCGAGCATGGCAAAACTCAAGGCATTGACCTTGCCATCGTCCATGGTGACAAAGGCAATGCCATCGCGAAGTTCGTAGGTGAGGGGCGAAGAGGCTTGAGTCATGGCGGGCATCCTACCCCATCGCGGCACAGGATTGGCTGACTTGGGATGGTCGGCAGGAGGCCGCGAAAGCCGGCAAATGGCTACCGAGAGGGAAGCTGATCGAGGGAGTCGGGAGCGATCCGAGCAAGCACTTTTAAGATGGCCTCACGCATTTCGGGGGCGAAGCGAGCAATCATCGGGATGTTGTGTTGCTCGAGAAGCTCAAGCGCGTGGGTAAGCGGCTCCCAGCGCTGATGCTTGTTGGCGGAGGTGAGGAGGGTTTTTGCTTGTGCAACGAAATTTTGGGCAACCGCTTCGGCGAAGAATTTTAGAATGTCGGGCCAGCTCGTTTCGACTAAATCATCATTGGCGATGAACCGACGGGCCCAAGGTTCGGCTTGCTGCCAGTCGCCTTCGCGAACGAGGATGCAGGCGAGTGTGTGGGCGGAGTATGAATTTGGATCAAGCTCGACGGCTTTGAGGGCTGGTGTGCGAGCATCGGGTAATTTTTGTTCGTAGCGGAGCCAAGCGAGATTGTTGTAGGCGGCTGCAAATTTGGGATCGACTTCGATTGCCTTCTCATACGCTTGCTCGGCTTCCTCGTAGCGCCCAAGGTGGTCCTGAAGAAGGTTACCGAGACCATTCCAGGGATTGGCACTACACGGGTCCGCTTCTATCGCCTTCCTATACGCGACCTCCGATTCCCCATACCGCCCAAGGTGGTCCTGAAGAAGATTACCGAGACCATTCCAAGCATGGGCGAAAGTCGGGTCCGCTTCTATCGCCTTCCTATACGCGACCTCCGCTTCCCCATACCGCCCAAGGTGGTCCTGAAGAAGATTACCGAGACCAT
>CAZUPD010000193.1:3601-13821 GCA_964621785.1 uncultured Nannocystaceae bacterium
GACCATTCCAAGCATAGGCATAGTTCGGGTCCGCTTCTATCGCCTTCCTATACGCGACCTCCGCCTCCCCGTACCGCCCAAGGTGGTTCTTGAGTAGGTTACCGAGACCATTCCAAGCATAGGCATAGTTCGGGTCCGCTTCTATCGCCTTCCTATACGCAACCTCCGCTTCCCCATACCGCCCAAGGTGGTCCTGAAGAAGATTACCGAGACCATTCCAAGCATGGGCAAAAGTCGGGTCGGCTTCTATCGCCTTCCTATACGCGACCTCCGATTCCTCATACCGCCCAAGGCGGTCCTGAAGAAGATTACCGAGAACATTCCACTCGCTCTTATCCCAAGCTTGAAGTTCGAGCACGTCCGAAATTTTATTGTAAATACATTCCTTCTCAACTCCCCGATCAACCGCGAGCTTCGCCCAAATCCTCCGCGTATACAGAGAACGACTCGCATCCACGGTCTCGCTAAAATAGCCGAAGTCAACAGGTCCCCCTTCCGACGCCACTGCGAGCGCACAAGCAACGACCGCAGGTTCATTCCGAAGAACTGCCGAGCCCTCAAGCTCTTCGTGAGAGAGTTTTTGCAACTCGATCTCCCCTTCCCGGAGCGCGTCACGAAGGGCACGGTACTCATGAGGGAGGAACTTTCCCCGGCACACCGGATCTTCCTCGCCGAGAATCTGGCTGACCGCTCGCCATCTCGTCAGAAATGCCTGTTCGCACTTCATCTCAACCGTCAAACTCAACGACCCCCCCAACAGCTCCCAATACGCCGCCGGATCCCACTCCGGATCCTCAATCTCCGCCGCAAACACAGCCTCTTTCGCCTCGGCCAGCATTCGCATCCGCGTCGCCCGGTCCAACAGCCCCGCGTCTTGGCCCTTGAAGTCGAGCAGCTCTTCCAATTGTTTTCGTGTATCTGCATTGACACACAACGCTCGCACGCTATCGGTCTCGAGTGCGGCTCGTAGCGGCGACAACTCGATTGCGTCCGCCAGTGCCAGGCCCATCTCTGCGTGGCGTAGGTCTCCTTTTTTTCGCCCGAGGTGGTACTTGCTTCGGCCTTGCAGCTCCTCGGGCCCGTACATCATCTTTAGAAATTCGACTAGCCACACCAACCTTCGTCGCACGCGTCGGCTCGATCGCATCAGGCACCAAATATTGAAAAAGCGTTCGGCGATTTGGAAGCCGAGGCGTTTGGTGTCGGGCAGCTGCAGCTTTTCGACGGTCCCGTCCTTGACCAGGCGGTTGAGTTGTGACGACACGACCTGGACCGTCAAGCCCGGGCGTACGAGTTCGGCTGCGGTTGCCGGGTGCCAGTGCTTGGCTAGAGCGTCGAGGACCTTTTGTGTCTGTGGGGCCAGGACCTCAATTCGATGCTTATACAAAGGTGTACAGTAGTCGAGTAGGCGCTCTAGGTCGCTGCGGACATCCCCTTCTGTCCCTTGGGCCAGCAAGCTGTAGAGGATGACGATGGTTCGCGGATTGCCTCCGGCCATCGTGCGCACGGTCTTGATCCGCGCCGGGTCGCTTTGGAGCAGGGCTTGGACGTGGGGATGGTCGTTGATGTCGGCGAGTTTTCCGAGTACGGCAAACGTCTCCTGCTCGTCGAGTCCGCGCAGGATGTGGACGCGGAAAAAATCGTAAAATGCCCGGTCGTAGCGGTAGGTGCTTTCGAGGGCCGCCGCACTCGCGCCGATGATCTGGATCCGGGGCTCGGCCGACAACACTTCGCGCAGGGCCCATTGCCCGGTGTCGGCGTCGAGGCGGTCAAATACGACATCGAGGTTGTCGACCAGCAAGACGAGTCGACGCCCGAGGGTGTCAGCTAGTTGTATCAACAAATTTAATGCTCGGCGCTCGCGCTCGTCCCCGGCCTTCAGATCGTTGAGAACTGCAACCTGTTCGTCGACCTCGGCGACCTGTTCGACCAAGCCGTCCGACTCCAGCCGATCGGCGACCGCGTCGATGCAGTTGAGCCAAAAGTCAGCCGGGTGCGAGACGTTGTACTGTTCTTCGGGGAAGGTAATCCCGAGGCAGTGGGGCGCGAGCGCGGGGTCGTCTTCGATGGCAAACCGCAACCGCTGGAGCAGGGTCGTTTTGCCCATCCCGCGGGCGCCGACCAATAAAACGTGTTGCGGCTGGTGCCCGACTTCGCGGCGCAACGCCTCGACGAGCCGCTCGAGTAACGGCTGGCGGGCGACAAACGAACGCACCAGGCCCTGTTTGTCGAGTAGCCGTGGGTTGTAAATCGCAACGCCGTGGAGCGGTTGATCGAGGAGGTCGTTCATATGAGCACGCGTCGTCAGTCGAGGTCGGTCACGGTCGCGGCGTCAATCTTCGCTCTGAAGGATTGCTCGAGGAGGTCCATCAAGTCCACAACGACAAGCACCAACGAAAAACCGACTTGGTTGTCGCGGCCCGACAACCCACGCCCCGACCTCGCCCCACCGCGATCATCAAAACGTCAGTACACGGGCGCGCCAGTAGTCGCGCAGGAGTGGAGAGCGAAACACAAAACGGTGGTCGTTGGCCATGATGTATCCGTCGTTTTCCAGTGCGTCGAGCAAAAATCGCTGGTCGGCCTCATCGACGTTGCGCTCGTGTAGCACCTGCTTCAAAGTTGCCGAAGAGACCCCCGAAGGTGCAGCCGCAACAATTTCGAGAAGGGCACGAGCGTGTTCGGCATCGGCGACACCGAGCTCGTCGGGCAACCGCTGAACCCACCAGTCAAAGCACGACTTAAATGCTGGCACAAGTAATTGTTGATAGCAGCGGTGGATGTCATCGACACTCGGCTCCGACCGCCCGAGGTCGAGCAACGCGGCAAACAGAAGCTGGATGTGATAGGGAATCAGCCACTCGATACGGTCGAGAATAGATGCACGCACATGGGGTACGAGGTTGAGCCGGTGGCTGTCACCGAGGCGGCATAAAAATTGATCGGCGACATCGCGGGAAAAAGCCCCGAGCGGCACGACAGCAAAATCATTGATGGTGTCGCCGAGACGCTGGCGTTTGGTCACGGTGTCGAGACCGATTGAGCCGGCGACAATCCAGCGAACGCTGAGCCCGGCACCATCGTCGATCCGAACATCACGAAACCAGTTGAGGAACACGCGGGCGCGCTCGCGACTGCACCGCAACAGGGCGAGCACAAACAAGGGAAACTCGTCGAGCAGCAGGAGCCAGCGGTGTTCCGTCGTCCGCAGGGCGATCATGAGTGCATCTGCAAGCACTTGCCAGGCTTCCGCCGTCTGCTCGGCAAACTCCGCGGTTATAAAGTTGGCAAACTCGATCTTCTTCAACCGCGGCAGCCGAGCTTGAACACGCCGAAGCGCCGCACGAACAGCCCGAGACCCACCTTCACTTTGCGCGATTGCGTGATAGAGCCGGAGGACAAAATCAATCTCCCGCGTGCGGTCGGAAACGCTGATATAGAGCCCGCGCTGCTGATGCTGCTCGGCTGTTTGCTCCAAGCGTCGGAGGAGTGAAGTCTTTCCGACACGACGCGGAGCAAGCAAAAGAATATTGTCCGTTTTCAAGCGCCGCCACAACCGAGCTTGCTCCGTCGCCCGCCCGAAGAAGTCATCACCCATCGCGGGACGTCCGAGAATGTTGTTTGTGTGAATTTTGTTCATAGCGGTTTCAATTCCAAGCTTACGTCAAATTTGTTTTACGTCAAATTTGTTTTACGTCAAATTTGTTTTATAAGATGCTCGGTTTCACAAGAATGGTGCCACCGTTCGAACCCAATTCAAGTGCGATGTCGCTCACCCACACAAACCCGCGTCCGCTCCCCTCTTTCTTAAAAAGCGTCCAACTTACTTTCCGTACTCACACTCCAACCGAAGCTCGCACTGCAAAGCGCGGTGTGGTTCTGGCCGTGAACCTTCTACAATTTCTCAAGTTCGCGGAGGACATACCGTGAACTGTTTTGAGAGTCAGATTTTATTGCTACTACAAGGTTGACCGTGTCTTAAAGTCGATTCTTGTTGCTACTACAAATTATTGAACAACCATTCCCTGCTCGACCAAGCTCGCCTAACCCCGCGCGACTCAACCACGTCCGCACGACGATTCGCTAAGGAATTCGCGCCGTGAACCGTGTCATGAGGGGCAACACTATCGCCGTCGACAGCGGAAGCCCTCAGGGCCGGTCTCACAGCCTAAATCGCCCGCGCGCACTATTCATGTACATGATAGGTTTCTCCACACTCGCTGACCCGTGGCCCCTCGCGGTTTTCTTGGGGGCGATGCAGCGACGACTTGAGTGGGCGTAGATCCGCTGGCAACTCGAGGTCCTTCCACACTCCCATCAGTGCTTCTACAACCTCCGGATCGAACTGCGTCCCTCCGAGCTTTGCGATCTTTCCTGCTGCCACCTGTGGTTCCATCCCCGGTCGGTACACCCGGTCTGAAACCATCGCGTCCCAACAGTCTGCCACACTCACCACCCGTACACTCTGTGGGATCTCCGATCCGTGTAGGCCCTCCGGATATCCGCGTCCGTCCCAGCGCTCGTGGTGTGACAGGGCAAACCGTCGCAACTCGAACAGCTCCGGTGATTTTTCCAGGATCTTGCCCCCCAGAACCGTGTGTTTGCGGATGATCTCGATCTCTTCGTCCGACAACCGACCTGGCTTATTGAGCACCTTGTCTGGAATCCCGATCTTGCCGACGTCGTGGAGCAGCGCGCCTAACTCGACCGTCCGCAACATCGGTCGCGGTAGGGCCAAGTGCTCTCCGATCTTGACGGCGAAGAAGCTCACCCGCTCGGAGTGCCCCCCCGTGTAGTAGTCCTTGGCATCGATCGCTGCGACCAACGTACGCACCGTGTCGATAAAAAACCCGTGGATCCGCGACTCCAAGCCCACCGACTTGGTCTCGAGATCCTCGTTGAGCCGGGTCAGGTAGGTCGCAAAGTGATGGGCGCGCAGCAGATTTTGGACCCGTGCCATCAACTCGGCCGGGGCAAAGGGCTTGACCAAATAATCACTCGCTCCGCCTGTCAGGCCACGGATCCGATCCTGTCCCTCTGCCCGGGCGGTCAGCATCAACACCGGGATGCGCTCGAGCTCCGGCCGCTTGCGCATGCGGGCGACCATTTCAAACCCGTCGACGCGCGGCATCATCACGTCGGAGATCACGAGGTCGGGTCGGTGCTCCTCGATCAGTCGCAAACCCTCTTCACCATCTGTTGCGCATACAAGATCATGGTGTTTCAACAGGCGCTCGAGCATGCGCAAAATCCCCGGATTGTCGTCGATCAGGGCAATCCGGGCTCGCTTGGACTTGACCTCTTTGACATGTTCTCCGAGGGTCGCGACCTCGTCCGGCACCTGCACGACGGTGCTTGGGGTCGCCAATGCCTGTTCAAACCGCTCGATGTCTGTCTGCCCGGTGTTTCCCACTTCGATGGCGATGTCCCCCCCTTGGAGGATGATCGGCCCGCCTGCGCCGAGCCCGGAGAGCTTGCCCGAGGTCGCCACGGGCAATGCACCCGACACCGTCCGCGCCCGGTTGGTCGACACCCGGTCAACTGGCAGGGTCACGGTCATTGTTGTACCCACACCTAGTTGACTGTTGACACGGATCGTGCCCGCGTGACGCTCGACGATCGACTTCACGAGGGCGAGGCCGATCCCGGTTCCGGCAAATGCCCGGGTCATCGAGGCATCAGCCTGGTAAAACGCCTTAAAAATCTGCCGCTGCGTCTCCTTGGCCATCCCGATCCCGGTGTCGACGACCGCGAGCTGCAGCTTGTCGTCGATCAAGTCGAGGCTGACGGTCACCGACCCCCCGGGCTCGGTAAACTTGATCGCGTTGGACACGAGGTTGCGGATGACCTTTGCCAGCTCCCGCGGGTCACCAAAGGTCATCATGGGAGCGATCGGCGGGTCCCACTCCAATGTGATCCGCCGCTGCCGCGCCGTCGATTTCCATGTACGTACATTGTTGTTGATCAGGGAGCCGACGTCGACCAACACACGGCGCAGTGGGGCCTCTCGCTCGCCGTACCGCGAGTAGTCGAGCAGGTCGTTGATCATGTCGTAGAGCTGCCGCGAGGCGTGGTCCATGTCCTCCAAGATCTGGCGCAACTCACCGCGTACGTTGCCGGCGAGCAGACCCTCCAGCGGCGTCAAAATACAGGTCAGGGGTGTGCGCAACTCGTGCGACATATTGTCGAGGAACGTCGACTTGAACCGGTAGGCCTCCTCGAGCTCCTGCTTCTTGTCCGAAATCTCGGCATAACTCCGCTGCAGCCGACTGTTGACCAGCATCAACTCTTCGTTGGCCCGGTTTTGTTCAAACCGGGCATCGTATGCCTTTCGTCGCAGGTAGTGACTAAAATAGGCACCTAGCGTGACAATCGCCCCGGTGCTCAGACAGAAAAAGAGGTTGTTCAAAAACAGGTGCCACTGCCACTCCCCCAACGGTCGGTCGTCGATGACAAAGCACAGCGCCACGTAGGTCGCATAGATGCCGAGCGATGAGGCAAACATGGGTTTGGGCCCAAACGGCACCAACATGCTCATCCCCAGCAGGACGAGGTTCATGCCCGCGTAGTAGTAGCTCTGATGTCCGCCAAACAGGGCCGCCATCAGGGCCATCGAAGCCCCCGTCACGTAACACGAGAACAGCGCGACCGGAAACAAGAATCGCTCGCGTCGAACGGGATCGCGAAGTATTTGTAACAGCAATAAAAGAATCGCCGCGACCACCCCGCGAATGATCCAAAACGTCGAGCGGAGTTCATGGTGGACACTGATCCCATCGAGGATCCCAAACAGCGGGATCAAGATGATCGCCAGGTACACCGCCCGGCGAAAGCCCTCGTAGACGTCACTGCGGATCTCGAGCTCAAACCCTTCGTCCCGGGTCAATCGGACCGCCCGGCCCGATTCGAGGTTCCTCGCTGATACCACTTGGGTCATCTGCCAACATCGCCACCCGCAAAGGTGCGGGCTGCATACCCCAACGATACCTGACCCCCTCGCCCGGGTATCTGACCAAGATCTGGTCGCGGTTCGCAAATGCACGCCCCCAGCGCGAAGCCTCCCCTCGTACCAAAGGTCAGATGCGCACGGGGATCGAGGAGTTCGAGGCCGGTCGACGTTGCAAAATCATCTGCAATTTCGCCGGCCGGTCACTGTGAGCTGTAAATTGGCAACCGCGGAACTCAGACGGCGCTTGCCTGTGGCACTCAGAGGAGTACCCTGCCAAGGGTGTCTCGCTCGGACACGGGCACCAGGAGTCAACATTGCTCGCAACACTCATTGGCCTCACGATCGCCGGCGGCACCTATCTCTACGCTCGCAAACGCGATGTCTCGACGGGTGCGTCGGTCGCTGCGGCGGCGGGAACAGGCATCGGCTCCGGGGTTGCCGCGTCCATGGTCTTTAGCCTCTGGCCCCTGTTGCTCGTCGGCGGAGCCGCGTACTACCTCGGGAAGAAGGCGACCAGCCAGCCCAAGGCGCTCGGGCCTGGAAGTGACTAACCGACGTCTTTACCCCGGCCTTACGCCGGCAAGTGACGTCGTGTAGTGGTTTGAAATTCCAGCCCAATTACTGATATCCGTGGTTCATGCTCGCCACTGAACCCGGATCCGCGGTACACCACAGCCGCCACCTCGGGACGCATGAAATCTCCCCTCAGACGACTCTCGTTGGCGTTTTTATCCGATCCGCAACCGACATCCACTCCCGTCACGCATCCCGAGCACGCCCGCGGTTCGGGCACGCCCGTGAATCGCTTCTGCGACTGGTGCGTCTTGGGACCTGAGAACAATGGAACTGCTCAACACTTGCCTCATCTCCCTTGGCCTCCTCTGTAGCGCGGCGGATGCATCGGTTCTCGCCGAATCTCCCGCGCCCCAACCCACCGAAAAAGCCGCCCCGGCCTCCGCGAAAAAGCTCAAGGCCTCCGCTGTCCTCGCCCGGGTACAAGCGTTCTATGATGGTACAACGGATATGCAAGCCGCCTTCAAACAGACCTATGTCCACCAGGTCTACGGCACCAAAACCGTCACCAAAGGCCAGCTCTCACTCAAGAAGCCCGGCCGCATGGTGTGGGACTACGAGGGCAAGGCAGATCCGGACTTCTACGTCACCGACGATTCCCTGTGGGTTGTCGAACACGATACCCGCCAAGTTGTCAGCCAAAAAGTCAGCAACAACTCGTCGCTGTCGGGCGCGATGAAATTCCTGTTCGGCGGACAAAAGCTCATCGAGGACTTCTGGGTTCGCAACGCCAGCCAAAAGCTCAACAAGCGCTTCGGTCAGCCAGGGCACCAAGCCATCGAACTCAAACCCAAAAAGAAGAGTCCGCACTTCAAAACCATCCTGCTGATCGTCGACAAAACCAGTGGACGCGTCGATTCGTTCGTCATCCGCAACCAGGACAACAGCATCAACCACTTTGTCCTCACCGATATCAAGCTCAACCTGGGGCTGACCGACGAATCGTTCGCCTACAAGGTCCCCCGCGGATACGTCGAGACCAAGCAGTAATCACGGCGCCTCGATCGCTAAGACCCATGCACATGCATGGGTTTTTGTTTTAACGCGGGCGCCGGTACGTCCATGCACACACATGGGTTATTCGTGCTTCGCGCGACGCTCGGCGAGTGTGTTGAGGATCCGGTCAAGCGTCGGACGGCGTGGAACACCCTTGACCCGGTACCCTCCGATCAAAAGCGACGGTGTGCCAGTAACCCCGAGGCGGTTGCCAGTGCGAATATCATTAAATACCCGGGCGGCGACCTGCGGGTCTTCGAGACAGGTCGCAAACTGCTGGCGGTCGAGGCCGAGTTCCCCGGCGTACCCGATGAGAGAGTCGCGGTCCAAGGCGCGTTGGTTGTGAAACAGGATCCGGGCGTAGTCCCAAAACACGCCCTCGCGCCGGGCACATTCTCCAGCGTAGGCAGCCAGACAAGCGTCGGGATGTAACTCGTCTTTGATCAGGGGATTGCACTTGGAATCGAGTGGATAGTTGACATACACAAACTCGATCGGCTGTGGTGTATGGCGCTTGTAGGCCTCCAACTGGGCAAACGCGCGGCTGCAGTAGGGGCACTGAAAATCGCTGAACTCGACAATCTGAATCGGCTCACCACCAGGACCGGCCGACTCGCGGGCAAGGTCCGGCCCATCGAGGCCATGTTTTTTAAGGTCGACGGGTTGTTTGACCAGCAGACGGTCGACGTAATCTTTTGCATAAGCAAGCTCTTCGGCCATCACCCGATCGTGCTGCTGGGCGTAAATCGTGTAGCCCGCCGCGAGGCTCGCCCCCCACAGCGCAAGGCCACACAACCCTGGTGCCCGCACAGCCTCCGCGAGGGCGGCTCGCACAGCCGACGTGAGAGGACGGGCAGCGACCGCCCGCGCGGCCACCAACATCCCGAGATTGAGCGCATACCAGCCGACGCAAAATGGGCAAAATGCCTGTTCGACAAGCGAGAACGTGGCCATCAACAGCGAGGCCGCGACGGCGAACATCGAGGCGCCGTAGAGCACGTCGCGCAGGCCATCGTGTTCTCGGCGAAACCGAACCAAGGCGACGACCGCAAGAATCACACAGGCAAGTGCTGCCGCCCCGCCGACGAGCGATACAGGGAGTCCAAAGAGTTCACCAAATCGACCCCCGGTGACCGTACAGCCGGTGGCCGAGAGCTTGTGACAGATCTTGCCGAGGCCACCCCCGCCGATCTCGAGTTCAAGATGGACAATCGTCAAATAGATCCCGTCGGCGACAGCCAACAGGGCGAGGACGACAAACGCAAGTAGACCGAGGATCCGCCTTCGAGGCATCAAGACCACCCTAGTTTATTTTAAGATCGCGGTGTGGCTCGATCTTGGCTCGGGAAGTTTGGGCCGCGACAGGCTGGGTTGGTGTACGTCTGGGCTCTCGAGTCGGGGGAGTTTTGTTTGGGCCGGGAGTTCGGGTTTGGCCCGCGACAGGCTGGGTTGGTGTACGTCTGGGCTCTCGAGTCGGAGATCCGGAATTTGGGCCGGGAGTTCGGGTTTGCGCGAGGTTTGTGCTCGAGGCCCGGGTCGGGAGTTCGGGTTTGCGAGGTTTTGTGTTCGAGGCGGTGACTCGGGGAGTTCGGGTTTGCGAGGTGTTCGGGTTTGGTTCGAGGCGAGGCTTGGCAGTGAGACTCGGGAGTTCGGGTTGGTTCGAGGCGAGTCGGGAGTTCAGGTTGGTTCGAGGCAAGTCGGG
>CAZUPD010000194.1:0-13540 GCA_964621785.1 uncultured Nannocystaceae bacterium
AGGATGCGCGTGAGGCCGAAGTCGTGCAGGGCGAGCAAGCAAAGCCCTAACCGGCTCCCGTTGTTTTCCTCGATCCGCCTCGCTTGCCAATTTTGCTAGGTCGCCAAGTTCGCTTGGCGATCGTCGATGGCGACCCGCCCCTTCTCGAGCTGAATCAAGTGGGTTGCCCGGTCGAAGAAACGGTCGTCGTGGCTCACCGCGATCACCGTTTTTCCTTCGCGAATGAGCTCCGGAAGCAACTCATCGTAGTACATCCAGGTGCTTTTCGGATCTTGATTCGCGGTCCATTCATCAAAGATACACACCGGCCGATCCTCGAGTAGCGCGACGACCATAGCGAGGCGCATCCGCTGACCACTGCTCAGCTCGAGGTTGCCAAACTCCGAGCCGTCAAAGTCGACGACGTCCGCGATCCCAAAACGCTGCAAGAGCATCTCGATGCGCTCGCGTTCGACGTCGAGGCCGTAGAGCCTATCGAATAGAAACTGACCGCCGAAGATTGCTGTAAACAAGCCCCTGTACTCCGACAGACGCTCCCCTTGCACAACACGACCATCCCATTTGATCTCCCCCTGAACGGGATAGAGCCCAAGAAGCATCTTCATGAGTGTGGTTTTGCCACTGCCGTTGCCACCTGTGAGGAAGACCAGCTCCCCAGCACGTAATGTGAGGTTGATAGGTCCCACGGTAAAACCTGTCTCCTCGCCCGAACGGCGACCTCCATAACGGAATGTAAGCCCACTCAAGGTGACCTCCTCGAACGATCCACCGCCTTTGCCGGCGGCCTCCGACCGGATCGAAGCGAGTTTGTCCAACACCTGAAGAACGGTTCCAACCGCCAACTCCACCTGCTTGACGACTGGCAAAGCCAGTAGGAAGTCGAACAGTGGCCCAAGCGAGAGCGCAAGCAGGATGCTCATCTCGTAACCGAGTTGTGGCCCGAGTCCGAACAAACTCTCAGGAGCGAACACGGCAAACCCAAATCCCAGCGCATAAAAAAGTACGCTGGCAACGAGATAGATTTGGTCGGTCGTGACCGCCTTGTTGATTTGCCCGCGATACAGGTTTGCACTGGCCGCGTGAATCTCGTCGACAATGAAATCCCCTGCCCGCGGATCGAGCTTGAGCTGTTTGATCCCATCGAGCAGCTCTTCGACGTGACTTTGAAACGAGCCACTATCATGCGACTGTCGAGACTGCAGCGCCCCGAGTACCCGGAGATTGGTCACCAGCCAGTAGGCGATCACAACTCCCGTCAATAGCCAGATCATCACCGCCTTGAGCGAAATCATCGCAATGACGAACGTCATGGACGCGAGAAAAGCGGTGTTTTGTACCAAAGAGACGAGCTGCGAGATGGAGGACGAGAGGAGCGACAATGCATCAACAGCCTGCCCATGCTGCTCGCGCAGGGTTTCGACCGCACGGAGTGGGGCGTGGCGCAAGCCCTCTGCGAGTTGGGTGCGCAGTGTTTCTTGGACCTCCTCGTACATCTCGACGAGAGCACGTGCCGACCACCGATTGCACAGAAACATGATCAACAGCGCCGCGAGAAATGCGATCCCAACCGTCAAGGAACCGCCCGTGTAGTCGCTCGATGAAGCCAAGTTGGCGACCGAGACAGAGATGGCACCTAGCAACCCTCCCCCGGCCGCGAGCGCAAGGACCTTGGTCACCCGGGAGCTGTCGTGACGCCGTAGGAGCGCAAGTAGGGTCAATGCGAACCTCCCTCGGGGTACGGCGGCGCAACCTGCATGAGCCCATCGCCACAATGGACAATTCGGTCGGCACAGTCGAAGTATTGGTCGTCGTGGGTAACGGCAATAATCAGCTTATTTGCGGCCTTTAACGCGGGAAGAAGATCCTTGTAGTAGATCCTACGAAACTCTGGGTCTTGGTCCGCAGCCCACTCGTCAAAGATCAAAACGGGTCGATCCTGCAGGCGCGTGAGCACCATTGCCAGTCGCTTTTTCTGCCCAGTCGACAGCTCGCGGTTACTCACGTATCCGTCGACGATTTCGGTCTTTCCGGTGAGTTGTAGTTCGTCCAGCAATTCGCGGGCCTGTGCTGCCGCCTCATCGTCAATACCGAAGGCCTGGGCAAACAGATGGTGGTCGGTAAAGATCGTCGAGAACAGGGCGCGGTAATCGTTGAGGTCTGCCGCGCCGATCGTGGTCCCATCCACCCGCAGCTCGCCCGCCGCCGCCGGATACAGCCCCGTCAACATTTTGAGGAACGTCGACTTCCCGCTCCCGTTGAGACCGGTGATAAAAACAATCTCGCCACGCGAGAACTCGAGATCGATAGGCCCGACACCAAAACCCGCCCTGTCGGCACGATCCGGGTAGCGGAATTCGAGGTTGTGGACACTCAGCGAGGAAAAGCCCTCAAACCGCGACTTGTCGATACAATCGAATTCCGGCTCGAGCGGTGCATCGGCCAGCATCGCATCGAGTTGGTGAAGCCGTCCGAGCGCGCTACTGGCTTGACTCAATTCGGGCAATGTTCCGACGATGCCGAAGACCGAAAACACGACCCACACCAGCACCAGGTTGACCGCCCGGATCGCATTGTTGTCGGTTTCGACGAACAGTGGGAGCAAAAAGACATTGACCCCTAGGACCGCGTAGAAAATCGCGTTGGCGATGTGCTGACGCTCGAAGAAGATCGCAAACAAACCCACTCGAATCTCGCGCAGCCCACTCGAAACAGTTTCGAACACACGTTCGATGGCTTCGGCGCGCCGGCGATGGAGTTTGATCAAGATGTTGCCGTGAACGTGCCCCCGTAGGAGGTTGTAGAGCCGAACCCCCTCCGCGGCGATACGACCAAATCGTTCGTGCATCACCCGCATCTGCGCTGCGATCGCAATGCCTAGCAACACCATTGCGATCGCAGCCACCAACGCGACATCAGACGCAACAAAAAAGGCCAACAACCCCCCGAGGCTGAGACGCACCAGGGCGACGGGACCCCCGATGAGTGCACGCGTTGCCGAGGCGACATGCTGGGTGTCACCGGTGAGCCGCATCATCAAATCGCCGCGACCGAGCTCTTCGAACCGATCGAGTGGAAGCCGGCGCAAACGTTCGATCAGCCGTTGCAGGAGGACCTGGGTACCCTTGGCCAGACCGCGGCCCGTCTGCCCCCAAAGCGCTCGATTCCCGAAGTACCAGACGACGATCGACAGCACGAACATGGCTGTCTCGTACTTGTAGGATTCGCTCTGTCGCTGGTTCTCAAGCGCGACGATCTGCCAGTAGACGAGCCCGAAATCACCGATGACTGCGACCGCCAGATTGGCGAACCAGAGCCGGCGTTGACCGCGATCTCCGCCGTCAACAACCCGCCCCAACGCATCGAGATCTCTCAGCATCTGTCGACGACCCAGATCAGGCCGCGAGTATCTGCGCTGACGCTCACAGTGTCAACGTTGCCCGTCACCACAATCGCAGGTCCCACCTCGGCGGTTCCGTTGCATCGCCAACTGGTCCCAAGTCCTCGGCGCTTGTGCTTGAAGGAACTCGGGAAATCCTGCATGCTCCACCCCGCTGAAGTGAGATCACCCCGAACCCACACGAGACCCAGGTGAGCCCGTCAATACCCACGCAAACCGATCGCAGGGCTTCCACTCACGGTGATGATGTCGATCTTCTCGCGGCGCGCCGATCGAATCGCAGGGTCATCGGTGGACTCGGCTGCTTGGTGCTCCTCGCCTATTTGGCACCCCACATCTTCGTCGCCGTCGATTCCGGTGAGGGAGGTGTGTTGTGGCGGCGGTTTTTTGGCGGGACGGAACTCGACTGGTCCTACGGTGAAGGCACCGCAGTCGTATGGCCCTGGGATCGCGTGTACGTCTACGATGTCTCGGTCCAGCAGATCCGTGTCGAGGCACCTGTATACACATCGGACGGACTGCTGGTGCAGGTATCCGTGTCGTCGCGCTTCCGCGTCGACCGCTCTCGACTTCCCGAGCTGCACATCGAACTCGGTCCCGATTATGTCGCCAAACTAGTCGAGCCAGAGTTGATCACAGCCGTTCGCATGGTGATCGGGCGCTACGATTCCAAGCAGGTCTACACACGCGGCGAGCGACGTCTACGCGACGAAATCCGCGAAGAGTTCCGCAACCGACTCGAGGGACAGCTCATCGACTTTCACGATGTCCTACTTGTCAAACTCAAGATACCCGAGCGGATGCAGGAAGCCATTGTCGGCAAATTGGCGAGTGAGCAAGAACGGATGGCGCACGAGTTCATCAAGCAGCGGCGGATCGTCGAAGCCGAGGGTCTCAGGGCATTCGAGGACATCTCCAACATCTCGGCGATTCACTGGCACGCACTTGAAACAACGGCAGCACTCGCCGCATCCAACAACGCCAAAATGATTGTCGTCGGCAACGACGCGTCCTCGTTGCCGGTCCTGCTCAATGCCGAGTTTGAGCAAACCGTCGACACTGCAGAGTCACCGTCTCCCGGGGCCAACATGAGCTTCCTCGAGCCTTTGACCAGCAAAAGCGGCACCGACCCGCTTCCGTGAGCAAGGGGCTACCCTCGGCGTGTCGTCCCGAGCACGTCCGAGATTTATGGTTTGCGGGGCTTTTCGCGTGATTGCACGAGCCGCTCGACGACGATCTTGTTGCTCTCGAACTCTTTTTTGAAATGCTCACGCATCGCCACAGCATCGAAGTCGAGCAGCGTTCGACCCGATTCGAAGTGCATCACAAACAGGTTGCCGATGGTGCGCGTCAGGGCGCCACCGAGGATCGGTAGCGTCACAAGCACCAGTGCCTGGCCGAGGATGGGGATCATTTTGACGACGCTCATGGCGATCGCTCCCCGAATGTAGTGACTGCCAATCGTCGAGCACAGCGCTGTGACGATTGCTTTTGCCCGGCTCTCGGAAAACTCGACATCGTAGTGTTTCGCAAGCTCGCGGATCATCTTCACCTGAGCGACCATGAGGCCTGCGAGATCGACGACGGGGATAGGAATCGCGCCGAGCCCAAGCGCCCAAAATACGTTGCGACGAACGATTTTTTTTGCAGCGGCCTCCCTGGAACCGACGTCCGACGTGGCTTGCTCCCCATTGCCTGTGTCCTGCGTGTTCGGGTCCATAACTGTCTCCCACTTTCTTATAACAAGAAGGCGAGGCTGCTGGCTAGCCCGGGCTTCAACGAGGTTTCGAAGGGGCGAGACAGCGCGAGCCCAACAGCTTGCGTTGACGCCGGTCCGGCGTACGACCTACCATCACGGCACGATGGGGACCGAACAAATTCAGCCAAACGTGCAACAACCGCAGACTCCTCCGGTGTCTCCCCTTCCAGGTCTTGATGTCGTCGGGCGTGGACTCTATCTCAAACCCCACGGACCCTACGAGCTCAAAGGAGTTTTGTTCCCCCAGGAGGGATTCACGAAGTTCCACTCGCAGGAAACCGGCTGTGACTACCACGTGCCTTGCGGCTACGCGGTCCAGGACAGTCCTCCAACCCCCAAAGGGCTCGCTCTCAATCAGATCCACATCGAGGAGTCGTGGGAACGGTTTTCGAAGCAGCGACGGCTCGACGCCAACCTTGCGGCGGGTGTCGGTTCGTTTAGTGTCAATGCAAATCTCCACGTCGGTCAGGAGTTGCGTTCCGATGAAGAAGCCTTCTACGGTGTGCGCAGCTCGTTTGTCCCGTTGTGGAGTATCTACCTCGAAAACCCGCGCAACAGCATCGAGATCGATGCCAGCAACCTACCAGTCCCGTTTCAACCGGCGCACCGCGCAGCCTACTCTGCGTTCTTTGAGCAGTACGGCACGCACTTTGTCAAGCGCGCCTGGGTCGGTGGGAAAGCCGACATCATGTTCAGCGTCTCCAAGTCGTCGGAAATGTCCAAACAGGATATCCAAGCGGGGCTCCAGGCGAGCTACGGTCCGGTGAGTGGCAGTGTCCAGGGTGAGCAACACGAGCACCGCGAGCGGCTCAAGCAACAGTCCCAATGTACGGTGCTCGGACGCGGCGGTGACGAGTACAAACTCGCAGCCCTCAGCTCGCTCGACGAGGTGCGGTACAACGAGTGGATCAAGACCATTCGCAGCAATCCGCAAACGATCGAAATCGAGGTCGCCGGCATCTGGACACTAATCAACGACCCCGAACGCGCCACTGCAATGATGGAAGCCTACCGGACCGCCGCGATCTTCCAACCGATCTCCTCGGTGTTTTGTATCGACGATATCGTCTACTTCACCCGCGGGCGGACGTACTTTACCTACAACACTGAAAGTGGGATCAGCCAGAGTCCCGGCAGTGTTACGGCAACCTGGCCAGAGCTTGACGACATCGGATTCGATCGCATCGATGCCGCATTTCAATACGATGGACTCATGTCCCCCGACGGGTCCCAGCTGGGGCGAAAACTCTACTTATTTCGCCGCGATCAATATGTGCGCATCGATCTCGACACAAACAAACTCGACAAGGGTTTTCCGCGGCTCATCCGCGATGACTGGCGCGGGATCGAGTTCGACAAAATCGACGCGGTGCTAGCGACCGACGCCAAGTCAATCTTCTTCTTCGCCGGCAGCGAGTACACCCGGTTCAACGGGACAACGTGGCAAGCCGATCCCGGGTATCCCGAGTTGATTCAGCAGCGTTGGCGCGGCGTCTCCTTCGATCGGATCGACGCGGCGATTTACTGGGGTGGTGGCAAGATCTACTTCTTCCGCGATGATGAGCACATTCGCTACGACATCACGACATTGCGCGCTGACCCAGGCTACCCCAAGGCACTGATTGGAAACTATGTCGAGGACTGGAAGTTCTTCGACTGATCACCGTAATCCTCACACGTGTGAGGCCCCAATTCAAACAACGCTCCCCCTCAATGGTGTGTTGAGGCCGTTACAATCGGCCCAATGGACGCAGCATCGAACAGGTACGACTACCTTGTGATCGGGGCGGGCCCTGCTGGCCTTCAACTGGCCTACTTCCTCGAGCGAGCAGGCTGCAATTATGTGGTCCTCGAAGCCGCACAAACCGCGGGTTCATTCTTCGAGACCCAGCCGCGACATCGCACCCTGCTCTCGATCAACAAAATCCACAATCGCTATCCGGAGGCCGACTTCAACCTCCGGCACGACTGGAACTCGCTTCTCAGCGACGACCCGAACCTGCTGTTCAAACACTACTCCGAGACCCTTTTTCCCCATGCGGATGACCTGGTCCGATACCTCCGCGACTTCGCCGAGCAAACCGGTGTAACGATTCGTTACGGCACGCGTGTTGCTGAGGTTCGCCGGGACCGAGCCGACCACTTTGTGGTGACGACCGAAGCCGGTGAAGTGATGGAGAGTCGCTGCGTGGTCGTGGCCACCGGAGCAGTCGGTGAGCATCTACCCACAGACATCGAGGGCCTCGAACACGCCACAAGCTACAACTCCCACCCGTTGGACGCAACCCACTACACCAATCAGCGCGTCGCCATCGTAGGAGCGGGCAACTCGGCATTCGAAGTCGCCGAGCACCTCGCCAACTCAGCTGCGATCATTCACCTACTGACACCGAGGCCGGTCAAGCACGCCTGGCAATCCCACTTTCCCGGCGATTTGCGGGCCGTCAACAACAACATCCTCGATATGCACCAGCTCAAGTCGCTGCACTTGACGCTGGGTTTTCGCGTCCGCAAGCTCGCCCGCAAACCCGACGGTAGCCTCCGTGTATGGGTCGAGGCTGAATGCCCGCACTGGTCCACCCCCTCCACGGTTCGACTCGAGCTAGAGTACGACGCCGTCATCTTCTGCACGGGCTGGAGCTACGTACCGAACATCTTCGCCGATGACACGACGCCCGAGCGGTCCCCGTGCGGACGCTACCCGGTATTGTCTGCGACGTGGGAGTCAAGCGTGGAAGGCCTGTATTTCATCGGTACGTCGATGGCAGCCCGGGACAAAAAAGCCGCATCCTCGTTCATTCACGGCTTCCGCTACAATGTGCGGACCTGCTTCCACCTCCTCGAAAACAAGTACAACGCTGTCCCGCTCGGCTCTGGACCAACACCACTTCGCAGCCCCGAACACCTGCTCTCGCTCGCAGGGCATCTGATCGATCGGGTGAGCACATCCTCGGGGCTCTACCAGATGAATGCTGTCCTCGCCGACGTGGTCGTGGTCAAGGATGGTCACTATCGGTTCATCGAAGAGCTACCGCTGGCCGCCCTCCCCGATCGAGATGACTTCCGCCGAGCCGACCTCGTGTTTGCCACGTCCTTAGAGTACGGCTTTCACAAGTATCCTTCCACCACCCAAAGCACCGATGTCATCGTCCCATCGGATGTGTCGAACACCGACTGTGCCGCATACCTGCACCCCGTCCTACGGGTCTTTGAGAACGGCGAGCAAGTCGACGAGTACCACCTCGGCGAGTCCCTCATCATCCGCTACGATCAGCACTTTACATCCAGCGTGTTCATGGAAGGCTTTGACAAACACTACCGGCGAAGCAACGAACACCGGATCGCCAACTTCCTCGACCGCCGACTGTCGCTTCTACCCGAGCCTCTCCCCGAGCAGCCATACCCCAAGGAGATACTCGACCGTACCGTGTTCCCGTGGCCCAAAGAGCGTATCGCGGAGCACGAGGCCAAAGCCCGCGCCATGGTCGAAGACGACGATCAACGCCCCTGTCGTTACTCCTCCTAAGACTCCGCGATTTTCTCGCGAAGCAACGCTTCGAACGCGTGACACTCATTGTTAAAAATGGGCACCGCGTTCGACCACGTTTGGTTTTTGGCAGCAGTTAAAAATGTGCACCGCGTTCGACCACGTTGGTGGGGTGATGATATCGGTGTTGCTCCGCTTGCCCCGCATTGTCTTCCACAGGGAAGAAGTGCCCCTCGGCGAATTCCGGGTTCGCCACGCCACCTTTGGGGAGCAGCAAAAACGTAAAATCGCCGCCATTGTAGACCTGCGCCCAGCCGTGACAGCCCATGCACCCACCCATATTGTAGCCTGTCTTATTATAAACAACATTGTGAAACTGTGGGTCTTCCCCCGCGACCGGAGATGCGACAAAGTCCGAAATCAGGTCGCCTTTGTTGTACCAACCGGAGAAGTGTGAAAGGTGATAGTTCGTCTCGACACCGATGTTCGATAGGTAATAGGTGGACACATCCACGCTCGGATCCGTGGAATTTGCGGCCGAGTACTCCTCGCCGGGTTTCACCTTGCTCACCGGTTTGTATTGGACGTTGACGAGACGGTAATGGGCCCACGGTGCTTGGAGTTTGTGTGCGGCGAGATGCTCCCCGATCGCCCGCTGAAAGGTACCATTGACACGCTGAACAGCCTCGGGAATCAGGTGCGCGCGACGCTGGACGCAGATTGTCCCCTGCGGAAGGTAGGACGGGATATCGGGGTTGTTAAACCGAACCGGCCAGTTCTGAAAGTACATCCGCTCACCGACCTCCTCGCACGTCTCTCCCTGCAGCGTGAGGGCCTGCGAGACCACTTGACCTTCCTCGTTGAGGTGCGCCGGGGTTGAAATGATCGCGGGATCGTAAGGCGACTGTACCGACTGGATGCCTGGCGCCGGGTAGGCACCCTCTGGCGTTTCGATCGGCCGCCCGCGGGCATCGACCGGCGCGTCGACCTGTTCAAAAGTCATCCAGACGTAAAACGGCGCGGATGGTGTTTTCAGCACAAAGTGTATACCAGTGAGCCCGAAAGCTCCCACAGCCTCATCGACGTAGCAAAAGTCGCTATCGAGCTGCGGGTTTTCGGTTCGGTCACGATTATCTCGGTAGAAGCGGACCGGCGCCGAGTGAAACCTTCCAGACGCCCGCTCCTTTGCCGTCAACCGCCGCCACGCCGACTTGACCTCAATGGAGCCATTCGGGAAACTGACCGCATCGTCCGAGCCCGGCGGGGGAATCTCCTTGGTCTCCATCAACTTTTGGACGGTCGCAACGAACGGTGGCGCCTGACCTCCTGCAGATGTCTCAAAGTTCCATCCGTGTTGGCTGAGATAGTCGTAGTGGACCCGGTTGACCTTCGCACTAAACAAAATCTGTCGATCGGGATACGGCAAATCTTCGCCGCCGACGAAGATGTTATTGGTCGCAATCTGACTCTGCTCGTCGAGGTTGACGTAGGGCGTCTGCGGGTCACCCGTCGTGCAGGGCTCGATCGCACCGGTTTTGCCCCCCACCTTGTCAACGCTGTAATGATAGGTCGGCGGAAAATCGTACCCCGTTTGCTTCGCACTCACATAGCCGGGAGGAGGACCCGAGCCGGGATAGGCCTCAACCTTATTGCGCAGTGTCTCCCATACGACGAGTCCCTGCGAGCCAAGCTCTCCAAAACGCTTCGCGCCATCGGCTTTTTCCCGCGTCGGGGCGCTCGGATCGGTACCGAGGTTCGCCGGCCAATTCATGGCGATAAACACACGCCACGCGAACACGGACGCCTTGCGAAGATCTGCCGCCTCGGCTCCACCAGGCACATCATCGGGGAGGGTCGCGTCGAGCATGACGGCCGCGACTCTATCCGAGGCGGGAGCAGGTGGGTCGCTGGGTTTCGCAGCGGTTCCCGACGTGGATGGCTGCGCCGGAGCCCGACACGCCACGCATGCGAGCAACCACACCACGCAACGCAACTTCTGTGACACGGTTGGATTCATCACCGACTCCTCACATTCAGACAGAACTTTCCAACAGTTTGCAGCGTGGGCACAACGCACAGCCCATCACTGCATACATCTCGTGCGTTCACTACGTAGACATGATCGGGTCATGGTTTTAAGTTGAGCAGCGCTTGTGCCTGTTGTGGCCAAGTTGTCGGGTCATGTATACGATAGTATCGTCCCGCCCGGTCGAGAATCGTCAGCAGCGTCTGCACACTCGTCGACGCCAACGCAGCATAGGTTTCGATGCCCTCCGCAACCAGCACTTGTCCGATTTTCGGACCAATCCCAGCCACACGCGTGAGGTCATCGGGCTTGGCACGTCCTTGAACATCGACAGACGAAGTGGCACATGTATGTGCATCCTGTGTATCCACAACGACTTTGCCGTGACTCGATCCGTCCGGGACATCCGGGAGCGTGTCGTCGGAAGTCGTGCTCACACGATCGAGAGGGTCCCGTGCCTGTGGCTCGCCATGAGCCATGTCCGCGGCTTGTTCGCCCGTGACCGGCGGATGGTCGGCACAACCTGAACCTGACGCTTCCGGCGTGGCGGGTGGGTTTTCGGGAGGAGCGGAAGCTGGCCCAGTAGACGTAGTAACACCCGAATCGCCAACCGTCGCAGACGAAGAAGCCGTTGTGGTCTCCCACAGCAATTTGGCGTCAAAATCGTCAAGCGTCCCACCGGCCTCGAAGTGGTCGACCAACCGCAGACCGATGAATCGGGTCGCAGCCCCGAGCGAGAGCGGCGTGCTCGTCAGTCCGACAACGAGGCCGACGACGGGGATGCACTTGCTCAAGGTGGCGGCGCCAAAGCCAAGAGATGTCGGCAACGAGGCGCCGACAACCGCGGTGGCCACCCGCTTGACTTCGCTCCCAGAACACGGCACCTCGTAGAGTTCCGCGAGCTGCCGGATCATCTTCATCAATAACGCACTCACGCCTGCGATGTCGATGAGCGGAAAGGGAAGAACCCCCAGGGCAAAGGCCCAACGCTCGGACCGTCGGATAACTGCTCGCGCTCCCTGTCGACGTTCCATCGTCATTGCGATCCGGAGGATAGCCTGTTTTTCACCGCCTGTCTCGTGTCGGGAACAATCCCCATGGTGGGTATCGCCATTACGATTCATGCAATTACAACCCACGATGTCCCCCACCCCGTCACTCCGCAGCGATGAACCGTCGGATCTGCGCGAAGACCTCGTCCGCACTGCGGATAAACATGAAATGATCGCTATCGGGGAGCGCCAAGAACTTCACACCGGCGAAGTTTTTGAGGACGTTATTGTAGCTCGCGAGGACAAACGCCTCGACCTTCGGCCAAGCCTTACGCCACGCCTCTTGCTGATCAGGCGTCATTGTGTCCCATCCAGGCTCGCCTTGAGGTCCATCGGGTGGCGCCACCATGACCAGCGCCGGGACACCGATGTCAGAGAAGTCCAGCGGCGGGCTGGCGGCGATCATATCCGCGTCGGCGTTGGCGTAGGCGCGGCGCTGCGGCGGATGATCAGCCGACAGCTTCAGCTCCGCGAGCAACTCGCTGAGCGGAAGTTTTGAGCCCATTCTCTCCTCCAACCACGGCAGGAGCTTCACGGGGTCGTCCCATGCATCAGCCGGCGGCGGCTCGAATTTCGGCCCCGGTGGCAGGCTGCTGATCAACTGCGAGAGATCTTCGCCGTGATCGCTGGTCGCGTCGAGATAGACAAGTTTCGACACACGCGCGGACTGTGACACTCCGAGGCCATTGAGCTCGTCGCCAGCCATCGAGTGGCCGATCCAGACCGCGCGCTCGTACCCCAACGCATCGAGCACCGCGATATCGTCGGCGACACGCGTCGCAATGTCATAACCACTGTCGGGTTCGCTCGACGCTCCGAAGCCCCGCCGAGTCATTGCATACACACGGTTTCGATCGGTCAGGCGTGGGGCAAAGTCATCATAGACATGTGCCGTGAGCCCGAGCCCGGCTAGGAAGATGACCGGTGGGCCCTCACCACCGTAGTCGAGCACCTCGACCGCAACGCCGGGCGCAACGTCGATCATCTGCACGGTGTGCTTCGCAGTATCGACCGGAGATTGAGCGCTCGTCCCGAGCCCATCGTGGACGAGACTGTCCGCAGGAGGCTTGACCGAGAAGTTACTCGCCAACCCGAGCGCATGACGACGATGCAGCATCTTCATAGAAGCAGAGTACTGGCGCTGGTCCCTGACGACAATCAGTCAGCTGAACCGCCACCGCTCGCGCATCCGAGCCGAAGCTGGACCCTGGCGACAATCGGTCAGCTGCCCCCACCACGACTCGCGCATCCGGGCCGACGTTGCAGTCTGAGCCCGAACGAGTCTGTGATGACAAGAGCGAATCGGCCCGGGAGGCTTACCCAGCTCAGAGCCGGTACCTCCAAACGCGAATAACGCTTCAAACCGAACAACCAGCGCTACCCGATCCCGGGACACTGTCCGTCGGTCACCACACTCGTATTATTCGCCTCATTGCACTCGGCAATCTCGCCATCACCTTCACTTGCATAGTCAACTTCGACAAAGTAGTCCGCGGTCTCGCCCATCGGAGGAGCATCGACCACATGGATAATTTTCGTCGAACCCCCCGGCAACAACGGCACCAGAGTCATGTACTCCCCAAGTAGCATCCCACTGGCATCAATCCCTTCGTAAAAACGCACATTGACGCCGGGGACGACACCAAGCGCGCCTTTGTTTTTCACCGTGGCAACCAGCTCCAACTGGCTGTTGCACTGCTCCAAGCCAAGCGCCAAATCGACGGCCAAGTCCGGTGCGTTGAAGACACCATTACCTTGTACATTTTGTCGATAGATTTTTGGATCTGCCGTAGGTGGCAACCGTTTGGGGGCTACAGCG
>CAZUPD010000195.1:0-5414 GCA_964621785.1 uncultured Nannocystaceae bacterium
TGACACAGAGTTCACCGGGAGGGCAATCGTCGTCGGTCACACATTCGGGCGGAGGTGGCTCGCACAGGTTGTTGACACAGAGTTCACCGGGAGGGCAATCGTCGTCGGTCACACATTCGGGCGGAGGTGGCTCGCACAGGTTGTTGACACAGAGTTCACCGGGAGGGCAATCGTCGTCGGTCACACATTCGGGCGGAGGTGGCTCGCACAGGTTGTTGACACAGAGTTCACCGGGAGGGCAATCGTCGTCGGTCACACATTCGGGCGGAGGCGGCTGACAAACATTGTCGATACACACTTCGCCGGGCGGACAGTCGGCGTCGATGAAACACTGCTGTGGCGGGACACAGACGTTGTCGACACAGACGAGCTCAAACGGGCAATCCGCGTCGGAGAAACACTCGGGCGGCGGCGGTTGACACTCGTTGGCGATGCAGATTTCGCCGGGCGGACAGTCCTCGTCGATGACACATTCAGGTGGCGGTGGGACACATTGGTTGTTGATACAAACTTCGCCGAAGGAGCAGTCCGCATCGGTGAAACACTCGGGCGGGGTCGGGACACAGAGGAAGTTGTCGCACTCGAATCCGGGGGGGCAGTCGGAGTCAAAAACACACTCGCCGGGGATACACTCGCCACCGATGCAGATTTCGCCAAAACTGCATTCAAAGTCGAATTCACATCCGGTTTTGACGCATTGGCCAAAAATACAGTTGTACCCGTCGGGACAGTCGAAGTCGTTGATGCACTGGTCGATGGGAGTACAAAATCCGTCGAGGCACTGCTCCCCTGGGTCACATTCAAAGTCCTGTTGACACTCCTGCTGAGGGACACAAATGTTGTCGATGCAAAGATGTCCGAATGGACAGTCCCAATCTTGCTCGCAGAAGATCGGCTTTTGGCAGATATCGTTGACGCACTGTTCGCCGGGCGGGCAATCGTCGTCGGAGTCACAGGCGTTGCCCGGGATGCAATTGCCGCTGTCCTTGTCACAGGTGCTGCCAATCGGGCAGGGGGGACAAGGATTTTCAGGGTCGACACACTCGCCAAATGGGCCCTCGGGATCGTCGAAGATACAAACTTGTCCCGGAGGGCAGGAGAGATCGTCGTCGCAGGTGGTGACCTCGACGCACTCAAAGTTGAGGCACTTTTCGTCGCTCGGGCAGTCGCTGTCGTCGTAGCACTCGGCGCCACCACTGTCGGTCATCCCGATGCAGTAGCCCTCTTCTGAGCAGTAACTTCCGGAGGGACAATCGCCGTCGTTGTTGCACGGTGAGGCAGGGGTTCGCCCACAGGCGAGGGCAAGTCCGAGGCTGAGACCAGCGAACCACAGAGAGCGAGATGTATTTGATAAGAGATCGGCGAGCCGCGAAGCCATGGTGGTCCACTCCGTCGCAACGAGATCCCGGGCGAACAAGGATCTCCAATATTAAAAAGGTTCGTTTCGGACGAGATCATATCTCTGCGGGAACGATCTCCACAAGCGGAGGGCATACGGTGGCCGTATCTAGTCGTCAGAGCAGATGAACAGGTCATCTGCTGAGCATCCGCACAGCGCCGGTTCTCCTCTCGGATCTCTCATTCATCTGGCGGAAATGAATCGATTTAATCGTCTTTTTGGCCGAACGATTGGGTTTCAAAACCTGCGGAGTGCAGAGGCGGCAACGTCCGGGCTAGCCAAATTTTTGACCGACCATCGGCGCGGAAGGTCATCCAGCTTGGAAACGGATGTGCCTGGACGATTCGTTGACGAGCTCATGAGCGGGTACGGAAGCCGCAGGGAAGTTCATGAATCTACAAGTATGGTCAGTATTTTGTGTATACATATATTGTAGCGTTGGTACGTCTGTTTCGCGCGGGGCAGTTTCGCGGGGGGCAACAGGCCGCCGAACCGAGAAAACACCGCGCGCAGGTAGCCGCACGTGTCGGTTTCGGGGGATACTGCGGGCAGTCCGTGGATTCCTCTCGACGCGCTACTTTGCGCCCTGCTGATTGCACCTGCGCTGGGCCCTGTTTGACCTGCACACGTATGTCCGGAGCCCGCGGGATGCCGGAGCCGAGGTCGCACTGCGTCAACGCACCGGACACTCGCAAACAGCGCTTTTTGACCAGAGTGCGAACGGGTAAAAGCGGGTTGGCCTGGCGTCTCATCGCAGCGTGGATCGTGTTGGTGTGCGCGTGGTTCCAGGTGTCGCAAGCCCGGGCCGCTACGCCGCTTCAGGTCGAGGAGGTCGAGGTTGATCTGACGATCCATCCGGGTGGAATGCAGATGCCCGATGGCATTCGCGTGCGCCGAAACAATGCCTTTGTCGATGGCATTGCGGTGTACCGCTTGAACCGACCGGCCCGGGAAGGCGAGCGCCTGGTGTTGCTCAATGCGGCCGAGGTGTTGCAGCGCGACAGTCCCGAGTTGGGCGAGGTCGACGAAGTTGTGCTCGAGACACACCTCGATGGACCATTTCAGGCCGGTTCCCTCGAGCTCGCACAGCTCGGTGGGGCCAAGTCGGTGAAGCGAACAGGCCGGCGGCGGGATGTGACTGTGGAAGTGTTGCCCGGGGCGCGGATCTTTCGCCTCCACTACCGCGTGAAGGTGCCACGCCGCTACTGGCCATTCGGGTGTGCACGACGGCGATGCCACCTCGCCGGTGCAATCGCCCCTTTGCCGTCCGAGCCCGCCCGGGGAGGAGCGTATTCCGATCCCGGCAGCCGAGTTATCCAGCCCGTCGCGTGGCATGTGCGAAGGGTGCGGTTTGCTGGAGCTCCGCAATGGGAACCTGGAACCGATCCGCCAGCCGACGTCCCTGCCGGCCTTGCGAAACTCGAAGTCGTCGTTGCCGACACCCCACCGACCGGTGCTGGGGCGCAGGCTTACCCTTCGGTGTTTTGGGGCCCGAAGTGGCGGCGGGCGACCGAGCTTTATCGCGGCGTCGAGATCGAGGTCTTGCATACGCTCTGGCGTCCAGGCGACCAGATGCCTGCCGAGCGCAAGTTGCAACTGTACCGCGATGTTCCGGGACACCTGTTGCGGGCCGCACGTGAGGTGATCGATGTGGCGGCCGCACGTGGCGAGTCACTCGCGCCTGGTTCGCACGTCGTCCTCGTGCAGGGGCCGTTACGGGCTCAGATCGCAGCGTTCCACCCGAGTTCGGTGACCGTGAGCGACCAGATGCTGCAACTGTTTCCAGGAAAACGCTTCATGGGTTTTCACCGCGCCGCAGTCGCGCGGGCACTGTTCGACAGTATCGCCTACGGTGCGTTTGCCGGACGCCACGACGCGAGCACGGATCTGTGGCTCGCGGGGGCAGTGGCCATGGATTGGCTCGATTTATGGAGCTTCCGCGTCCAAAAATCTGATGAGTATGCCCGTGATATTTTAGGGAAATTTGCGTTCGTGCCGGCGGTTGATAATTTTCTCTACACCGGTCAGGCGGCGTTTTCGCAGGCGTACTTCCGCGGCAGCGAGGATGAGATGCCGCTGCGGCGGCACCCGTTGATGTTTTCCCACGATCTTCCGACAGGCCGCCGGATCCACGAGAAACTACGCGACTTGTTGGGTCCGCAACGGCTCGCAGCGTTTCACCAGCAGATGTTGACCGATCGAGATGCCGATCCGCAGCAGCTTGCAAGCGAGGTCTACGGCCATCGACTCGAGTGGTTTTTTGCCCAATGGCTCGGTCCATATCCCGCCGTCGACTATGTGTTAGGCGGGGTCGAATCAAGGAGAATTGAAAATAAATTTACACATAAAATCAAAATTTTAAAGAATACTTCTCAACCAATTGTCGAGCCTGTTCAGGTGCTTGCGGTCGAGATGTCTGGCGAGGCGCACTACCTGTTGTGGAACGGTGATGACGCGAGTGCGCCCAAGAAGTTGGCCGATGTTCCGCTGCACAGCGAACACAGCTGGTCGCTCGAAACCGATACACGTTTGAAATTTGTACATGTCGATCCGCGGCGACGAGCATTTGAAACGCCGATCGACCCGGACAATGTCGATCCGCTGTTCAACAACCGCGATCCATCGGGTGCCCGCTTCCTCTATACAGGGTTTGGTCTCAACGTTGCGGCGACTGAATTCCTGACGGCGCAGACAGCCTCGGCGCGGCTGAGTGCGTTGAGCTTTTACGCCTTTTTCGAGGCCAGCCGAAGGCGCGACCTACGGGCGACCGGGCACTTCCAGCTGTATAGCGACCGGTCCACGTTGTTCGGGTTTGGGACGGGTGGAAATTTCTGGTTTGGGCCCAAGATCAACCGCCAGCGCAGGCGGTCTCGGGTTCGCATTTTTGCCGACTTCGGTATCCTGGATGCCGGGGGACTCGATCCCAAGGGGGGGATCCGACTCGGGCAATCTCTGGCGTGGGTCCACGACAGTCGCCAGTTCTCCCGCTGGCCCGATCGCGGCCGGCGTCTTGCTGTTTCGTTGGGCAGCACAGAAGTGTTGCGCACCGAAGGGTCGACCGATCATCGCTATGCACTCAATGCGACGGCGACGTGGGTCGAGCTTTGGCCCCTCGCGCATCAACACGTTCTTGCCAGTCAACTCGAGGGATCGATGGTCATCCCGCTCGCTAGTGAACTCGAGTATCGCAGCTTGCCGAAAGCCGGTGGCATTGGCGAACTCAGCGGATACGGCGGGAACGAGCTGCTCAGCCGAGCGTATGTGATGGCTCAGCTCGAATATCGACATGTGTTCTTCAACAACCTGGACATCAATGTCATCCACCTCGCGTGGCTGCGAAGCATCGGCGGCGCGCTTTCGACGGGGGTGGCAACTTTGTCGCGGTGCGAAGACTACGGAGGCTTGTTTGCGAGCAACTCGTTTTATGGACAGGTGGGCTACGGGTTGACCGGGCATCTGCGTCTGTTGGGGGTCACCCCCCAGTTTATCCGTCTCGATGTCTCCGTTCCCTTGGTCCGGCGTGTGACAAATTGCCTCGGACACACCTTTCCCGACTATCTTGCGGAAAAGCAGGGGCTCGACGATCCAGCCCCGTTGCTTTCGCCAGTTTCTGTCAATTTAACCTTCGTACAGCCGTTTTGAGCTCCGCGTGAGCAGCTCGTTGAGCAGGCTGTGGCACAAATGTCGTGCGTGTTCTCTCGAGGTCTCGAGACCTCAGACATTCATGTCATGTGAAGGCCCACGGGCTGGTCCGAGACAGTTTGTCAGACCGAGTTAGGACCCTCTGACAGGTTGGCCCGCATCTTGCTATATGTCGGGGCGTCGAAACTTTCTTGTTCTAACTTCGACTGGCTTCCTAAACTTCCCAAACTTGGCTTCCTCTCACCTGTTCGATTTAGCTTCCTTAGCCTCTTAGCTTTTCTCTTTACTAGCTTACCTCGGTCTGGCTTCCCACTAGCTTATTGCCCTACCGAACACGGTCATCGTCGCTGATTTTGGGCGGCGCCACTGCTGA
>CAZUPD010000195.1:5514-13302 GCA_964621785.1 uncultured Nannocystaceae bacterium
CAGGCGTGCGTGGTAGGCTGGCTGATTCGCCCCGATGCCCACGCTTTTTCGCTTCGCGCCCGTCGTTCGATTCCCCCTCATAGGCCTCGTTGTGGGGGTCGCATTGGTCTCGCTTGGATGTCCCGCGACCGAGGACGACCCGTTTCCCGACGATTGGGAGGAAAGTCTTAAAGTCGATCAGTCGGTTGGGGCCTTCTTCAGCGTATGGGGAGCCGCGCCCGACGATGTCTACGCGGTCGGCGGAAACAACGACAAAGGTGTCCTGTACCACTTCGACGGCACGAGTTGGTCGCCCGAAGCCGTGCCCGGCTCACCACCACTCCTCAACTGGATCGACGGAAGTGCCGGTGATCCTTGGATCGTCGGCAACGAAGGGGTGGCGATGGTACGGACCGACGAGTCGTGGGAGCGCCGCGATACCCCAACTTCCCAGCCGCTATGGGGTGTGTGGGCCACATCTTCCTCCGAAGTCTGGGCTGTGGGTGGTGATCCGCTGACCCAAGACCCGGGAGTGGTTGTGCACTACCAAGGGGGAAGCTGGACCGAAGTCGAACTGCCTGAGCTCGATCGGCCGAGTCGAGCACTCTTTAAAGTTTGGGGGACCGCGCCCGACAATGTTTATGTCGTTGGCGACGGTGGGGTGATTCTCCATTACGACGGCGGGTCATGGGTCCAGCAGTCTTCCGGGACGACCAAGGACCTCATCAGTTTGTGGGGGACTGGTGCGGATGAAATCGTCGCCGTCGGTGGCCGAAGTAACGCGACGATAGCCCGCTTTGACGGCCAACAATGGACCTCCGAAGTTGGGACCGAAAGCGGACTCAACGGCGTCTGGGTCGACAGCAGCGGAAAAGCCCATGTGTGCGGACAACTCGGTCGCGTGGGTGTTGTTGACCGCGGCGCCTCAACCTATGAATCGCAGACGATCACCAACCTCGTCCTCCACGGAGCGTTCGGTTTTGACGGGGGGCCACACTTCGTGGTCGGTGGCAGTCTCGATCGGAATCCGCCATGGGAGGGGGTTATCCTGCTGCGGGGAGGCTACTGATCATGTCGCAGCGAAAATTCTGGGCCTTGGCACCGCTGCTTGCCCTCAGCGGTTGCTCGCCGGGCCCGGCCCCGTTGGCGCGAGACATCTATGCTCCGCTCGGCGAGATTCGACCCGACGCGACGGACTCCCAACGCGCAACGTTCGAACGCGGTGAGGCGGTCGCCAAGCGCAGGTTTTCTCCGAGTGAGGGCCTAGGTCCTCTGATGAATGTCACCTTTTGTGCGGCTTGCCACGAAAAGCCGGTGTTTGGCGGGGGTGGGGCACACTACCGGGATTTCTATCTGACCGCGACCAAACTCGAAGACGGGGGGGTCTTGGTCACCGACCATGGCGGAGTACTGACGGCCTACAACTTGGGCGAGGGCAACGCTCGTCCGAGTCTCGCCGAGGGGGTCAACCTCATCGCCCAGCGCAATCCGATTCCGTTTTTTGGCGTCGGCCTGATCGCCGAGTTGCCGGAGTCTTCGATTCTCGCCAATGTCGACGAGACCGATGCCGACGGCGACGGGATTTCCGGGCGCCCCAATTACGATCGTGGATTTGTCGGTCGGTTTGGTCGCAAAGCTCAGACGGTGAGCATCGAAGGGTTTATCCGCGGACCGCTCAACAACCACCTTGGGATCACGACCGATCCGCTGACCGAGGAACAAAAGGCCAACCTTCCGGTACCGTCCCAGACGATCGTCGACACGGACGATGGCGCACGCAGCCTCGGGTTTCGCCAGGCCGCCGCACCCGAAGAACCGCTGACCGACGAGGACGGCGTCGAGGATCCAGAAATGGCCTCCGAGGATCTCTTTGACTTGGTCAGTTGGGCGATGCTGCTGGCTGCACCCGAATTTGACGAGCCGACCGAAGAATCATTGCATGGTCAACAACTATTCGACGATATCGGTTGCACCGGCTGTCACGTACCCAGCCTCGAGGGTCCCCGCGGGCGCCTCCCCCTGTACTCCGACCTCCTCCTGCACGATATGGGGCCCGAGCTCGGGGATGGGTTCGAGCAGGGACTCGCCACTGGAACCGAGTTTCGCACCCAACCTCTGTGGGGCGTGGCGGCGGTCGGACCCTATCTTCACGACGGTCGTGCCGATACCCTCGACCAAGCGATTCGCATGCACGCTGGCGAGGCGACCACCTCGGCCGAGCGGTACGGGCGAATGACCGACGAGGAACGAGAACATGTACTTGCATTTTTAACCTCGTTGGGCGGTGCCGAGCAAACCAGCGAAGGCCTGCTTCCGCCAGAGGCTCCGATTCCCCGCGGTGAAGCACCCGGGGCTCCGCTCGGTGTCGGCGACGATTCGGAGGTTGCCCGCTGGCTTCGTGGACGTGCGTTGTTTGACCGCGACATGCTGCTCGCCGACGGCCTTGGTCCCTTCTTCAACGGCGACAGTTGTCGGGCCTGCCACTTCGATCCCGTGCTCGGCGGGGCGGGACCTCTCGGTGTCAACGTTATGCGCCACGGGACCGATGACAACGGTTCGTTCATCGCCCCCGAGTACGGGACCATCCTCCCGAAACTCACCGTGCCCGGGCTGGCCCGCCGCGAACACACCAGTGCGCACAACGTATTTGAGCCACGTCAGACGCCAACCGTCTTTGGTCTGGGGCTCATCGAGTCGATCTCCGAGCTCACGATCCAGGGGGGGGCCGATCCCGAAGATACCGACGGTGATGGCATCTACGGAGTGGCCCACGTCCTCGACGACGGTCGCGTCGGGAGGTTTGGCTGGAAGGCAAACATCCCGACGATCCGCGAGTTTGTTCGCGACGCGATGTCCAGCGAGATTGGAATGACAGTGCCCCAAGAGACCGGTCAGACATTTGGCTTCTTGACCGACGAAGATGGGATCCCTGACCCCGAGTTGGCGCCTTCGGAGCTCGACGACCTCACCTATTTCCTCAGCCACCTCAGCCCGCCCAAACCCAAGAAATATGTCGCCGGCGGGATCGAGTTGTTCATCGACATCGGTTGCGGCGATTGCCATGTCCCCGAGATGAACAGCAGTTCCGGACCCGTGCGGTTGTACAGTGACTTGCTGTTACACCGGGTGTCCGACGAGACATACATCGGGATCGCCGACGGCCTCGCCGACGGGCAGATGTTCCGGACCCCGCCGCTATGGGGCCTCTCGGATACCGGACCCTATCTCCACGATGGGTCGGCGGGCACGGTTCACGCGGCGATTTTGGCCCACGCAGGTGAGGCCGAGAATGCGCGCGACAATTACTATTGGCTCTCACTCGACGAGCAGGCCCTCCTCATCGATTTCCTCGAGAATCTATAGGATGTATGTACAAAATTGATTTGGGCGGGCGAAACCGGCCTACGTGCATGGGGCTGATCGCTACCGCAGTCGCGCTTGTCGTCCCGGTCGCGTGCCTGTGCGAAGAGGACATCCGCGCCCAAGTTCTGGACGATACCGCCGAGATCCGTATCGCCGGAGAGCCGCTCACCGTCGAAGTTGCGACCTCCCGGGAGCAACTCGATCGCGGGTTGCGGTACCGGAGTTGTGGCGAGCCGGCGATGCTTCTGATGCTCGACACGCCCGGAGAGCTTCCTGTGTGGCAATGCGAAGTTCCGATCGCGCTCGACATGTTGTTCATCCGCGACGGCCAAGTGGTTGAAGCTGTTGTTGGCGCGCCACCGTGTCCAGCTCCGTGTAATTCATGTCCGACCTACGGAGACGGGATCGAAGTCGATGCCGTCCTGGAAGTCGCCGCGTCACGCCTCGCCCCCGAACAGGTTCAGGTTGGAGTTGCGGTCACCGGGTTCTGAGCAGAAAGAATTACCGACCAAGGGAGCTCCGCGATTTACGCTGTACGACCGGTACAGCAACAAACCACGGAGTCCGACCTCGACAGAGTCTTCGACGCGAGATGATGCGCGAGGAAAAGCCGCTTGTCGGATTTGAACCAACGACCTGCTGATTACGAATCAGCTGCTCTACCAACTGAGCTAAAGCGGCGTGGGGAGGATGTGTATGCCGCTTTGGCACCCGCGTCAAGCCGGGAAAAACGGGCGTCGGTCGACTTGGCGCGCGTCGAAATCGCTACCCAGGATTCGATTTTGACGCCATTTCGAAGATTTTTGGCGGATTCGGCTCACCGTCGAGGTACTCGACCGACGAGAGCCGACCGACCCGTTGCAGGCTGCGGACCATCACCTTGCCATTGTCGGGATAGACGCAGACTTCGTTGGGATCGTGGCGACCGATTGAGAGGTACACGAGGTCCTCTTGGCCGGTGTTGGCGATCTGATGGGCGATCCCGGTTCCCGCTGGACAGGACACACAATCCCCGGTTTTGAGTTGCGAAATCTCGTCGCCGTAGCGCAGCGTACCTGTCCCCGAGAGGATGAAAAACACTTCGTCCTCGAGCTGATGACTGTGAAACGGACAGACGAGTCGACCCGGTGGGACCCGCACGTGGTTGACGCCGAGACTCCCGCCCTTTGGGCGCATCGATGGAGTCATGATTTTGTAGTGGGCGCCCCAGTGATCTCCGAGAGTTCGGCTGATCGTGGGGGCATCGTCGACGTGGATGACGGTCGGAGGAGTCTCGCTCATCCGAGTCTTGTACATGCAGGAAAAGGTCGGTGCAAGCACATCTTCTTGTTCGAAGTGGCCCCAAGTCTGTTGTATGATCATGAGAATGAAGCAGAGCCCACATGCCCTGTCTAGCAGAGCGGGCTTTTGTGACCGGGCAGGGCAGGGCGCGGCACCGCTGCGTCGAATGCTGCCGCGTTGCGAATCCGGCCCGAGAGTCGATTTTAAGAACGCGCAATCCGTCGATAGCCAGTCGTCAGATCTCGGATAGATAGCCCGTAAGTGTTCCACAGCGTTGAAACGCGGTCTCCAGCTGTGTTTTCATGAACCTGCTATGAGTCCTCTTCCCCGTCCGTTTCTCCGTTTTGCCGTGGGCACGACACTGCTGGTTCCGGCCGTGGGTAGCGGCTGTGACAACGATCCCCCGCCGACGATCAACACTCCCGCTCCCGAGACGGAAAAGCAACTCGCACCCACCGGTGAAGTTGTCGAAGCAAATAGCGGAGCTCCGGACGACGAAGATCGACCGAAGGTCAACACACCACCTGATACGGATCTCAAACCTCCAGTGGTTGAAACGATCAATACACCAGCGCCGGACCCGGAACCCGAAAGCAATTTGAAGGTCAACCCCGGTCCCGCCGAGAAGGAAGGCACGGATAAGCCTCCAAAGAAGGAGCGTCCGCCTGTCCTCAACGTTCCGACCCCGAAAAGGCCGCCACCGCCGACCTAGCCCCTCTTCGTCCCGCCGATTTTTTCGCGGTTGACCCAGATGCGTTCCGTGAACGAACTTGTTGTGAATACATCTAATGTCCCGGGTTTGCGAAAATGTGATCGAAGAAAATGACAAGCCTCATGGTGACGGAAGCAGTGATCGGGCCCTTGCTGGGCCTTCTGCCGATGCCTGTGGACGAGTGCCTAGCGATGCCGTGGTGCTGGCGAACTCGACCTGTGACCGGCTCGTGGCTTCGACGACCCGGCGGCTGGAGCGGATCTATCGCCAACAGATTCGCCGCGAACCGTGGCCGGTATTTGCCGATTTTCGCCGCGAAGATTATCCGCTCGATCTCCGACGCGAAGCGGCTCGTCACTGGGCCCGACGATCGGTCGCCGAGTACGGCTCGATCCACCAGTTTAGCGGGGTGACCCACGCCCTTTGCGAGGCTCGTGTCGGCCTCGAGTTGTTAGGTCCCCTGACGCGGTTGATGACCGATGAAGTCCGCCACGCCGAAATCTGTGCCCGGATGGCCGTGACCTGTGATCCCTCGGGCCCCGAGGCGAGTCCGCAGGCGTTTGCTTGGGAGGTCCCGCAGGCGCCGTGGCCCCAAGCTCCGGATGCGAGTGACCGCGATGAGGTCCTCACCTGGGCCGCATCTGCCATTTTAGTTGCCTGTTGTCTGGGCGAGACCATTTCCCGACCGATGTACGATGCACTCTTGGTTGTATGTACAGATGAAATCGCAAGTCAGGTCCTACGCCAGATCCAGCGCGACGAGCATCTACACGCCGCGTTTGGCTGGGATGCCCTGGCGATGCTGTGGCCTGCACTGACCGATACCGGGCGGCAGAAGGTGCAGGAACGACTACGCCGGGCATTCGGTGGGTTTGAGTCGACAACTGCATGTGGGTATACGATCTCGGATGTTGCCGGTCGCGAGGTGACCATCGCCCGCGCGGGGCCCAACCTCGGAGTGCTCGAGCCGGAGCAATACGCGATGATTTTCTTTGCCACCGTCGAGCAGGAGTTGTTCCCAGCACTCGACAAGATCGGTCTGGATCCGGCCGATGCCTGGGCCCGGCGACCACTGTACCCACCACAGTAGCTCGCTTGTTCGTTCGACCGCAGGTCACCGAGACTTGGGCGGTCAGCTCGCCGCGGATTTCTCCAAACGCCGCCACTGTTTACAATTTCGGCGCGCGAGAAAAAGATCATCTACGGTCCTAGGCGGGCAATGCCGCGCGGATTCAAGTGTATCTACATGATTTTGAATTCGCGCGTAAACGACGATAGATGCCAGAATGCGAGGCATTTCGACCCCTAAAGTTGCGCGCGACCGAAGTAGATTTGCAGGACTGCGGCATTCCGGTTAGACCTCGAACGGTCATGTCATCGATACGAGAGGTCTGTGTGGGGGTTGTCGCGAGGGTGTTGCTGAGCAGCCTTTTCGTGGTTGGCTGTAAAAAAGTAGATCGTCCCGAAACGCAACAACCGCATCCTGGGCCGGATTCGGTCGGAAATGAAGTTGTATCTACACCAACTTCAGTGGCCGACCCAGCACCCGAGCAACCTGCGGATACTGTCGCTGTGGTAGAGCCCGCCCCGCAAACACCTCCAGAAACGGAAGAACCCGCCCAGCCGGCGGTCGAAACCCCTCCAGAGCCCGCGCAACCGGTCGAAGAATCTGTCGATCCACGGCTTGCTCACTGCCCCGACTTTGGCGAGGAAGCATTTGTGTATTCCATCGGCAGCTCAACCTTGGCGAGTTTGCTCGGGCCTTTGATCGAGCAGACTGTCAAGCACCGCTGGCCCAACGTCCGCACGCGTAAGTGGGGCAAGGCTTCGAGTGGGATGGCACGTCCCGATTTCCACGATTGGGTTAAGGAGATGCCCGCCGTCAACGACGAGTACGATCCGGATGTCTACATCGTCAATCTCGGCACCAACGACTTTCAATCGGTCCTACTACCGGGTGGTGGCTGGGCCAAGGCTCACACTCCCGAGTGGGACAAGGCCTACGGCGATCGGGTCGACGCACTGCTCAAGGTGTTGTCCGGCGAGCGCAAGCGGCTGATCGTCTGGGTCGGGCCATCCGCGTTTCCCGCACGCAACGCTCGCCAGATCGGTCCCAAGGTCAACCGCGTGATCAAGCAACGGATCAAGGCGTTCGACGGCAACGCGTTTTATGTGGATGCATTTACCAAGACGAGTCCGGAGCGAGGCAAGTACATCGAGACGGTGACACTCAACGGCAAGCAGGTGAAGGCCTACGGACCCGACGGGATCCACTTGAGCAACGCCGGCGTAAAGGTGTTCATGTCGCGCCCACTGTTCAAAATCGTCGGGCCTTGCTTGGACGCGAGGAAGGACGACAAGCAATCATAGAAAAAGCCGCCTAGTCGAAACTAGGCGGCTAAAGTAGCGGGGACGGGATTTGAACCCATGACCTCCGGGTTATGAGCCCGGCG
>CAZUPD010000196.1:0-13036 GCA_964621785.1 uncultured Nannocystaceae bacterium
AGAGCCGGCACCCGCCGTGGCAACGATGGCGCTCGAGATCCAAAAGGCCGCCAAGTCGCTCACCGTCGACGGCAAGACCCCTCTGAGCCTCAAAATGGGGATCCACTCGGCCTCGGTGGTGGGCGGTGTGATCGGCGTACGAGCCCCACGGTTTTCGCTGTTTGGCGGGGCGATCGATCTCGCTTCGCAGCTGTGCCATACGAGCGTCCCGGGGCAGATCCAAGTGAGTGAGACGACGGCGCAACAACTCGGTGATGATACATTTATCCTGCGGCCACGCGCGGCGGTGCGGCTTCCCGGCGGGGAGCAGGTGCAGACGTTTTTTCTGGCCGGAAAGCGATGAGGCACCCTGGCCATGGGCCCTACATAGCTTGCACCCTCGCCCTTTTGTGCTTTCAAAAACCTGTGAAAACAATATTTCCACCTATCCTATTTTCGTTGTTCCTGGCCTGCGGAGACGACTCAACAGTCGGGGCGGCTTCGCAGTCTTCTGGCGATGCAAGCTCCGAATCGGACCCCGATCCCGGCGAAAGCTCAACCTCCGGGGGAAGCACGCTCGATGGACTCACGCTGAACGAGCTCCGCCACGAATACACTTGTGTCGACGGGTGTGACGGATATCGCTCCGACGATCGCTTCGAGCTCACCGTGACCTCGGATACGCAGCGGGAAATCGAAATTCGTTTGTACGATTTCACGACCACGGGCGAAACACTCGTGCAGCCCAGCGAACCACTTACCGTCGCGTTGAAAACGCTCGAAGCCGGTGTTTCAACAACGATTCCCCTGACGATCGACGATCCAGTCAAATGTCGTACGACGGTGGGATGGGGCGACAAGCCAATCTCAGTCCTCCTCAGTATTGACGGTGATGTATTCGAGTTCGACGGGCTTTCCGTCGGGTCGAGTGCTGCCGAAGGCGAGTGTTAGCCGGCGAACCCCGAGGCCGATGTCTGCTCGCCGTGCGTGGATTGTTCAGCGCACTCCGGCGGCCGCGTGCGACCGGTAGGAGAAGAGGAGGATCGCGCCAAACTCACCCGGACAGGCGCCGGCGCGGCGAAAGCCGACCTTCTCGAGGACACGGATCGACGCCCGGTTGGGCTCGTCGACTGCCGCGCGAACGACTGTGAAACCGACTTCGATCGCGTACGCGACAAGGGTCGCGGCGATCTCGGTGGCGAGACCGCGACCGGTTGCACCTTCGACGAGGGCGTAGAAAAGCTGGGGCCCGGGGTCGAGTTCGGGGAACACATGGAAGCCACAAAAGCCCAGTGGTGGAGGCGACTGGTGACCGCGGTCGATGCCGTCGACGAACCAGATACCGACGCCGCGCTCGCGGAAGAGGAGCGAGCTGGCGTTGATCGTCGCGGTGCACCAGTCGCGATCCACGACCGTGCCGTCGAGGAGGTAGCGGCGGATGTGGGAGTTGGTCGCTAGGTGATGGAGGGCGTCGATATCCGGCTTAGCAGGCCGGACCGGACGATAGCGTAGCCTCGCAGAGTTCGGCCCGAGCACCACGCCGCCAGGGTAAGGCGTCGGGGAACCCGGGTCATTCACAGGATCGGCTCGTGGGTGGGTCGGAGCAGTGTCTGTGCCAGTTTCCGCAGCGCGCTCTCGCGTTCGGTTGCCACCCGCAGCCGCTCATTGAGCACTTGGATCACTGAAAGCGCGAGCTCTCCACTCTCGATCACCGCTCCTCGAAATCGTTTTGCGGACAGGGCCAACGCCGTCACCTCTCCCACCGTGATTGCACTTGCTGTCCTTGGCATCTCTCCCAGCACGGCGATCTCTCCGAACGAATCTCCTGGCCCCAGCGTATTGATCACCGCTCCGTCGCGGACGATATCGACGTACCCTGTCAGCAAAATGTACAGCGCCGTCCCGACTTCTCCCTGCGAGAAGATCGGCGTCCCAGCTTCGAAGTTGCTGAAGTCGCAGGCATCGCTCACGGACATCAACTTCCACACATCCATGTGGGCAAACAGCGGTACGTTTTTCAGGAACCCGATGCGTTCGACTACGCGGGCGATTTCTGAGCGGACATCGTCGGGGCCATCGCTGCGGTCCGCGAGTCTCTCCGCGATTGCGAGCCAGGGCGTATCCCCTGTGGTTCCGATCTCTGCCGACGTTGCGCCGACCCTCTGGCGGCCCACGCGAATGATTGTTCTCATCGAATTGCGACTGAGACCCGCCAGCATACGTTGGCTGCGTTCGCGGATTTGCTGTCCCGGCCGCAGGTGGGACGGATACAGACGTGAAAACACGCGCCAGTAGAGATCTCCGGCGGCATTGCGCAGTGCATGTTGCTCGCAGCCGGCCTCAAAACTCCTTGTCAATGTACTTGCAACTTCTTCGTAGACCTCGATCAATTCGCGGCGCAAGTTCACCAGTTGGTGGGCCTGGTGCTCGTCGAGGTGCCGCTGTCCGAGGAGGGTATCGATCTGGAGTTCAACCTCGGCGATCGCCGCGAGTTCCGAGTCGATTTTTTCACGCGTGGCCCGGCTGCGTTCATCCCGGCGCTGGCGTTCGCGGGCGCCTTCGAGATACGTGTCGAGGTCGCGGGCCATCGCCTCGACCTCGGTGTATCGGGCCTCGGGATCGCGCTCGAGTGCACGTGCAACGATCGCATCGAGTTGGGGTGAGATGTCGTGTTCGGGAGCCCGCACCGACGGCAGCTCGAGCTCGTGCGAGGTGACGGATTGGAGTGTTTCAGCGACATTGCGGCCTTCAAAGGGCAGCACGAAGGTCAGGAGCTCGTACAGCATCACGCCGAGCGACCAGATGTCCGCTGTTTTGCGCAGGGCTGCGCCGCTGTTGAGAATCTGCTCGGGCGGCATGTATTCCGGTGTACCTGCACGCATCTGGGCCCGGGCCTGCGCTTTGCCCTGCTCCCCAAGCAACTGGGCCAATCCCCAGTCGACGATGACAACCTCCCCGAACTCGCCGATCACGATGTTGTCGGGCTTGAGGTCGGAGTGCAGCACCCCGCGTGCGTGGGCATAGGAGATGCCCATACAAATTTCGCGAAAATACCCCAGTAACCGCACCTGGCCGAACTTCGCTCGCGCATCTGGGTCGCCGGCCCGCAGGCGGCGGAGGACCTTGTGCAACGGTGTCCCTGACAGCCGTTTCATCGTGTAGTAGAGCCCGAGCTTGGGGCTCCACGACAAATCGTAGATCGACACAATATTCGGATGATCGAGCCCGGCGGTGACGATCGCTTCTTCTAAAAATGCCTGGATCCACTGCGGGTGTTCGGCCCGTTTCTCGAGCAGCGTCTTGATCGCCAAGCTGCGCCGGAGGTTGCGATCGGTGGCGAGAACGACCCGACCACAACCACCTTTTCCCAACTGTCGGCCGTAGGCGTAGCGCTCGTCCCCCTCCTGTTCGAGACGTGGACTGTCCGCATCGATCCCGGTATCGACCTGCGGGAGGATCCCGACCTTCGCCAAGTACCGGGCGAGTGGACTTTGGCCCACGGTCGTGTGTGTTCCTTCATCGTCGGACGCATCCTGTGGCTCGAGGGGTGGCCCCAACCCTAGAAGCGTCTTCTCCACACCTGTGAGTATATCGCAAGCGACCGGGCACGGGTCAGTTGGCCATGGTCGTTGCGAGATTTTGCTCGACCATTGCGACACACTCGCGCTGCGCCAATAGCCATAGTCGGTGCGCCCCCGCGCCTTGTGAACAGGCACCGACAACCCCCGAGGCCCAGACGAGTGCCGGTTGGTCCTCGCCCTCACGCTCGGTGAATGGCAGGCCGAGCAAAAGATCTTGCACACACAAATTTTGGCACAAGGTGCGTACCTGCTCGCCGGCCTCGGCCGCGCGTCGATGGTCAAACCCATGGCGCATCCCGAGACCGAGTAAGACGACGCGCCACAACACCGCTGTGGTCCGGCTGAGGGTGAGCACATGCTCGCCCGGCGCTCCCGTGCAAATTCCCTGCCGCACCATCGCCGACAGACGGCCTCCGAGGCGCCAGTCGAGAACGCCTGCGAGCCCCTGCAGTGGACGCTCGTCACAAAAAATTGGCAGCACCGTGAGGTCGGCCGACCACGATGCCGGTTCGCCGATCGTCTCGAGGGCCGCGAGCCCGAGCGGCGCGACCTTGATATTTGCATGTAAAAGGATCTCGCGAACCTCGGCGTCGCGACGCGCCGCTTGCTCGGCTTCGGACGCCTCGTTGACGAGGGAAAGATGGGTTGAGCTGACTTCGCTTTGCTCCGCCATGGCTACCGCAACCGCCGGGACAAACTTTCGGCGAGGCCGTTGACAAACCCGGCACTGCGCTCGCTTCCGTAGCGCGCCGCCAGACGTACCGCCTCGGCGAGTACGACCGCCTTGGGTGTTTGTGGGTAGGCCGAGAGCTCGAGCGCAGTCAGCCGCAGAACATTGCGATCGACGCGGTCCATCCGCTGGAGTCGCCACGACTTCGAGGTCTGCTCGATCGCCTCATCGACCCGCGACCACCCTTCGAGCATGTGGGCCAACAACTCTTTGGCAAACCCGACCACCTTGGGATTGTTCCCCCATGCATGGAAGTCGTCGACCTCGTCGCTGCCGGGGAGATCGCGCCAAAACAATTCCAAGGCCTCGGTCCGCTCATCACCGCCGTAGCTCTCGAGGTGGCAAAGGGCGAGAAGTGCCAACTCGCGCCCCCGGGCCCGATCTCCGGTCGGCTCCGACGGGCGCGCCATTTAGTCGCCCTCGCCGGCTGCGTAGGCTTCGGGCTCGTCGAATCCAGGACCCGATGCGACGATCGCCTGGTACAGGCGCGCCTGTTCGATGGCGGCGAGAGCAGCCTCGCCGCCCTTGTTCCCCGCTTTGGCCCCGGCGCGGTTGATCGCCTGCTCGAGCGTATCGGTTGTCAATACACCGAACGTCACCGGAATGTTGAAGGCCAGACCCAACTGCGAAAGCCCCTTGGTGACTTCGCCGGCGATCAGGTCGAAGTGGATAGTGTCGCCGCGGATCAGACATCCGAGCGTGATGACGGCATCGTGACCACCGGCGGCGAGGACCTGGCCGGTGACCATCGGGATTTCGTAGGCGCCGGGCGTGCGCACAACTGTGATGTCGCCGCGCTTCGCCCCGCTGCGCACCAACGTATCGATGGACCCTTCGAGCAGGCGCTCGGTGACAAAACTGTTAAAGCGGCTGACGACGATGGCAAACCGCAAACCGGTGGCGTCCAAGGACCCCTCGAGCACCTTTACCTCGGATTCCGACATGCGTTGCGACATACCCGGCCGGCGAGTTCTGATCAAGCCGCAACCGGCGTCCAGATTCAGCACCGGGACGCACGATCAACCTCTCGGTTCGTGGCCCATTCAGCGAGAACGGCGTCGTCCTGAAACGCCCATCAACCGACGAAACCTAACGCTCGGATCAACCGCAATAAGCGCGCGTCACGCAGGTCTGCGAAAACTTCGATACGAGAGCCCTTCGTTCAACGACAAAAGCCACCCTTTCGAGTGGCTTTTGTCGTTGATGTTGCGGCGAGTGACCGCAACAGGACGAACTAGTCTTCCTTGTTGATGCCGAACTTGCCGGCGAACACGTCCCCGAGGGTCGCGCTGGCATCGCTGGCGTTGACGAAGCCCTGGGCGTCGGCCAGGTCGTCTTGTCGGCGGGCGCTCTTGATCGACAGTCCGATCTTTCGCTCGGCCGCATCCATTTGGATGATCTCGGCGCGGATCTTCTGACCCGGGTCGAGGTGGCTGCGGGGATCGTCGACACGCTCTTCGCTGATCTCCGAGATGTGGATGAGTCCTTCGACGCCCGGCTCGATCTCTGCAAATGCACCGAAGTCGGTGAGCTTGAGGATCTTGACCTCGATGATCTTGCCGATCGGGTAGTCGTAGGGGATCCGGTCCCAGGGGTCTTGACCGAGCTGCTTGAGGCCCAAGCTGATTTTGGGCTTCTCGCCGGTGTTGTCGATGTTGAGCACCATCGCCTTGACTTCGTCGCCCTTTTTGAACATCTCGCTCGGGTGACGCACGCGGTGGGTCCAGCTGAGGTCGGTGATGTGCACCAGACCGTCGATGCCAGGCTCGAGCTCGACGAACACGCCGAAGTCGGCGATGTTGCGGACCACGCCCTCGACAACCTGTCCCGGGGGATAGGTCTCGACGACCTTGTCGTAGGGGTTCTCCTCGAGCTGCTTCATGCCCAGGGAGATGCGGTTTTGCGACACGTCGATGTCGAGAACAACTGCCCGAACATCATCGCCGATCTTGAGAACCTGCTTGGGGTTTTTGATCTGGCGGGTCCACGACATCTCGGACACGTGCACGAGGCCTTCGATGCCCTCTTCGAGCTCGATGAAGGCGCCGTAGTCCTTGATGCTGACAACCTTGCCCTCGACCACGGTACCGGGGATGTAGCGCTCTTCGGCGTTGATCCACGGATCTTCGGTGATCTGCTTGAGGCCCAGGCTAACGCGCTCGCTGTCGCTGTTGAACTTGAGGACCTTGACTTTGACCTTGTCGCCAACTTGGAACAGCTCGGACGGGTGGTTGACCCGGCCCCACGACATATCGGTGATGTGGAGCAGTCCGTCGATGCCACCCAAGTCGATGAAGGCGCCGTAGTCGGTAAGGTTTTTGACCACGCCCTCGACGATTTGGTTTTCTTGCAGGCGGTTGAGCGTATCGCTCTTGAGGTTGGCCCGCTCGGCTTCAAGCAACACGCGACGGCTCAAGACAATGTTGCCGCGCTTTTTGTTGAACTTGATGATCTTGAAATCGAACTCTTCGTTGAGGAAGGTGTCGAGGTTGCGAACCGGTCGGAGGTCGACCTGGCTGCCGGGCAAGAAGGCTTTGACACCGCCATTGAGGATGACGGAAAGGCCACCTTTGACCCGTTGACAGATGGCGCCGCGGACGATGCCGTCGGCTTCACAGGCGGATTGGATTTCGTCCCAAACCTTGCGCTTACGTGCTTTGTCCTTGCTCAGCACAACCAGGCCGTTTTGGTCTTCCTGGACTTCGAGCAGAACTTCACAGCGATCGCCAATGTTGACGTTGATGGTGCCGTCCTCTTCTTGGAACTCGCGCAGCGGCACCTGGCCCTCGGCTTTGCAGCCCACATCGACCACGGCGTAGTCACCGATGATGTCGACGACCGTGCCCACGACGATGCTACCTTCCCGAATCTCGGGTTTGGTATCAGAGGTCTCTTTGAGTAAATCCGCGAAGCTTTCGTCGCCCGCGGCAGGGGTGATGGTTTCGTACATGTTGGGGTTTTTGTTCCTCTCTAGGTGTCCATGAACCGGTGGGAGACAACAACACCGTCCCTGAGAGGCGATGCTGTCACCCGCTGGCACACAGCCGGGCGAACCTAGGGAACTTGTGTCCTGACGTCAACAGGGAGTGCCACAGACACAAACGAATCGCGTCACCCGGTGCGGCGGATCCGGGCGTCGACAACTTCTATGATGCGGCTCACGACCTGCTCGACGCGAAGGTCCGACGAATCGACTGCGACGGCATCCTCGGCTTGGACAAGTGGTGCTGTAGCCCGTTTGGTGTCCCGTAGGTCGCGGGCCTCGACCTCGCGCATGACCTCGGCGAGCGGCACCTCGTGCCCGCGTCGGGCCGAAAACTCTGCCTGCCGCCGACGGGCACGCGTCTGCAGGTTGGCCGTGAGGAAGAACTTGTGGGGAGCATCGGGGAACACGACACTGCCCAAGTCACGCCCTTCGGCCACGCACCCACCGCGGGCGAGTCGTCGCTGCAAGGCCAACAATCCGCTGCGCACCGCCGGTAATTGCGAGACCGTCGAGGCCCCCAACGCGATCTCAGGCGTTCGGATCGCTGCGGTCACATCCTCGCCTGCAAGCCGAACAAGCGGTCCTCTTCCCTTGCCCGAGGGCTCAAACGCGAGGGGGAAATCCCGCAGCAACTGCGCGAGCTCCGCGCTGTCGTTCCACGGGATCCCCTGGCGTTTGGCCACCAGCGCAAGCGTGCGGTAGATCGCGCCCGTATCGAGCAGCGGCACCTGGTAGTGCTCGGCCACCATCCTCGCCACGGTGCTCTTGCCCGCACCCGCGGGGCCGTCGATCACGATCAACAACTCATCCTTCTCCTGGGTCATTTGTGCTCTGCGCGGCAGCCCGCGGCGGGAGCATAACAGTCGTCGCCCGACAACTCCGGCGGGCCGCCGATCGCCACGCTTGGAAAGCTCACGCCTTTGCAAACCGGAGTCCCCAGCGACGCATCGGCATCGTTCAACGCACGTGACCATTGGCACATCTTCAAAAACTGATCTGTTGGTCTTGATTGTCGCGCCGGTTGTCGGGCAGGGTCCCCGGGTCATGCGTACCACCTGCGCCCCTGTTGTCCTGCTGCTGGCTGGCCTCACGTTGGCGGGCTGTGCGACGGTTCGGCCGTCGGAGCGGGAAGTTCTCAGTCGTCCGGAAATGGACCCGGCCGACGACCTCGAAGAGGAAGTCTTCCACAGCCACATCGAAGCGGCCCGCGAGGGCGGGTTTGGGGGACACGGCGCTGCGGGTGGTGGATGCGGCTGCGGCTGACAACCCTCGCCTCGCTCGTCGGGGCACTGCTGTTGATTCTCGCGGCGATAGGCACTCCGCGAGCGGAGGACCGTGTGACCGTCCGCGGAAACTACTACCGCGAAGTGTCGACCCGCGTCCTCCAGCCTTTGGTGAGTATACAAAAAGATGTCCCCGACGAGCGGTTCACCGTCGGTGCCACCTATATGCTCGACGCCATTTCGTCAGCCTCGATCGCCGCGGGTGCGGCTGCGGTCACCGGGGGCGACAATGTGTTCACCGAGATCCGCCACGAGACCACTGCGACGGTCGCCTCGCGACTCCCCAACTGGACCCTAGGCGGGTTTTTTCGCTACTCGACCGAGAGTGACTACATCTCGCGCAGCTTCGGATTTTCGGTCTCCCGAGACCTGTTTCAACGTGCAGGTACATTGAGTCTGGGTTATTCGGCCAACCTCGACCGCGTCTTCCAAATCCGCCAGAGCTTCCGCGACACCGTCCCCTGGACTTCGGCCGAGCCGGACGATCCCGACGCGACCAACTTGGTGCAGATACACTATCTCTCCCTCGGCTACAGTCACGCGCTCCATCGCACCGTGTTGGCCGGTGCCGTCCTCGAAGGGATCTACGCCACCGGCCCCCAGGACAACCCCTACCGCCGGATCGATGGGGCGCTCAACGAGTCCCATCCACACCTGCGGCGGCGCCTGGCAATGAGCGGGTTTTTGCGTTGGGCGGTGCTCAAGGCCCACATGATCGTCGAGCCGCGGTACCGCTTTTATCACGACGACTGGGGCATCACGGCCCACTCGATCGATCCGCGGATCCACGTTCGCGTCGCCAAGCATCTTCGCCTGCGTCTGCGCTACCGCTTTTACCATCAGAGTGCGGCCTACTTCTGGCTCCCCATGGACCAACGCCCCTACCCTCCAGGTGTTGAGTTCCTCAGCGCCGACCCCAAAATGAGCCAGTTCTTGTCGCACACCCCCGGCCTTCAAGTCGTGATCGAACTCGATGGCTTGGCCAAACGCGATCGCTTCAAATGGCTGCGCGGGGCCTACCTCGAGGCGACCTACAACCACGTCTTCCAGACCAACCGCTTCGGTGCCGCCAGGCTGGGGAACCTGACCTTCTCCGTACCGTTCTGACCCCGGCGCGCATCCACCCGAGAAAGTTCGATACCCTTCGCCGGTATGGGCAAGCCTCCTCCGCCTCCTCCCGCGAAACCTCGCGGCGCGGAGGATGATGCGATCCCTCTGGAAGCCAGCGATATCTCGACGCTGAAACGGGTGCCTCCTCCCCTCCCACTCGCCGCACTCGACGAGCAAGATGTTCCCGTCCCGCGCTCGCGGGTGCCGACCGGTGCCAACGAGCAGCGCCACAGCAACGACCATGGAGACACGGTGCTGTTTGCCGCCAGCGAGTTTGGCCTTGCCCTCGCTGAGTTGTTGCAGCGAAACCCCGAATTTTTGGGGGCCGTCCTGTGTGACATCGAAGGGGACCCCATCGATTTTGCTCGCCGCCCGACACGGGTTTCCTCGCTCGACATCCAGATTGTCGGCGCCCAGCTTCAACTCCCGCTTGCCAACCTCGCCAAGACAGCCGGCCGCCACGCGCTCGGAGACTGGACCGCAGTGATTGAGGCAAGTCACGGAACTGTCGTCGGCCAGGTCCTGTGTGGCGAGTTTGTGTTTGCGTTGTTGTGCGTCCCCGGCATCGACCTCGACACATTGATTCGCCTGTGTGAGAGCTCGGGCCGCGAGCTCACCGAATTGCTCGAGGCCTAGCTGATCCTTTTTGATCGCTGAGCTTTGGCCGTCCGTTTCTCGGTCTTTCGTCTTGCGAGACGACGCGCGAGAAAGACCACAGGGGTCCTCGTCGAACCCTCCAACATTTCTCGTAGGCACCTCGAGCAAACATTGCGGTGTTCGCGGGCACCGTCCTGCAATCTTGACCCAGGGTCACGTTTTTATAGACTGGCCGGGTGGAGTCCAGGCTCCGCGTTTTCCCCACCGCAGCTGAGGAGTTGCAACCGACATGGCCACCCACATTACTGAAGACTGCATCAACTGTGGTGCTTGCGAGCCCGAGTGTCCCAACGAAGCGATTAGCGAGGGCGACGAGATCTACGTCATCGACCCTGACCTTTGTACCGAGTGCGTCGGTTTCCACGAGTACGAAGCCTGCCAAGCCGTGTGCCCTGTCGAGTGTTGTCTCCCCAACCCCGAGCGCCGCGAAGATGAGGACCTCCTGATTACCCGCGCCCGCAAGATCCATCCCGGCAAGAACTTCGGCGACGACTTCCCCAGCCGGTTCCGCAAATAATTCCGGTACAAGCGGAAGCTTGCAAATTCACCGGTCGAAACCAGAGCGAAGAGCTCAGCTGTGGCGCTGGGGTCTTCGCTTTGTCGCATCGATCGCAGTCACGATTCTGATCTTCACCGCCCTCAACCAGCGGTTTGATGCCCTGCCGACCTCGCTCGCCGTCGCGACCTGGGGCATACCTGTCTATACAGCCATCCTGCTCACCTACGGAGTCTTGCGTGCATTTCGTTGGTGGTTTTTGCTGCGCCCGCTCGACAGTGCCGTACCTGTCAAAGAGGCCACCCTCGTCGGCCTCGCCGGGACCATGTGGATCGCCCTTCTCCCGTGGCGGCTCGGCGAGTTTGCACGCCCACTGCTCATTGCCAGGTGCACACAGGTACGCGCCAGCCAGGCATTGGGCGCCGTCGCCATCGAACGCGTCTGTGATGGATTGATCATCTGTGGGTTGTTTTTGGCGATCGGCACAACCCTCCCCGCGCGTCCCGAACTCGCCCAACTCACCGCGGGAACCTCGGTCTTTGTCAGCTTCTTTCTCGTCGCCCTTCTCGGCCTAGTCGCCGCAGCCCTGTGGCCACGCATGATCTTCGGCCTGACCCGGGCGACGGTCGGGCGCATCGCCCCCAAGCTCGGCGAGCGCATGATCCACCTGGCCGAGGGCCTGTGTGAGGGTCTGCGGGCGCTCCCGAATCCACGTCCGCTCCTCGGATTTATTGCATGCACACTGATCTACTGGACGCTCAACGCCGTGGGCATGTGGATCTTTGCCCGCGCCACCGGGCTCGACCTCGGTTTTTACGAGGCCTGTGCCGTGATGGCGGTCGTCAACCTCGCCCTCCTCATCCCTGGACCCCCCGCCCAGCTCGGCACATTTCACGCCGGCATCCTGTTTGGCCTCTCGATGTTTCTCACCCCCGGAGAAGTCGCGGAAGGCGGCGCTCGCTATGCGTTTTACGTCTACGGTGTGCAGCTGCTGGCGATCATCACCGTCGGGTTGTGGGCCCAGCGAAAACTCGGGATCGGGGTGGTGGAGTTGTTCACCCGCGGACGACTCGACGAGCCGACGGCTGAAAAACATGTTGATACAAGAAAATTGAAACCGTTTGACACCACGCACCCGGGACGCGATGCCTGACTCCGAACGGTTGTCCAAACCCTACGGCTGGCTGCGGCTTGTCGGCGGGCTCGCGGTTTTTGCCGGCGTCATCGCCTACTGGCTTCCCGGCTGGGAACAGGTGTGGGACCGCGTCAACTTCGACCTTCGCGCCCTCGCACTCGGTCTCGCTGCAACCACAGTCGCCAGTTTGGTCACCTCGGCCCGCTGGCAGGTCATGGTCGAAGCCATGGGAGGAACGGCCCTCCCGTACCGCGTGTACTTACATACTCTTGTGCTGACAAAAGTCCTCGGGCAAGTCTCATCGACCCTGGTGATGGACCTTCTCGGACGCGGCGTCCTGCTCCAACAAGCCGGCTCGACCCGAGGTGTCGGACACACGATGACCCAGGCGGTCCTCGAGCGCCTGTTCGATATCCTGCTACCCGCGTTGATGCTCCTATGGGCCGTGGTGTACGCCCAGGCTTCCTACAGCGACAACACGACCGTCGGCCTGTTTGTCGGCATTTGCCTGGTGTTCCTGGTCGTCGCCGGGATCTCGCTGTGGCCGCTCTCCCAGCTCGCACTCGCGATCTACCGGCGACTGCGGCGAAGCTCCGACGACTCACAAAAAATTGTTGATACAATTAAAACCAAAACCGCCTACCTCGTCGGCCTGTTGAGTCTGCTGCGCTACCTCGCAGTCATCGCCCAGTTCTGGCTCGTCGCCCAGGCGGTCGGTGTCGATGTCTCCCCTCTAACCATGGCAGCTGCAACCCCGGTCGCCCAACTCGCCAGCGCAATCGGCATCACCCCCGGCGCCCTCGGGATCCAAGAGGCCGGATGGGCCGGAGCATTGCAATGGCTAGCGACCCCCGCAGCCGCGATCGCGTTGTTCGTCCTCAGCCAACGCGTGGTGATCAGCGGCTACTTTCTCGCCTTGACCCTGGTGACCCGGCCGTGGATGCCGAAGCTAGAGCGTGTCTCAGAGGCAAGTCCAGCACAATCAAGTTGATGATGCAACAGACTACCGCCACTACCAACGATTCGCTATCGCTTGGTCCCACCCAACACTCTCCGACTCGACACCCCCCCTACCAACG
>CAZUPD010000197.1:0-12940 GCA_964621785.1 uncultured Nannocystaceae bacterium
ATCTGGGCGACCGCTTGCAACACCGGGTCGAGCCAGAAGATCTCCTCGTTCCACTCGAGCGGCTCGTGCAGCTCAAAGGTGACATTTTGTACCGGATTGGTGTCGCTCATCCAGTTGGTCAGGGCCTGGAGTGCCTCCTCGGTCGGGGCTGCGGTGACATCTTTGCCCTCGGCGGTGTAGTGCAGCGGCACCAACACGATTTTCATCTCGACCGGCGCGTCCTCGATGCCGACGAGCGCAGGGTTTTGCGGAGTCGCCCAGATCGTCGGATCTTTTGTATGTGCATCCATATGCTCGTAGAGCTCGACTTGATACGACAGGTTGGGGACGATATCTTCGGCCAGTAGACCAAAGAAAAACGTCGATTTGATGTCGGGCTCGGTCGACGACGCTTCGACCATCAGGGTGTTTGTCAGCACTTTTTCGGTGCTGTCGGGGTAGATCAGTTTCAGACGGGCTTCGACCTCGTGTGGCACCCAGTCGCTGTCGACCGTGAAATGGACACGAATCAGGGTGTTACGATTTTTGACGAGATAGGTGCTGCGCTGGTTGCCATCGGACCATTCGCCGGCGAGCCCGATGTCGACGCGGGTCCCCTGATTGGCCTCGACCGCGACGATGTCGATGCCGCCAGCCGGGACCATCGGATCGATCGGGCCTTCCGTCGTTTCGCCATCGGTATCCTCGGTCGTTCCGTCCTCGGTGGTGCCGGGCATGTCCGTCGAGGCCTCGGTGCCAGACGGATCCGATGTGCCGGATTCGGTCGCGGCATTGGTATCGCCCTTGTCGTCACCACAGGCAGGGAGGCAGAGGGCACCCGCCAAGAGGATGAGAAGTTCCGTTCGAGTCGTTAGCATTTCAAAGCTTACATAAGTTACATCGCGGACATCTTGCAAGATGAGTGTGCGCACAAACGTGCGGTAGGATACCTCGCCACGTGGCCGACGACAGGCTTGTAGATGCACGAAAACGAAATTTGGGGGCGTTTGTGTCAGGAACGTGACAAGCGGTCGCGGGCCTCCGTCGGCAACCCAGCGAATCTCGTTGCTCATCATCGTGCTCGATCGCAGAGAGATCGACCGGATGCTCGGCTCATGAACGACCACATCGGCCCTCATCTAGCGATCGGTCACAGTTGACAGATCGGGTTGAAAACACGTTCGTCTATTCGCCACGCACGCCGCTGACATCGTAGGTAATCGTACAATCAATTGTATTTGCACCTATTGAGCCGGTGAGATGGGCCACCGCTGCTGCTTCGAGTGTATCGCCCTCGAGTGTGCCGGCGGTGCGTGTTCGATTGAGAATCGCCCCATCGTTTTGGGTCGTCTGGCCGACCACATCAAAATGGCCGTCTTGGTCGATCCCTCCCTCGAACACCAGTGGTGCGTCGAGCACCTCGGCGTAGAGATGGCCGTCGACTTGGTTGATCGCAAGTGTGCTTTCGTAGATCTCACCGACCACGCACAGGCTGCTGTCGGTCATCGGAGCGCCCCCGTTGTCGGGCTCGGTCGGATTGCCGGGCTCGGATTGGCCACCACTATTGTATGTGCATGCTCCTTCACAGCGGAGGACCTGTGACTCCATCTCGTAGATGCCGGTCGCAGCATTGCCCACGCCGTCACCGTCGGGCAGCGAGTCGACATCCGGGTCGAGGTTGTGGATGTTTTGGATCACGAGGCGTTCGACGCAGCTCGACGCAAGGCACAGCGTGCAGATGAGGCCGGCGAGGAGGAGCCGGTGTGGGGGTCGCGATGCTGTGCGCACCGGTGCGACACTACAAGTTTTCGAACCTCGCAAGCGCATACGAGGAAGGTAGCACGATTCACGCAGATGGCTCTCAGGGCAGCTGTGTATCTTATGGATCTCGAAAGCGCGCGGGTTTGTTTGCGACTAGTCCACAACCGACAGCACAAACTCCACCCGCGAGAGCTCTGCGGTCTCACCGATCGCCGGGATATTTCCCATCACCTCGACGCCTGCTTCGATCGCCGCATCAAAAATAGCCCGGTGATGGAACGGGTGGTGATTGATGATATTTTGCGTGGTCGGGAGCATGTCGTCGTTGTTGTTTTGTGACCAGATCGGTGCATCTCCCAGGGACATCAGGTCGAGCATATCGATCACGGCGCGGTATTCGATGTATATCGGATCATCGAGGAGTGTCTCGAGCACAGGGTCATCGGGTTGCAGCCCGTAAAAACCCCGCAGTGCATCATCAAATTGTCCGCCCTCAAACGCGGCATCGAGGAGAGCTTGGTATTCCGGGGCGTACACTCGACCTGGCCAATCAGGCACGTCGTAGGTCGCTTGGGTGTTGTCGAGAATCACGCCGCTGACCCGCGTCGACATGTGAAGAATCGGGTGCGGGTGGTCGGGTTCGGCGAGATCGGCACTTGTACCGAGCCACAGGCTGGTGCCTCCGCCTGCTGAACCGCCGGAGAGAACAATCCTATCCGGATCGATCCCGAGCTCTTCGGCGTGGTAGCGGATGTATTGCAGGCAGACCTGCGAATCTTGCAGCGAGGTTCGGACGCCATGTTCGTCTAAAAACCGGTAGTCGATGGTTGCAAATGCAAGCCCGGCCTCAACGTAATCGATGACATGTTGGGCTTGGTTGCCCGAAAACGAACCGAGTCGACTGCCACCGGTAAATCCTCCCCCGTGGATGTAGAGCAGCAGTGGGAGCGGGTCTTGTGATGTCGGAATGACCAGATCGAACAGGTTTTCCGGGTGTGGCCCACAGGACAGGTTTCCGTAGTGGGTCGCATCGAGGTCACCGAGGTCGCCCGGGAGCTCGTCGGAGGGAGTCAGGATAATCGGGGCATCGCCCGGCCAATCGTCGACAGCGGGTGGGGGAAAGGTCGGGTGAGCATCGCCGTCGCCATCACCATCGCCATCACCGTCGCCGTCACCATCGCCGTCGCCATCACCATCGCCATCACCGTCGCCATCACCGTCGCCATCACCATCGCCATCACCATCGCCGTCGCCATCACCATCGCCATCACCGTCGCCATCACCGTCGCCATCACCATCGCCGTCCCCGGTCGGACCTGCCGTCGTCTCGGTATCTTGCCCACCTGATACGGTGTCCGTTGCGTCGTCGGTTTCGCTGCTGGCCTCGGTTGTTTCCGTATCACTCGCCGAATTTTCGTCGCCTCCACAGGCGAGTGCGGTCGACAAACCGAGGGGGGCTAGAACAGAAATCCGAAGCCGCGTGCAATGCATGGATCGATGATAGGCAGGTCGTGTGTGGTGAGCAATGGATGTCGATACGTAGGCCGTTGGGGCCTCCTGACCCCGGAGGCTTTGGATGGATGTGTTTACAAGTACTTGCGGAAGCCCGTGCACCGGCCCGTTGGATGTGGGTCGCGTTTGTGGCCTCGTTCACGGGTCCGCGTGCCATTAGCGAGGCGAAGGCCCGAACTCGATGTGTTTTGTTGTGGCCCGTGGGTCGAGGCTCACGGACGGCACGCCTCGATGTGCGGGGCGAGGGCTTGCCATACGCGTGTGCGCTGCAACAGCTCGACCGCACGCACATGCTCCTCGACTTGAGCCGCCCGCTTGGCCCCGACGATCGCCACGCTGATCCCCGGTTGGCGGCAGGCCCAGGCGATGGCGATGGCGGCAGGCGGGACTTGCAGGCGTTGCCCGACGAAAAGAAGTGCACGTACAAGTGGCTGGATCTTCCCCCACAGCGGCTCGGCAAATCGGTCGTCGCGATGACGTAGGTCAGATGCCGGAAATTGCGGTGGGACCGGGCCGATGTACTTCCCGGTGAGCAGCCCACGGGCGAGTGTTTCGTAGGCGAGTACACCCAGCGGAGGGCCGTCGGCGGGGGCGACCACATCGCGCAGGCCGTTGTTGAACTCGCGTCGGATCATCGAAAAGGGTGTCTGGAGGCAGGCCAACCCCTCGGGTGCGAGTTTGCGGATGTGCGCGAGGGTTTCGGCGTTGTAGTTACACACACCAAACCAGCGGATGAGGCCGCGTTTGCGCAGGTCGACCAGGGTCGACAGGGTCTCTTCGATCGGCGTGCCGCGTTCGCACGGCCAGTGTACTTGCAACAGAGGGATGGTATCGAGCTTGAGCCGGCGGAGGCTGGCAGCACAATCCCGTTCGAGATGTTCGCAGACCAAATCGCTGTAGGCGTGGCGCCCCGTACCGTCCCAGCGCACGCCGACTTTGGTGGCGATGACCACGTCGTGTCGACGCTGGCCGAGTGCTTCGATGAGCACGGTGTCGGCGTGGCAATGACCGTACAGGGGAGCCGTGTCAAACCAGTTGATCCCGTGGTCGAGGGCACTGTGAATCGCCTCGATCGATTGCCTGTCGTCGACGTCGTCACCCCACCAGGTTTTGCCGATCGCCCAACAGCCAAATCCGACAGCCGAGAGTTGGAGGTCGGTGCCGGGCAGGGTGCGGTACTTCATGGGACTAACGCGATTGGAGTGCGACGCGGAATGCTTGCATACACATGTTGAGTTCGTCGGGGTCGACCCCGTTTTTTTGTACGCCGACCGCAATCGGTGGTTTCCGTAGATCTGGCTGGACCGTCAGATTGATCGTCAGTCGCTGTCCGGCCTTGTTTTGCAGCTGTAGGGCGGTTCCCGGCCAGTCGGGGAGGGGCGAGGTTGCGGTGACGCGGAAGGTACCCAACGGGCGCGCGGTGACGTTGACGACGACACGGCGCAATAAATTGCGGGCAGCCTGCAGCCGAGCAGGTGCGAGCAGGGCGGCAAAGATCGGGCCGAGCGGTCGGTCTTGCCAGTCCGAGACATGGTCGGCAAATGCGTTGCGAATCCATTGGAGGAGCGCTTGGACATCGGTCGGGGGGAGGCCGAACAGTGGCGGTCGCAGGCCCAGGCGAAAGCCTGCACTCGTTGCAAACACAAGCCCTCCATCGACCGGCTTGCCCATGTGTTCGGGCGGGGAAACGATCACGGCAAGGGTGCGACCCGTCGCCGTATGGCGATAGCGAAACTCGAGAAACCGGTCGCGGGTGTTGCGGTGAACTTCGATGGACTGCCAGGCTTCGGGCGGTGGACTGTCGAGCAAGGGTGCCAGCGAGGGTTCGACCAGTAGGACAAATGCGTGACGGCGAGGGTCGACCTTCTGCAAGTGCCCATGGGAAACCGGGGTGAATTCATCGTAGCCGTAAAACTGAGCGTACTTGTTAAAGATGCCGTTACACTGACTGCGAAACACACAGGCCTCGCATTGCCCCGGGTGCTGTTTGTCGGCACGTTTTTGTTCGTATTTGTTCCACGGCTTGGACAGGTAGTTGCCACCGTCGGCCGCCACTGTCATGGTGGTCTCGCCGTCGTGGTGAATTTTGTGGGCCCACTGCGGAAGTAGACAATAGGGGTAGTTGCCGATGTTGACATCAAAGTCGGGGTCGATGGCATCAAACCCCTCGAGCATGCGGGCGAAGTAGGGGGCCATGTCGGCGTAGCGCGGCATGATCGATTGGAGGTAGTCGTCGGTGCGCACACCGGCGTCGGACGGCCGGATCATATCGATGTGTAATTGGCGGATCCCGTGGCGGCGGACGAGGTCGGGAAAGTCGGGCAACGAGCGGTAGCTGTACTCGTTGATGCAGGCGTTGGCGGTGATGTCCTGACCAAGTTCTTGTAGGTGCACCATTCCCGCGAGGATGCGGGCAAACGAACCGGGCTTTTTGGTTACACAGTCGTGGGCGGCCTCGTTGCCGCCCTGGACCGAAAATCGCCAGGTGAACCGACCCAGGTCGACGATCTGGTCGACGTAGCTGCGACGCTGGGTTTTGACGCCATTGGTGAAAATGACAATTTCGCGGTATCCGAGGTCGACGGCCCGGCGCAACGCGGGCAAAAAACTCTTTTGCAGGGTCGGCTCGCCACCTAAGAACGTGACCTTTTGGGCACCCCGGGCGCGGGCGGTCTCGAGGGCGTGGTAGACCGGTTCGACATCGATGACGCGGGCGAGGCGTTGCTCCGTCAGTTGGCCGCTGACACAAAAGACACACCGGTTGTTGCAGATATGGCCGAGCTGAATCTCGAGCTGGGCACCGCTGCCGTGAGAGGTCACCCGCTCGGCTTCGAGCAGGTGCAGCCGCCGATGTCCGTGGGTTTGGGTCACCGCTGGCAGTGTAGTCGATCGCGGCGGGACATCGTTGCGGGAGTCTCACATCGGGGCGTGCGCGTTCGGCCGGAGGCTCAACTGTTTGTGATGATTGAGAGTCTCCCATCCACAACGCACCCCATCGCGTCCGAGGTCGTGGCGTTGTGCGAAGCCTTCAACAGGCCGCGATTACTTGGGGGCCGTGGACGGATGTTCGGCATCGACAGCTCGCTCGAGTTGGGACCAATCGTCGGGGGAGAACAGCTGCTGGAGCTTGGGATCGTTGTGGAGCATTTCGAGGCGAATGTCCGGGGCCGGATGTTTTCGCAGGATCGAAAGGGCATGTTCCTGAGCACTGTTCGGATCGTTGCGGGTCAGTGCGACCGTGAGTCGGCTGTCCCGGTTGCGTTTCGCCAAACGCTCGAGCTCCGGGGATGTGTCCGAAACTTGATCGAGCAGGCGCTGGCAGGCCGCGAACCAGTGTTCGGCGCGTTGTGGTCGGCCGTGGAGCAATTCGGCCTCACCCATCAAGAAGTGGGCCCAGGCCACGCGTAGAGGTGTTTTTTCGACAGGAGGGTCGGCGGCGATCAAGTCGCCGAGGTGACCCCGCACGAGTTTGCTCGAGGACGGGTCGAGGGGAAATCCCAGATGCCCGCCGATCAGGTCGACCAACCGCCATCCCATCGGTTTGCGGGCGGCGATGAGGAGTGCTTCCGGTGCCCGACGCAGACGTTGAAACAGCGCCTTGTCGACCGCGTACTCGCGATCGTCGAGCGCAACAACTTCGGCAATGGCAGCCTCGGCGAGGTCGAGACGGCCGAGTCCGGCGAGGGCCTCGATCCGCCACAGATGTCGCGGGTCTGTCACTTCGGTGGTCGGCAGCGCGGCGAGTACATCGGCGTAGTTGCCATCGCTCAGGTCGCGGGCGATGGACGCGTCCGGCGAAACATCGCCCGCGCGCAGGTCGAATCCTTCGAGGTGAATTCGTTTGAGGCGTACATGCCCAAAAAGTGAAGGATCCAGGGTCGACGTCGTGACCGCAAGCTCGAGGGGACCGGGTTGAAGTTGCCGGAGGACCGACGGTTGCAGCCGCTGGTGGAATTGCTTGCCGGCGATGTTCGCAGTGTGCCGTTCGAGATCCTCACTCGGGTAGATTTCGATGCGGACGCGAATCCTGTCGCCATCGTCGATGCTCTGCTCGATCATTGGCGCTGGGCCAGCATGGACGACGCGAACCTGTTGCTGGGGATTTGCGCTCGATCCGAGGCTGTTGAACTCGACGATCCGCCATTCGTCGTCGGGGGCCGTTTGCAGTCGCAGACGAAAATGGACGCCCCAGTCGAGGTTGCCGTTTTCGAATTCGGCCTCGACCACGACCGGTCCTCCGGGCCAGGTCAGTGGGAGTGTGGCAACCGTCTTCGCGCCGGTTCGCCATTCGGTAACACCCGCGTCGGTTCGGACCAGCGAAAGTGGGTCGAGGATGTGCAGTCGCGGATCGAGGGGCTTGGCAAAGTCGAGTGTGATCGCATTGCGAGGGGCGAGCAGGCGTTGGAGTTGTCGCAGGTCGGTCTCGGCCGCGGCCCGCTCCTGTGGGCCGAGCCCTTGGCTGCCGAGGGCGTGGACGACATGCTCCTGAGCCTGGGAAAAGTTGCCGAGAGCCCGCAGGTTTGAACCAGCGGCATGTAACGCGATACCAGCACGGGTTGGGTCGGCCTCCGCAGCGGCGAGAAAGTAGTCCGCAGCCGCCTGAAACTCTCCTGCCTCGGCCATGAGTTCACCTGCCCGATAAAACAGATCGTAGCCAGCTGTTTCCGCGAGTCGAGCGAGGGCCGCCAGTTCGTTGGCGCTGCGGCGCACCAGACCGATCGCCACTGCATGCTCGGCCTGGGCCCACAGCGAGCGCAGGCTCGGATCGAGGTCGAGTGGCGGGACCTCCTGCGAGGTGTGGGTCGGGGGTGGGGTGACCGGAATGTTTGCGTCGCCGATACCGACGATAAACAGCGGGACACGGTCGTTGTTGTCGCTGAGGACGAGTTCGGGCCGCTTGTCGCCGTTGATGTCAATTGTTGTATGAACATATAGTTTTGGCAACACGAGCGGAGGTTGGAGTTTATTGAGCTCCCAGCGATAGATCAGCAGTTCGTTCTCCGTCGAGACAAGGACTTCATCCGTCCCGTCTCCGTCGAGATCGGCGGTGTGAATCTCCTCGGGATGGTGGTCTGATTGAATAATAGGTGTATGATCAATAATTTGAATTTCGCCGCCCACGAGGTCGACCACGTAGAGCCCCGCAGGTTCACCGTAGGGGGTCTGTGGAGAGAAGCGTCCCGACCCCAGGAGGATGTCGGACTTCGAGAATACGAGCATCGAGTCACCGGGGGTCTTGAGCTCCGACAGATGGTCGACGACCCCAAACGAGCGGCGCGTGACAAGCTCGAGGTTGTTGGGACCAGAGGCCCTGGTGATCCGCAGATCGTAGGCGAGCCAGGCATCGGCCGGGAACGCAAGTTCGCGGTGCCCATCGCTGTCGAGGTCGGTGGCGACAAAGCTGCGCACGCCAGATTGGGTCTGGTCGGTCGGTGGATGGGCGATGCGCAGCTGCCATGTTTCAGCTTCACGTTCGACGCGGTATAGGTGACGCACGTTGCACCCGAGCCCGAGGTACATCTCCTGTTGGCCGTCGTGATCGATGTCCGTGGCGAGGTGGCGAAACCCCGCACAGCCCGGCCAGCGGGCGAGTTCTCGCAGCTCTCCGGTTTCTTCGGCCGCGAGCGCGACGACTTCGGCCTGGTAGGTCGAGGCGAGCAGGGTCGGTGCCCCCGAGAGCTCAAACGGGATCGGGGCGATCGAGTGGATCGGGAACGGTGCGGTCAACGTGCGCTTGCGTCGAAGCTCCGGCCCGATGGCGAGGACCGTCACGCGTGGATCGTCGGGGCGACTGACCAACAGTTCGAGCCCCGGCTCGGCATCAAAGGATCCGATTGCCGTGCGCCACAGCTTTTTGTTCTTGCCGCCGCTCCCGAGATCCGCGGGGGTCAGGATGTTCGCACGGGATAGATGCTGCAGCAACGGCTTGTGGGCGGCGAGCTGGGGTGCGTGGTCGACGATGTCGAGGGCGGTCGCAAAGTCCCGGCGGTTGAGTGCGGTGGCCAGGGCAACCGCGGCGAGTTCTGGGTCGTTGACCTGTTGGGGAGCGCGCCGTCGCAGGGCTACGAGCGCGGTCTCAGCCTCGGTGAGCGCACCGCGTTGGGCCAGGCGCAGGGTGAGGCCACGCAACGCGGCGACCGCATCGGTGTCGCGACGGGCGTTGATATATGCACTTGCATAGGCATCTTTTTCGGCCGCGGGATCGTCGAGATACTCCGCCCAACTGAGGTAGGCCCGGGACAAAGTTCCGCTGCGACGATTTTCCGGGAGGGCGACAAAGGTTTCAAACACACGGGTCGCAGCGTCGCGGTCGTCGGCGAGCGCATCGAGTTGGTTGCGCAAAATGGTCAGGCGCGCCTGCGCCTCCTGCTCTGCGCGGTAGCTGAGGTAGCTCCGGTATCCAGTTGTAATTGCAACAACAAGGATCACCGTTGTGACCACTGCCAGCGCCACCAGGGCACCGAGGCGGTTGCGGCGGCTACGTTCAGCATCGGGGTCGGTCTGCAGGGCGACGAGGAGTTCTTCGAGGGTGCGGTAGCGTCGAGTGGGGTCCTTGGTGAGGCCGCGGCAGACAATCGTGTGCAGCCAGGCTGGCACGTCGGGATTGGGTCGGGCCGCAGCGACCTCGGTCGTGCGAAGCTCGTGCATCAGGGCTGGAATCGTCGCCCCGCGAAACGGCCGAACCCCGTGCAGCGCTTCGTAGAGGGCGACGCAAAAGGCGAACTGATCGCTGAGGGCGGTCGCCGGGGTTTCGTCGAGCAACTCGGGAGCCATATAGGCGGGAGTACCGATCAGCGCGCCACCGCTGGCGATCGTGGCCTCGAGGGCCGAGTGGGTGTCGGTCACGACGAGCTCGCGTTTGGCCCCGCGTTTGGCAGCCAGCCCAAAGTCGGCCACACGCACGCGTTCGTCGTCGCCGACGAGGACATTTGCCGGTTTGAAGTCGCGGTGGACAAGCCCGCGCTGATGGGCCGCGAGCAGGCCAGTACCTGCCTGTACAAATACTTCGATGACCTCTCGCCAGTGGCGCTGTTTCGCCTGCAGCCACTGTTGTAGATCGACGCCCTGGACGTATTCCATGGCCACGTAGACCGAATTTTTTTGCCACACACGGACTTCGTGGACGCCGACGACATTTGGGTGGGAGAGCTTGGCGAGCGCTTGGGCTTCGCGCAGGAGGAGGTTGCGGCCGAGGGACGGGTTGCGCGAGTGACCGATGTGGACCAGCTTGATCGCTACTTGGCGGTCGAGTTTGGGGTCGTAGCCGGCGAGGACAATCCCCATGGCGCCGCGGCCGAGCTCACGCAGGACGACGAACCGTCCGATTTGACTACCCTGGGCAAAGCCCGTGACCTCCGCGACCCGGGGTCCGGAGTCGGTGGCGACAATGGTGGCACTCTGGGCGAGGTCCGGCTCGGAAACCATGGGGTGCTGCGCCGGACCGAGTGTCGAAAAAGATGCATGTGCATATTTATCGCCACCGGCGAGCTCGGGTTCGATGGAGGGGGTCGGGAGCGCGGTGGCGCCGAGGCTGTCGACCTGACTCGGGTCCGAAATACAAAGCGCGAGAGAGGGAGCAAACTGCGTGTCACTCGAGCCCTGGGCACGTTCGGCGAGCGTGGGGTCAGGTGCCAAGTGGGTGTCGCTCGCAGAGCGGGTATCGAACGCGAGGTCGGGGGCGAAGTAGGTGTCACTCGATCCGTCGTACCCGACGGGGGGGAGCGACGAGGCTTGTGCCTGTACACGATCTTCCGCTCCCGAGGGGGCCCTGGCCCGCGGGCTTGTCCGCGATGGGGATGTCTCGGCCGCAGCGTCCGCGACACCGGCCGGAGGCGACGCTTCAGGGCGGCGCGGGGGCGTCGGGGCGCGTTGTTTCGACGACATCAGTACATCGATGATATCGCGTCAAAATGTCTCTCTAGACAGGTTGATGTCTGAGTCCTTTTTCGGCTGTTTTCACGCGAGGGTTGCCGCTGCGGTCGTGTGGTCATACGCAGACTATGAAATCGCTGGTCATACAATTTTCTCGAACGTGGCGAACCGAAACCGGAGGAGACCAGCGTTTAGCGGGCTTGACGCGATTTTGGCCGGCGCGGACACATCCGTTTTACACACGTCGAACGGCGAGACTTTTACCCGACAGTGCTGCCCCTGTGACGCGGGTTCAGGCATCATGCCTGCCATGATTCCGTCTCCCCGCCGGGCAAAAATCGTCTGCACCCTCGGACCCGCGAGTAACGATGACGCAACGATCGGCGAGCTGATGGCCGCCGGGATGAACGTCGCCCGCCTCAACTTCTCCCACGGCACCCACGAAGACCATGGTCGCGTGTTTCGAGCCGTCCGTATGGAGGCCTCGCGCCGCGACGTTGCCGTCGGGATCCTCGCCGACCTCCAAGGCCCCAAGATCCGCGTGGGCAAGATTCCCGACCCCGGGATGCCGCTTCAGACCGGGTCCCAACTCATTATCAGCACCGATCCGAAGGCCGTCATCGAGGCGGGACGGGTCACGATCGACTACGCCAAACTCGCCGACGAGATCAATGTCGACGACCGGATTTTGATGGACGACGGGGCCCTCGAACTCCGGGTCACGGCGATCGCCGGTACCGAAATCACCACCGAGGTCGTGATCGGCGGGCTGCTCAAGGCGCGCAAGGGGGTCAATCTCCCGGGGGTCAAACTGTCGGTCCCCGCACTCACCGAAAAAGATCGGCGCGACCTCCGGTTTGCCCTCGAGCTCGGCGTCGATGTGGTGGCCCTGTCGTTTGTCCGCAGTGCCGCCGACATTGCCGAGGTTCGCGAGCTCATGCAGAAGATCGGCCGCGAAGTCCCGATCATCGCCAAGATCGAAAAACCCGAGGCGGTTGACAACTTGGGTGAGATCTTAGAGCAGTGCTCGGGCATCATGGTGGCCCGCGGAGACTTGGGCGTCGAGATGGGCCCCGAGCAAATCCCGGTGATTCAAAAGCGGGCCATCGACCTCGCCAATCGCCGGGGCAAGATGGTGATCACAGCCACCCAGATGCTGGATTCGATGATCCGCAACCCCAGGCCGACCCGCGCCGAAGCTTCGGATGTGGCCAACGCCGTGCTCGATGGCAGCGATGCGGTGATGCTCTCGGGTGAGACCGCTTCGGGTGCGTATCCCCTGCGGTCGGTCCGCATCATGGACAAGATCATTCGCTCGACCGAACAGGCCGAACGCTACTGGCGCGAGTCACCGTCCGACCTCGGACTCGGGCACACGACCAACACAATTGCCCGTGCGCTGGTCGCGTGTTCCCGGAGTATGGACAGCACCAAAGCGATCGTCGTCTACACAGGTTCCGGGGGTATCGCTCGACTCGTCAGCGAGTACCGCCCGCGGGTGCCGATCTATGCGCTGACCCCCAAATCGGCCACCTATCAGAGTTTGGCGATGTACTGGGGCGTGACGCCAGTGCTGTTCACACCGTCGAGCCCCGACGGCGCCGGGATTTTTATCGACCTCGACCGAGCGCTGATCCGCCGCGAGCTCCTCGCCGCCGGCGACCGAATCTGCATCGCGTTTGGCTACCCGCTGAAGGACCACAAATCCGTGAACTTACTCAAGCTCCACGAAGTCGGGGAGAGCTTGCCGAGTTCGCGAAAATCGTGATAGCTCCATGCTCCTCCGCAGGAGCCGCGCGAAGGTGGCGGAATTGGT
>CAZUPD010000198.1:0-12777 GCA_964621785.1 uncultured Nannocystaceae bacterium
TATTGTAGATACATTTATAGCATCCTAAAAACAGCTGCCGCTGGAACCGGCAACCAGCGCTCACCCCCGCATGACCACTTTCGAGCGTTTGGGACGTGCCGCAAACTTTCGTCCGCAACCTTGCACCCTCCTCGGCTGCTGGAGGCTCCAACTCCGCAGGGGACCCGCGGTGAACTTCGACCACGCACGAGCGACACTTCTGGTACTTGCGTTGGGGAGCGTTGTTTCATGTCCCTCTCCGGTGTACATGCCTTCCCCACCTGACGTCGGTGGCCCGTGCGAGGCTGTCATCGCCGACACGATCGGCCAGGCAGGTCACGCGTTGGCGGACCCCTTCGACCCGGAACCGGCCGTCGGGCTCGTGTCGTCCGCCAACGACACCTACGAATACGAGGTCTTTGTCCACCCAGACGTCGACACCGACCAACCTTTGCCGATGATCATCGCTCTGCACGGCCGCGGCGGATCCCCGGAGTGGTTCCTGCGAATGGTCCGCAATCACCCCCTGCCGGTCCGCTGGGTGTTCCCCAGGGCTCCGCGCCAGTTCGCTCTCGGGCGCAGCTGGTTCTCCCGCAGCGTACGTCGGGACAAAGATACCGTAACTCGCGAACTCGGAGACGTGACCAAGCGTTTGGCTGTTTTGCTCGACCGACTCCCACAGGCGTTTCCCACCACTGGGCGGCCGATCGTCGTCGGCTACTCCCAGGGTGGAATCCTGGCGTGGTCGCTCGCGGTGCACTACGGGGAGCAGCTCGACATGGCGGTCCCCATCGCCGGATTTCTGCCGCCTTCCCTGCTTTCAAGCTCCGACACCGAGCAACGCGCACCCGTGGTTGCCCTTCACGGGCGACACGACCGGACGATCCGTCTCAGGGCCGCGCGTCAGACTGTCCGCAAGGTCAAGCGCACAGGAGGAGCATCGGCACGGTTGCGGACCTATCAAAACGCGGGTCACGAGCTGACACCGAAGATGCGCACCGACCTCGTTCGCCTGTTGCGTCGAGCAGTCGGGGAGTCGGGTCGCTTGCGCGGAGCTTGAACCCCGGTGGTTGGTGCCAATCACGGCCCTACCCTGGCGAAAGGCTTGCGATCCGCCAGAATTCGAGCGTGGTCCAGTCTGTCGACAATGGCACATCATGAATGGTGATCTCGCCGCGCTCATTCGCCTGGACCTCACCTTCTTTCGCACCAAATCGCCACGCGAGTAGTTCTCCAGGAAGTACGTGGAACGCTTGAACTCGCCGAAGCGTGACATCGACCAACACGGGCTGCCCACCGTCGAGACGGTCCCCTGTCGTCGGATATCCGGGTGCGGGTGGCAGACCTCCCTCGCCGTTGAGAACCCGCAGGGGTACCGCAAAGCGGTCGATGCGATCGACAATGGCAGTACTCTTCCACCGCAGTCCGCGACCGAGCGCACCTGCGATTTCACCGTTCCACCCGGAGTCTCCGGCGACCGAGACATCGCCCGCATAACCTGTCTCCGGATCCCAGGGTTGAAGACCGTTGCCATCACCTGTGCCGGGGTCGCGGTCGAGGATCGAGCGGTGAAACGCAGGAAACGCGAGGTCGCGGCGGGCAATACTTGTCGTATCAAATATCGGGTTCCAACCGGTTTGCCACCAACCGTCCCCCAGTAGAGGATCCGAATCCCCGTGCCCTCCTTCATCCCAGACTGCGAGGTGACCGACAGCACTTTCCTGAAGGGCTTGATAAAACGTGCGTCCGGTCAAAGGACTCGTATGAACCACGGCACCAAAGTGGATCACCGGGTCGTCCTTGCCGTGCTTGACAAACAACAACTGGTTGCGAGCTTCGGTCTGTTCGAGAAGTGCACGGGTCAGATCCATCCGATCCCAAACGAGATTGCCCTCGCCGTCGTCAAGGTCGAGGCTAGGATCACCCCAGTAAGCGGCGAGTTGTGCCATCCGTGAAGGTCGGTGATTGCGGGGAATCGCCTGGGCGATCGTCGCCGAGACCCACGCAAAATGACGGGCGTGTAGCAGGCCGATTGTCAACACTCCAGCACCACCCATCGATGCACCCTCGAGGTAGACACGCTCAGGATCAGCCCCGGGGTAGGTCTCCAAAACCCATTCGAGCAGATGCAGGACTCGGCGGACGGTATAGGCACGGACCGCTCCGGTCGGCTCGGCATCCGGGAGCGATTCGGAAAAACCCCACCAATAGCTGTTCATAGGGTCATGTGGCGCGATTCGGTACTCACCCGACCACCCGTCATCCCACGGCCCGCCGTCAAACCCGTGGAGGGCAATCCGCACGGGTCTTCGATCGTCTGCGTCGGCGTCATCCGGGGCCGTGACAATGGCATTAAATTCGCGCCCGGCGTACCCCGGACTATCGAGAAAGTCATCGGTTGTTTGATGCAGGAACAGACGGGTCAAACCGTCACCTGATGTTTCAGACATGACCTCTGGGGATGGCGGGCGAATCGTGTCCGACACTTCGATCGTAAATGTTGACACTACGCGCTCGAGTCCATCATCGGCGATCGCGGTTACCTGCCAGGAGTGGCCGCCTTGGATGAAGTCGGGCGTAAACTCGAGTCGACGGTTTGCCTCGTCGAACACGGCCCCCGGCGGAAGCCCCTGGACAAACACCCGAACCGCGTCCCCATCTGGATCGCTGATGTCGAACTCGAGAGTTAGCGGTTCGCGCTCGTCGATCACGAAGTCGCCGGGTGGGTCAAAGTACGGGGGATGATTGCCGGGTAGATCGGGGGTCTCCGACACGGTTGTCGCCTGCACGGTCGTCGCCGACGTGTCGCCGGAGCTACTGCCCGCGCTGGAAGTCGTCGGGAGCGATGGTTCGCGTCCGTGGCTCGAGCAACTCGTGACGACGACGAGAGAGAGAGAGAGAGCTCGACCGCGCATCCCCATGATTGTAAATGTTCGCGGGCGATCTGTGCACGTTCTCCATCAGGCACCTCGGTCGGTTTCGGCTCGCAAGGTTTCGGCACGAGTGCATTGCCAGGCTCGACGAAGCGCGAATCGTTCCCGTAGACGCGCGCACGACAAATAAAGATCTTGAAGCGACGGCCGCGACTCGGCATGTTCGTCGCGTGCCAGACATCAAACTCACCGCATCTGATGGCCATGAACTCGACGCCTTTTACCTCGCCCCAGAAGGTACCCCCCGCGGCGGCGTCGTCGTCCTGCAGGAGATCTTCGGGGTCAACGATCACATCCGCGCGATTGTTGCGATGTATGCCGGATCCGGCTACGCCGCCATTGCGCCTGCCCTGTTCGACCGTCTCGAGACGAACGTCTGTCTCGGCTACTCGGAGGCCGACCACGTCTCCGGAATCGCATTGGCGCAGAAACTCAGCCCGACCTCCGTGGTTCTCGACATCCACGCAGCCGTGGCGCGCCTGAGCAAAGCCGGTAAGGTCGGCGTTATCGGCTATTGCCTCGGCGGTGCGCTGAGCTGGCTGTCGGCTGCCAAGGTCGAAGGTCTCGCAGCGGCGGTCAGCTACTACGGCGCCCAGATCCCGATGTTCGCCAAAACGCGCCCGCGTATCCCGATCCAGTTTCACCTCGCGCGCCGCGATCAGTACTTCCCCATCGCGACTGCGCGAGAGCTCTGTGGAGCCATCACTCCCGGCGAAGTCCACGAATACGACGCGGACCACGGCTTCGCCTGTGATCACCGCGCGCCGGTGTTCGACGCGACTGCGAGTGCCCTCGCCTTCCAGCGAAGCCTACGGTTCTTCGCTGAGAACCTCGGCTGACAGGAACAAATCTACACAACCCTGTTTCTCTCCAACCGAGACGCGAAAGGGCATATTGCCCCAACCAGACGTGGATTGTGTATCTTTTCCTTGGTGCGAATGCCGGCTCGTTGGCCGGCTGTATGTCCCGACTCCACGGTGGCACCGTTACACAGCCGGCTCGTAGTCATCTATCTCGCCTATCCCGTCACGCCGAAGATTGGGCTCCGTGAAATCCACAGACTGCTCGACGGCACGACCAAACGTGTGCTAACGTCACATCATCATGGTGCCCCATATTGAATGTCCTACCTGTCGTCTACTTGTTCGAGCTTCGGAGTCGTCATGTCCATTTTGCCACGCGACGTTTCGCGCACGTGCTCGACTCGCGCCCCAACTCCTCTTCGGCCTGATGCTCGGCCTCAGTACAATGAATGCCGGATGTGACGACAAAGAGCCCGCAAGCTCAATGACCGCAAACAACTCCATGGGCACTGTTTCAGATACATGGGCCGGCGGCGTGACGTACGCAGGACCCGAGGAGACATGGAGCATCTCCGATACAGAACCCGACATGGACCCCCAAACCACCGGTGGAGACACTGACACGCCTACGACTACGACGACTACGGGTAATACAACTGTAGATGATAGCAACTCGTCGGTTGGTGTAACGTATGCAGGCCCCGATGAGAGCTGGTCGATTACAGAAGACCCCGACTCCTTTACCGAGACCGAGACCGACACCGATACCGACGCGGATACCGATACCGACACCGATACCGACGCGGATACCGATACCGATACCGATATCGATACCGACACCGACGCGGATACCGACACCGATACCGAAACTGACACCGAATAAATCTGAAGAGGCTGGATTGAGCTCACTCGGCGACGGAGGTCAGACTCGTCGCCGTCGCCAAGCGAACTCTCAATAGGGGATCAGGGCGTCAACACACGCACAACCCACGGTGTCGTCGGGCTTCCGGCATCGATGCCGAAGAGGTAGCCCAAAGTGTGACTCCGTAGCGAATAAGTCGTTGGGTTGCGAAACGCCACCTAGTCGCACAGGTCACGCCCATCGGCACCACACCCGGCATCTGCTCCACCGTGGTTGCAGATAGGCGCTGCGCTCAATCAGCGAGAGACCTGTTTTGCGAGGTGCTCTGGCAGGAGGTTGGCGTTGATGATGTCTTGCCGGGTTCGGAAGCTGATCTTGTTGAAGCCTAAGTCGAAGACCTCAAGGGGCAGGTCGAGGTGACCTACCGTGAACACGAGGGCAAGCAAGACGTCGATGTGGCCTCGGCGCTGCGCACCCCTCAACGACGGGCTGTTCGAGGCCTGTGCCGCGATGGGGGTGGGTGCCCCGGTCGCAGCTGGCAAATGATGTGCTCAGGACTCCACGACGCGGGCAACAAGCCGACTACGGCGACGAGGCTGAGCTCTCGGCCTACGAGCTCGATCCGCACACTGTCAATGCCTACTGTGGCGGCGATCCGTCGCCGCCTGGGCTAGTCGTGTACCGTCTCCCTGCCCGGCGCGATGGGATGCGTGTGCGCACTCGCGGAGGTTGTCGCGGCGATAGCCGGCGATGTGACAGTACACGTCTGCTGTTATGTGAGTTGGGCAAGACAGATACTGTCGAAATGTGCATGGCTAATTTCCGCACTGCATGTCCCGCCACCCGCTGCGGCTGACTTTTAGGTTGACGTTGAACGCACTTTGCTGCTCATCACTGAGTATCGTGCGGTCATTTGGTGCGGTCCCTTCCCCGCCTAAAGCGGCGTGCTTTTCAACTGCGTCGAGCACGGCCTCATAGGCAACGAGGGCCTCACCTGTGAGCTTGGTGAACTCTTCGAGTTCGCCGGTGAGCAGGCTGGCTTTGTGGCTATCATCGGAGAACTTGTGGCCCTTGAGTTTTGTGAGCTGCGCTTCGATACGGGCTTTTGTTTTCTCGAACCTAGCTCGATCACCGCGGTTTGCGGCAGACATCAACGCGGTGATGTCAGGGTCGACCTCGACCACGAGTAGCTTGGCTTGGTGACACTCTTCGGGAGTTTTGGAGCAGCCGGTTGAGAAGAGTGTAAAAATGGTAAGCAGTGCAAAAGTACGTGTGATTGTCATGGTTTCCTCCTGAATGTGTATGATTGATTAGAGTTTGCGAACCGCATCGAGCTGGGGTCGAGACCTGCCACAATGTCATCGCGTGTTGTGCTGACCTGAATGTCTTCGCGGTATCACCACACCCAAGTGTTAAAACAGAGAAACAAGCGAGTGTAAATACACGGTATTATCCATGAAGCATGCACTTGTCTAGCTTGGGTACGCCGTGGTGTCAACAGATACAGATCACATAATTCATAACAAAGTCGGGTGTGAAGAGTTGTCGTTCGCTACCGTCTTCGCCATTACTCCCTTACGGAGACAGCGTGACTTGCATGAGTTGGGACAGTATCACTGGCTATCAGGCCAAATCGTAACAAATGCAGCTCCTCCGAGCTGGGAATCTTGTACACACACACTTCCTCCATGGGCACGCACAATCGCCTGGACGAGTGCAAGGCCCAGGCCCACACCACCGGAGTCTCGACTGCGAGATGTATCAACCCTCGCAAAAGGCTCGAAAATCCGTTCTCTTTCGTGCTCAGGCACACCTGTGCCATCGTCTGAGACAACGACGCGAACTGCATTCTCGACCCGCGTCGCCTGCACGCACACACACGCTTGGGCGTGGCGCCCAGCGTTGCGCAAGAGATTGCTCAGCACCCGACAAAACAGCTGACAGTCGACGTCGATCAAGATTTCCGAGTCACACCGGAGCTCCGGCGGCGACATCGTAGGCGGCCAATCGATTCCTTTGATAGATGTTTTGAGCAGTCCCACGAGCTCCGTGGACTCACGTTGAAGATACGGATCGGCCTCGAACCGGGCGTAGGTCATGACTTCTTCAACGATCTGCTGGATCTCTGCGAGGGCTTCGGAGCATTCGGAAACGTAGTGCAACTCCTTCTCCGAGGAGATTCCCTCGCGTACCAACTCGAGCGCAAATCGCAGACGCGCAATCGGAGTCCGACACTCGTGTGAGACAGCGTGTAAAAGCATCTCCTGCTGACGAATATGTTCTTGGACGCGCTTGGCCATTGCATTAAAGTGATGTGTTACGACATCGATCTCATCTCCAACCGGTGACACGATGACCCGGGTACTCAGATCGCCTGCCTGGATTTTGTCAGTAGCTTCACGCAGTCTTCGCAGCCTTCGTACCTGTGGATAAACAAGTGCCAACCCTCCGAGGAGGGCAACGAGACCTAAGACACCGAGCAAAGGAATGCTATAACTGCCCGACCACGGCCAAGTGTACGGTAATGGCCCAATCGCTAACGCTCCTTCTTGCAGGCCCAGGCCGATTAGCAGAACCTCGTCGGTCTCCCGCATCTCAAACACAATCCCATGCGATTGTACCGTAAACCGCTCCGAGAGTTGCATCGCCTCCGCTGGCTCGATAAACCGAAGTGGCTGCTCCGAGGGTGGAAGTTGCTGAATTGCGGCCTTCACCTGACTTGCGGACTGGCCGAGATATCTTTGTTGCACCGCCTTTCCGGCGGTCTGTGCCATCAGAGCGATATTCTCGCCGAATTTTTCCTCATCCCAACCCGTCGACAAAATTGCAAGGGTCACCATCAGAAAGATGAAAATGGAAATGGCGTGCCAGAGTAAAAAGCGACTCATGACCGCACCGCCAAGAGGTAGCCCGACCCGCGTACGGATTTGATAAGACCCGGAAGCATGACATCCAATAGCACAGCATCCGGCCTGCGCTCCAAGATCACGCGTTCGGCTTCGTCACCGTGGGTTGCGAAGATGGTCGCAAATCCGTACTTTTTGAAGTACGCGGCCATGATGGTCGCAAGTTTGCGGGCATCCTCCACGAGACACAGGATCGGTTGGCCGTTCACGCGTATATCTTATCGCTCGAGCGTTTCGTATGGGCCCGCGTGCGGCAGATAGTTGGGCATATCCGTCGGGTAGCCTTCGTCGTTGAACATCATGCCGACGCCATCGTAGATCTTCCATGGCATACTCCGGTCGTCGACCACGATCGTCCCCTTGCTTGGGTTGAACCCACCAGTAAAACAATCGACTGTATCTTTGGCAACATTTGGCGTCCAGTCTGTGTAGCCACAAAATGCTGCCGCATTCAGCTGGTCCGCACGTTCTTGGGTTTCGGGAGTTACCGTGGCCTCCGTCATCAGGCCCGTCGCCCCATTCGCTTCGCTCACCCCCTCTAGACCTGCAGGAGCAGTGGCTGGCATACCTTCAAAGTCGACCCAGGAGATCGGAACCTGCACCTCATCGCTCGTGATGGTCAGCGAAAACGAACTCGAACCCACGCGCCCATCGGTACAGTTTGGCGTTTGTGAGCCATTTTGGTAATCGACGAGCTCGGTCACGAGCTCGAAACCTGTCAAGGTTCGATGCGCGTCGGTCCAATCGATGCCGTTGATACCTGGTATACAGCCACGGTCCCAGATGCGATCTAAAACGATATCCTCACCGGAAACGCCGCGTACAACAAACGCGTCTTCGGGATCTTCGCCTCCACAAGCGGCTAAAAATCCCGTACACAAAAGTACTCGAAACAAGTTCGACATGGCCCCACTGTAGGGAGACTGGCGACGAGAACCATCTCGATTTTGTAGAGTGCCGGATACAATCGGATACACTTCTCTCGAACCATCACGTACGTTGACGAGATCGATCACCGATTCGATCTCGGTTCATGGGGAACGATTGGGCCACTTTGGGTGGTAGGAGGGTCTGTGACACCATGTGCGGCCCTACGGCGGGTCCCCACGTTTGGCGAGAAACCGAAGGAGAGCCCACCTTCAACTCGTCAGATGTGCCGATCGGATACCCACGGATCGTAAGGATCAGCGAACGAGGTCGGTTGCGTCACACGAAAGCATGCCATCGTTGAAGACCTGGCCCATCAAGAGTCGCTCATTGACGACAGCTGCGGTCGCGGCGGCACTGACATTCGCACCGCTGTCGACAAAAACGGGGGTGATTGAATCGTCTGCCGCAACTCGATAGACAACCGTTGGCGACGGTTTTTTCGGATCACGAGCGTGGCGCAGGAAAGCCAACCCCTTCGGGTGCGAGGTCACAAGCAACGCGTCTGCGAGCGGCATGATATTGTCGGCCCCACGGATCGAGGCGATTTTGCGGCGAGTGCCAAGGCTTCCATCGTCGTAGCGCTCGTAGACAAAAAGAGCATTGTCTCGGGTTGCCGTTACGTAGAGTTTTTTGTCGGCGAGATGTAACCCGTTGGCATATGCGAGCTTGTCGGCAACAACCTTCCAACTTCCATCCGCCCGCCGGTAAACCACATTGGAGCGATGCAATTTCCAAACCAACTCACTTCGATTTCCGCGGACCCCCGCATCGTTCGAAACGTAGAAGCTGCCATCGGGGAGCGCCACCACATCGTTTGGGGAGACGAGCAAGGGATGTTCAAACAATTGCTCGAAGATCAATTCTTTTGGGGTGACGCGGTAGCGTGCGATCCCCTGCCATGGGGCATTTCGCTCGGAGCCGTGGAGCACCACAAACAGTCGTTGTTTGCCGTCCAGAAAGCGAACGAGGTCGATGCCGTGGGGACGAAACGAAAGCCCCGCAGGTTCGCCGACACGGGTGAGGCGAAACGCTTTTTCAGTGGTCAAGTCGACACGCTCGATCGCCCCCATCGTATGCCACGCTCGGCGATTGTGGAGCGAGATCAGCAGCGACCCCGACGACCCCGATTCGGTGTCCACCACGAAATCCTCTGGCCCATCCCCGACGGCGATCGGGTGGCACGTGCGCTCTGGTGCGACCGGCAGGGCACAGCTGATGAGCGCAGCAACTGGGCAAACGACAAGCCATCGGGCGTTTGCCTTGGTGTTGTTTCTTGGCGCGTGGATCATTGTCCGGCTTCACTATCAGGGCTCGGGGCTCCCGTCCAGCAGTCCGATACCGGCCAACGCCCAAAAATATGAATACGCATGTATTTCCCGTAAGCCGCTCGTGTGTTTGTACTTCGGGGCGTTGCACCGTCGGCGGCGCGGGTCATGATGCAGGCATGCTTCAATTACCGCCAACGACGGAGGTCAGACCCGTCGCCGTCGCCAAGCGAACAGCCCCATCGTGAGAATGAGTCCGAGGGCCGGCCACAGGGGCTGTAGCGGGTCGAGACGAGCTTTGCGTTTCGCCCACGACTTCGCCCGGGCCTTGTCGATCTCGAAATTTTCTCGGGGTTGCGGGGCATAGCCGTAACGCCCCCGGACCTCGGGGTCGAGGGCTGCGAACGGCTCGCCGATACACGGGACCTCGAGCGTTGCGACGGCCCTCGCCTGTCGCCAAAAAAATGCGACCGGATCGCTGGTATCGGGCCCGGCAAACGGAGCCTCAATTACTTGCAGTATCACTTTTTTGGGTGGTGTGCCCTCGTGATCCAACGCCCATCGACGACACTGGTAGCGCGCGTGCCAGCGTGCGATCCAACGCCGGTACGTCATCATGACCTCGTGGAGCTTGCGTTCGCGATCATGCCATAAATAGGGTCGCACAAAGTTCTCCGGCCGCTGCAGTTCCGTCGCAAAATCGTGTCGGCGCCCCTGGGCATCGACCACAATCGTCCGCAGCGAGCGGTTGGTCTTGGGTGGATTGGGGGAAAACATCCCCCACCGTTGGCGAGTGAATGTCAGTTCCAGCCATGGATCGACAACTCTGCGCACGGCATCACGTCGCGGAAAGCAGGACCAAGCGGGCGTTTGATACAGCAGTATCGCAGTGAGGTGATAGGCAAACACCCCGCCAACGGCCAACCGCCCCACGGGCCCGTAGGCGGCAGCAACGACCCCGGTTGGGTGAAGAACTCGACGATCCCGGAGCCACGAAACAACCAACAGTCCGGCACCGACACTCAACCAGGTTCCGTGCCACCACCATTGTGGATGCGACGCTTCCGATCGCGTCGCCGTGTACAATCCCATGAGTATGGACGCGGCAGCACACGCCAGGGCCCACGCGGGGAGCCGGTGATTCTCACGTTGGAGGTGCGGAAGATCGATGTCCTCACACAAAACACTAGATTCGGCTGTGATACCCTCGGGCAGCGGAACACCTCGTCGATTGAAACGGCGGGCAGTACATCCAAGTGTGGCGACCAGGGGCATGCCCGCGCCGCACAGTGTATATGCAGCAAGTAGAGCCAATTGAAACGTACCGACATTCAATAACAGCAAGTTTAGGCCATGGAACACGCAGCCAAAGCCCAACCACAGACGTGGTCCGAACGCGACGGTGACGAGTGTTCGGGCCTTGGAACCCGGTTGCCATAACTTGGGAAATGCAGCGACAAGCGCGATTCCCAGGGCAGCCATCCCGCAGGCCATGGCCCGCATCCATCGCTCGCTGTCCGCAACATCGCCGAATATCGCCGGACGGGTCGCAGCGAACAAACCGGCGACCACAAGGCCCCAGATACCAACAAGGCCGATCGCACGCAAACGGGGCGAAGACTCGACCGGCTTTTGATCATTCCGCCAACGCAACCACAACCCGAGTAGGAGGAGGGGAAACAGCCGCTCCCACCACAAGACACTCCACGTGGCAATCTGTAGAAGCCACTGCGGGAGTGCAAGGCTGAGAGCATGCCAGTCGAGCCGGGTGTACCGATCGAGGTGCAATGCCAAGTACATCGCCTCTCCGGAGCGCCAACTGCCCCCACTTTTAAGCCATCCATTGGCGGTGTAACAAAGTGCGACTTGGATGACGATCAGGACCTGGGGCCAACAGGGAATTCGCCGGTAGATCGCCATCAACCCGTGCGGGTGTTGTGGCCCTGGGGCCATCCCCGCCCCGCCGCCGCGTTCGGGTCGGTCAAGGAGTCCGTGACCCCGCAGTTTGCGACACCGCAACCAATTGTCGAGGCTATAGGCAGTACCACAACGGGAGAGCATCAGCAGAAACAGGAGGCTGCAATACACCTGTTCGCCGCCCCAGTGGACGTCGTTTCGGCGCAACATCCCGACGTATAGAAACCACACGATTCCAGCACATATGCGCGTGCGAATACCGAGCAATAGACCGATGGCGGCAGTGAGCAACACCGCGAAATACCCGTGGACAAACGCCGGGCTGTCCCAAAAGTACAACAGCGAATAGCGCCCACTCGAGAGGAAGTGCAAAACACCTTGGAGGTCAACAAAACCAGTAGGCTCGTGGATTCCATCTCCGTATCCGGGTAGGGCATGGCGCCCAAACAGTTGCGGCACGGCAGAACTCGGTACAAATCCCTCGTCGCTAAAAAGGTAGATGTTGAGCGGCGCGACCTCGAGGCAGGTCACTAGCAGGACGAGGGTAAAGCCGATGCGAAACAGAGCCAGCGGACGAGGATCGACGAGTTGAAACAGGCCGGAGCGAATGATATCCCGCCACGCGACGAGAACCAGAACGAGGCAGACAGCGGTTCCCCACGTTAGCCACTCAGGCAGTGCTGCCAACTCTGTCTCAATTCCGCCGGTCACGTGGGGATGGTACCGCTCGCCCGAGTGTCTCACCAAACATTCGTTTTTTCTCGCGTCGTCTCGCGTAGAAGGGTTTTCGAGCCGCTGCCGAAGGCAGACGGTGGTCGGTCACGGGTCCGGAAGTCAGCCTAGTCGTCGGGTTGATGGTTGACGAGCCAAGGCCGCCTCCAGTCGGAAGCCAGTGAACGTCGGTAGCCGGTTGCAGGGGTGGCCCGGTCCGGTCGCGTTTAATCCGAGACCAAACTACGGCTACAACCAAACTGCAGATGCCCGATCCAACAATTGATCCGCTCGACCAAACTGTCTCGGGAGACACGTTCGTAGGTACCCATCAAAACGCGCCCGAGTCTGGTCGGCGATCCACTCCATTCACCGGCGCACCGAAAATCGGCCGCTACCTACTCCTCGACCGTCTAGGCGCTGGTGCGATGGGAGTCGTCTTTGCCGCCTACGACGCAAAGCTCGATCGCA
>CAZUPD010000199.1:0-9139 GCA_964621785.1 uncultured Nannocystaceae bacterium
AAGTCTCTCGCGCCTGCCGTTTGACGCCTTCCCCGACACCACGCCGGTCCAAGTCCAGGTCAACGCGACGGCCCCTGCACTGTCCCCCATCGAAGTCGAGCGCCAGATCACTTTCCCGGTCGAGCAGGCCATCTCGGGTTTGCCCGGGTTGGTCGAAGTTCGCTCGATTTCTAAGTTTGGGTTTTCGCAGGTCACCGCGATTTTCGACGATACCACCGATATCTACCTCGCACGCCAGGTTGTCGGTGAAAGGCTGGCGCTGGCCGAACTCCCGGACGGGGTCGAGCGTCCCGCACTTGGCCCAGTGTCCACGGGCTTGGGAGAGGTGTTTCAGTATGTGCTTCACAGCGAAACGCTGTCGCCGCAGGAGCTGCGGACCCTGCATCACTGGGTTGTCCGCCCGCAGATGGTCCAGGTCTCCGGCGTGGCCGAGATCAACACCTGGGGCGGGTTCGAAAAACAGTTTCACGTCGTCGTCGATCCGCGTCGACTGGTCAAACACGCCCTGACACTCGACGATGTTGCCGATGTGATCCGACGCGGCAACCGCAATGCCGGAGGCGGCATCCTGGATCAGGCCGGCGAAGCCCAACTCATCGTCGGCCAAGGACTGGTGACGGGCGTCGCCGACCTCGAAGCGATGGTGGTCGCGACCGTCGACGGCACCCCGATTCACCTGAACGACGTGGCCGAGATCCGCGAGGAGCACGAACTGCGTCGAGGCGCGGTGACCTACCAAGGGCGGGGCGAAGCAGTGCTCGGCCTCGGGTTCATGCTGGTCGGGGAAAACAGCCGCGAGCTGACCCACACGCTCGAAGCCCGCCTGCAACAAGTCCGCCGAAGTCTCCCACAGGGAACCGAGCTGACCGAGGTCTACAGCCGGACGCACCTAGTCGACCAGGTCCTCGAGACCGTCCGCAACAACCTGCTCGAGGGTGCGTTGCTGGTGCTCGCCATCCTGTTTGTGTTCTTGGGCAACCTACGTGCCGGGCTGATCGTGGCGCTCGCTATCCCCCTGTCGATGTTATTGGCCTTCAACGCCATGCTGCGGTTCGGCATCGCCGGCAGCCTGATGAGCCTCGGTGCGATCGACTTCGGTTTGGTCGTCGACAGTTCGGTGATCATGGTGGAGAACGCGACTCGGCGACTCGGCGAAGACCGTTCGGAACGCAGTGTTCGCGAGGTCGTCCGCGATGCGGCGGTCGAGGTTCGCAAACCCACCCTGTTTGGCGAGTTGATCATCGCAATCGTCTACCTGCCGATCCTCGCGCTCGAGGGCGTCGAGGGAAAACTGTTTCAACCAATGGCCCTGACGGTGATCTTCGCCCTCGCTGGCTCGATGATCCTGTCGATGACACTCATGCCGGTCCTCGCCAGCTATGCGCTGACCAAGCGCCGTCACGATCGACGTGAAAACCGACTCGTGCTCTGGCTTCGCGGACTGTACCAGGCCGTGTTGGGATGGGCGCTGCGGCGTCGCCCCCTTGTGCTCGGCACCGCGGGTCTCGCGGTCGTGTGCGCGGGGTGGACTGCCGCCACCCAGTTGGGTTCGGAGTTTGTCCCACGCCTGCGCGAGCACGCGATCGTCATCAACACGGTGCGTGTCGCCGGCATCTCGCTCGACGAGTCGGTCCGGTACGGCACGTTGATCGAGCAGCGTCTGCTCGAGCACTACCCCGACGAGATCGAACACATCTGGACGCGCACCGGGACGGCAGAGGTCGCCACCGATCCCATGGGCCTCGAAGTCTCGGATGTGTTTATCACCCTGACCGAACGCGACAACTGGCAACGGGCCCAGACCCAAGACGAGTTGGTCCACGAGATGCGGGCAACCCTCGAAGGGATGCCCGGGATGCGCAGCGTGTTCACGCAACCGATCGAGATGCGGGTCAACGAGATGCTGGCCGGGATCCGAGCCGATGTGGGCATCAAGATCTTCGGCGATGACTTCGACATCCTGCGCGAGAAGGCCGAGGAGATCCGTCTCATCGTCGAGACCCTCCCCGGCTCTGCTGACGTCACGGTCGAACAGCTTACCGGCCAAGCCACGTTGCGTGTCGACATCGACCGCGAGGCTGCCGGGCGCTACGGGATTGCCGTCGGCGAGATTCTCGAACTGGTGGAGTCGCTCGGGGCCCGCAAGTTGGGCGAAGTCGTCGAGGGCCAGCGCCGCTTCGACCTGGTGCTTCACCTCAGTGACGATGCCCGCAGTTCGACCGACGCCATCGGCCGCGTGTTGGTCCGAACCCAAACCGGCAGCCAGGTGCCGCTCTCGGCAGTCGCCGATATCGAAGTCACCGAGGGACCCGCCACCATCGCGCGCGACTGGGCCAAGCGGCGCGTCATCGTCCAGGTCAATGTCCGGGGGCGCGATGTCGGAACCTTTGTCGCCGATCTACGCGAGGCACTCGACCAAATCACACTCCCCGACGGCTATTACACAACCTTTGGCGGACAATTCGAGAACCTCGAGCACGCCCGCGAGCGCCTCGTGATTGTCGTGCCGATCGCCCTGCTCCTGATCTTTTCGCTGTTGTACCTCACCTATGGCAGCACCCGCGACGCCCTGCGGGTCTTTACGGGGGTCCCCTTTGGCGCGGTTGGAGGGGTCTTTGCCCTGTGGATCCGCGACATGCCATTTTCGATCTCCGCCGGCGTCGGATTCATCGCACTCTCGGGCGTCGCTGTCCTTGGGGACATGGTCTTAGTGTCCACCATCACCCGCCTGCGCGAACAGGGAGCGACCCCGCTGACCGCAGTCGAGCAAGCTGCCCGGACCCGCGTCCGCCCGGTGCTCATGACAGCGATGGTCGCCGCATTTGGCTTCGTCCCCATGGCTTTCAACACCGGCATCGGGGCGGAAGTGCAACGACCTTTAGCCACGGTTGTGGTCGGTGGAATGGTGACCTCGACCATCGCCACCCTCCTGGTGTTACCGGTCATGTACGTCACGTTTCGCCGGAGGAAACCCAAAGCGCACAAGTCGTGAGTGCCAACGCAACTGCGGGTGAAATCACGCTGCCAAACGTCGACCACGGAATCGTCGAGAAGCTTGGTAGACTATCCGCCGACATTAACGATCGGTCAGGCGAACGCACCGGACCGAACCGGGCACAGTCGTAGTCGTGCCCGAAGATCGAGAGCACCTCATGAGCACACGCGAGGAGATCGAGCACTACATCCGCAAGGGCCAAAAGATCATGGCGATCAAAGTCTACCGCAGCATCACCGGCAAGGGCCTGCGCGAGTCGAAGGATGCCGTCGAGGAGTTCATGCGTGACGGGCGTTGGTCGGACATGCCACTGCCGAAGCCGAAGCCGGAGGTCGTACCCAAAGCTCCAGCCTCTCCGAACCCAGGGAATCTCGAGGCCGTCGTTGCGTATATCGAGCAGAAGAAGAAGATCTGGGCAATCAAGGAACTGCGTCAGATAAGTGGTTTGGGCTTGAAGGAGGCCAAGGAGGCCGTAGAGATGTATATGCAGCAAAAATGCTGGCCGTCGTCCATCGCCCCGCAGGCTCCGCAACCAACCCGAACCACTATGGCGACAGGGCCCCTGCACGAAGCCGAGGAACTGGCGAGAATCGGCAGGAAGATCCAATCGATCAAAGCGCTGCGAAGTGTGGTCGGCCTCAGCCTCAAGGACTCGAAGGCCGCCGTCGAACACTTTATGGAGCGCGGGGTCTGGCCGCAGTCGGTCCGCAATGGTTTGTCAGGTGCGAGCGCGGTGGTGAAGAAACCGCAACCGACTCAGCCAACAGCGTTGACGGGTTCACTCCAAGAAGCCGAGGAGCTGGCGAAACTCGGGCAGAAACTCCAATCGATCAAAGTGTTGCGACGTGTTGTTCCCCTCAGTCTCAAAAACTCGAAGGCCGCCGTCGAACATTTTATGGAGCGCGGTGTCTGGCCGCAATCGGTTCGCAATGGTCTATCCGGTGCGAACGCGGCGGCTCCCCCAGCAGGTGGTGCTTCGAGTGGCTCGCGCGGTTTACAGACCGACTCGGGTGTATGTGCACCGACTCCTTCGAATGCGAAGCCACCGCCCCCGGTAGCCAAAACGCACCCAGGTCGGACCCGAACAGCGGAGCCAGCGGTCCGCCTCGGTCCGGAGGCTGCAGCCGCCAAGTCTGTGCTCGAGGCAAACATTCAGCCGAATACCGTCGACCATCTCTACGCAGTCAAGCGAGACTTTACCCCCGGATACCTCGCACTTGTCGGCGAGCGAGCATACTTTGTGACCAAGCGTTTTGGGTCGTGGGAGGTCGATGGCGAGTATTCGAAGTCAGCGGGCTTTGAGGCTGAAGTGCGCACGAGTTTTTCGCGGATCGAACTCCGTTTGCGGATCGGGTTTTTGCCCCACACGTTCACAGAGCTCGACGAAGCCACGGCACGGAAAATTGCTCGGGTACTCACGGGAGACTCGGGCTAGCCTGGATAGCATCACGGGCGGCGGCGAACGAGCACGAGCCCACCCAACGCGAGCAGGACACCGAGTGGAACCGGGTCGTCGCCGCGTTGGTGACAGCCGCAGCCGTCGTCTTGGCAAGCCTCGGCACCCGCGGTACCCGTCTCACCACAGGTCGTAGTCGTATCTTCCGTGCCCTGGCTGTCCTGACAGACCGGTTGTTCCGCACACATTGGATCTTCGCAGTCGACGAGGCCGTCGGCGTTATTATCTTGATTGTCGGTGCAGAGTTCGGATTGGCACGTGACACTTTCTGCGCACTCGGAGTCGTCGCAATCGGTCGACCCGTCCACATCGTTATCGACACCGTCATCGCAGATTTCGGGCTGGCACATCGGTGCGGTGCTGCAATCCATATCGTCGCAGTCGATCTGGGTATCGCCGTCGTTGTCGAGCATATCGTCGCAGGTCAACTCGCCGTCGGGTTCGCAGACCTGACCACCAGCTCCTTGGGCACCATCGCAATCCGGATCGGCGCAGTCGACCGCATCGTCCCCGTCGTTGTCCAAGGAGTCGTTGCAGGTCAACTCGCCGCCAGGTTCGCAGATCTGACCGTCCGGACCTGGCAAGCCGTCGCAGTTCGGGTCGAGGCAATCGAGCGTGTTGTCGCCATCGTTGTCGAGCGCGTCGTCGCAGGTCGCCTCCCCGCCGGGTTCACAGGTCTGACCTTCGGGACCCATCTCGCCGTCGCAGTTTGAATCGGCACAGTCGACGTCATCGTCATGGTCATTGTCGTTGCCGTCGTCGCATATTTCCGGCGAGAGTGCTGCGAACACATCGATCCGGGGTGTAACACGTTCATTGCGATCATCTGTAATCAGCACACCTGTCTCTTGAAGCAGTGAAAGGCGGTCCTCCACGGACTCCCCGGGCGAATATTGCTCGAGCAGCAAAAGTGCACCGGCGACCTGGGGCGCGGCCTGTGACGTGCCGAAATACTCCGAAGTATCCGAGAATGCACCCGTCGATGTGATCAACGCACCGGGCGCGAGTAGATCGAGTGCAGGACTCGAATTGCTGAAACATGTCACCTCGTCGACGAGCGCGTCGTCGTCGGTGCAAAATGGCGTCCCGAGCGAGCCGAGGTCCGAGTCGTAGACCGCCCCGACCGCAATCGAGTTGGCGATGCACGCAGGTGCACCCATGGAGGTGAGCGACTCCCCGTTTCCGCTGCTGACCACAACTGCGGTCCCATTGTTGGTCAGGGTCTCGATCGCCTGTGAAAACGCCAACGTCCAGGAGGCCTCGTCGTCGCACTCCATCGGGAACAGTATCAATGAGCCGAGGCTCATGTTGACCGCGTCGAGCTCGGGATGGTTGACGATGAGCCAGTCGAGCGCAGCGATCACCTGGGTCGCGCTGTTGTAGCCATTGTTGCTGTTGAGGACCTTCACCGAGATGTATTCGGCCGCTGGCGCGACGCCGATCGGCGCGACACCGCCGGCCGACACCACGATTCCGGCGACATTGGTCCCGTGCCCGTTGTCATCGATGGCACTGCCGGGACCGGATTGTTCAACCTGTCCGTTTGGACAACATCCCGTATCATCGCCATTGTCGCAGAAGCAATGTTCGTCGACGAGGCGTCCGACGAGATCGGGGTGGTCCGCACGTACCCCGGAGTCGACCACGGCGATCGTGGTACCGGCACCCGTAAGCCCGAGCTGCGCCTGCACCTTGTCGGCACCGATGAGCGGCAAGCTCTCCACCATCGCTCCCTGCCCGCCGACGTCGAGGTCGACACGAATGACATCGGGATCGCGTGCGAGTTTCTCGAGCGCCGCCGGACCGACTTCGCAGGACAGGGCACTGATCGTCTCGAACCGACGGATCAGGCGAAAGTCGGGACCACGGACGCGGCGAAGCACCTGTTTTTGAATCCGTCGCGTCTGGCGAGCGAGCGCGCTGACATCTCGTGCAGCGGAGGATGGTCGGCGCAGCGCCACAACGACACGGGCACCGTCGCGAGCCGCGAGTTCGACATCAGGCGCAATTTTGCCAGACGCCGCACCAGAGTGCAACGCGACCGCGAGCGAAAGAGCGGAAATCGAGAGCATTGTGCCGCCATTAAATACCACGATTTTGGCACACGTGAACAGGTAATTCTGCGACCTCGATTTTTTCATTCGCCCCGGTCGGAACCTCTCGGACGGACAAACGAAACGCAGGAGCGGCATCACTGCAATTGCAACCATTCAGGATGGCAAATACCCAGACAATCAACTGGCAATCGCACAGCGATTGATCCCCTCATTCACGATCCCCGAGTGCGTCCATCAAGAAATCCACCATTGCACGGACCTTGCCCAGGCGTGCTTTTTTGGGATGGTAGAGGAGGAGGATACTCATCTGTGAACCCGTCGACGCCACGAACCGGGCATCCTCGACGGTGACCTGTTCGAGAGTGCCTTCCGCGAGTGCCTTTGAGACCCCCCACAATGGCAAGAATGCGAGCCCTTCTCCGGCCAAGGCGGCCCGCAACATCAGCAAACCGTGGTTGGTGATGAGTACGACCTTCCTGGGGACCGTGACCACCTCGCCTGTGTGGCGCACCGCCAGCCACGGATACACGCCATTGGGCCCGCGGTAGCCGAGCGCTGCATGCTCCTCGACCTCGGCCACGGTCCTGGGTCGTCCGTGTTGTGCGAGGTACCCGGGAGCTGCCACCAATACGAAACGATGCGGGTGAAGACGTCTCGCTACGAGGTAATCCGGGGGATCGGCCGTCGCGCGCAGGGCGATGTCGATGTCGCCAGTCGACAAATCGAGGTAGCGATCCGTCAACTCCACATCGCAGACGATTTGTGGGTACATCGCACGAAATCGTTCAAGTACTGCAAATAGACGGAGTTCGCCGTAGCCCGGCAGTGCCGTGAGCCGCACCGTACCCGCGGGCTCGCGCGACTGGGCCTCCACCATTTCATCGGCAGCGGCCAATGCCCGCACAGGTGCAGCCACCTCGCCGCGATACCAATTGCCCGTTTCAGTCAGTCGAACCTGGCGAGTCGTACGCTCGACCAACGTGACCCCAAGGTCTGCTTCGAGCGCCTTGATCGCGCGCGAAACCGTCGATGGCGGCACCCCAAAATACGCGGCCGTCCCCTTGAAGCTGAGCGTCTCACCGAGCTTCAAGAAAAACCGGATGGCCTGTAGCTTCTCCATGGATTCCATTACCAGATTGTTTCATTTTTAGCAATTGTGGTTTCCAAAATTAGCTCTTGCATCTAGAAAAATGAAACCTAAAAAGCTTCTAGCAATTATCACGGGCGGGTTTGTGACCTACAATCGCCCGCGACCCCCACCGCACACGCGTTCGCAGGAGAAAGACATGTTCAAGTCCCTACTCGGTATCGCACCCCAGCAAGAGCAGGACGGGTCGTTTCGCCCCTCCAAACTCGCCCTGAAACTCTCCACTTCGCCGATCAGCAATTACGACCCCGTCGCGTACGATGCCTACAAAGGCGGGCGTTCAAAAATCCTGGTCGTGTTCACAGAGCGCAAGAACATGGCGATGAAGAACGGGCGAAAGTTCTCGACGGGAAATCACCCAGTCGAAGCGCTGCTGCCGATGTTGCACCTGCGCAATGCCGGCTTCGAGTTCGAGGTCGCCACCCCCAATGGCAAACCCGTTGTATTCGAGATGTGGGCAATGCCGACCAAGGACGCAGCAGTGATGGGCATCTATCACGAGGTCAAGTCCCTGTTCGATCACCCGATGCCACTACAACAAGTCGTCGATGAGCTCCACGATGCGGCGGGACCCTATGCCGCGGTGTTCGTCCCGGGCGGGCACGGTGCCATGCTCGGGATCCCCGATGACCCAAACGTCGGCACGGTGTTGCGTTGGGCCCACACGCACGGAGTGTTCACCATCAGTCTCTGTCACGGTCCAGGAGCACTGCTCGCAACAACTCTCGAGGGCCGCGACTTCATCTATGCGGGCTACAAGATGGCGGTCTTTCCCGACGCGGTTGACAAGAAGACACCGTTGATCGGGTACTTGCCGGGCCACATGCCATGGCAGCTCGCCGCCAAACTCGAGAGCCTCGGCGCGGAGATTGTAAACACAAAGGCTGACGACACGTGCTGTGTCGACCGAGACCTGATCACGGGTGCGAGCCCAGCTGCAGCCGACAAGCTCGGCAAGCTCGCCGCCGCGACACTGCTAGCGAACCTGTCCCATGGAACATCTTCGCCGATGGCCTCACACCTGTGACTCGCCGTCTCCCGGGCTCGCCGGTCGGCCTACTTGCGACGGGTGCCCTCCCCCACGCGTGGCCTCACTCCCCGGTAGCCTGTGTCGTCGCGCGATCCAGGTCGCCACCGCTCAAAAGCCCATGCACTCTACCCTTGTTTTCATCGATTTTAACATGTACTTTGAGACATGTTAAAATCACAGTGTTTTGCAGCTCTCAGTTTCTCGGTGACCGCAACCCTCTTGCTGGGCGGGTGTAGCGACGACACGGCGAGCACATCGGAGACCGAGAGCGGTACGACCGACGTTCCGACAACCAGTACGACTGACGTCGATACGACCTCACCGAGCACGACGGATGAGACGACGGAGGGTCCCGGTACCGACAGCGAATCGACGCTCACCGAGGATCCGACGACCGAGGATCCGACGACCGAAGATCCGACGACCGAAGATCCGACGACCGAAGATCCGACGA
>CAZUPD010000199.1:9239-12702 GCA_964621785.1 uncultured Nannocystaceae bacterium
CCGACGACCGAAGATCCGACGACCGAAGATCCGACGACCGAAGATCCGACGACCGAAGATCCGACGACCGGTGAGCCGGCGGTCTGTGGCGATGGCGTGGTCGAGGGCGATGAGGCCTGTGACGACGGCAACGATATCGAAACCGATGAGTGCCTGTCGACCTGCGAACTGGCAGGGTGCGGTGATGGTTTTGTCCAAGAAGGGGTTGAAGACTGCGACGATGCCAACGATATCGACTCCGATGAATGTCCGAGCACATGTTTCGCGGCCAGCTGTGGCGACGGTTTTATATGGGAAGGAATGGAAGAATGCGACGCCGCTGGCGAGGCTGCCGACTGTGATGATGACTGCACAGCAGTCGAGTGCGGCGACGGGAACGTCAATGAGGAAGCGGGCGAGACCTGCGATGATATGAATGACGACAACTCGGATGAGTGTATTGACACCTGTGAGGCGGCCAGTTGTGGCGACGGGTTTGTGTGGACGGACAACGAGCAGTGTGATGACGGAAACTTGGATTCCGGCGATGGCTGCAGCGACATGTGCGAGTTTGAAGAGTGCAACGTCAACGTCGACAACATCAACTTCCCACTCACCATCCACACAGGCAACGGCTTTGGGGACATCGCCTGGGATGCCGAATGCAACATTCTCGTCGGCGGCAGCTACAATGATGGGCTCTACCGGATTGATACGAGCGATGGGTCGGTGGCGCAAATCGTCAATATGTTCGGGTCAAACTCGGTCAATGGCATCACCTACCGCCCGCAGGACGACTTGATCTATGTCGTTGTCGACAGCCCCAATCGCCTGTTTTCGGTCGATAGCAACAATATGGTCAGTCAGGTAGCGACCCTACCGGCGATTGTCAACGATGTCGATCTGATCCCCGAAGGGTTTGGTAGCTACGGAGGCCAGCTCATGATGACGACAGCGTCGGGAACGATGCTCCGCTACAACCCCGACGACTCGAGTCTCACCACATTCGCAACAGCTTCGGGGCAACTCAGTGCACTCGACTTTGCGCCGGATGGACAACGATTCTACGTGGTGAGCTACGGCGGCGGTCGCGTCGATTCCGTCGACAGCAACGGCTCGGTCACAACCTTCTTTTCCGGTCTCAGTAATCCAGACGGGATCGAGGTCGACAGCGATGGGACGCGGATGCTGGTCTCCCTAGCCAACGCCAATCGCCTCGATATCATCACGATCCCCGGAGCAATGTTGACCCAGGGGCCGGGAGGGCTGTCCTTTAGTGGGGGATACTACCCGTCCGGGATTCTGATCGACGCCGACGACGATGTGTTTTACAAGCTCAACAACTCGAGTACGGGGGTCGTCGATACGACGAACATTCCGTAGCGTCGCGGTTGCGCAAGGGGGTCGCCTTGCAGTTCCCTGTTCGATTGTCCCCCTTGCACATTGCGACACCACAAGTGTGGTTAGTCGTCAACGGGGAGCCCGCTGGGAACCTCGGCCGGAATCAAGTGGAAGAGGTTGAGCGAGCTCGGATCGGTGAGGGCTGAGAGGAATGCCATCAGGTCGGCGACATCGTCGTCGCTCAGCGGCTCTCCCTCGACCGCGAGCGCCGGATCGAGGCGGTTGAGCAGATCGTCCATCAGCTCGGGTGACGACTGCAAGCTCCCGGCGAGCTCGGGCTCAACTTGGGTATCGTCGTAGGCGAGCAACCAACCCTCGGGGTCGAGGTGGTGGCGAACCACGTCCTCGAGCTCGGCATAGGCACCGTTGTGCATCCACGGGCCTTCGAGCTCAATGTTTCGCAGCGATGGGGTGCGAAACTTGTACTTGTCGGCATCGTCGTCGCTGACGCGGAAGTGTCCGAGGTCGAGGGGTGCGTCCTCTGGGCGTCCCGTACCAACTTGTGGGGTGGCGACATTGTGGAACAGCATGTCGGTTTGAAGCCCGCCGCTGTGGCACGAGCCGCAGTTCGCCCGCCCGTAGAACAGCAACGCGCCACGCTTCTGGGCGTCGGACAAAGCGGCATCATCACCCGCTAAATAGCGGTCAAACGGCGAGTCGAGGGCTGTGAACGCATCCGTCATGAAGGCACCGAGCGCCTCGCACAGGTGGACAATATTGATTTCGGCAGCCTCGGGAAACACCGCTTGAAAGCGCTGTTGATATTCGGGCACCGCCATGGCTCGGTCGACCACCATCGGCCAGATCTCGGCAAAGTCGTCGTTGGTGAGGTGGGCCATCTCGTTGACCTCGCCAAACACATCGGGTTCGTCCGGGAAGCCTCGCATCTCTTCGTCGGGTGTCAGCGGAATGATCGAGAAAGCCGCCAGTGCGTTGGAAAACTCCTGTGGTGTCGCATCGCCAGCCGGAGAGAAGTAGCCGTCGGTCGGGTTCCCGCCGAGGCGGCCATCCCAAAACATCACATCCCAGCCAGGAACCCCGCGGTTCCACAGGGACAGGGCGTTGCGAGCCAAGAACAAGCTGTCAGGACCATGGACACGCTGCGGCCCGAGACCGACGCCCCCCTGCCCACGCGATTGACTCTGGCCATCGGCGGAGCCGAGTAATGGGTGGTGGCAGGTCGCGCACGAGATGTTGCGACGGCCGCTGATTTCTTTCTCGAAAAACAGCAGCTGACCGAGCTCGACCAGCGCAGGATCTTGTGCCTGCGGCGACTCGACCTCCGTGACCCCTTCGCTGTCGAGCAACGCCCGCAGCTCGGCGTCGAGGTCATCCGAATCGTCATTTGTTCCTGCGGGGGCACATGCAGCGATCATGACAGCACTGAGGCCAGTGAGAAGTAACGGGAAAATGGTGGGGTGTTGGTGCGACCGCATGTGTATTGTTCCTTGTTTTCGCCAAAAACCACGTATATATGGAGATCTAGGAGGAAAACAGTCGAGAAACCTGAGCCCCGTGTTCGAACGAGTTGAACAAATCATCATCGCCGAGGTGCAAATGTGGAGAGACTAAAACGGATTCGCCAACTCTGGTCGTGGCTCCCGGCCTTTCGCGTGGTCGGTGAGACGGAGCATCTGCGCCGTGCGGCCGAATTCTCGAACGTCTCGGCATCGGCTCTGTCGCGGTCCATCACCCTCCTCGAAGATGAAATTGGGGTACCTCTGTTTCATCGCACAGGTCGCCAACTCACACTCACCGAGGATGGGAAAGTCATGCTCGCCGCGCTGCGAAGGGGCATGGATGCCGTCTACGACGCGGTACGCCAGATCGAACGCGGCGTGCTTCAGGGTCAGGTGCGCATCTCCTCGCCGGCGACTGTCACCCGATTGGTGCTGATCCCGGCGCTCGCACGGCTGCGCTCGAGCCATCGGCAACTCCATCCAAAGTTGTGCACCCTGGGGGGCAAAGAGGCTGTCACCCACCTCCTCAACGACACTCTCGACGTCGCGTTCTCCACCCGTAGATTGTCCGAGGAGGCCCTTACACATACGCTGATCGGTCGGTACACGTGTGGGATCTACGT
>CAZUPD010000200.1:0-3340 GCA_964621785.1 uncultured Nannocystaceae bacterium
GCTCGAACTTCTCGATCCGGGTGCTTGGTCGGCAACAGCAGCAGTCGATGACCCGTGGCGACACGAGCGGCCCGATACACCTGTATGCCCGGTCGAGGAAAGTTGGCGAGTCGAAGCGGGAGGGCTCGAGGTCGACACCGGCGCCTGCGACTACCTCTCCGTTTCGCAACCACTTGTACGAGCAATCACCGCCGGTCAGCCGTTGCGGGTGACGGCCTGGTGGCAAAACCTGATCGCAGAGGATCTGGGTCAGGGCCACCTCGCGGTCTCGATCGATGGAGAGGTGGTATGGGAAGAGTGGGTCGACATACCGGGGCCTGCCGATGCTCGCGAGATTGAGGTCGCGGCTCCGGCCGATGCGGAGCCGGGGGCTTTGGTCACCCTTCATTTGCATAATCACGGAGCCAACACGTGGCGGTTTCAGGGGCTCGCCCTGGGACTCCCCGAAAATTGAGAACACGAACACAATCCACCATTCACCAACGAGAACACCATGCATCAATTTAGACGCGAACCACGATTTTCGACAGACGTACGACTGGCATCGATCCTTTTTGCTCTCGGCTGTTTGGCCGTCATGGGCTGTGGCCATGAGAGCGCGGCCGAGACCGACACGACCGGCTCGAGCGGGAGCGAGACGGAGAGCACCGAAACGGGCGAACCACTCGGGGTTCAATTCTGGCAAGATGTTGCCCCGATTTACTATCACAAATGTGTGTCTTGCCATCAGGATGGTGGAATCGCTCCGTTTGCGCTCGATACCTTTGAAGTCGCGCAGACCTGGGGCCCGGCATCCGCAGCCGCAACCGGAGCCCGGGTCATGCCCCCGTGGCTGGTCCGAGACGACGGATCGTGCGGGAGTTTCCGCGACTCGCGAGCGCTGAGCGAACAGGAAATCACCACGATTCAGACCTGGGTCGACGATGGGATGCTCGAAGGGACACCCCGCTCGGATCTGATGGTACCCGTGAATGAGCCGATTGCGGAGGCCATCGCGATCAAAACCCCGCAGTTTTTGCCTGAGCCCCAGGGAGGGCCGTTGGCCCAGTATGACGAATACCGCTGCTTTTTGGTCGAGCCTGGTCTCGAACACGATACGTTCTTGACCGCCTACGATGTTGTTCCGGGGAACCCCGAAATTGTCCACCATGTCCTCGCCATGCCGGTCGACCCCGACCTCGACCTCGGCAACGGGGTGACAAATATGGATGTGATGCAGGCACTCGATGCCGAGTCCCCCGATCGCGATGGATGGCCGTGTTTTGGCCAGGCGGGCGACGGTGTCGAGGTCGACAGTATGCCGGTTGTGTGGGCGCCCGGGCAGGGTGTTGTGCGCTATCCGGAAGGTACCGGCAATCGGGTACCGGCGGGTTCGGTCATCGTCGTACAAGTTCACTACAATCTCGATCGCCCTGAGCTTATCGGGATGTCGGATAGCTCCGAGGTCCATATCGAGTTGCGTGATGAGGTTGAGATTGAGGGCATGTATCTGACCCTCGATTCGTTTCTCGATACCCTGTTCGACGAACCGGAGTCGCTCCCCGCCGGTGAGGAGTTGGTAACCTACGAGTGGGAGGAGGACCTCGGGAGTTGGGCGCAATACTTCGGCTGGCCCTCCATGACGATACGCGGGGTTTTCCCGCATATGCATGAGTTCGGACGGACACTCCGGTTCGACGTCGACCCCGACGGTCAGGGGTACACGTGTGCTGCGGATGTCCCGAGTTGGGACTTCAACTGGCAGTTGCAATATTTTCTCGAGCAGCCGCTGACACTCAATGAACTCGGAAAAGTGCGAGTGACCTGTGGCTACAACACAATGGCCGCCGACGGTCCCGTGCTTCCCGGCTGGGGAACTGGGAATGAAATGTGTCTCGTGGGTTTGTTCTTGACTCCTGAGTAGGTTTCGCAGTTGTGTCTCGCCGACCGCGGTCGTGCAGGGCGAGGGGTCGAAGCATGTTCTCGTGGATGTGGAGAGCCTCCACGAGGGGCGTTGGTCGACACGGGGAAGCACCGTCTCCAAAAGGCTATCATGCGATGGGCACGCACTCGACGGGGGCAACCGCCTCCGTGCGGGCAAGCTGCGGTGAGTACGCGTGACCTACCGCTTTGCGCATATTGGCCAAATTGTGTGCTAACAATCCGCCAACCCGTGTGGTCAGGAGAAATACGATGCGACAAATTTGGATTTCCAAGGCAGGTGCCCCATCCGTTCTCGAGGTGCGCGAGACAGCAACCCAGGAGCCCGGGCCGGGTGAGATTCGAGTTGCCGTGCGCGCGGCCGGAATCAACTTTGCCGACATCATGGCGCGAATGGGGATTTACCCCGACGCACCACCGCTCCCGTGTGTGGTCGGCTACGAGGTAGCAGGGGTCGTTGAGGCGGTCGGCGCAGATGTTAAGGACTGCGAAGTCGGCCAACGGGTGTTCGCAGCGACCCAATTTGGTGGGTATACAAGTGATTTGATTGTACCTGCATCCCAAGTGGTGGCGATCCCAGAAGGGGTGTCGTTTGAGGCCGCAGCGGCGATTCCTGTCAACTACCTGACTGCGTGGTACATGCTGATCCATCTGGGCAATGTGCAGCCCGGAGACCGCGTGCTCGTCCACGCCGTCGCCGGCGGTGTGGGCCAGGCGGCGTTGCAAATCTGCAAGTGGCGCGGTGCCGAGGTCTTCGGGACAGCAAGCGCATCCAAGCACGCACGCCTACGTGAGTACGGGGTGGCCCACTGCATTGACTACCGCAACCAAGACTTCGAACAGGAGATCAAACGCCTGACCAACGGCGAGGGGGTCGACATCGTCCTCGATGCAGTCGGAGGAAACTCGTTCAAGAAGAGCTACCGAAGCCTCAACGACCTCGGTCGCCTGCTGATGTTCGGAGCATCGAGCTTTGCGACCGGCAAAAAACGCAGCATCGTGGCAGCCGTAAAGGGGATGATGGCAATGCCACGGTTTGGCGCAATCGGGCTGATGAACGACAACAAAGGTGTCATCGGCTTCAACCTGGGACACCTGTGGGGTCGCGTGGACCTGAGTGTGAAGTATCTGCAGGAGATTGTCGCGCTGGTCGCCGACGGTACATTGACCCCGCGCGTCGACCGAAGCTTCCCGTTCGAACAGGCTGGTGATGCGCACAGCTATATCCAAGATCGAAAGAACTTTGGCAAGGTTTTGCTCACTCCGTGAAGTCGACGAAAAGCCGCGCCCCGATTCGCGGAGTGCGGCTTTTCGCATCGTCTCGAACTATCGCCTCGTCCGTTTCATCCTGCGCGAGGCGGCGCGGCGCAAGTTGGAGTTTAGTCGTCGTTGTCGGTTTTGCCGTCGACGTGACAGATTG
>CAZUPD010000200.1:3440-12477 GCA_964621785.1 uncultured Nannocystaceae bacterium
CTTTGAACTTTGGAAGTTGGGTTTCGGTTTTCTTCGTATTCTTTTTCATGATTCAGATTCCTTTTTGTCAGGCTCACTTATCAAGTGTCGGTGTCACTCGACTTCAATTGCCTTTTTCTCAAAAAGATTGGGGTGGATGTTGCCTTGGCTTAACGCAAAAAGCCGCGCCCCGATAGTTGGGAAGCGGCTTGAATGCGCAAGTTGGAGTTTAGTCGTCGTTGTCGGTTTTGCCGTCGACGTGACAGATTGAACGCGTATTGCCGGTACCGCCGGACGACCAGGTGAACCCGCCAGTGACTTGGCACAGCTCATCGGGGCCGAGGGTGTTGGCTTTGAACTTTGGAAGTTGGGTTTCGGTTTTCTTCGTATTCTTTTTCATGATTCATAACCCTTTTGTAAGGTTCACCTACGAAGTGTTTGCTTCGCCCGACTTCAATTGCCCAATCTCGAATTAATTAATTCGCGCGCCTGTGGTCAAAAACACTCTTGCGATTTGCGTGCGACGGCACCTTGCTCCTCGCGAAAATGCCCCGTGCGATGGTCATTTTTAACCGGGACCAATTGATCTGGGTGTGGGTGACACTTGATCTACAGGAACAATCAGGAGGGGCTTTCCCTTCGCTCGCTAGGTCTGGGACCTCACTACCGCCTTGAATTCCTGTTGAATCTTTCGGCCCGCGTTGTTATTCCTGCTTCCCAATTCGAAGTGTCGTGTCCCGTATGCGGGTTGCGCTGGGGCGAACCAAGCAAAGAAAGTCCTTCCATGATCTTGATCTTCAGCAGACTCGGAGATCCCTCAACCTTGGATGTCATGCAGTGGATTCACCACCTGAGTCCTGCCAAGGTCATCCGGATCAACTCCGACGAGGAATACAGCGTCGACCTGACTTTCTCCGACGATGACTTTGTCGTCCGCGTCAACGATGACACGTTCCGGCTCGCGGATGTTTCGAGTGCTTGGCTGCGAAAGGGGACATTCTGGTTCAAGGAACTGTTCCCCAGCGCTATCACGTCGCCGGGGCGGGCGGAATTCACCCGGCATCTGAGGGAGAAGCTCACCCGTGAAAGTCGTACTCTGAAAGAGCATTTTCACTACGTGCTGAACAGGCGCTGCGATGTTCTCGGAAGCGCACTCGGGTCGACGCCGAACAAACTTGTGACCCTCGAGCGCGCGCGTGCGCTCGGCCTGCGGACACCGACGTTCAGCGTGTCCAACCTCCGTAGCCACGCCCACGGTCTCTCGAAGTCGGACTGTGGGTACGTGACGAAGGCGATGTCCGATGGCCTGTTTATCTTCGACGATAGCGATACCAAGACAGGCTATTTTACATACACCGAAGAACTCAGTCCCGACCTGCTCCAAGGTATGGGTGAGCGCATCACCCCCTCGTTTTTTCAACAGTACATCGCCAAGGCATTTGAGTTGCGGATCTTTTTCCTCGACGACGAATTTCGCACGGGCGCGATCTTTTCGCAGAATGATGAACAGACGAAGGTCGATTACCGCAAGTACAACGACGAGCGACCCAACCGCGTGATTCCGTTTCAACTGCCCAAGGAGATTGAGCTCAAGCTGAAACGCCTCGCCCACGAGCTCGGCCTCAATACAGGGTCCTTCGATATGATTGTCGACACAAGTGGAGAGTACTATTTTCTCGAGGTCAATCCCGTTGGGCAATTCGGCCCACTCTCGGAGAGTTGCAATTACAAAATCGAGCGAATGGTCGCAGAAAGGCTTCTCAGACATGAGCAATAATCTCAAAGAGATGGACAAGTCTCCCCAGCTGACAAACGACCTCCCCCTGGGCTTCGCTCGAGTGTTTATCTCCGAGGCAATTATCCTGCCGGAGACGATGAAAAAAGTGACGCTCGATCTGCCGAAGTACCGCCACAACGCGGTGTACATCCCCCGGTCGAACAAACCGATTTCCAAACTGGAGCTGTGAGATGAATGCCGACAAGCGCACGCGCGACCGCCTCGATCAGTATGTCTTTCTCTTTACAGACTGTGTGCCGGTCAAAGGGCACACGACATCGGCGATCTACGATCTGACACGGCATCTGATCTCGACGTTCCCCACGGCGTACTTCCCATTTTTTGAACTGTTCCGGGAAAAGCGCCTCCGCGCGATCCTCGACGAACTGTCGGCTGACGAGCAGTCGAGCTTTTCCGAGTTTCTCGATTTTCTAGTCGCCCACGAGTATATCTCGTTCGTCGATGAAATCTCGTCGTTTCCAAAAATCACCAACACCTGGGACGAGCCGTATTCGCTGTACAACGCGATCATCGATATCCGCGACCAGCACCACGACTACCGTAGGATTATCGCCGAGCTCGATGCCCTCGGCTGCCAGCATCTTCAGGTCCGAACCTACTCGACGATGTTCGGTGTATCCGACCTTCGCGAACTCGCGCAACTGTGCCACGGCACATCGATCCGGACCATGGAGGTGGTCCTTGCATTCAATCCGGCGATATCGGACGAGGAGTATGTCTCTGTCGTCAGCGAAAACCGTGTCATCGTCAGCTTTGTGATCCACTCGGCAGACGAAGAGCGGAAGATTCGGGTCGATTATGGGGCTCGGGAGAGCATGGCAAAGCTCTTGGCAATCGACATCGTGATGACAACGAGTTCGATCGATTCCTGCCTCAACTGCGGGAAGATTTCGCTGCAACTACTATTGCCTCCTTCCACACCGACCTTCACCGAAAATCATCACTTCAACGGCTGCCTGAATCGCAAGCTTTCGGTCGATGAACATGGTCAGGTCCGCAATTGCCCCGCGATGGACCGCTCGTTCGGAGACCACCAATCGGTCGGATTTCGCGAGGTTGTGGCAAATAAGGAATTTCGCAGTGCGTGGGAGGCGAACAACGACGCGATCAAGGTCTGTAGCGATTGCGCCTATCGCTATGCGTGTACCGGCTGTCGAGCATTGCTCGAGAATCCAGAGGCCGCCGACAGCAAGCCGCTCAAGTGCGGCTACGACCCGTACACAGATACATGGTCCGACTGGCGTGAGCGGCCGACAGCCAGTGCTGCATTGACTCACTACAAAACACGCCTGCGCCTGCCGATCGTGCAGTAGACTGATTGTGATGCACCTCCGAGCAGTCGCGTTCCTGACACTCACTGCCTGTGCGCCTGCTATCGCGCCGGGCCCAAGCTCAGCAGGAAGTCCCGAGAAAGCGGCGGAGCAACCACCGAGCAACTCCCCCGGGCTCGAGGGATTGATCGCCGACCTGTGCGAGAAGGAGGTCGTGCTGCTCGGCGAAGCAGAGCACGGAGACGGCAGCACGTGGGAAGTCAAGACCGACATCACTCGCGCGCTCGTCGAGCGGTGTGGCTTCGACTCGGTGTTTATCGAGAGCGGTATCTACGATTTCATCGCCTACAATCGGAGCCTGGCAGGAGGAGCCGTCACGCGGAAGGACCTGGCGAATGCGATCGGTTCGATCTGGGCCGACGCCCGCCAGACGCAGCGGTGGATCAGCTTTCTCCACGAGGCTGCAAGTACCGATAAAGTGCAGGTCATGGGCCTTGACGATCAGATCCATTCGACTGCGTTGTACGCCCAACGCGAGCTGCCCCGTGTCCTCGCCGCCCACCTGCCGCAGGCCGATCGGGAACGATGCGAGTCGACGATTGCGCGTCACCACGTGTGGGGATACGACGAGACCCACCCCCACACCCCCGCGTATATGGCCGAGGTCGAAGCTTGCCTGCAACAGATCCGCGGTGTGCTGGCGAAACAGGACGCAAATGAGCCGTCTGAGGAGCTGGCGATGACGGCCAACCTCCTGCGATGGATTTCGCGTGACTTCATGTCCGACGGCGATTCGGTCTTCAACGCGCGCGACGAGTCGATGTTCGAAAACTTGTCTTGGCACCGCAAACGTCTGGGTACACGCAAGACGATCGTGTGGTGTGCGACCATCCACGCCGCGAAAACTGTCGACCCATTCGAGTCGCTGCGCGGACTGTCTCCGTTGGGTTCATACATTCATCAGCGCTATGGCGATCGGGCTGCTGCAATCGGCTTCTCGGCTCAATCCGGCGCGAGTCACCCGCGGGGTCGTGAGCCCCGGGTCCTTCCCGAGGCTCCACCCGAATCCATCGAGGGCCAGGTTTTGGCGCCCGAACAGTCGCTTCACTACCTCGACACGGACAAGCTGCGAGCACTCGGTACTGTCGAGGCCCGTCCCATCAGCCACACGTTCCGCCGAGCCGCGTGGCACGAAGTGCTCGACGGACTCGTCGTCCTGCGGCAGGAGACGCCGGCAGGTTATGACGCAAACCCGGAAGGCAACCCTTGACCGAACCCGGCGAAGCGTCCGAAGGTCCGCAACCGTCGACGGGACAGGCGATTTTTCGCGAACAAGCCGTCCAGACGCATCGGCTCGGCGCAAGTTCGGGTCGCCCGCTGCACATCGTGTCGACCTGGACGCGTTGGGCGGTGCGCGTGACCCTGCTGTTGTTGTTCGCCAGCCTCGTGTTTGCGACGACAGCACGCATGGGTGAGTACGCGGAGGGCGTGGCTGTGGTCCGGCGAGAGGGTCGGGTGGTGGTCACATCATCGGTCTCCGGCACCGTTCAGCGGATCGCCGTCCACACAGGTCAGGTGGTGGCGGCCGGCGAGGTGTTGGTTCAGCTCGACGACGCAGGCCAGCAGGCCGAGCGCTCGCGGGTGGAACAGGAATATCAACAGCGCCTGGTCGAATTGCTGCGGGCACCTGCCGACGATGCCAAACGCGAGCGCCTCGCAACACTCAAAGCACAGCTCGAGCTGGCGCAGGCACGCGAGCGGGAGCGGCAGATCACCGCGACTGTGCCAGGGGTCGTCTCCGACGTGCGCGTACGGCCAGGTCAGTCGGTGGCTCCTGGCGATGCCGCCGTGGCTGTCGAGCAGGACTCCGCCCGCGTTGTCGTGATCGGACTGTTTCCCGGACACTACCGACCGCTCCTCAGTGCCGCCGAAAGTAGCTTGTTTCTCGAGCTCGAGGGCTACCCCGACAGTCGCCGCCGGGTCGTGTTGCGGTCGGTGGCCGACGAGGTTGTCGGCCCAGCCGAAGCGATGCGGTTTCTCGGACGCGAACGCGAGGGGGCTGTCGAGCTCACGGGTCCGGTGGTTGTCGTCGAGACAGAGCTCCCGTCGGACACGTTCCTGGCCGACGGCGCGGAGTATCGCGTGTACGACGGGATGCAAGGTGTACTCGAGGCCAGGCTCCGATCCGAGACCCTATTAGAGGTCCTCATTCCCGCCCTCAAACGTTTGTGACACACCATGAACTCGACCGACCAAGAATCTGCGTTGTCCAGGCGTTTCCCCGCCCTGCGACGGCTCGGCGCGATCGGGTTCAAGCGACATCTCGAACATATCCAGCAGATGACCGCAGCCGATTGTGGTGCCGCGTGTCTATGTATGGTGTTGCGCTACTACGGTCAGACGCGGCCCCTCGACGAGGTTCGCGAGGCGATGGGCATCGGCCGTCACGGCGTGAGTGCACTCGGGATTTTGCGTACCGCTCGCAGCTATGGTCTGCGCGGCCGCGGGGTCCGAATCGACGACCTCGATGAACTCGAATTGCTGCCCGTAGGGACGATTCTCCACTGGGAATTTAACCATTTTGTCGTGTTCGATCGGGTCGATCGCCGCGGTGTCCATCTCCTCGACCCTGCACACGGGCGCCGCCGGGTCCCGTTGACTGAGATCGAGCAGGCATTTACCGGAGTGGCCCTGCTGCTCGAACCGAGTGAGGCGTTTGAAGCCCACGATCGCCGGGAGCCACTGCTGCGCCGGTACTTCGCCCAGATGCTCGCGTACCCGGCCCTGTGGAGTCGCTCGCTGCTGATGTCGGTGCTGGTGCAGCTGCTCGCGCTCGCCTTACCACTGATGACGACCCTGCTGGTCGACCGCATCATCCCGCGTCGGGACATCGCCCTGCTCGAAGTCTTGATCGCCGGCTTGGTGATGATGGTGGTGTTCAACTTTATCAGCTCGCTGGTCCGCGCCAACCTGCTGGTCCAACTGCGCACACTCCTCGACGCGAAAATGACAGTTGGGTTTCTCGATCATCTGATGGAGTTACCCTATTCGTTCTTTCAAAAACGATCCGCCGGCGACCTCATGATGCGGTTGTCGAGCAATGCCACCGTTCGCGAAATCCTGACGTCCGGGGCGATGTCTGCACTGCTCGACGGATCGCTTGTCAGCGTTTATTTGGTGCTGATCTTCTGGGCGAGTCCCGTCATGGGAACGGTTGTGCTGTTGCTCGGCCTGCTGCAGCTGTCACTGTATTGGGCGACGCGCCGGGTGCAACGCGAGTTGATGAGCGAGTCCCTCGCCGTGCAGGCGAAGACGTCCAACTACGAGGTCGAGATGCTCACAGGGATCGAGACGCTCAAGAGTATGGGAGCCGAGTACCGGGCGGTGGATCGCTGGTCCAACCTGTTTGTCGACTCGCTCAACGTCTCGCTGCGCCGCGGTCGTCTCGACGCTCTGATAGCGTCGCTGCTCGACGCGTTTAGTATGGCCGCCCCGCTGGTCATTTTGGGGACCGGTGCGAAGTTGGTGTTAGACGGTGAGCTCGGCTTGGGAGCGATGCTCGGACTGTCGGCCTTGGGAACCGGTTTTCTCCAACCCATGAGCACGCTGGTGGGCGTGATTTTAAAGTTCCAGGTGCTGGGCAGCTACCTCGAACGCATCGAGGATGTGATGAAGACGGAGCCCGAACAGGACATGAACCGGGTCAAACGCGCCCCGCAACTGTCCGGGCAGATCCGGGCGGAGTCGGTCACCTTCCGCTACTCAGAGTCTCTCCCACCCGCCGTGCAAGATGTGTCTGTACAGGTTGAACCGGGGCAGTTTGTCGCCGTGGTCGGTGCGTCTGGAGCGGGCAAGTCGACACTGGCGAAGTTGCTAGTCGGGCTGTATCAGCCACAGGATGGACGCGTATTGTACGACGGTGTCGACATTGCCAGTCTCGACCTGCGCAGCGTTCGCGAGCAACTCGGAGTGGTTACGCAGGGGGGAGAGCTGTTCGGCGTCTCGGTGCGGGAGAACATCGCCCTCGGGCGCCCGGAGATCGGTCTCGACGAAGTCATCGACGCCGCCAAACGGGCCGCTATCCACGACGAGATCATCGCCTTGCCGATGGGTTACGACACGCTCTTGGCCGACCGCGGAGCGTCGATGTCCGGTGGCCAACGCCAGCGCATCGTGCTCGCGCGAGCCTTGGTGGGCAAGCCCGCGATGTTGCTCCTCGACGAGGCGACTAGCAACCTCGACACGGTGACCGAGACTGCGATCCAACACTCCCTGGCGACCTTGAGGTGCACACGAGTCGTGATTGCCCATCGCCTGTCGACGATCGTCGACGCCGACGTGATCTTGGTGATGGAAGGTGGGCGGATTGTCGAGTCGGGAACCCACAAACACCTGATGACCCACGGCGACATGTACCGACGCCTGTACGAAGGGCACCAAGCATGAGGGCCGGCCGACCACGTACATGGCATGTGCTCGGCTGGGCCCTCGCGTTCGCGGTTGTCGCATGCAATCACGAAGATGATGGCGTCGACCGGATCGAACCTGACAAGCCCGGGCAAAAGCCTCGCAACAAACCTTCGAAACGCAAAGTACCGACCGAGGCAATGACTGGTGTGATCGTCCCTTCGACCGAGGTCGTGTTGACAGCTCCGGTGTTCGCCAGACTCGAGAAACTCGATGTAAAAGTAGGTGACCGCGTGAGCGAGGGCGACATTGTGGCCGCGCTCGATGTCCGCAAAGAACGCAACGAACTCGCAGCAGTCAAAGCGACGTGGGCAGCGACCAAGGCCGAGCTCGAACGTCTCAAGATCGAGTTGCAGCGTGCCAAGGACACACGCTCTGACACCGAGCAACTCGAAGGGCTGGTAGCGAGGGCCGAACTTCGCGAGGAGCGCTACAACGTGAAACTCGCCGAGGCCCGTAAGCGCAGCGCCAGTGCCTCACTTCGCAACCAACGGATCAAGGTCGACGACGCATCCGCAATCATCGCCGAGTCACAGATCCGATCCCCATTCACAGGTTCGATCTCGCGTCGATATGTCGACCCTGGGGCGACACTCGAAGTTGGCACGCCAGTGGTTCAGCTCATTTCCGACGCGCGATTGGTGCGATTTGCGGTGCCCGAGGAGCGGAGCATGGCTCTGTGGCTCGGAGCAGAGGTGCAGGTTGAGGTCATCGACACAGGTCAAAAATTAACCGGGGTTGTGGCTGCGATCGCACCTGAGATCGACACCGGGACACGACTGGTCTTCGCCGAAGCTGCACTCGATCAGGGCGACGGGCCACTCGCGGCATCGGTTCGGGTCGGCACCGTCGTGTCCGTCGATTTTGTGGACGAGGGTCCACGCAAAAGGCAAAAGAAATAGTCGAGATACCTTCGTCCACGTTTTCGATACAAGTCGATAGACTCGAAATCGGCAAATCGACCCAGGTGATGGGCTGTTTCGCGGGGACGCCCCGGGTATGACAACTCGGGGCGGGTACGCGGCGGGATGGTCTCGACCCGGGAGCGGAGAATTGGCGGTCAGCCAACCCCAGGACAGGCAGGTAACATTTCCGAGATGTTGTTATTCTCATCACATTCGTTGAGCTTACCAACATCCATTCCATCATCGTCGACCTCGACCCAAATGGTCCCATCCATGATGTCCGCGTCGACAAACAGGGTAACCTGCTCAGACGCCCCCGCAGGAATCGCGTTCTGAGTCTGGACCGTACCGAGGTACCCCAAATTCTCCTCAAAGAAGGACACATTGACACCAGGACCTACGCCGAGACATCCAATGTTCGCAACACGAGCGGTCAGGAGAAGATCTGGACAGGAGGAGGGAGCCGCGAGAAGGTCAAAGGGAACAAGGTCAGGCGCGCAGAAGCTGGTGGTGCCCTGGGTGTTCCGTCGGTAACTATTGAAGGGATCATCAATGGGCCATTGCCAACTGTTCTCCTCGAGAACAGGTACTTGGCCGATGTTCCCGATATTGGTTAT
>CAZUPD010000201.1:0-12347 GCA_964621785.1 uncultured Nannocystaceae bacterium
ACGACCCCCGCCCATCGCGGCCATCGCCACCGCACTCTCAAAACACGCTCCCGACGAGCCGCTCAGATCGACGAGAACCCCGACGCACACGACCCCCGCCCGTCGCGGTCCATCCCCCCGAGCCTCGACCTCGCCCCACCGCGATCTTAAAAACCTTGTGTCGGGGTGGGTGGCGACGGACACTTCGCGGGCGATGCATCCTCCTTCCGAAAAACAACTCTACGCCCAACTGGTCGCACAGCTCCTGCTCATTGATGGATCGGTGACCGATGGCGAGCGCAAGTTTCTCAGTTCTTTAATGAACCGGCTTGGACTTTCGGAAGCGGAACAAACCCAGGTGATCGGCCGCGTCAACGTGGACGCGGACGTCGAAGCGCTCACCCGCCAACTTTCGCACGACACACGGATCTCGCTGCTGATGGAACTTGAGGATGCTGCAAAAGTCGACGAAGTCGTCCTTGCCAGCGAGCGCGATTTGATCGCGCGGGTTCGCAGCGCACTGGATCTTTAAAAAGTCGTTCTTTCGCGCGAGTGCGGAAATTCCGGGTGCACGGTACACTACCGTGAACCTTTGGCCCCCGGGCGGGTCCCGCTAGGTCGCGGCCATGCTTTTCGTCATCAGCCAGCTCTACGACTACCTGCGGCCATACAAGGGCCAAGTCGTACTGTTGTTGTTGGGGATCCTGATCGACCTCGCCTTCACCATTGGGTTGGCCAGCAGCATGGAGTACCTGATCGACGATGCGATCGGGGCCCGCGACAGCGAGTTGTTGTGGACGTTGCTCATCGGACTTGCCGTCGCCGTCATCGTCGCAGCGATCGCAGCTGTCGCCCGCGACTACCTTTATGCGAAGTTGGGCACTGCCGTCGTCAACGACCTGCGTCTACGCCTGTTTGAGCACCTGCAGCGACTATCGGCCAACTTCTACGCCAAGACCAAGGTCGGCGACATCGTGGCCCGGTTTTCCACCGACCTCGGTGCCGTCCAAAACGCAGTCGTTCTGGCGATCCCTGAAACCCTCATTGGTGTCTTGGGAGTGGGACTGTCCGCGGTCTTGCTGTTTCGACTCGAGTGGCAGCTCGCCGTCATCACCGTGTGTTGTCTTCCGCTGCTGACGATTGGGCCTCGAATCTTGGGTCCACGGGCCGAGCGCGCCAGCCTCAAGTTGCGCGAACAGGAGGCTGATGTCGTTTCGGCCGTCCAGGAAAATATCGGTGCTCAGCCGGTCGTTAAGGCCTTTGGTCTGCAACAGCGCGAGGTCGACGGATTCTCGACCCGCCTCTCGGACGTCTACAACGCCGGCCTGCGGTTTAACATCCTCTCCTATTTCGTTGAGCGTACACCCAATGTCAGTTTCATGCTGTTACATGTGGTCGTACTCGGCATCGGCGTCTTTAAAACCTTTGAGGGGCACCTCGACGTCGGTGAGTTGGTCTCGTTCAATGCCCTTACCGTCACCCTCAGTGCCTATGTCACCAGTCTGACCCGGGTCGCTCCTGTGCTGTTACAAGCTTCTGGGGGCGTCCGCCGAATCGCGATGCTGCTCGACTTGCAACCGCAGGTACCCGACGATGCTGAGCAGCCGCTGCCACGGCTGTCCCGTGAAATCCGGTTTTCCAAGGTCACCTTTTCGTATACCGGCGAGACCAACAACCTCGAAGACCTCTCGTTTACGATCGAAGCCGGCCAGAGCGTCGCCTTTGTCGGGTCCTCGGGATCGGGGAAGAGCACCGTCCTCGGGCTGCTGACACGCTTTTACGATCCCGATCAGGGCGCGATCTTACTCGACGGCCGCAGCCTACGGGAGGGAACCCAGGCTTCCCTGCGCTCGCAGATGGCAGTTGTCTTTCAGGACAGCTTTTTGTTTAACACGACGGTCGCCAACAACATTCGGATGGGTCGACCCGACGCCACCATGGCGGAGATCGAACGGGCGGCTCGGGCCGCGGAGATCCACGACCTGATCCTGAAGATGCCCAACGGCTACGACACGATTGTCGGCGAACGCGGCAGCCGGCTCTCGGGTGGCCAACGCCAACGGGTGGCCATCGCCCGCGCCATCATTCGCGACCCCCGGATCCTCGTCCTCGACGAAGCAACCTCGGCGCTCGACCCCGGGACCGAGGCCGCCATTGGCCAAACGCTTCAACGCATCGGCAAGCAGCGGACCGTCGTCGAGGTGACCCACCGCCTGAGTTCGGTCGTCGACCACGACACCATCTTCGTCCTCGACCACGGCCAGATGGTCGAATACGGGACCCACAAACAGTTGCTCGCGCGCCGTGGGCTGTATCAAAAACTGTGGATCAAGCAATCCGGAGTTGCCGTCGACGAAGACGGCAAGGCCGACGTCACACCCGAGCGACTCAAGGCTGTCCCCATTCTCAGCGAACTATCCACACAAACGCTCGAAGAACTCACCAAGCAGTTTGTCAGCGAGCGCTGTCCGGAATCGAGGATGGTGATCCGCCAAGGCGACACCATGGTCGAGAAATTCTACATCATCGCCCGCGGCAAGGTTGAGGTGAGCAAGCGCGACGAGGCCAGCGGCGAAGAGCGCAAACTGAAGGTTCTCAGCGACGGCGACCATTTCGGAGAGATCGCGCTGTTGCGAGACAGCCCACGGACCGCCACGATTCGCACCCTCACCCCATGTATTTTCTTGAGCCTGCGCCGCAAGCAATTCCTCGACATCATCGGCACCGATCGGGGCCTCCTCCGGCAGTTTAAAGCCGTCTTGGAGGACCGTGACGAGCTCGACGCCCCGGAGGCGAGCATGTTGATGCGCCGACACTCACGGGCCTTCGAGTAAATATTACCTGAACCTTCGACCAGGAATTTGTGTCGAACGTATCCGGTGAGCACGCACCTTGAGGCACGGTCTGCGACGTCACCGCAGGCTTTTTTCGGCATGGGTCATCCAAATCGCCTGCTGTGTGCACTACCCCACGTGACACACAAGGATGTTACCGGACATTCACTGGCCCTTGCGTCAGTCTCTCCTAGAATATGTCCAAACGGACATAAACATAATTCCCGAGGACGTATGACAATCAAACGAGCGAAAAGTATCCCGGCACCCGGTATCGAATTGCGCGAATGCAACGGTCAACTAGGAGTATATACAACAAAATCAATACCCGCGGGGGCCTGTGTCGTCGCGCTCGCCCACGTCTATACCGACGAACCTGCGCGCTACACCATCCAGCTCGACGCCAACCGCCACCAAGCGGGCACCGACGAAATCGACGATTTCTTCAACCACAGCTGCGACCCGAACTGTTTTCTCGATGTCGACGACCTATGCTTTCGCAGCCTGCGTCCGCTCTTGCCGGGGGAGCCCCTCACCTTTAATTATCTAACCTCCGAATGGGATATGCAGGAGTCGTTTCGTTGTTGGTGCAAGTCTCCCACGTGCTCCGGTACGATCCGTGGATTTGCCCACCTCAGCCGCGACGACCAACGCAAACTCGAACCCCTGCTGACGCCCTACCTGCGGGCCAAACTCCGCGAACTCGAGTCCGACGTGGCCTGATCGACCCGCGACGCTCTCGACATATCCGCGAGGACATCTTTACGGAAGCCGCTACGACGCCCGCGGGAGCCAGCGCGCGAGCGTCTCGGCGAGATCTTCGGGACGGATCGGCTTGGACAAATAGTCGTCCATTCCCGCTGCCAAGCAACGCTCGCGGTCCCCTTTCATGGCATTGGCCGTGAGGGCGACAACCGGGAGATGACGCAGAGTGGGCTCGCTGCGTTCGCGCCTTCGCCACTCGCGGGTCGTCTCAAAACCATCGAGCTCCGGCATCTGGCAGTCCATCAGCACGAGGTCGTAGCCACCTTGAACCAGCTGGTCGAGGGCTTCGAAGCCGTTGTTGGCGAGTTTGACCTGCAAGCCCAAGCGGGTGAGCATCGCGGTGATCAGGCGTTGATTGACCCGATGGTCTTCGACCACGAGGATCGAGCCCTCGAGATTCCCCTCGAACCTACGCGCGGGAGGCTCGACCACCTCCGGTGGGCGAACCTGGGAAAGTTGTAGCTGCACTTCAAATTTCGACCCGTCACCCAGCCGACTGTCGACCCGGATCGATCCGCCCATCTGGGTCACCAGGTGGCGTGAAATGGCAAGCCCGAGGCCCGAGCCGCCGTAGCGACGAGCCGTCGAGCCATCAGCCTGGCGAAACGTGTCAAATATCGCCTCAAACTTACTTTCGTCGATCCCGATGCCGTTGTCGCAGACAGCGAGCGTGACATGGGTCTTGCCATCGGCACTGTGGGCGAAGGTCGCGTGCAACGACACCGAGCCCTCCGGGGTGAACTTGATGGCGTTGCCGACCAAATTGGTCAAGACTTGGCGCAGGCGGTTGGGATCGCCGAGAAACCACGTGGGTGCGTCGGCACCGTAGTGTAGATGCAACGAAAGTTGCTTCTCTTGCGCCTGCGAGCGAAACCCATCGACAACCTCACGGCACAGATGGCGGAGGTCAAACGCCAACGACTCGAGCTCGAGCTTGCCGGCTTCGATCTTCGACAGGTCGAGGATCCGGTCGAGTAGCGACAACAACACCTCGGCCTGGTGGGACACGATCTGTGCAAACTCGCGTTGTTTGCTACTGAGCTGTGTCTCGAGGAGCATCTTGGACATCCCGATGACCCCGTTCATCGGCGTGCGGATCTCATGACTCATATTGGCCAAAAACTCACTTTTTGCCTGGTTGGCGGTCTCGGCCTCGATCGCGGTCAGTTCCAGTTGGGTGATCGTCTGCTTGCGCTCAACCTCGTACAGCGTACTGAGACCAGCTAGGAAGCCTAGGAGCAACAGCAGCCCGACGATGTGGGCCAACCACACCCAATCGCTGGCGATCGCCTGGAGGCTCGGCGGGCCGGCCACGTGTGTATATGCAAGGTAGCTAAACTCCGCCACCACCAACACCGTCCACGCCGCGACGGCCCGGGAACCAATCAACAGGGCCGCACACATCGGCAGGGTCGTGTACCAGAGCAATGCCGGTGACTCCAACCCGCCGGTGTTGCGGGCCAACACCATCAACGTCAGCAGCGCACAACTCAACAGGATATGACCCGTGATCCGCAGTGAACCGGTGATCCGCAGGACGACAGGCATGGTCGCCACCACGGCCGAAGCCGCGAGTAGCAGGCCGACCACATGGCTGTCGCCCTCGACTGTCATCTGAAAGACCGTCGCCAAGCCGACACCGACCGAGACCATGAGGACACAACACCCCATCAACAAACGGATCGCCCGTCGTTGTTCGGGCGGGCGACTGTCTGTCCACGATGGGGACATCACCGCTAGCACGCGCTGCCAGAGGCTCGGCGTACCTGCGGACACGTTGCCGAAAGCGTCACTCATAGATGGCAGCTCAACCTATCACAAACCCATGATGTTGGCGCCTTGTCGGCAGCTGCAACCAACAGCCCGGTATCCTACCCCGTATCCTCAGGAGCCAGGTTCCCACACCGTTCGCGGTACATCTGGTGGAGCGAACGATTGACCACTCGACTATCGAGGTCCTTGCCCCGTGTTTCGATTATCGGCAAATACTCCACGTTGAAGGTGATCAGTTCGTGTGGGATGGCATGCCACTTTTGTCCCTTGAGAAGCGAGGGTGGGTCGACGTGGATAAATACCGGGACAATTGGTACCCCAGCCCGAATCGCCGCCTCACATGCACCCCGGCGAAATCGCCGGATTTTGTGGGCAGGGGATCGCGTACCCTCGGGGAACACCAACAGTGCATGTCCATCTTTCAGGTGTTCGACCATCTGATCGAGTACGACAGTGACACCAAACGGGGTATCTGCACTTGGTGCTGGTGCGCAAAGGTTTCCGGTCGCACGCAAAAACCGACCGACCATCCACGAGTTGTAATAACTCGACTTCGCCACAGTTGTCAGACGAAAAAAACTCCCCATCAACAACACCGAGTCGAGCAACGTCGGGTGATTGGCGATCATCACGTAGGGCTCACCGGGTTTGGGCAAGTCCGCGGGCACAGGCCCGTGCTCGATCTGCAACAACCCACCTCGGCGCATGTACCAAAAAAAGAACTGTGTGCCGCGAAACATCAGCCGCGCACAGGCGGTCGTCCGCCGCTGGGGATCGCGGACAACCAGCTGTACCAGCGGAATCAAGACCCAGCTCAGCACGGCACTGCCGGCGAAAAACACCACAAACGACGAGGCCGTGATGAGCATGTGGAGATACTTATACATACAATGATTGCTTGCCGACCGTCAGGAACAATATTGCTCATACATGTATTTTGGATGGCGCAGGACGAGCGACGTGTTAATCCCGCCAAAGGCAAAGTTGTTGTTGACCACGATCTCGGGGACGTGCTCACGCGGCGTGCGTACGTAGTCCAACCGGGCACAACGCGGGTCGATGTACTGAAGGTTGCGCCCTGGCGCCAAGAACCCCGCACCCATCATGCCGAGGCAAAACACCGACTCGATCGCCCCACAGGCGCCCAACGTATGGCCTGTGGCCCCCTTGGTCGATGCGATCGGGACCTCGGTACCAAACACCTCAGCCGTCGCCTGGCTCTCGGCGATATCACCGAGAATGGTAGCGGTGCCGTGGGCCGAGATGTAGTCGACCTCGCCGGGCGTGACACCGGCGTCGCGCAGTCCCAGCAACATCGCCTCGCGCATGCCCGACTGCGAAGGCGCGGTGATATGACGGCCGTCGCAGTTGGTGCCAAAGCCGATGACCTCGCCGAGAATCGTCGCCCCGCGGGCGAGCGCCCGATCGCCGCGTTCGAGAACGAGGGTCGCCGCGCCTTCACCGATCACCAGGCCGTCACGATCGCGGTCAAACGGCCGAGGCGCACGCTCGGGATCCTCGTTGGAGCCGTTGCTGGTGGCACCAAACATATCAAAAATCGCTGCGGTGACGGCGTGCAACTCCTCGGCACCACCACACAGCATGATGTCCTGGCGACCATCTTGGATAGTCTCATAGGCGAACCCAATCGCCTGGGAACCACTTGTACATGCAGATGTCGTCGGGATAACCCGTCCGCGTAGGCCAAAAAACTGGGCGAGATTGGCCGCGCAGGTGTGGCTCATGAACCGCAGAAAACTGGTCGCCGACAACCCAGTAAGGTCGTAGGTTTGAAACAACGGGCCGCAAAAATCCTCGAGTGCCTGGGACGAACCCAACGTCGAACCGTAGGCGATGCCCACCTGACCCGACGTGAGCAGGTCCGCTGGAAGCCCCGCCATCGCGATGGCCTGTTCGGTCGCATAGGTCGCAAGGCGGGTGACCCGACCCATCGCCCGAACTTTTTTTCGCGGGTAACGGCGGTCGACATCGAGGTTTTCGACCACGCCTCCGAGCCGCGGACGCAACCCGGCGATCCGGTCCCAGTCGTCAATCACACGAATCCCGTGGCGACCGCTGCGGAGCGCACGACAAACCGTCTGCAAGTCGTGACCGATGGGGGTGGCCATCCCGACGCCGGTGATCACCACCCGATGGCGAACCGACACTCAACCTGCTCCCTTCGTCATGTTTTTTAAGACAAGTTCGACAACGTCAGCCACGGTTCGCAGCCCGTATCCCTGCTCCTGATCGATACGCTTACCGGTGAGGCTTTCTAACTCGGCGAACATGTCGACCGCATCGATACTGTCGAGGTCGAGGTCTTCGACGAGCCGCGACGATTCTCGGACCTCCGCCGGATCCAACTCAAACGCGCTCAGGAGTATCTGCTTGATGTGGTCGAAGACTTCGGAGCGGGTCATCGCCACAGTGGTAGCAGGTTCGGCCCACGGATTCATCCCGGGCCACGGGCGATGTGAGGTTTGCAAGTTCCCTGGGCCTACAGTGCACTTCGCCGACGAGCAACAGCTCCCTCCACGCGGTGGCTGAGCACAACTTTGGAACAGATTCGGCGATGTCGCGCACATATCGAGCCGAACGGTTAAAACCATGTATCTACATATTTTGAACGGGTCGAGGCCGGCGATAGAAAAACACCCGCACAACCGAGTTGGCGGGTGTTTTTAGGTTGTGAACGGCCTTCAGCGTGAACGTGTGCGGGTCGTGGAACGCGTCCGGGACTTGGTCTTGCGCGAACTGGTTTTTTTCACAGGCTGCGGCCGCGAACGCGGGGTGGAGCGTGGCTGCGAACGGGTCGCCGAACTGGGTTGGGTCGGCCGCGAACGCGGAGCGGGTCGAGGTCGGGGTGTGGCGTTCGGCTGTGGACGTGGACGCGGTGTGGCGCTCGGCTTGTTCGGGCGCGGACGCGGACGAGGTGTCGCATCTGGTTTTTGCGGGCGTGGACGTGGTGTCGTATCTGGCTTGTTCGGACGCGGACGCGGTCGAGGTGTCGCATCTGGCTTTTGCGGGCGCGGACGAGGTCGAGGTGTGGTGTCCGGACGCGGACGCGGACGTGGACGCGGTGTCGTGTCGGGGCGCGGACGAGGTCGAGGGGTGGTGTCCGGACGCGGGCGCGGTGTCGTGCCGGGGCGCGGTCGTGGGCGCGGCCGTGGTGTCGAGTCCGGACGCGGGCGCGGATCGGGAGTTGTGTCTGGCCGCGGTCGTGGGCGCGGCCGTGGTGTCGAGTCCGGACGCGGGCGCGGATCGGGCGTAGAGCCTGGATAGGGCCGGCGAGTCGAAGAGCTAGGACGCGGGCGCGGCTCCGGATCTGGTGTAGATCCGGGGATCTGCGGTCGTCGAGGCTCCGGTGTGGATCCGGGCTCATATGGACGGGGCGACGATCCAGGATTCGGCGTCGATACCGGCCTTCCGTTGTGGGTCGGACGCCCGCTCGATACGTAGACCGCATTGTTGCCACTACAACTAGAAGTCGGTTCGAGGGTCGCACAACCGCACGAGTTGGCGACCTGACCGTCGACAACGTACACCATTTGGCCCGGGTGGACGTGGTGGACGTGGTGGACGTGGGCATGACCACAGCCGCTCCCCACCCCTGCAATCCCCAACAAGAGGGCAAGTTGAACAAGCGGTCGCGCAAAACTCCGTAGCATGATCAACCAGACACCACGCTCCCAGAAATTCTTCAGATTCTTTTAAGATCGCGGCCTTGCTGTTCGCAAGGCAGAGGAATCGGCCCGCGACAGGCTGTGGCGGTCGGCTACCCGGCCACGCGGACGGGCCCTTCGGTTCTCGCTTCGCGGCGGCTAGAGCGGTCGTTTTTTAGAACCGACCGCACGGACCGTTGTGATGAACGGTGCTTGGGCTCTCGCTTCGCGGCGGTTCGAGCGGTTGCGACCCGTCTGCGACCGCGTTCGAATCGGAGCGTGATACGACCCGATCACGATGATATATTTGTATAATCATATTCAAGCCAGACCACCAGCTCGAGGTGGGTCGTCTGGGGCAGTGTATCGTAGGCGCGTATCTCGACCTGCCGATACCCTCCATCCCGGCACAGGACTTCGAGGTCGCGCGCGAGAGCCTCGGCGCTGCAACTCATGATGTGGAGGCGTGGTGCCGCCAATGCGAGAAGTTGTTCGCACACACGATGACCCATCCCGCCGCGGGGTGGATTGGCGACGACGACATCCGGGCGATCTGTCTGTTCGGTCAGGAAGTCAGTTGCTTTTTGTGGCTGTACACCGAGGGCATGTGCACTTTCGGGATAGGCTTCGCAGGGAATCACCGTGGCGAAGTTACGCCGCAACAACTGGGTCGTGGCTCCCGTCCCCGCGTAGAGATCGTAGGCCAGTTGCCCGGTGAGCCGTTGCCCATCTGTTGTCGATACAAGATCTCGATAGGCCCGTGCAGCGAGTACTGGATTTGGTTGCAAAAACCCCAATGGGCCACAGGAGAATGTGAGGTCATCGCCAAGCTTGAGCTCGAGGGTAGCATCGCCCCGCAAAACCTCAGCCTTCCGCCCGCGAATCGCGTTCCCGGAGCCCGTCTGCACACTCCAAGCAACTGCACTCGGAAACTGGAGCTCGTAGGGCAGGAGTTCGGCCGCTTTGCTGGTGGCCGACGCCGTGATCAGGGTGACAACCACGCGCTCGCCATCGGTCTTGAGCCACACATATCGCAGGTCCCCCTCCTTGGTGGTCTCGTCGTAGGGTTCGATCGCATGTTGACGGGCGATGGCGGCAACCTCCTCGGCCGCGACGATCAACTTGGGATGGTCGACAGGACAGGTTCTCATCCCCGCACCGAGATGGTTGTTGCGGCGAAAGCTGCCGAGCCACAGCATCCCCGGACGACCAAATGCAACGCGCTTCGTCGAATAGCGATAGCACAGCTCACCTTTGGGGTCGTGGACCAGCGGACCGACGTCGACACCGAGTATCCGACTGGCGCGGTGACGCTTGAGGTCGTGTTGTGCGGGCAATGTCAGTTCGATCAGCGGGCAACCAGAACACACCGGGTGATGGGCACATGGCGAGTGCCGCCGCTCGGGATGCATGGACTCCCACTTGCGCAGGCGTCCATAGACCCGCGGGTGATGACGCGAGCGCGCCACGACCCGCACCTCAACGCGCTCACCTGGGTAACAACCATGTGTAGAGACATCGAAACCATCGACCTGACCCACACCAGCGCCATCGAGGGTAAGGTCGTGGATATCGAGGGTGAGGAGGTCGCCGACGACCGGGCCGGGTTTTGCAGGAGGGACCACAGGCGTGTCATACCAAGTTCACTGCGGCGGTCAACCTTCGCGACACCTCGTCCGGTTCTCGTCGACGCTCTGGCTGCGTGCAAGTGCATCATTTGCACGCGCCAGGGCACGTTGCCCGGGGTGAATCCGTGAGCCTGCAAACGCGTGGCCTGATTGCATTTGCAAGTCTCAGCCGGCGCTACACCACCATCCCGAGTTTGGCGAGCTCGTCGAAGTAGGTCGGAAACGTTTTGTCGACACACGATGGGTCGCGGATGATGACAGTGCCTGCGAGGCTCAGTGCCATCGCAACCCGGTGGTCGCGGTAGGTGTCGATTGCAATCCCCGTGCGCGGACCGTCAGCCGGCGGCGTGATGTCGAGCCCATCGTCGTGTTCGTGCACGGTCGCGCCGAGTTTGCGCAGCTCAGTCGCGGCGACGGCCAAACGATCGGATTCGTGGTGGCGGAGGATCGCTACACCTCGAACCCGCGTGGGCCCGTGGGCATGGAGGGCCAAAGCCGCCAGGGTCAGGGTCATATCGGGCATATCCGAGAGATCGAAGTCACCGCCGCGCAGGGGCTGTTGGGCGACAACACGTGTACGCTTGGCGTCCTGTTCAACGTGGACGCCCATCGGCCGCAACACGGTAGGGGCAAATGCGGCATCGCCTTGAACACTTGTATGACCAAGGTTTTCGATCGTGGCATCCCCGCGGTAGATCGCCGCCAAGGCGAGAAAGTAGCTGGCGGCCGAAGCATCGGGTTCGACTGCATAGTCGCAGGCGTGAAGAGCCCCCGGCGCCACTTCGAGGGTGTCGACCGGTCCCTCGAGCCAGCGCGCGGTGGCACCAAATTTTTCGAGAATGTCGAGGGTCATGTCGATGTAAGGACGCGCCGGTGTCCCCTGTTCGAGGACGATCCGCAGGGGCTGCTGCATCCACGGCCCGGCGAGCAACAACGCGGAGATAAACTGCGAACTTTTGGGCCGCGCGAGCCGAAGCTCGCCACCGCGAAGACCCGACTGAGCGGGGCCGATCCGCAGAGGAACAAACCCTTGATTGCCTGTACATGTAATATCGCCGCCGAGACTGCGCAGTCCGTCGAGCAACATCGCCATCGGCCGCTCGCGCATTCTCGGGGTGCCGTCGAGGAGGCTGACAAGCGGTGAGGAGGCGAGGATCGCCGTCAAAAACCGGGCCGCGGTACCGGCGGTGCCAACATCAATGGGCACCTCCGGATCGCGCAACTCGGTCGGAAGCCCCGTCCCCTGAACGGTGATCGTGCGGCCGTCATCGGCGACGTCAAACACAACGCCGAGACGCCGCAGTGCCCCACGCATCAAAATGGTGTCTTCAGACTCGAGGCAGCCAGTCAGACGAGACGTCCCCGGACTGATGGCAGCCAGAAGAAGCGCGCGGTTGGTCAGGCTCTTCGACCCCGGTGGCGTAAACACCCCGGACGGAGCACGGCCGGGCGGGCAAATCGAGTAACTCGCAGGATGCTGCACAACCACAAAGTATCTTAAGATCGCGGCGTTGGTGTTCGCTGGGCGAAGGCCTCGGACCGCGACAGGCGGTTTCGATCGGCGGTCGGATTCTCGTCGATTCGAGGCGGCTCGGACGATCGGTTTTTCTACAATCGCGGCGTTTGTTGGCCGAAGGTCTCAGCCAGCGACAGGTCGGCCACTCGTTTCGAGCCAGCTCGGACGATCGGTTTTTCCACAATCG
>CAZUPD010000202.1:0-3721 GCA_964621785.1 uncultured Nannocystaceae bacterium
CGCTAACCTGCCGATTGGCGTCGACGGTGGCACCTACCACTGGGTTGATCTCGACCTGGCCGCGTAAGTTGTGGGCCTCGGGCTGTGTTCACGTGGTACGGATCGCGGCGCGAAGAGGGTTTTGAGATGGCCCGCCACGTCGCACAGGGAGTCGACGAAGAGCAGGGTCCGGCGATCGTGTTCGCAGACGGTGAGCAATCGATCTACCTCGCCGACATGAGTGGTGATGGCCTGACAGACCTTGTGAGAATCCGCGAGGTATGACGCCTTCGGCCGCCCGACGCAGGTCGTTGCACCACCGCGACGGGCCTGAAGCCCACGTCAACGTCCTGCGTCACGGGGGTCGTGTACTCCAGGACCTGCACTACACATTCGATCCGGCCGGCAACATCACCCACATCCGCGACGACGCCCATCAGGAAGTGTTCTTCGCCGCGTCGGCATCCCACACGCGAGTGACGGCGAGGCGCTGGGCCGGCAACATCGCGTCTGTACAGCACATCGGCACGAATCCCCACAATCCAGGATGGACCCGCAACTACGCCTACGCCGAGCCGAGCCAACTGGAGCCCGTACGACCGTCCACGAAGCATGGACAGGGAATCCTCGACCGAACTGGTACCGGGACAACTCGAGCTCTGATGTCGCTCCGGACTCATCGAGTACAATGCCCGAGCAATGGCGGGCCCGAGGAAAGTCAAACCACCGAGGAGGCCGCTGTTTGCCGCCCTTTCCGGAGTCGTGCTTCCGGTGTGGAGCGTCAGGGTGTTAGGCGCCTTCGCACTTGTCGTCGCCTTTGTAACGCCGACTGTCGCAGAGAACCTCGGTTGGTTGAAGTTCCACAGCCAGGAGCCGAGTGAGGCTCGGTCGGAGCCCGAACGAAAGTCGCTCGAGGCTCTGCGTCCGCGGCTCATCTGGCTTCCGGGTGGGACGTTTTTGATGGGTAGTCCGGAGGGCGAGGGAGCCGACGACGAACACCCGCAACACGAGGTCACGGTCTCGCGGTTTGGCATGTGCGAGACCGAGGTCAGTCTGCGGCAGTACGAACTCGTGATGGGGAATCGGCCAAATGATTGCGACTACGGATGCGAGGATGACCATCCTGTGCAAAATGTTAGTTGGGAGGATGCTGTCCGCTACATGAACGCATTGACGCGGTTGGAGAATCGCGCTCGCCGGGATGACCCTCTCACGGAGTGCTACAACGAGGAGACGTGGGCGTGGGACGAAGAGTGTACGGGGTATCGGTTGCCGACCGAGGCGGAGTGGGAGTATGCGGCGAAGGCGGGTACGACGACGCGTTATTTCTTTGGCGACGACGACAGCGAGATATGTTTGTATGCAAATATTCGGGATGCGTCTGTGCCGAAGGCCCATGAGGGTGAATTCGATTTACCGCGAGCAGGGTGTAATGACGGTTTTGAGAATCTAGCACCTGTCAAAACAGACAAACTCAAGCCCAACCCTTGGGGGCTGCATGGAACGGCAGGAAACGTGTGGGAGTGGGTGTATGATTGGTATGAACCAAAAAAATATGAATATGCAACTAAAAAAGAGTTGGCGCCCCAAAACACGGCTACGGTCCGGGTTTTGCGGGGTGGGTCCTTCAACTACTGGCCGACGCTTGCTCGGTCGGCGGACCGGAACTGGCTCAGGCCCGAGTACCTGAACTGGAACTACGGCTTTCGTTGCGTCCGCGGCCCGTCCCCCCAGCCTTGAACATTGTTATTTGTATTTGACGGCCCGCTTGCGGGCCGTCGCCTAAATTTACAAAATGACAAAAATGACAACTAACCTGACATAATCTGACAAAATTGTCTTTTGCAACTCCGTTCTCCGTCAGTTTATCAAACCGGACCAGCCAACAGCCCACGATACGAGCGAACCGTTCGCACGAGCGCATCAGGGCCACGGGCCGCCGCTCGTTGCACATTCATGTACATCCGACGACGCAACTTCCTCGACGGAGTCACTCCGGCCCGCGCGATGCGATAGCCCAAGAACACCGTCGGTGCCTGGGTCGAACCGATGTCTCCGTGCTTCGGATTGAGGACAAGTCGGCGATGCGCTTGGAGCCAGACTTCGACACATTCACGCGCCCGCTCGAGCACGCGGATGTCATTCGCAAACAGGACGCTGTCATCCATGTAGCGCAGATAGCCCCGCACCTTGAGCTCGCGTTTGACGTAGTGGTCGAGGCCGTCAAGGTACAGGTTTGCCGCCCACTGCGAAAGGCTGGAACCAACTGGGACGCCGGCGCCGGGCTCGGATGCTCCGACGGTTTGAATTGCCAACGGTGTACGGTAGACCTCGCCGAGCAACTTCAAAAGTTCGAGTGTGCGGGCGTCGGCAATCCTGTGCGCCCAGATCGACTGTAGGATTGTATGATCAATTGATTGGAAATAACGCCGAATATCCAGCCGCAGACAATGTCGGTAGGTCCGTGCAAACCCGAGAAACCGCAGGACCGCGCGATGCGGGCCGCGGGCGGGTCGGCAGGCGTAGCTATCATCGATGTAGCTACGTTCAAAATGCGGTGCGAGCTCCGAGACGAGCGATTGGTGCAAGATGCCGTTTGGTGGCGCGGCCGACGTCGAGCGCTTCTTCGAGAGCCTGTTTGAGATGCTCGTCGCGCCGTGTTCGAGCCTGTTTTTGCCCGTCGCTCAGCGGGAGGTCAGAAGCCTCCACGACCCATCGCCCACCGTTTTTGCGGGCTGTGAGCTGCCCGTGTTCGATCATATACCGCACTTGACGAACCGACTTTCCCAGTCGTTCGGCGGTTTGACGAAGTGACAAATCATAGGTCAAAACTTACAAAATGACGTAACTTTGTCAAATTTAATTTTTTCGCAACGGCCCGCAAGCGGGCCGTTAAAGCCAAATAACAATGTTCAATACTGGGGGGACGGGCCGCGGACGCAACGAAAGCCGACGTACCTGCCCCGGTACTCGGGCCTGATCCAGTCCCGGCCCGCCGACCGAGCAATCGACGGCCTGACGTTGAAGGACCCACCCCGCAAAATCCGGTTCGTAACTGTATTTTTGTTGGCTGGATTTGATTTTATTGTATGTTCATATATTTTATTGTCATACCAATCGTACGTCCACTCCCACACGTTTCCTGCTATCCCGTGCAACCCCCAAGGATTGGGCTTGAGTTTGTTTGTCTTGACAGGTGCGAGCCGCGCAAAACCATCACATTCACCAGAACCAAAGGCTTCATTCGCGTCGGCCTTCGACACAGACTCATCCCAAATATTTGCATATGAACATATCTCACTGTCGTCATCACCAAAGAAAAAACTCGTCGTCGTACCCGCCCGAGCCGCATACTCCCACTCCGCCTCGGTCGGCAAACGGTACCCCGTGCACGCTTGGTCCCATGCCCAAGTCTTCTCGTCGTAGCACTCCGTCATCTTGTCCTTTGGCGGACGACGCCGGTTTTCATAACGGGTCAGCGCGTTGAGAAACTTCGCGCTATCTTCCCAACTCACTGTCTGTACTGGGTGTTCGTCTTCGCATCCATAAGAGCAAAGACTGGGCTTCTCGCCCGTGATGTACTCATACTGCCGAACACTCACCTCCGTTTCACACATCGCAAACCGAGAAAGCGCCACCCGGTGTTGTGGGTGCTCATCATCCGCACCTTCGCCTACGGGGCTCCCCATCGTAAACTCCCCACCCGACAGCCCAATTAGGTTCATCGGCGCACCCGTACCCG
>CAZUPD010000202.1:3731-12322 GCA_964621785.1 uncultured Nannocystaceae bacterium
GCGGCGCCAAACCCGCCACGCCCGATCCCGCCACACCCGTACCCGCCAATGCCGTCTCGACCACGCCGCAACTCCGGCCCGTCTGAGGTGCGCGAACGTCTGGATTTGGCTCGGGCGGATAGGCGGGCGGCTTGGAAAAATCGCAATCACCCTCCCATACATGCCACTGCTCGCCTGGCAATGACTCGTGCTTGACTGCTGAGTCTTCGCCCGCCAGGACAACCTCGAGGTCGGCGGGCATGTATCCGATGCCACCTTTGGATTGAGTCGCATCGAGGTAGACTTCCGGTGGAGGCGACTGCGCATACGCGACCATCGTTGAGCCCACTACAAACACGATGCCAAAGACCCCGACAGCCCAAGCCTTCGGCGAGCTTCGACCCTTCGCCCACGGGCCCAACCACCCAACTGGAACCCGATTCCCATCCCGGCCCCAGTTGCGAACACGGGCGGCAAGCGGTTGCCCGAGCTCGCCCGAATCACGCAACTGAGTCTCGCGGGCTTCCGCTCCGGCCACCATATCCAGCACTTGTTCCTCGACTTCGGTGCCCAAAAACTCCGCGAGTAACTCGTCCGCCCGCGTAGGTGCCAACATGGCTTCTTGGTACGCAACCTTCAACGACCACATTTTGTATGAGGGGTCACCTTTGGCCGGCGCTGCCCCATGTAGTTGCTTAAGCAAGAGTTTGCGCGCCTGTGTGACCAACTGTTCCAGCTCAGACTGTCCATGGTCCCGCCGCAATTGGGCCACGAGCAGGTCGTTGGCAAACTTGTCGAGGGCGAGCCGCTGGCCGTTGTCCTTGGTCCCGTCAGACATCACCCCCTGGTTCGCAAACGCCTCTTGCACCCACTCGAGCGCCCGCTGGACATACCGGGGGTCAGGAAGTTCGTCGGCAAAGAACTCGCGCCGATAGGCCTCCATCTGCACCCACGTCGGGTCGGGGACGACCGCGACGCTGGCCAGCCAGCGCTCGATCTCATTGCGGACTTTGGCCAGTGGTCGCAGCGGTTTGTATTCGGGCACCGCGGCACTGCGACCTGCAAGGTACGAAGCGCCGGCCTCAATGCCTGCAAGCGAAAACGGAACACACAAAAATCCATGTGCTTGCAATGTTTCTAGTGTCGAGCGCTTGTCGCTCATCACCGTGTCGGCATGTTGCGCAACTGGCCGCGGGTCGAGGTCGACATACACCCGCTTGGGCCAGGCCCGGACGAAGGCGAGCCACTTGGCTACAATCGGCTCCGAGCTTCCCCGGAGTTCGACAACCAAATCCCGACCGCGGGAAAAGATCAGCAGAGGCATCCCTTCGCAGCGGCGGGCCGTGGTGTCGAGGTCGACGCGAATACCACGTGTGTCTGCAAATTCCTCAGGCTTGTTCCACAACTCGAGCCCGGTGTCTGGTCGCAGAGCAAAGTTGTAGCGGACAAACTGAAGACCCACTCGACGCCATTGATTCAAGACCCACTCGACGGCGTGGCGAATCGGGTGGTCCCCCTCTTCGATATCGACAAAAACCAGAAGCTCGCGCGGGGCGTGAGTCGGCTCCATCGCCGGGGTCGGAATGCCACCCGCGCGCACGGTGTTGTCGAGCGACTGGTCGATGTCGAGTGTCTCCCCCGGAACTTCACACCCAATCCGCCCGATGATTGTTGCAATATCATCGAGATGTGCCGCCGCATTGGCGACACCAAACGGCTCGAACCGGTCGACGAGGTAGCGGACGCTCGGAGAACCAACCGCTTCAGCCGATTTCTCCCGCAGGACTTTCGCCTCGCGCCGACGCTCGCGTACGTGTTCGTGAAAAGCACCAGGGGTGGCCAGCCAGGTGAGGCCGAGGGATGATATTGCAAATACAAGTAAGATGAGGCCGATACTGGAGAAGTTGGAACTGAGGTGCGTGAGAGCGGAGACAACCGGGTTGGTATCATTCTGGCTCTCCGGAGCCCCTGTGTAGACATCGAGCATCGTCCTCGGAACGTCGAGTTGAGTCGAGCCATCCGAACGAAACGTCACCTTGTTTTCTGGCTGTGGAACCTCGGGATAGGTTGCGTTTGGCGTGCTTGCGGGAGGTATGTCGGGCTGTGCGGGCAGCGATTGCTCTTGGCTGAATGCCTGCTCGAGCAACTCCGACCCCTCTTCAATCACCAGACTCCCGGCGAGGGTACTTGCGACGAGACCAAGCGCAAACAGGAATGTCCAACTCACTGCCGACATCCGAGCCATTCGCCGAAGAAGTCGCTCGAACGCCCTGCGAGCGCGCCTTTTCAGCGAGGACTCTGGCTTGACTACCCCGAGCGAGAGGTAGACATCGGCGGGCATTGCTGTCGTCGGCTCATCCGCGGGGGAACGAACGGGGGGAAGAACTGTGCGGTCCCCAAGCGCATGGCGAAGTGCACGATCGATCCGCGCCCAGGATTCTGGTGTACTTGCATATAACGATGCAATCGCGGCTGCGATCTGACTTCGGGTCCAGCGCTCGCGGGTAGCAACTTCGAGAAGCTGCTCGACCGCGAGTAAATGATCGAGCTCGTCTTGGACAAGGCCGTCGGCGACCAGCCCCTCGATCACTTGAAGAAACGTCGGCAGCCTGTCCACGGGCTAACAACCTACCGTGTTCAGATCCTCGCGCAGCTTGAGCAGGCAGTGCATCCCCGGCAAGTCACGCCAAAGCGCCTGCTTACGGTTGAGTTTGCGTTTCCCCTGGGCGTCGGTTGCAATGGCCTCCGCCATCAGCTTGAGAGACTTCTCGACATCTTTTTGCACATACAAATCACGTAGCCCGGCGACCCAGTCGATGAGCTCCGAAGTCGCGGGGTATTTGGTGAGCCGAGGAACGTCGCGAAGGGCCAAAAACAGCTCCACAGCCTGCTCGAGGTAGGGGACCCCCTCGGCACGTGCACCGATAATCTCGGTGAGCCGATCCTTGTCCGGGAATGTGATGTGAAAGAAGATACAGCGGCGCAAGAACGGGTCGGGAAGTTGGCGCTCGACGTTGCTGGTGATGATGACAATGGGCCTCGGAGCCTTCTTGTCGTCGCGCGCCATCACGCGGGTGTAAGGCTGACCCCAGCGTGTTCGGCGATCGCTGGATGAAGCCACGCCACGACGCAGCTCGGGGATTTCAAACTCACCCGCTTCGAGCTCGCGCAGGAGGTCGTTGGGGAGGTCGCGCGGGGCCTTGTCAATTTCATCGATCAGCACAACCTGGCGATGCGGTGCCACCAGGGCCTCACCCAGGGGAAGGAGTTGAAGATAGTTGCGCGGGTCGGTCGAGTGATGGCGAACCTCGCCCTCGACGTGGTGGGCATCGCCAAACCGATGAAGTGCATCGTAGTGATACAAGAGGTCACGGGCGCGAGAGTCACTCCGGACATGACACTCGAGCAACCCAAAAGATCCGTGCTGTTTGGGACGCTGATCGTCGATAGCTTGGGCGACCGCCCAGGCAAACTCGGTCTTGCCACACCCAGGCTCGCCCGTGAGTAGGAGCGGACGCCCGAGGATGATCGCAGTATTCACCGCTGCAATCAATCGCGGGTCGGGCAGGTACTTATGGCCTTCACGGCCGCGAAGCCCGTCGACGGGAACCACGGGACGACCGGTTTGGTACCGCGGCAGCGGTCTAGGATTGCGTGTCATGGCTCCCCTTCATCACAGTTTCGATCACGTCGACGAGTCCATCGGCGAGTGCAGAAAATGTACAATCATGTTTTTTGATGAGCTCGTCAAATCGCTTGCGGCACGCCGGCCCGAGCGCTGGAGGTGAGTCGATCTTGTTCAGTCGAAAAACATCCTGGATCGACAGCCACACATCGTGCCACGTCGGAAGCTCGAGCGGGTCAACGGGGACAAAGCTGAGACCGGGAGCTTGTTTGAGTGCTTTGCAGATTTTCGTAAAAAACGGATCGTCGGGTTCGACTTCGTAAGCTGGGTACTCGACTGGAATCAAAAATCGCAACGGGTGTTTGGCTTGCAGGCCGTCGAGGTGTTTCGGGAGATAGGTAGCAAAAAAATCGACTAGTCCGTCCTGTTGTTTCTGCGAGAGGCCCCCATCCCCACCGTGGAGGGGGTGAACACTCGCACTTGTAAATAAAAACACAGGAGATTCGTTCTTGGCCGCGTCCTCGAGAGTTTCTGCGAGCGTCAGGTCGAGGCGCCCGAGCATGGTGCGGATCCGACTGCCCCAATCGGCTGGTCCAACGGCGCTACTAAAATCGGATTGCGAACCAATCACCCACACGCGATGGTCATCCTTGGCGGCCCCGCGAAAGTAAGACCGAATCCGCTTCACAAAGATTTCAACATTCTGATGGGATGTCCCATGGACCACAATCCCGAGGTGCCGACGGTCGGTGTCGCAGGCGTGGGTAAGCGCTTTCCAGTATTTTGTGCGATCGATGAGACTGAATAGGAGCTGCTTCCCGGGAAGACTTTTCCGGGTCTTGGCGATGACCTCGGGCGTTGGGCTTTCTTTCGCAGGAACGACCGGTTTGGTCGGTGAAAGTTGCTCTTGCTGTGGGGGATCTTCCGGTGGGTCGTTGTCCACTTCTGGGGTCGGCTCGGCTGTGCGTTCGGCATCATCGCGGATCTGTTTGCGATGCGCAGTCCATCGCTGCTTCAAACGCTGGAGTTCTTTTGCCCGCTGCGGGCGTTCTTCGATCAATTCGGTAAAGAAGGCATCACCGACCGCCCCATGCCGAATGAGAGCCGTGACAACACGGCCGGTCACGATGTACGCCGAGCCTTGCCAGTCGATGGCTTGGTAGACGGCATCGCCACCAGATGCACTGTAGTTGACAATGGACTTGAGCTCGTCGAGGGAGTAGGCGCTGAGCAGGTACTCCCGCAACTGGCGGATGGCCTCTTGGGCAGGAGTCGGAGTGTTCGGCGAAGTCGCCGGCCGAGGAGCAGAAGTAACGACGGAGTCCAACACGACCGACGGCGGACGGGGAACGAGGGCTGGGAAGGTTTGGTCAACATTGACAAAGTCAATCTTTTGTTCGGCAAACCCCGAGCCACCGACACGAGCATCGGCGATCCAACGATCCTGATCACCCGCATACTGGCGAGCGATCCGCTCGAATCGATTCCGATAGATTCGAACAATCTGGTATTGATTGGGCACATCAGGCGCGCGACAGTCCGCTCGCACCGCGGTACTCCCGGTCGCTAGGATCGGAACATCTCGACCCCACCAGGTAATCCGCCCCTGGTGCGTGTGCCCGTGCAGAACCATATTGAGGACAGGTTCAAGGATCGGCCGCAACTTGTCCGCATCACGAAGGTTCTCATCATCACGGCTCGCCCGTGGCGTCACATTATGGTGGACCAAACCCAGACGGAAAGTCCCACGATGCTCACACAACTTTGATGCAAACCACCGCGCTTGGTCCTCGCCAACATGACCGTAGTGCTCGTCCTCTCGGTGACTTTCGAGGATCGTCGAATTCATGCCCGCAGCAACAATACCCAGCTCTGGCAGCTCAAATAGGGTATAGGGGCGCGCTGGGAGAAATGTGTACTCTGGGACATCCACGTAAAATCGAGCAAAGAAGTCTGAGAAGTGTTTCCACTTCCGCCAATACGGAGGCGGGGGCGGCGTCCCATGAGCGTCTTCATATTCGAGGAAGTGCGCCCGGCACAGAGGCCGATTGATATCATGATTTCCTGGGATGATAAGAATCTGCTTGCGCGAAAACCCAGGGGACCACTGTTGAAGCTTCGCTTCAAGGTCGACTAAAAATGCCTCGAAGTCGGTGAACTCGTTCTTCTTGCCCCACTCGGCGAGGTCGCCCGTGACGACGACGAGGTCGATCGCTAGCTTGTGCTGGACCCGCAGCTGTTCAAGGTCGAGCCTCAGCCGAGCTTGGAGGGTCTGCCATCGGGAATCGGGGCCACGCGTGGTCGCAACACCAAACCGAGAATTTTTTCCGAACTGGGGATCCGAAAGATGCAGGATCGTCAGGGATGCAGGGTCGTGACGACTAGTCATGGCGCGGGTGACAGTCTATACCTCCACGCTCCATCAGGATGAAGCTTTCAACTGCTCAGAACAATGTTCTTCGAGGTTCTCCGGTGAACTGTCTCGGTCGGATCTCCCTCACTAAAATAACCCGAGCGCACCTACAATAGCACGACCCTCGGTGGGTCTCACATGAACATGAGTCCGCGAGAATGAGAACGACTCACGGCTTACCAGCGCGCCGCTTCCGACCAGAAACCTTCCTTCGCCTACGAGAAACCGTCTTCTTCCCCCACCCCCTGCACCCGAACCCGAGTCACGTCCAACCGATTTGCCCCCTCGCCGCCCCCGAACTCCCGTGAATCTATCGCAGCGTCGACTGAATCGCCCCAGCAACCGCTGAATATGGGACACAGCCCTTTTTCTCGCGCAGCGTCGCGTACGTCATCGATATGCCAGTGCTCGTGAGGCTTCACAGGCTGTTTTAAAGCCCTTGCCTTTCTTCGATGCCTTCTTGTTGAACCTGTCTAGAAGGCCTTCTTTCTTGAGCACTCGGTACGTCATCACGCGGGATCTTGCCATTGTGTTCATTCACCTTCCCATAGCGTTTCTTCCAGTCGTAAAAACGATGCGGGGGAGCGCCGCCCATTTCAGCAGTTTGACCCGAGGAATCGAGGTCAGCCCGTACCAGCCCTCAATTACGTCGACGATCCTGTCCCGCGTGTCGTGTTCGACCCACAGCCGACTCAGGTTTCCCCAAGACTTTTTTTAGCGCCAGGTGCTCCATCGGAGATGGGCCAGTTGCGCCCGTTGGCGATCCAGTCGTTGGCGACGCCGTCCAGGTCGACCCAGCGATCGAGCAGCCACATCCGGCCGGATTGTTGCGATTATCCTCGCTGACGGATCGACGGTTCGCCTTCGAAGTACTGACTCCAAGACCAAGACTGAAGCCATCAGAATTGCGACGGAGCTCGTGGTCACCCACTGGGGAAGAGAGCTTGAGCTTATCGGAGCCCAACCTAGGACCGCGGCGTCGGTATGTTCGCGGCGAACCTCGCTACCGATATGGGCTCGGCTAGGTGAGGACGTCGACTTGCGATCGACGAGCGCGTATGGCCCCGAGGACCAAAAACGCCTCAGAAGCCGACCCGTGCGTGCTGCCCGTCGCTCACGACTTCCCAGCACGCTTCCGACCAGAAGCCTTCTTCCCCTTACGAGACCCCCTCTTCTCCCCCACCCCCTGCACCCGAACCCGCGTCACCTCCAACCGATTTGCCCCCTCGCGTGCAGCCTCCGAACTCCCGTGAATATACCGCAGCGTCGACTGCATCGACGTATGCCCCAGCAGTCGCTGAATATGCGACACTGGCAACCCTTTTTCCTCGAGCAGCGTCGCGTATGTATGTCGGAGACTGTGCAGCGTCGGCATCGACCCATCTACCGTTCGGATCCCGTGCTTCTCGACGATTGACATCAGAAAATAGCGAAGTGTCGAATACTTGATCGGACTTGACCGATCGCTTCGGTTGGGGAAGAAATACCCTCCCCCCTCGGGGTGGATCGAGCGTAGAAAACTCGCCGTATAGTTTGACATCGGGATCTTCTTGACGATATCGAACTTACGTTTCTTGGTAATACACATTTCCTTATAATTGACCTCGCGCGTATGCAGCTGGGCCCCCGAGTTTGCCCGTTCTCCTGTGTTCATGATTGCAATGATCGCATTTGCGTATGGATTCTCTCGATCCTCTGCGAGCACCTCTTCGAGGGCATTGACCATCTTGCACACCGCATCCGTCTCCATCGGCTGCCGTGGTTTTGAAGCCACATAGTGAATCCTGAATGCTGGTAGTGTCTCGATCAGCCCCTGCTCCTGTGCCAGCCTCAGCAACCGAATGATATTGCGCGTAGCTGTCGCTCCGTACTGTGGACTTGTCTCGAGAAAGCTGTTGTACCACTGTGTCAGGTTTGCCGTTTGGATCTCATCGATCGGCGTATTGCCCCACCTTGGCAAGACTCGCGAGCGGAACACTGCCACGACATTCTTCCGCGTACCGACCTTGAGCCGGGCAAGCCACCCTGGGCCGATTTGCTCCCAGAGCTCCCCCAGGGTCATCACGGGCTCGGGTTCCGGCTCGGGCTCGGGCTCGGGCTTAGGCATCGGTTGCCCTCGCAACAGCGCGACCAACTCGTCGAGCCGTACAACCGGTGCTGCGCTGGTTGCCTGCACAATCGGCGGCGGGGACAACTTCGGTGGGCCACTTGCCTCCTGCTCGATTTCCCAAATCCGCACTGTCGCTAGTTTTCGTGCCTCTCGTACTGTCAACTGTTGGTGTGTCCCGAGTCGGGCTCGATACTCCTTGCCATCGATGACGCGACGGACGAAGAACACCACGCGACGTGTCTTTGGGGACTTGCGCACACCGAACCCCGTGAGGGCATCGCACATGATCGAACCACCAGGTCGCAACCGCCGGACGGCATCCTCTGTGATTCGCTTTTTCACGCCTCAATTTTGTCCAAAATCCCAACCAAAATCAAGTTCAAAACCGTACTGACCCAAGAGACAGTTATTGTAGTAAACCCGGGTTCTTAGGCAATTTTGAGCATCTGCACATCTTGTCGATA
>CAZUPD010000203.1:0-6483 GCA_964621785.1 uncultured Nannocystaceae bacterium
CCAAAACCATACTGTCCGAAAAGACACAATTTCCTAAATATTGCCGCGCAGGGCGGTTTTAAGTGACTGTTAAGTTATTGGTGATGTGGTAGGCGTGCTGGTTCCAGATCTTGCGACCGGGTCGCCACGACTCGTCGGCATCGCCCACCACCGTCAGACCGCGGTAGCTGCCGTTGTAGGGCTCGCTGACAAACGCGATCTCAACCTGGTCGTCGTTGTCGACATCGACGATCACCGGATATTCGAGACGGGTCCCGCTATTGTGATCACCGAGTTGGAGCTTGACGGTTCCGTCGTTGCCCGAGAACACCCACAGGTCGAGCTCATCTGCATATACAACATCTGCGATGCCATCCCCCTCAAAGTCGTACACAGCCGAGCCTGTGATCCCCGACGATTGATCGGTCGTCGGCTGGGTCCACAGCACCGAGCCATCGCCTTCGAACACCGAGTAGTTGTTGCGGCCGGCGACCCCGACCTCGGCAAACCCATCGCCGTCGAAATCGGCCACCGTCGGCGGACCACCCAACCCCCCGGGGATCGCCGAATCCCACAGCAGTGTGCCATCGTTGGCGGTTTGCGCCCGAACCCTCCCATTGTAGATCACGATGATCTCCGGAATGCCGTCGTTGTGCAGGTCGGCCACCGCCGGGTAACCATCGGCGAGTCCATTGGTCCAGATGGTCGAGCCGTCCATCGCGTATAGGGCATTGCCGACGACCACCTCCTGCAACCCGTCGTGATTGAGGTCGACTGCGAACGACATCGCCGCGCTGCCATTGCCATTCCCCGACGGCACGCCGATCCCATGACCACCGGCGCCGATCAGGTTGCCCATGTTGTCGAGAATCGCCCGGCCGACGACAATTTCCGGTGCACCATCACCGTTCATATCGGAGATTGCCGGGGCGTTGTCGTAGGTGCCGACGTTGTTCCCCAGCGCCTGGGAAGCCCATTTTACCGTCCCATCGTGTTCGAACGCTCGGCAGACCTTGTCGTTGCCGACCGTCACGATCTCGACCAACCCGTCGCCATCGATATCGGCTGCGGCCACCGACTGATTGCGGTTGAGGCCCGGCGACGTGACCGAGAAAATCTCGGTTGTACCGTCCCCGGAGATGGCCCGGAGGACACCTGTTGAATCGTAGGTGATAAACACAATATCCGGGATATCGAGGACATCGATTTCGCCGTCGAAGTTGTCGTCGGTCAGTTGTACAACCACTGGTGTCGTCACGCTGCTGCGCGAAGCCGGGACATCGCCCCACAGATCTTTGTGCCACTCGATCACCGGATTGAACATCCCCACCTGGGGTTCAGACTCGCAGGCATCGTTGGGATCCACCATCCATCCCGGCGCCGGCTCGATGTCACACTCGAGCGGTTCGCCGGTCTCGCTGTCGCTCTCGCTGGTGGTCTGCGTGTCCGTCATCCCCATCGTCGTATCGGAATCCGAGTTTGAACTCGAATCCGTCGTCGCGGTTGGTTCGGTGTCGGTCGGCCCCGCTGTCGTCATGGAGGTGTCGCTGGCGGACATCGACTCGCTGCCCCCCGTCGGGTCGTCGGAGTCGGAAGCCGACTGTGATCCGCTCGGCTCCATCGTCGCCATGGTTTCCGAGGCACTCACACTGCCGGCGGTGGTCGTCGCGGATCCACCGTCGGTGTCCCCCGTACCGCCGTCGCCACAACCAATTGTAAGCACAACAATTGTCGGAACAAACACGATTTTGTACAAACTGCTACGCATTGTCTTTCTCCTGCGCTCGCATTAGTTTTCCCGAAACCAGATGGTATGGGTCGTCACCGAGTGGTTGATGTTGCTGCGCCACGAATAGACGTTGCCATTGCTATGGAGCATGCTCAGTTGGTAGCAATCTGTGTACCACCAACCACCGTTAAAGCCGACATTGTCTTTGGCACAGTTTTGCCCCCACGTGTCGTTATCTTGGTCATGGGTCGTAAACGCCTGTCCCTTGACCGCGTTGACCATTTCGATATAGCCATCCGCGGGCCCGAGCCAATTGATCGCGTATTTGAGGTTGGCGTCGGCGATCGAAAAGTTTTCCATCCGCATCTCAACCGAGCTATCGACGATACGGACGATGTTGGCCGAATGGGCCGAGGTGAGCTCGTGCCAACGCTGGAGCGGGAGCCAGAAGATCCGCGAACCGATCATGGGATCGCCATAGCCCTCGGCGGTGTAGACCTCCCACGTTCCCTGGTACACGGTATTGCGCTCTTCAGCGGTGAGCCCGGTTTTGATCGTCCGTCCGAGCAGTGTCCAACCGCCGCCGTCCGCTCCCATATCGCAAAACACTTCGAAGGCTGTGTTGTCGCCCGGGCCGTCGGGATCGATCAGATAGATCGTCGACGGGGGGCTTTGCAGCTGGTCGACAATATCCTTGCACGTGCGCGGGATGGTGCATGTCTCGAGACAACCGTCTAGGTTCTCGGCGTTCCCATCATCGCACTCTTCTACACCTTCATAGATCACGGAGTCCCCGCAGCTGGCCGCGAGGCATGTGTTGAGGCACTCATCGGTGTCCACGAGATTGCCATCGTCGCACTCTTCCCCCTGCTGAACGACACCGTCCCCGCAACTCGCCAAGGCACAGGTGTTGCTGCACTCGTCCTCATTATCGAGGTTGCCGTCGTCGCATATCTCCCCGGGACCGACGATCCCATCACCGCAGACTGCGTCCTCACAGGCATTTGTACACGCATCTGTGTCCTCGGCGTTCCCATCGTCACAGGCCTCAACACCTTCGTGCACGATCCCATCGCCACACACCGCATCCTGGCAAGTCGCCGTACAGGCATCGCTATCTTCGGTATTGCCGTCGTCACAGGTTTCGACACCCGAGTGGACAAACCCATCGCCACAACTTGCGGCGACGCAGGTTGAGAGGCAGTCATCGGTGTCATCAGCATTCCCGTCGTCACAATCTTCACCGGCATCGACGACACCGTCGCCACACACAGGGCCCGCCGTCTCCGACGCAGATGGAGACGAGTCCGAATCCGACGTTTCCGAGGTTTCGGAACTTTCCCCCGTGGGACCCGCACTCGTCTCCGTCGTCGGCGAAGTCGTGGTCGTCGTGGTTGCCCCAAGCGTCATGTCCGTGGTTTCACTGCCACCACTGCTGCAGGCGAAACACCACGCGAGCACCACAAGAACACCGGACGGAGAATGAGGCCACTTCATCGAGCGATGATAGCGAATTTAAATATGACCGAAAATACATGTCTATTTATTCTTATCATGTATGGATCCGTCCCGACCCACGCGGCCTGTCGGCACGTGACCACAGGCCCGACGCTCGCCAATGTCCGCACAGGTGCGCTCGACACTGACACCGTGACGGGGCACCTCACTCCTCTTATGTACCAGCAAAGATTTGACCGGAGCTCGAGGTGAACACGCTCGCATAGCAATCGAAGTGATGACAGCGCTCCTACTTCTTCTTGCCCTTCTTGTGTTTTTTCCCCTTCTTCGGCCCCTTGATCTCCAGGGTTTCGACCACCGTCTCAATCTGCTCAAACACACTGGCGATCCGCTCGACGTCTGGGCGCAGGCACTTCCAGCAATCGTACTTGCGAAAAATGCCTCCACAGCCACGTTTGCTTGTATCCCGCAGGCGTCGCACCACAGGCAAGGCCCGCGGGTCTCCGTGTTTTTCGATCTCGAGCAGGGTTTCTTGCTTCTCTTCGCATTTCTTATCGAGCTCTAACTGAGCTCCGAGGCGGGCGAACTCCGGGACTTCGTCCTCATCTTTGTAGTCGAGCAGGGTCTGGGCTGCTTTTTGGCGATCACGACTACGGCGGCCTTTCATCAGGGTCTCTAACGGTTCGGCAAGCTCGGCTGGCACGGTTGCGACGTGCACACCGACGCCGGCTTCTTGTGGCCCCTGGTCGACGACTCTTTCGTCGTCGTCACCGTCACCGCGCTCGCTGTCGACACGGGCGACCGTGGACCGTTTGGGTTCCTCGTCACCGCCCCACAGCCACCAGCTTGCGACCAGCAAAACCGCGAGTACCAAAAGCCCGAGAAACAGGGGCCGCGCGGGCCCTCGACTCGACTCGCGCACCGCGTCGGCGACCACCCCTGTGCCGCTGCGAACGGCCGTAAACCAGGTCGACTCGGGGTTTTCCGACTGCGTGCGTGAAGCGACCACAGATGCCGATAGCACGCCCCCCAGCGGCACCGAACCGCCCACCTGAATCGGTGCAGATGCAATGAGAATGCGCAGGCGGTCGCGGACTTCGATGGCATCTTCGGGGCGATCGCTGAGCTTGAGTGCGAGGAGCTGATCGATCAGTTTGGTGAGGTCTTCGGGTAGTCCTGCTGGAATCGGCGGTGGCGGACGCTCGGTCAACTGTTTGCCGAACAACTCAGTCAGTGTCCGCGCCTTCCACAGACGGTCCCCAGCGAGACACTCCCACAAAATCACGCCGAGGGCGTAGAGGTCGGTGCGGGCGTCGAGCTGACCGCCGGTCGCCTGCTCCGGCGACATGTACCCCGGCGTGCCGATCACCATCCCGGCCCGGGTCAGTCCAACGTCGTCCGGATTGGATGTAGTTGCACCTTCTCCGACCCGTGCGATACCAAAATCGAGGACCTTGGCCAGGTAGGTACCGTCGTCCCGGGGCTCGAGCAGGACGTTGTCCGGCTTGAGGTCGCGATGCACAATCCCGCGGGCATGGGCGGCGACCAACGCATCGGCGATTTGCTCGGCGATCCGACAGGCGTCGGGCCAGTCCATCGCCCCGGCCGCCATGGTGTCCTCGAGACTCTTGCCGTTGACCAGCTGGATCACCAAGAAAGCTCCGCCGTCGGGGAGTTCGCCGCAATCCATGGCACTGGCGATGTTGGGGTGATCGAGCTTGGCGGTCACCATGGCCTCGCGGGCAAATCGTGCGGCGACATCTTCGCGACCAGCCACCTCGGCGCGGATGACCTTAAAGGCAACTGGTTTTTCGAGCCGCAAATGCTCGGCGACGTAGACCGCCCCCATGCCACCTTCACCGAGCAACGAGTCGATGCGGTAGCGGCCTTCGATGATCTGGCCGATCATCGGATCGGCAGTGTCGCCCGCAGGCTCAGCTCCGGCTGCTCCCATGGATGGCAGGATAACAAACGCACTACGGGTCAATCGGCGAACCTTGCGGCCGGAACAGATCCGTGTGCAGTGCCGTCACAGCGCCACCTGAAGGACGTCACGAAACGAGATAGCATCGGGCAAGCCGCGGGCTTTGGGGTATGCTCTCGCACCGTCAGGCATTCGCTCGTGCGCAAACAATCTCCAGGCAACCTCGGGGCGCGCCGACTGACTCGGCGCGAACTGAACCGTATCGTCGGGTTGGGGCTCGTCGGATTTTGTGCCCACAGCTGTGTCGGCGGCAAACCTCCTCGTTCGGACGGCGGCAAACCTCCTCGATCGGAGCAGCCGCAAACACCCACCCGGCAAGGCCTTCCGAGTCCGTTGCGGGTGGTGACCTACAACGTGCTGGCCGACCGTACGCGGGCCAGCGAGCGAATGCCGGCTCTGTTTCGCGTCCTCGAGGGCGCCTTCGCGGATATCCTTGCGCTTCAAGAGGTCACCGACTGGATCACCCGTTTGTTGCTCGACAACCCGTGGGCCGCGGCGTACCACGTGTCCACCATCGACGGCCGCAAAGGTCCCGACCGCGGTGGCCAATTGATTCTGTCGCGCCATCCGATCACACGGTCGCGGTCGCTGCAGTTATCCGGACGCCAACAACGGACGGCACTCGTCTCGACGATCGATCTCGCCGGAACGCCGATGCATGTAGCGACCTGTCACCTCGAGAGCTATTTGGAAGACGGCCCCGTCCGCGCCCGCCAGCTCGACGAAATATTCGCCGCCCTCGCGCTGCCCGGCGAAGCGATGCTGCTAGGCGACCTCAACTTCGGCGACGGAGAACCCGAACAAGGCCGGCTACAAAGTGCCTTCGCCGACATTTGGCAGCACGTACACGGCGACGACCCCGGCTATACTTGGGATATCGAACGCAGCGAGATGGCCCGGGTGAGTTCGTTTCCCGGCGAGCCGAGCCGTCGGATCGATCGTATCCTCGTGCGTTCGAATCACTACCGCGGGCACGCGATCGAGATCATCGGCAACACACCGGTCCACCCGGACAGGCGCGACCTGTTCCCCTCAGACCACTTTGGCCTGCTGGCTGAGTTGCGCACCACAACCGCACGCCGAACCGCGGTGTTGGGAAAAACGAGTTCCTAGGCATTGTAGTGGGCCCATCGAGAAAATCCGCGGGGCACTAGACCATCCGCGCGTGCGAGTCGTATTGAACACGAAGACGATGAACGCTTGTACTCGGCTCACCCTGCTCGCCTGCTCTCTCCTGCTCGCCAGTGGGTGCCACAGTCACCGCGCCGAGCAGATGCTCAACCAGCCCGAGGACGTCGAGGACATCATCGGCCCGGTCGATGTCGACGACGAT
>CAZUPD010000203.1:6493-12241 GCA_964621785.1 uncultured Nannocystaceae bacterium
AGAAGTCACGGAGAAACCGGCGATGGCGGCAGCACCTGAGGGAGATGGCGCTGCGCAAACAATCACGTTCGACGGGGCAGATGCCGAGCCTGAGCCCTCGGCCCCAATCGGGATGCAGCCCAAACGCAAGCCCCTCGGCTCGATGGAAATTTTTGGCATCAGCCGCGGCGGCCCCGGGTAGTCGCACCTTCAAAACATGCTCATACACTCAGTCTAGTGTATGAGCATGTTGATTGGTTGGCGACCCCGGCCACTCGCGCGCCAACACGGCGTAGACCAGCGTATCGACCCATTCGCCCTTGAGCCAGAGGTTTTGCCGTAGGTGGCCTTCGCGGCGAAACTCGAGACGTTCAAACAGGGTGATCGAGCCCGTGTTTCGCGGATCGATCTCGGCGACGATCCGGTGAGCTGCATGTATCTGCACGAGATAAGTGATCAGATGCCGCAGAGCCTCCGAGGCATACCCCTGTCCGTGATAGCTTGGATCGAGCGTCACACCGAGCTCACACAGGCGCGGATCGTCGGCCTGGATATGAACCGCAACATCACCGATGTGCATCCCCGACTCGATACGTTCCACAGCTAGCTGCGTCCATGTGCCAGGAGTCAGGGGAGCCATCGCCATCTGCTCGCGCACAAACGCCTCCCCCTGCGCGCGGGTAAACGGCTCCCAACTCTGAAACCGGATGACCTCGGGATGGTTGTGGTAGGCGAGAAAACTGTCGAGATGCACCATCGCAAACGGGCGCAGGCACAGGCGGGAGGTTGTGACAACGGGTTTGTTCGGGTTCGGGCGCGACACGGGCCAGACTAGCAAACGGACGACCCCACCCCACCCGGCTGATATGCTCCCGGCCGTGACCGACGAGCGAAGCAATCCTGTCGCGTTGGCCCATCGCAGCGCGACGGCCGAGCTGAAAAACAGTCGCAGCCGTCTCACCTGGATCGCGGACGAGGATCTGACCACGTTGCGGTTTCGCCATCCGACCCTCGCGGCGGTGCTCTCGTTTTTTCTCGGCGGTGGCGGACAGATTTACACCGGTGACACGCGCATGGGGATCATCTTGATGATGGCCTCGATCTTCGCCTTTGCCTCGGCCGTCGCCATCGATTTCCCGCCGTTTTTGTGGATGTTTCTCGGCACGATCTCGGGGATCCTCGCATTCAAAAAAGCCCAGGCGATCAACCGCTACCTCGATGCTTGTCAGGCCCACGACCGGGCGATGAGCAGTGGCCAGGTGCGACAACTTGCACTTACACAGGCTCCGCTTCCCCTCGACCCCCATCAACCCGGAATCACCGACGCCTACCGTCCGGTTCCGGGAGCGACCCAGACACGAAACCAGCGGATCGGCGCCCGGCTGCAAAAAATTTCGACTCTCCACAGCTCCGGGGTGATCGACGACGGCGAGTACCAAGAACGCAAATTCGAGGTTCTGTCTGAGCTTCGCGGTCTCTCGAAAGCTGACCTCGAAGATGCGCTGTACGAATTCTTGCCACTGATCGAACACGGCGTGCTCAGCCGCTCCGATATCGACTTTGTCAAACAACTCCACGTGTAGTCCTGCGCCTCAAATCGCCACGACCCCAACGTGCGTGGACAAACGAACGGCGCATTGGGTCGTGGCGTGCTCACGGCACATTGAGTGCTGGCACTACTTCTCGACACCGAGCAGGATTCGCACTGCTGCGGCTGCGCATGCCAGGCCAAAACCTCCGGTGACAAACCCGGCTGTCCCGTAGATCACGTTGCGATGTTCGCAGGTATGAAGGTTGTTTTGCCCTTGGGGACAGACACAGCGAAACCCCTGACCTCCGTCGTAGTGCAGCTCGACGGGATCTTTGGGCGGCTCGAGCGAATGCACCGTCGGGATCCCCCATGTACCCGTGCGTGGTAGCTCGTGGCGTTGGCGGAGGATTTTGCGGGTCGCAGCAACAAACGGATCGCCCTTGACCATGGTCATCTCGCTCTCGCGGATCTGGGTTGGATCCATCCTTCCCGAAGCCCCCCCCGAAACCACCAACCTCAGCCCCCGGTGGTAACAGGTGGCGATCAGATGGGTTTTGGCCGTGAGGTTGTCGATCGCGTCGACGATGAGATCCGGTGCTTGTGCAAGTAATTCCTCGCTCGACTCGGCATTGTAAAACGCCCGCTCGGCGACCACCTCACACCGGGGATTGATCGCTTGGAGACGTTTCGCCATGATCTCGACCTTGGGCTTGCCCGTGGTCCCGCGCATCGCGTGGAGCTGGCGATTGGCATTGGTCACGCATACCAAGTCGAAGTCGACGATCGTGACCTTGCCGACCCCCGATCGCACCAACGCCTCGGCGGTCCAACTGCCGACCCCGCCCTGACCGATGACCATCGCATGACTGCGAAACAACTTCTGCATGCCCGTGTCGCCACACAAACGACCCATACGGTCAAACCTGCGATGCAGCTTGTAATCGCTGTCGACTTCGGATTCATCCGCGACCTGGCTCGTCGGACTCGTCGGACTCGGCGGCTGGTTGCGGCGGAGCATCGATGACTGGGGAATGAATTCAGCCATGGCCGTGGAGTATCGCGAATCGTCCGCCCACGGCCCGCGGTTTTTCTCGCGTAACGGCCCGCGACAGTGATTTTTAAGAGGGTCGACTCCCCATCACTGCTGTCGTGGCACCGCCGAGGCGACACCGAGTCTCGGCCAAGGCAGCGCTTTTCGGGTATGCTCGCGCAACTCATGACTGCGCACAAGCTCCGGATTCGCGAGATTCTGCTGCTGGTCCTCGGCACAATCACGACTGCCGGGCTGATGATGCTGTGGTTTGGGGCCATCCCCCAAGCTGCCCGCGAACGCGGCCTCGAGCTGAGCGAGCTGACGGGCCTGGCCGGGTGGCTCGTGTCGCCCGCGCTCCAGATTCCCATTTTGCTCACCGTCGCTGGGCTGCTGGCCGCCGGGCTGGCAACCCGGGTGACGACCCGTAACGAGCTACGCCCGCTGGTCCTATTGATGGCCGGTTGTCTGCTCGGGTTTTTTGCCCTCGCTACCACCGTCAACTCACTTGCAGAGAGAATTTGTAAATTGTAGAACACCATCAGGCATCGAGGCCACCCCTGTATGACGAAGACGACGCGGGCCGTCTGAGAAGATCGTCGGAATCGACAGCCGGACGTTGGCCGGCCAACATCTCGGGCGAGCCTGACCCTTGAAGGTCGGTGTAAAAGACGCTGCGCAGATGCCTCAATCCTGTGACTCTACACATGGTAAATCACACAACGGTCACGTACACCCAGTAAACCCGTGGATACTGCCCTGATTTACAAGCTCGTCGCACTTCTTGTCTATGCACTTATTTTGCTAGTCATCGGTGCGATCGCCTCGCGGCGAATGAAGGATGTACGTGACTACTTCGCGGGTGGCAAACAGCTCGGGTTTTGGTCGGTTGCATTTTCGGCTCGGGCCACGGGTGAGTCGGCCTGGTTGCTCCTCGGGCTCACTGGGATGGGTGCGGCCGTCGGGCTCAAGGCGATGTGGGTCGTCGCCGGGGAGCTTTTTGGAGTCGCCCTCGCCTGGCTGTGGCTCGCCAAGCCGTTTAAACGCCTGACCGATCGCTACGATGCCATCACCATCCCCGACTATTTCGCCGCACGGTTTCGCGGCGGCGGACACTGGCTGCGGATCATTGCAGCCGCGACCCTGGTCGTGTTTGTCACCATCTACGTCAGCGCCCAGCTCGACGCGACCGGCCAAGCGTTCGAGCAGTTTCTCGGTTGGGACTATACCACCGGCCTCCTCGTCGGGTTTGCCGTCGTCCTTCTCTACATCTCGGCCGGGGGATTTGTCGCGGTCGTTTGGTCGGATGTTTTTCAGGGCAGCCTAATGGTCGCAGGGCTGACCCTGCTGCCGATCGTCGGTTGCATCTATGCGGGTGGCCCAACAAATGTTGCTGATACACTCATTTCGATCGACACCAACCTCCTCAGCTGGACCGCAGGCGTCGGGGTGACCGCGACCAGTGTCGCCAGCATCGCCAGCTTCTTCGCCATCGGCCTCGGGTTTTTGGGCTCACCGCAGGTTTTTGTCCGGTTCCTCGCCCTCCGCGACGAACGTGAAATCCCGCGGGGCGCAGCTGTTGCGATCGTGTGGACGGTGGTCGCCGATACCGGAGCTGTCCTCACAGGCATGGTCGGGCGAGCACTCCTCAGCGGCCACAATCTCGGTACAGGCGGACAGAACGTCCTCCCGCTGATGATCGAGGCGGTTTTTCCCGCCCTGATCGTCGGCCTTTACATCGCTATCGTGTTGTCGGCCATCATGTCGACCATCGACTCGCTACTGGTTGTGGCTGGTAGCGCGGCTGTCCGGGACTACTACCAGAAAATACGGCAACCCGACCTTTCAGACACATCACTTGTCCGGGCGAGCCGCGTGGCAACCATCGGCCTCGCGCTACTTGCCCTGTGTATTGCGCTCACGGTGGCCTCGCTGTCGGAAACCCGCTCGATCTTCTGGTTTGTGATTTTCGGCTGGTCGGGCATCGCCGCAACCTTCTGCCCGACGATGATCCTATCGCTTTGCTGGTCAGGCCTCACCCCACTCGGAGCAGGGTGTGCGATGGTCACCGGATTTTTGTGCGTGCCGTTGTTCAAATTTGTGGTCGTCGAGCTTCCGGGGGTCGGACCGTTCTTCGCCGCACTCGAGGAGCTCGCCCCGGCGTTTCTTATCTCGGGTATCGTCGCAATCGTCGTCAGCCTATGCGACCGTAGCGGGCGCGAGAAGCAACGCGGTGTGCAAACCGAGTTGACATGGGCCAACCAGAAACAGCTGCCCGAAACGACAGAAAAATAATTCGACATTTCTCGCCCGGGGGCCTTGACGCTGACTGGTACATGCCGTAGACCAAAGACATCATGTTCCGGTTGGCAAATATCAATAGCTACCCACGCGGGTTCGAACGCGTGCTCGATGAGCGCGAAGTTTGCCTGCGTGGGGAGAATTGCTAGTCAACGGGCATCTCACGCAGGTCAAACCATCGCCCGCAGAAGCGTGTATTCTTTTGAAATTACACGATTTCTGACGAACGAGGTTCCACCGTCCACCGGCCGGTTTGCAATTGGATTGATTGCAACAGACCGAGCCTGACCACCGAGACAGTCGAACCCGAAGTCCGGGCATCTCACCCATTGCGGTGAGTTATCCGGCAATCAGCCCGGGTCGTCTAACGGTCAAGACTCTGCTCTTTCAAGGCAGTGACGAGGGTTCGATTCCCTTCCCGGGTGTTGCCTGTACAAACATTTGTGCCCGTGTCATCTAGTGGCCGAGGATGCAGCATTCTCAGTGCTGTCACAGGGGTTCGACTCCCCTCACGGGTGCTCGTCAGTCCCATGGCTGACACATATGTCCGAGTCATCTAATGGCAAAGATCCTGCATTTTCAATGCAGTCATCGGGGTTCGATTCCCCGCTCGGGTATCTTTGATCAGTCACGCTTTGGGTCTGTAGTTCAACGGTAGAACAGCTGGCCGTTAACCAGCCAACGTGGGTTCGATTCCCACCGGGCCCTCTCATCGTCCGAGTCATCTAATGGACAAGATCCGGCATTTTCACTGCCGTCATCGGGGTTCGATCCCCCGCTCGGGTATCTTTTACCAGTCGCGTTTTGGACTGTCGTTTCACGAATGAACACTTGATTGTCTCGACTTCACAAAGTCCTCTCGTCGTCCGAGTCATCTAACGGATAAGATCCTGCCTTCTCAGTGCAG
>CAZUPD010000204.1:0-12237 GCA_964621785.1 uncultured Nannocystaceae bacterium
CTCCCGCGAACCCGCGCCACCTCGGTCGCTCACGGGATCCTGCGGTTGAGCATGTCGGCGATCATCCCCAGGGCCAACATCTGAAACCCGGTGACAAACAGCAGCACGGTGGTCACGTCCATGACCACGCCGGTGAGCGAGTAACTGGTGATTGCGACTGCGATCGCGGCGGTGATAAACAACAACGAGATCGGTAAAAACACCCGCAACGGGTCAAAATACATGATCGTGCGGATGATCAGTTTGAGGAAGTTGAGGGTGTCTTGGATCGGGCGGATCTTCGACAACCCCTCGCGGCGCAAGTAATTGATCGGCACGTATTTGACATGATAGCCGGCCGAGAACATCGCCAGCGTGATGGTCGTTGTATAGGAAAACTTATTCGGCAGGATGTTCTCGAACTTCTGTGCCAAGTCCTTGCGAAACACCCGCATCCCACTGTTGAGGTCGGGGATATCCTGGCGGCTCAAAAGCGAGGCTAACTTGCGCAACACCCACTTGGGCGGACGCCGGATCAACGGAATGTGCGCCTTCTCGCCGGTCCGGGCTCCGACGACCATCTCGTGAAACTCGCGTTCGGCCAGCAGGGCAGGGATAAACTCGTTGGGATAGGTTCCGTCGGCGTCGGTGATCATGATCCACGGATGCTTGGCGTGGAGAATCCCGGTTTTGATCGCGGCTCCGTAACCGCGGTTGCGCGGGTGCCGGACCAACGTCAGGACATCGCCTTCGAACGGGGCGATCACTTCGCAGGTGCGGTCGGACGAACCGTCGTCGACCACCAACACCTCGACGGGAATCTCCGGATCGAGGTCGTTTTTGAGGGTCTCGAGCAGCTCGGCCATCACCGGTCCGGCGCCCCTTTCCTCGTTGTAGGCGGGAATCACAATCGAAAAACCGGCCTTGGGGTCCATCACTGGGGTCACGGGTCTGGGCTCCGAACCCGTGTTGTGGTCTGCATCCATGGCCGTCTCGGTACCTTTGCCTGTCCGTGGCGGGAGATTCCGCCACGCGGCCGCCATCACTAGCACAGGCATCGCGGGGACAAAACCGCTAGCGACCGACGAAACGCGGGCCCCTTCGGTGCCAGAGATTCCTCACTGCGATCGGTTCGGGCACACGCGGTACCCGGCGGGCCATGAATTTTCTCGACCCGCCGCCTCGCTTGTTATTTTCTCCGTGACTCGGTCGCCTGCGCGGGGCAATACGCGAACCATCCACCCATCACTGCGCCGACGAGTGCCCGAAATTTTGGTCGCTTGCACAGGTTTGTCACCTCGATACAGTCTCTCCCCTCCGTGAACGCCCCGCTTTTCATCCGCAGTCGCTTGCACAGGTTGCGCCCATGGCTCGTGCGACTGTTGCCGTGGTGGCCCTACCTCGTGGTGTTGGCGGCCGGTGTGTTCATCCTGTGGCCGATCCCCGCGGGCATCATGCCGATGAGCCAGGACCACCCGGTCCACATGGGCCGGGCGTGGATCTACTACGAGACCCTCAAGTCGGGGCACCTCACTGGTTGGAGTCCGCACTGGTATTTCGGGTTTCCGATCGGCGAGCTCTACCCGCCGATGGGCGACCTGCTGATGGCGGCCGTGCGCACGCTTTCGTTTGGCAAACTCCCGTGGGCGAGCTGCTACGCGTTTATATTTGCATCGGCATTTATTTCCTGCGGACTCATCCTGGTGCGGGTCGCTCGCATCTTGGGGCTTTCGCGTCTGGTCGGAGCGTTGGCCGGCGTATTGATATTGTGGGACCCGGGCTCGCTGCGCGAAGGTGGGTGGCGATACACCGTGTACTACGGGGTGTGGTTGCAACCATTTGCAACTGCACTTTTGTGGTGGGCACTTGCAGGCCTCGCCCGCGCGGTCGACCACGGCAACGCCACGCAACTCTCGCTGCGCAAACTCATCGGGCCGGGCTGTCTGATGGGACTGGCTCTGTTGACCCACCCGATCGTGCTCCCGCTGATCGTCGCCGCGAGTACATTTTTTGCCGCCATCGTCGGGATCCGCTCGCGACTCGGCTTTGCCCGCACATTGGTTGCCACTGCAACAACCGCACTCATCGGCCTGTGCATCGCCGCCTGGTGGGTGTTGCCGCTTGTCGCCCACCGCCATTGGATGGGCAGCTACGGGGTGTTGCACAGCAACCTCGGCAACATGGTCATCGAGTTGCTCACCGGTCGATGGACCCGCAACATGCCCCACGCCGTCGGGGTGGCGGTCTTGGTCGGGGTGATCTACGGCTACCTGCGCGGCAACCGAACCGTCAAGTTCGGGCTGAGTTTTGGCCTGTGCCTGTGGTTCATGTCGCAGTCCGACTTCTTTTGGATGTTTCGACTCGACTGGCTCAGCGAAGGCTTTCGCCACCTGCAGTACCAGCGGTTTTTGACCTCGGCCAAACCGATTTTCTTCCTTGCGGCGGGCCTGTGTGCCACTGCGATCGCGGGGATGTACCGCAGGTACATGACCCCAACTCCCCACCCTTCGGGCAAGCACCGCCCGCGGTATGGGCGGGCCATGGGCGTCGCCGTGTTTGCCGGGTTGCTCGGCGCGGCGATCCTAGTCGGCCAGGGATATTCGATGCAACAGCATCATGTCGGCACCCTGCAGGTGACACGGTTTCGCGAACGCGACCGGGAAAAGGACCCGAAGCGGGCGGCCGAGTTCGATCGCGACGTCGCCAGGTTTGCCAAGTGGGCCGCGGCACGCAGACAAACCAGCGACGAGTTTTACCGCCTGGCGTTTCGAGCCCGCCGCCACGACCACTCGTTTACCGATGTCATTGCGTATACACAGACTCCGAGTTACAAGCTCGGCTTCACACCTGGCGAGACCTTTATTCACAAACCCGAAAGTGGACGGGAGGAGCTGTTGCGCCGGCTTCGGGTGCGCTACTACATCGCCCGCAAGGGGAAGCGGCGCAACGAAGTCGAGGTCGCCAGGTTCGGTGAGCTCAAGGTGTGGGAACGCGACATCCTCACCCAAGTCGCCGAGGTTGAGGGCGAGGGCGAAGTCACCGTATTTGAGGAGAACTACCGCGACGAACGTATCCGCGTGCGGCTCGACGGTGCCGATCCGGACACCCGATTGGTCTTTAATATCGCCGGCTATCCCCGCTGGGTATTGACCAAAGACGGTGAAGCGATCGAGTGGATCGAGGTCCCGGTCTACGGTCAGGGACCCGTAGCGACCCAAGAAGAGCGTCGAGCGGGCAAGTTCCGCGGAGGTCGACCGGTCGGTTCCACCGGTATCGAGCCGACCCTGCTCGCAGTCGACAATGCGACCGACGGCGTCTACGAGCTCACCTATCAACACTGGGTACCGGCCGACAAAGCGGGTTTTGCCGCCCTGGTGTTCGCCGGTCTGCTCGGCCTCCTCGCCGCGTTTCGCCGCACCGAGCAACTCGCCTCGCGCGGACTCGAAATCGCCGCCCGGCTGTTGCACCCGGTCGTCATTGCAGTTGCATGTACAGTGATCGCCGGCGGGCTCATCTACAAATACGTCCAAGGGATCCGCTCCGAAGCCCACACCACGGTCGGCTGGTCCCTGCGGGGCAACGTCCAAGATGTCGACGACTTCCACGCCGGCCCGATCAAGATCAAACGCCTGACCGGACCCGCCATCATCCTCGGCAAGGAGGGGGCGACACAGGGCCTCGCCGAGATAACATTCCCAAATGTCCGCATCCCTGCACCCGACCCGAGTCTGCTCGAACAAAAGCCGGTGGACGTGGACGACAATTTAGATGCTGATACAGCAGATACCGAAGGCCTGTGGGGTTCGCCAGTCGGTGCCACCGGTTCATCCTACAGCGATCCCTTCCGCGCACCGGAGTTGGTATTCCCCTCGGGCGCACCCCATCCCCCGTCGACACGGGCCGGACAACCCGGCGACGACGACCGCCACAGGACGACCGAAAACGCCGGGGAGGACGATGAGGACAGCAAGCTGCTGGGGAAACCAGGTCGTGGGGGAGATGCGGCAGCAAGTCCCGAGGACGACGGCGACGAGTCTCCAAACAAAGATGAGGCAGCAAGTCCCGAGGACGACGGCGACGAGAAGTCCAACGACGACGGTGCCGACAACGGCGAAAAATCCAACGACGACGAAGGTGAAAACGAAACCGCGGAGAATGACGAGGATGAGGCCGTGGCCAACCCCGAGACCGACCTCGTCGATACGTTCGAACCTATCTGGAGCAGCCGCATCATCCACGGGTGGTTCGGTGTCCAAGACGACGCCCTGCGACGAACCCGACGCGGACGCTTCGACTTCGTATTCGAAGTCGCGGTGCGACCCGTCAAAACCCAGGACTGGACCGTAGTCCTCAAACGCACGGTCGTACGAGCCTACGGCAAGCGTCCACTCGAGATTCCAATTCCAGAGGAGTTGGCCGAGGAGACAGATGCCATCGACCTGCGCGTGCGCCTGTACGACGACGACGATTCCGAGACCGTGTTTGGGTTTGATCTCGAGTTGGGTGAGCCCGCCGACTAGCTCCACGGATCGATTCCGATCGCCGACCGCAGCTACATGCATTTGCAAGGCCCTCCTGTGAAACGCCCCAACTCCCCAGAGCACCAGCCAAGCTCCCCCTCACCGTGGTTTCGTTGAGAAAATCCGTGGGCTGCTAGACACCGAGATCTCGTCCGGGCACACTCACGCGAGATGCAGGACCAGCGCCTCGGGAACTACCGCCTACTGTCCCCACTGCCGAGCACCAGCGTGTCCACGCGGGTGTTCCTCAGCTGCCGCGCCGACGACGACGAATCGCAGCCGGCGTTTGTCACCAAATTGATGCCGGTACAAGCGAGTGAGACGGCCGCGGTGTTGCGGGCCCAATTTGAGCACGAAATCAAACTTCTGCGGGCCTTCAACCACCCGAACATCCCTTCGTTTCACGAAGATGGCGAAACACAGGGTGTTCGCTATGTGGTCATGGACCGGATCGACGGCTGCAACCTCGCCGCATTTTTAGGCCATGACCGGAGGCAACCGCGGGCTGTGAGCAAAGAGATGGCCGTCTACATCATGGGGCAGCTCGCCAACGCGGTGCACTACTGCCACGGGTTTACCCGGCTCGACGAACGCGGCCACGAGGTCCCAGCAGGGATCCTTCACCGCGACCTCAACCCGCAAAACGTCCTGCTCTCGCGCGAAGGCGACGTATTGTTGTGCGACTTCAACGCATCCAAGAGTCCGTGGTTGCTCCCCGATCACGACATGGTCGACGTCGGGCTCAAGGCCTACATGGCGCCCGAGCGCATCATCGGCTCGACCCCGGCGACAGCCCAATCCGACCTGTTTAGCTTGGCAGTGATGCTGTGGGAAATGCTCAAAGGCCAGCGCTGCTTTCAAGCCGAAAGTGACCTCAAGACCATGGATGCGATCGTCCGCTTCGACATCTCCCACTCCGGGCGGCGCGTCACCGGACTGTCGACCAAACTCAGTGAAATCGTGCGCAAAAACCTCGACCGCGACCCCGGTCGCCGGTACATCAGCGCCTTTCAAATGCTGCAGCGACTCGCCCAAGCCCCGGAGGCCGCCGTCGCCGAACGCTCGCGCAACCTGTTGGCCGAACAGGTTGCCGAGGTCGCCGATGCGGCCGAAAAAAATTGAGCATGCATCTATTTTTTCATGCCGATGCAATTTTCTCGCAGGCCGAAAACGGAGTCCACCCGGATCGGCGATGGTGACGGGGTGCAGGTGTGAGCCGACGACATCCCCTTCGGCAACTCGGCAGCGAGATTTGGGCCCAACGCCGGATACTCGGCCCACTGTGTCTCGCGGTCTTTTGTAGCTTCGCCTACTTTGTCGGCCCCCCGGCGTGGAATCAAAACTCGCGCTTCGCCCTGACGCGGGCGATCGTCGAACGCGGCACCCTCGACATCGACCCGGATCACCACACGACCGGGGACAAGGCCTACAAAGATGGCCATTTCTACAGCGACAAAGCCCCCGGTAGTTCACTGCTCGCCGCCCTCCCCCACGCCGCGACCACACTTGTGATCCGTGCCATCGGTGCTGAACCGCCGGCGATCGACGTCCGTCCGCTCGACCCGATCCTCGCCGAACTCGGGCAGACCCCGACTGTCGAGGACATGCGCCCGGGCGATCGTTTGACATACAACCGAACCTATCGGATCGCGCAGTACATCAGTCGCTTGTTGTCGACCTCGCTGTTGGCAGTTGCCGGCGTGGTCGCCCTTTTTTTGCTGTGTCGTCGCGCAACCGGGTCACGTCGGAACGCACTGGCGACAACCGTTGCCTATACACTTGCAACACCGGCGCTCGCCTATGCGTCATCCCTCTACGGGCATCAATCCTGCGCGGTATTCCTGTTGCTGGCACTGGCACTGACCGTGTTGACACACGATCTCCAGGCCGGGCAACGGTGCGATCGCACGACGCCGCTGCTCGTCGGAACCTGCCTCGGGTGGGCCGTGTTATGCGAATATCCTGCCGCAATTGTGGTCGCCCTACTCAGTGGATATGCGTGCTACCTCCGCGGCCGGCGATTTTTTCTGTGGACGATCGTCGGCGGTCTGCCGTGGGCACTGCTCCTCGCCGGCTACCACACACTCGCATTTGGCGGCCCCCTGACAACCGGTTACGACTATGTCTATTTAGAGGAGTTCGCCGAGGGGATGAGGATCGCCTACGGAATACATACGCCACAGGCCGGCGTCATGCTCGAACTGTTGTTCGGCCGATTTCGCGGACTGTTCTACCTCACACCCGTCCTAATGCTGGCAGTGTGGGGTTTATGGTGGGCCGCCCGAGACCGGGCGATGACATTTTTTCGCCAGCCCGAGCAAACCGGTGTACACACAAAAAACATCGGTCGAGTCCTCGCGGGCCTAGGCTTCGCCATCATCGCCTACTACCTCCTACTCAACAGCGGCTATTACATGTGGGACGGAGGGGCGGCACTCGGGCCGCGGCACTGTGTACCTATGTTACCGTTTTTAGCCCTCGGCCTGTGTGTGGTACTTCCCGTGGCCCCGCGAACATTCGCCGTATTGTTCGCAATCAGTCTACTCAACATGCTCGTAGGGACATCTGCATCACCCGAGGCTGCCCAAGCCGGCGACCCGCTGTACAACTTTGCCTGGCCGCGACTGTGGGAAGCAACACCGGCGAGACCAACCAACCTCGGACTGTGGCTCGGACTCGGCGGGATGTGGAGCCTGCTCCCGCTCGTGGCCCTGTGGGCAGCGGTCGGCCCGGGCCTATGGCGCCAGGCGGCACGCGCGGATCAGGCGGATTGTTCGATATCCGACACCCGTGGCGACCGCGGCCAAAGCCCATGTCGGTACATTGAAGTTCAAGTCAATCGGTAGAACATCTCTTCGGCACGCTCGAACATTTCCTCGAAATCGTCGTCGCCGAATCCTTCTTCGAGACAATCGCCGACTTGCAGCAAGAGTGTCTGGGACGGAAGCGCGAGCTGCCACATCGGTTCCCCCTCGAGGCCCTCGAGGATCAGTCCATGACGCGCGAGTGTCCGCAAATCCTGGCGGACGAGGTCGCAGCCCGCCGACGGGATCGGGAACTTTGTGTGCTCGACAACACCGTAGACCTCTTGACCAGGGAAGGCCGCCCAACGGGTGATCAGAAGCCCCTGCGCCCTGCCCTCGTCAAGGGGGAGCAGGCTGACGAACTCGGGCGTGCACGTCAGCCCCAGCTCGGTGAGGCGCTGGAGCACGGCGGCATTCTCCTCGAGCCAGGGATACGTACCGACCTCGAGTTCATACTCTTGTTTGCGAAAGGTAGCGATGCTGTATTCCCGCATCCCCGGTATGGTCAGAAGCTTCTGCCAGAGGCTCGAGATCGTCTTGTCGCCCGGGTCGCCTTCGAGGACTTGTGTGACGACCGCTTCGATACGTTGACGGGATTGGTCGAGTTCGATCATCTGACTCGACGAGAATAACGGAAGTGCCCGTCACGACGACGGGTGATCACGAGACACCGATAGGGACGAGGTCGCCCTCTCGGAGCCCGGCGTTTTCTGCTCCTCCTCAGTTCGGGCGGAAAGTTACAATCATTCGTTGTACGACCAAACGAGCCGGCCCGAGGTTCGCATGCGATGTTCCGCAACGTTCGCTTCGATTCCTGTAGAATCACCGCTCCCGCGGTTTCCAAGCGACGGTATGCGGGTGTTCACGGCATGAGCGGAGTGAGACTTTCGTGGAACCTGTTTGGATCTTGATCGCGTTTGTGGTCGGTTTGGGGATGCGGCTCGTGGGCCTTCCACCACTGGTCGGGTTTTTGTCGGCAGGGTTTTTACTGGCGGGGATGGGAGTCGAGGTGACGCCCACATTGATGGAGCTAGCAGACCTGGGGATCTACCTCCTGCTGTTCTCGATCGGGCTCAAGCTCGACCTGCGCGGACTCGCGCGCAAGGAGGTTTGGGGAGTGGCCTCCGCACATATGCTGGCGACGACGATCGGGATCGGGCTGGGGGTGTTTGCCTTGGCGTACTTCGGGCTCGGTAGGTTTGCGGGGCTCGAGTTGTGGACCGCGTTGCTGATTGCCTTTGCCCTGTCGTTCTCGAGCACGGTGTTTGCTGTCAAAGTCCTCGAGTCGAACGCCGAGATGGATTCTCGCCACGGCGCCGAGGCGATTGGTGTCCTGATTGTGCAGGACCTGTTTGCGATCGTGTTTTTGACCGCGTCAACCGGCAAGCTCCCGTCGCCATGGGCACTACTGTTACTTTTGTTGCCACTGTTGCGGTTTCCCCTGCGACTTTTGATCGAGCGGGTTGGGCACGGTGAGCTGTTGGTGCTCTACGGGCTTTTGTTGGTGATGGGGTCGGTGCACCTGTTTGAATTCTTGCAAATGAAACCCGACCTCGGTGCGTTGGTGGCAGGGTTGCTGATGGGCTCACACCCAAAGGCCGGTGAGTTGAGCAAGGCGCTCCTCTCGCTCAAAGACCTCTTTTTGGTCGCCTTCTTTTTGACAATCGGATTACAGGGTGTACCGACGCTCGAACAGCTGTCGATCGCGGTCGGGCTGGTGGTGTTGTTACCGGCCAAGACCACCCTCTTTTTCTGGTTGATGACAAAATTTCGCCTACGAGCACGGACGGCAGCACTCAGTGCTCTCCCGCTGAGTAACTACAGTGAGTTCGGATTGATCGTTGGGATGGTCGGGGTGACGGCCGGGTGGATCGATGCTTCGTGGCTGCTGACAATGGCGATTGCGATGTCACTGAGTTTCGCCATCGCAGCGCCGTTCAACAGCCGGGTCCACGATTTGTATGCGAAGTACATGCAACAGCTCAAACGCTGGGAGTCCGCCAAGCGGCTGCCCGACGACGAACACATCCACATGGACGCTCCGGTCGAGTCCGTGGTGATCGCGATGGGTCGTGTGGGCACCGCTGCGTACGACACCCTGCGTGAATCCTATGGTGCACGCGTGGTCGGGCTCGACCGCGACCCGGACATCGTCCAACAGCAGGCGGCACAGGGTCGGCAGGTTATCTGTGGCGACGCGACCGACCCTGACTTCTACGCTCGGTTCACGGCGACGACCTCGTGCAAGTTGGTCGTGATTGCCCTGCAGGACACACCGGAAGTTATTGTCATCACCCGCTTGCTACGAAAAACCGGATTTTGTGGACACATCGTCGCCATGGCTCGTTTTCGCGACCAACTCCAGCGATTGCGTGAGGCCGGTGTCGACTCTCCACACTACCTACACGAGGAAATGGGTATCGGTTTGGCCCGCTCGGCGGTTGCCGAACTCGCAGCCGACACATCAGCATCGCCCTGAGCCAAGACCGGATAACCGATCCACAAGATGCCGAAGATGCCTGGGGATCGCGTGAAGACGGACAAACGTGACGCGACGAAATTGGCGAGACTGTACGCAGCAGATCTGCTGACAGTGGTGCCTACGCCCAGTGAGATCCGACAGGCGCTGACGGAGGCGGGGGTGCGAATCGAGCAGCCGGGGTCGCCGCGCCCGAACGCGCCCGTGGTCGCGGTCGAGCTTGCGGATGGTTCGCGGATTTCGATTGTCCGGGCGAAGTCGTCGCCACAATTGCTTGTACAGGCAAGATTCGATGTGACGAGTCAAGTAGCAGCGGCCATCTCCACGAGGTAACGGGCGAAAAAGGGCGCAAGCACGGACACAGCCTCGTCGATGTAGGATTCACCGTCGTAGAGATCCATATGGTTCGCCCCCTCAATCACGTGAAAGCGCTTGTCCTCACTGGCAGCACGCTCAAACAAGTCGTCACTCATCCACTTGCTGCCAGCAGCGCTCCCTGTGACGATCTGCAGCGGCTGGGTGAGAAATGCTTCCGCCTTGAAGTACGCGTCGTAGGTAATGATCTGCGACAGACTCCGGGCAGTCGCGTAGCCTGGCGCCGTGGCGCACTGTGCTCGCGGCGTATGATAGTACTCCCAGGCTTGCCGAAGTTCCTCGTTGGGAGCATCTTCTTCGCGCAGCGGAGCGAGGGGAATCGTCGCAATCTCCGAACTCGCCGCGTCGGCAGTTCGAGCGTCTGATCCGGCTCGGATTATCGGGAGAGCGTGCTTGTCGGCAACATTGTTGTCCCACCCGTTGCGGAACATCGACCCGATGTTTACAGCACTTACCGTTGCCACGGCCTTGATCCGGTGATCATTGATCGCGGCGTTGGCCGTGTAGCCTCCGCCCGCGCAAATCCCCATCGCGCCGATCCGATTGCGGTCCACGTAGCCGAGGGTTGTCAGGTAGTCGATGACAGCACTGATATCCTCTGTTCGGATGTGCGGATTTTCGAGCTGCCGCGGTTCGCCACCACTTTCGCCCTGATAGGAGGCGTCATAGGCGATGGTGATGAATCCCTTTGCCGCGAGCCGTTTCGCATAGGTCCCGGCAGTTTGCTCCTTCACGCCGCCCCCGGGATGCGAGACGACCACCGCCGGGTACTGCCTCGTCTCGTCGAAGCCGTCGGGGAAGTTGATGACGGCCGACATGGTGATCGTGCGGTTGTTCGTATTCTGGAAGCTGATTTTTCCCATGATGTTCTCCTGTCGAGGCCCGTTTGCCTCGCCACCGCTACCGTAGCCTTGGCTGATTCATCGAACCATGGGATATTTTCGATATCTTCTATCATTTGAGTGCTGAATGGACCGAGAAAATATAGCTGACTTAACCGTCTTCGTGACCGTGGCCCGAGAGGGAAGCTTCACGCGCGCGGCCAGCCGCCTCGGCATGTCCCAGTCCGGGGTAAGTAATGTCGTGCAGCGGTTGGAGGAGCGCCTGGGGTTGCGGTTGCTCGACCGCACCACTCGAAGCGTTGCTCCGACCCAGGCAGGCGCCCACCTGTTGGCCCGGGTCGGACCAATGCTCGATGAGGTGGAGAGTGAGGTAGAGGGCCTCAGTCAATTCCGTGATCGCGTCGCGGGTGTCATTCGGATTACGACGGTAGAACATGCTGCCAAGGCATTCCTCGGCCCCGCAATCGCCCCCCTGCTCCGAAACCATCCCGACCTAGAAGTCGAGATGGTCGTCGACTACGGCCTCGCCGATATCATCGGCGACCGCTTCGACGCGGGAGTGCGCTTGGGCGAACAGATCGCCAAAGACATGGTCGCTGTGCGCATCTCACCAGCCATCCCGATGGCGATCGTGGGTTCGCCGGGCTACTTCGAGCGCCACGCCAAACCAGCCCGGCCGAGCGACCTCGTCGACCATCTGTGCATCAACCTGCGCCTTCCGACATCGGGGACGCTGAACCTTTGGCGTTTTGTCCACAAGGGAGAGGAAACGCGGATCCACGTCAAAGGCCCGCTTGTCCTCAACCGAATCGACCTGATTCTCGACGCCGCGCTCGAGGGGGTCGGCTTGGCCTACCTGCCAAAGGACCAAGTCACGTCGTATCTCGAGGCCGGTCGACTCCACAGTATCCTCGCCAGGTTCCTACCGCCGCTCTCGGGCTACTTTCTCTACTATGCCAATCGCCGAAACGCGTCACCAGCCTTCCGACACTTCGTGGAAGCCGTCCGGTTTCGACGAGAAGCAAATCAAACGCTTGTGAACTGAGCGACAACACTCCTACCAATCGAGGCTAATTACGAACCCGAGCCCACGAGCAGCCAAAAATCCAAAATCTAGCGAACGGGATCGACGACGATCGGTATTCACCAAATAAGCCTCGCAAGCACCTGCGAGCGGGGTGAGTCGAATAGCAACAGTCGGTCGGCCGGAATGTACAGAGGATTGTCTATCGACAGTC
>CAZUPD010000205.1:0-12043 GCA_964621785.1 uncultured Nannocystaceae bacterium
GTCTCCTGCTCGGGTCGGTCGAGGTAGGTCAGCCATTTGGCGTCACTCCAGGACACGCGGTCGACCCAGTGATAGTGCCGGCCGACTTCGCGGTAGAAAAACCGATTGAGCGCCGGGCAGGGGAGTTGAGATGCATTGGAGGTCAGGCCGGCGACGGGATCGCGCCGGGGTACATGCTGCTCCGGACAGGTCATCTCGAGGTGGTAGACCAGTTGCTGTCCAGGGCCGTAGCTGGGGATCGGCGGTTCAGGGCTCAAGTTGTATACTCACTTTGTAGATTGATGCGCGGTCGTGGCACGTTCGGATTTCGCCCCGCAAAGATGCCAATTACGTTGTACGGTTTGCAACCTCCGTGCGTGCTCGAACCTCGTATCTGGGCGAGGTTGCCACATTCGGATCGCAGCGCGCCAGGCAACGAGACCGGAGGCGCTGGTATCCTTTGCCTGTGGAGCGGGAGACTGCAGTGACCAAGCTGGTGGCCGCGCTGACCGATTTTGCGGCGTCGCGGCCAGGTGCTTACCAGGCGATGAAAGAGCTTCAGCCCGCGTTTGACGGGTTGCGACACGCAGATCCGCAATTCATTGAACTCGCTGCGCTCAAGGTCGCTGGAGGGACCGGGGATCCGCGATTCATTCCCGTACTCGCCCGCGTCATTCACACGCGGTTTGCCACGCAAGCCAAACGGCTCTCGACCCCGTCGCCCGAGTGGGAATCACTGAGCAGTCAGCAAAAAAGCCACTTCGCCGTCGCGGAGGTTACGGATCTTTTTGAGTTGCTCGACGAGCAGATCGAGGCTGCGAAGGCACTCGGAGAGCTCGCGCGTGGGCAGTCACACGCCGGGGAGTGCATTGCAGTTTTGCAGGCCGCAGCGGGCCATCCCGACTGCCACCGTGCACTCGCGGGAGCGATTCGCCCGGTATTGCAGCAGCTCGGTGTTGCGTAGCACGGACCGAGCTCGTGGCAAAAAGTGCAAATACATCGAATAGTACCTGAGCGGGCACAGAGCCGTGAAGCGCCGAACGTAGCGCGACATCGCGGCAACAGCCGCGCAGAGCGAGGTCAGGGCCATGGCGCTTCGAATGTCGCGGGATAGCTACGCACCGAGATCGAGTTCATCGACCGCACTCAAAACATCGTCCCAGTCATCGTCTGAAAACACTGCACCGAGGTTCGCCGATGGAGGGGGGGACGTTGCAACGGGTACCTTGGGTATCGTGGCGATCGTTGGTGGTGCAACGATCGGGGCTGCCTTGGAGCTTGGGACAACCGGTGCGGTGGTTGGGATCCTCGGTGGGGGCACGACAGGCGTCGGTCGGGCTTGTTTGGGAGTGAACAAACCCGGTGCGGGTGCGACGGGGCGGGCGACCGTTGTCCTCGCCGTTGTCGAAACCTTGGGCGGGGCGACAAAAGGCGAACGGACCACAGGCGCAGGTTTACGGCTCGGTATGCGGACGGCTTCTTTTTGAGGTAGTCGGGTCGGGAGGCGTGTCTTTTTCGCCTGCTCTGGTGTTTTCCCGAACAGTAGCGAGCGCGGAGGCGGCGTGGTCGGAGTCGAGGATATGTCGGCCGAGGTTCGCCGCCCGGACCGCGGGACTGCAGGGCCGCGCATCGTCGAGGTCTTCGCTGGCCCAGCAGATTGACCCTGTTGTGCCTGTTCAGGGCGTTTGGATGTTTCGGCGCGCTCGGGTTGTTGTGCCTGTTGTGCCTGTTCAGGGCGTTTAGATGTTTCGGCGCGCTCGGTTTGTTGTGCCTGTTGTGCCTGTTGACGGAGTTTGGATGCTTCGGCGCGCTCGGTTTGTTGGGCCTGTTGTGCCTGTTCAGGGCGTTTGGATGTTTCGGCGCGCTCGGTTTGTTGTGCCTGTTCACGGATTTTGGAGACTTCGGCGCGCTCGGGTTGTTGTGCCTGTTCACGGATTTTGGAGACTTCGGCGTGCTCGCGTTGGGTCTGTTGACGGCGTTTGGCCTTTGCCTCGGCCTTGGCCTTGCGTCGGGCATCGCGTCGAGCCTGTTGGCGGGCCCGTTTCCCCTTCGGTTTTTTCTTTTCGCGCGACTTCTTCGGTCGGCTCTTGCTTGCCTGATTTGCGGCGTTGGAGGTCGTGCGCAAACTCGGTGTATCAACACTTTCTTGCTCGTCGGGCTGTGAACCATCGGGAGTTTTTGCCGCGTCGGGCCGTGATTCGTTCGAGGACTCCGCGGGCTCGACCGCACGGTGGGAACGTTTGGAGCGTTTGCCACGTGCGCGGAGAAATGATCGCAGCCCTTTTTCGGCCCGCTTGACGAGGTCGAGGGCGAGGGCATCGTCGGCCACGGTATCGTGGTCGAGGCTCTCGAGCAGTTTGGCGGCCTCGGCAGGATCGCCGCTGCGCTGGTAGGCGAGGGCGAGTCCGGCGAGTACGCGGGGATATCCCCCGAGGGCTTCGCGAGCTGCTTGCAGATGCTCGAGAGCCGACGTCGGTTTGCCGCGGTCGAGCAGCAGCATCAGGCCAAAGTGCAGGTGGTCGCGCGGGCGCAGTTGATCGGCGTGTTCGAGTTTTCGCAACAGTTGCAGTGCCCGCTTGCGGTCGCCACCCATCATTGCCGCCATCGCTTCGGCCGACAGCAACTGCGGTGGGGCGTCGGCCCGCGTCAGGCGAACCGTCTCGGCCAGGGCGAGGCTGGCCGCCCGCCCGTCGCCACGCCGCAAATGCAACTGCGCTTGTTGTAACGGCAACCAAGCAAACGGGGCGAAGTAGCGGATCAGACGGCGGCGCGGAAGCTCGCGCAACATGTCGTTGGCGGCTTGGGCATCGAGTTGTTGCAGACTCTGGGCGAGTCCGTCGAGGCGCGTGTAGACGAAACTCGGAGTGAGGGCAAAGATCGCAAGCCCGCCGGCGATCAGCGCCCAGTACAATGGACCCGGGCTCAGCATCACCAACGCTGTGACCGTGAACAACACGGCGACGTAGATGCGAATGACGCGACCCGACCGCGGGCTCTCGGAGTTGCGCCAGATCTCTGCGGGTACATCGACTCGCCAAAAGTCCTCGGGATTCGAAGCGGTATCACGCACGTCGGTCAACTTGCCCCTAAAAGGCGGGAAGGGCAAGAACTCCCGGTGACCATACATCGACTTGACGCCGTTGCCTGTGTGCGCCAGGGTTGCGAGGTGCGTCCTGGACCTGATGTCGGTCTGCGCCAAGTGGCGACAGAGGAACTGAAAACCGTGCTTCGGCAGCTGCATCGCGGCGAATTGACGTGTCCGGTCACCCCCATCGGATTCGCGGCGATCGGCCTGCAACACCAGTCGGAGCGACTGATGAACGCCCTGCGAGGGCTCGGCGAGGACGGGGTGCGGGCGGTGCTTGTGAGTACACTCGCCGAGCGGATGTGAGGCGAGCGGACGGCTTCGACACCTCGGCACGATTGCAAGTGCACACATCCGGACGTCCAAGACGTCTGAGCGACGGATGTGATTGTAGTTACAACAGAAGCAAGTGGACGGAGTGATTACCCCTCGGAGCCCGAAGCCAAGGTTGCGATCAACACTCCAAACAGGAGGATCGTGATTCCGACAATGGTCCAGACCGACGGAAATTCGCCAAATAGCACCGCAGCGCCGATCGCAGCGCCGATCGGTTCGAGCAAGAGGATGACCGCAACCAGGGTCGGGTCCATGTGCCGCACTGCCCAGTTAAAACTTGTATGTCCCAGGAGTTGGGGCACGAGGGCGAGTGCCACCATCAGCCAGTAGACTGTCGCGGGTAGCGTGAGGAGGTTTTGTCCCGTGAGGCCGGGCAGGGGGAGGAGCAGCAGGCCCGCGACCGCGTAGGTCACCCCGACATATGCTTCGAGGGACATCCCGCGGCGTTGGATCTCTCGCCCGAGGAGGTAGTAGCCCGACGACCCGAGGGCGCCGAGTAGCGCCAGGCCGTCGCCGTACAGGGCCATTTCACTGGCGCTGTCGCTGGAATCCCCAAACGCGATCACGACCGTGCCCGCGATCGCCACCAATCCGCCGAGGATCAGGCGTCGGCCCGGGCGTTGCCCCCACAGCAAAAACGCCAGCAGTGCCACCCAGATCGGGTTGGTCGCCACCAGAGTGGTCGACGAGGCGATCGACGTGTACTGCAGCGAGCTGACCCAGGCGGCGAAGTGGATCGCTAGCAGCACCCCCGAACACACGGACCAGGCGATTTGTTTGAACGGCACCTGCTGGCGGCGGGCTTTGACCAGGCCGAGGGGTGCAAGAACAAGTCCGGCGACTCCCATGCGCCCGGCGGCCATCACCAAGCCAAACCCGTCCGGGAGCGAGGGCATGGCCTGCTCGGCCATGCGATAAAACAACGAGCCGCAGGAAACTGCACATACACCGAGTGCGAGGATCGACACGAGGCGGATGCGCGACGGGTTCACAACGCTGTCCTCACTCGAGGGGATTGTACACGCACCGGGCTTTGTCGCGGGTGCGGTCCTCAGATCTCCTGGGTCAGTACGACGGGCAGGTCCAGCCCGCGGGCGGGCATGCGTCGCGGCATCCACCGGCCATACATGCGCCGCCGCAGGTCGAGATGGTCTCGAGTGATTCCTTGTTTGCGTAGTAGTACGGGCCGTCGGCAGCGGAATTACAGTCGACGCCGATCATGTCTCCACAGGCGCGTTCAAACCGGCATTGTTGACCGAACTTTTCTTTCACCTTGCGGTCGAGTTCGGGGTCGGTGCTCGGCTCGGGGTTGCTCGGTGCCGGCGAGTCGGCGCCCGGAGGCTTGGCAAAGGTTCCGCTGTCGCCAGGTGGAGGCTCTGCGGGTGGCGTTTGTGGCTCGGCCGCGGGCGTGGCCGGTTCTTGGGTCGGGACCGTTCCGGCGCTGACGGTGCAGGCCGAGACAAAGAGCGTGAGCAGGGCGAGACGTGCCATGGCGCTGGAGTGTCGCCCGTGTCGGTGCGTCGCACAAGGGCTCGGTGGTTGCGGTCGCAGCATCTTTCACGTCGGGACGGTGCCCCCTCGCTGCAACCCATGTACGCCTGCACCATGTGTTCGTTCAATGACTACACACCAGTCTCGGCCCCACGTTCGAGATGTGGTCAGATTCGAGGGAGATGTGCCCGATAGGTCATTTCACAAACGAATCGATCAGCTTGGCCAAGCGGATATCGAGCTCGCTGAGGCCCCCGGCATCGTGGGTCGACAACGTGATTTCGACCCTGTTGTAGACGTTAAACCACTCGGGGTGATGATCCATCTTTTCGGCGTGGACGGCAATCCGAGCCATCAGGGCAAATGCTTCGGCAAAGTCGGACGCGACAATGGTGCGGGTGATCGCGTCACGCCCGTCGACCGTGCGCCACGCGGGAAGGGAAGCCAGCGTTTCAGCCCGTACTTCGGAGGATAACTTTTCGACCATACAGCATCCTACCATGTGCCGAGGCACAGAGGACGTCTTTGATAATATTTTGTATAATCAACTATGATGCATATCACAACCTAGGGACGCCCGACGAGTTCCCGTCGGTTCCCGGCATCCAGTGTCGACCGAGCGAGCTGTTCGTTGTGAATCCTAATGTGATGCAACCACATTTTCGTGGCGCGGGATTGCATAGGTGCCTCCTTCGAGCACGAGCTGCATTTCCTGTGTATGATCATCAAATACGAGCCACGGGGCGAGGTCCATTTGGGCGCGGTTGGTGAACCGGACCCGCAGCCCCCGCCCGGAGCCGCTCGACGGGGCTGTCATCCATAATCCATCTTCCGGGTGCTCAACCAAATCGGCAACCGGCAGCGGTAGCGTGCGCCCGTCGTCGAGTCGAACCTGCGGTTGCCCATGGTCGTCGCGCGTGACCGCTGTGGCCCGCAGCGGGCAGTCATCGATTTCGATGTAACACCATTGATTGCCGACGTGGAGCGTATGTTCACCGGCTTCGCTACGGTCGAGCCCCCGGCGAAAGGCCGCGAGCACCCGCGGGTGGGTTACCGGCTCGTCGCCCAACCAAAACCCACCCATCCGATCCATCCGCAGGGGAATCCCACGGCGCAGGCGTTCGAGAATCTCGGGGTCGAGTCCGGGCATGGGCCCACGATACCGCGACTGAAGGGACCTTGATGGCTAGCTCCCGGACATCTTTCCGACAAACATTTCGTACCCGCTGCAGGCCATCCCCTCGCCGCGTTTTTCAGCCACGGTGTCGGAGCAATCGGCTTCTGCCAGCGACGAGTCGGACTCGGCGTAGCGGCGAATTTCGATTGTGACTTCGCCCGCCTCGACATCTGCGTCGAGCGTGCCCCACGTGTATTCGAGTTTGCAGGTCGTCCCGTCGTGGTTGCCATGTGCGATTTCCATCGCCCATTGCTGCCTGATGACCGCGAAATCCTCGAAGAAGTTGCTGTGACAATCTCCGGCGGTCGGGCACTCTTCGAAGGCCAGTTGTTGCATACCCAACAGCTCCGACCCGATGAGGCGAAACTCCTCAACATCGGAGCGGTCTTCGGTTCCGTCGCACCCACTCCCGACCGTATGCATCTGCACCGAGTACGCTCCTTCGAGATCCTTTGCATCTGCAATCGTACCAGGACCGCTCGTGCCGTCACCGCATCCAACCGCGGGTGCGAGCAGTACACTCGTCAGGCAAAGTGAACGCTGTAGACCACCTCTAGGAGCTTCTTTTTTCATCGTAACGATCCAGTCATCGGCTGGTATGGCCGGGAGGTCCCGAGCGGGCGGGGGGGCTCCCGCTTCTTATTCTGCCCGTAAAAACAGGTTGATTTCCAGTCAAATGTGTGAGTTTTACGGCTGTGGACATCCGGCGGAGTGTGGGGGATAACCCGCCCCTGTGAGCCTTATTGTGTGTGAGCAACTGTCGCTCGGGTTCGGCGAAAAGGTGCTGATGTCCGACCTCAATCTGCGGATCGCAGACCAGGATCGGATCGGGCTGGTCGGGCCCAACGGCTCGGGAAAAACCTCCTTGTTGCGGATGCTTGCCGGGCGGCAAAGTCCCGATAGCGGCACAGTCCGGAACCGTCGCGGGTTGCGCGTCGGCTACCTATCCCAGGATTTGCTAGTCGAAGACCAGCGCCCACTCGGGGAGTATGTGCGCACGAGTGTGCCCGGCCGTAGCGAACTCGACCTGTCACTCGCCGAAACCGAAGCCGCACTACCCGAGGCCGAGGCGCGCTACGAAGCGAGCGGTGACCCGGAGGCCGGTGAAGAGCTGATGGATATCGCCGGTAAGTTGGCCGATCTCCATGACCGAATCACACACTTTGAGACCCATTTCAGCGAGCACCAAGCCCTCCGCATTTTGTCGGGCCTGGGCTTTGGGCCAGGTGACTATCGGCGTCCGCTGAGCAGTTTTTCCGGTGGTTGGCAGATGCGTGGGGTGTTGGCAGCGTTGCTGTTCCAACGCCCAGACCTACTGCTGCTCGACGAACCGACCAACCACCTCGATCTTCCCTCGGTGGCGTGGTTTGGAGCCTTTCTCAAGCGCTACGCGCGGGCGTTTGTCCTCGTGTGTCACGATCGCGAATTCCTCAACGAGCAGATCGGTCGCGTCGTCAGTTTTGAACCGGAAGGCGTGCGCCAGTTCGTCGGCGACTACGAGGGCTACCGCAAGCAGCGGGCCGAGGAAGAGGTGGTGCTCGAAAACCAGGCCCGCAACCACCAGCGCGAACGCGAAAAAGCGGAGCAGTTTATCGATCGGTTTCGGGCCAAGGCGTCCAAGGCCAAAGCTGTGCAAAGCCGCGTCAAGGCACTCGAGCGCATGGGCGAAGTCGAGGTGTTCACGCGCCGCAAGGTGATGCGGTTTCACTTCCCCGCATGTGCCCGGACCGGCAACCAGGTGCTCGAGATCGACAACCTCGCCAAGTCGTACGGTTCGCACTCCGTATTTTCGGGCGTCGATCTCCGGGTCATGCGCGGCGAAAAAATCGGGATCATCGGCGTCAACGGAGCAGGCAAAACCACCCTGTTACGGATCCTCGCCGGTGAGATCGAGGCGACAGCCGGTGGGTACACCCCCGGGCATCGGGTCAAAGTCGGCTACTACGCCCAGCACCACAGCGAGACGCTGCAACGCGATCGCACCGTCTACCAAGAGGTCGCGGCTCAGGATCCGTCGGCCGGCGCCACGCGTGTGCGTTCGATCCTCGGTGCGTTCCTGTTTTCAGGCGACGACGTCGATAAGCCGATTGGCGTGCTTTCGGGTGGCGAGCGTGCACGTGTCGCATTGGCCAGGTTGTTGATCGCGCCCGGCAATCTCTTGATGATGGATGAGCCGACCAACCACCTCGACTTGGAGTCGAGCGAGAGTTTGGCCGAGTCTCTGGTGACGTTCGACGGCACCCTGCTGTTTGTCAGCCACAACCGGAGTTTTGTCCGCCGGTTGGCGACCACGATCTGGGATGTCCGCGACGGTCGCGTCGCGGTTTATCCCGGGACCCTCGACGAATACTTGGACAGCTCGCAGCGCGCCCGCGATGCCGAACCGGAACCGGAACTGGAGCCGGAACACAGCCGGGTCGCCCCTGGATCTCCAGGTGGGCGAACGGCCAAGCCGTCCGAGTCCGCTGCTCCACTAACCAAGCCCGCGGCCAAGCGCCGGTCGGGCAAGGAGCGTCGCCGGCAAAACGCCCAGCGGCGAGCTGCCAAGGCCAAGGTGCTCGGTCCGTTGCAGAAAAAAGTCGCCAAGATCGAAGCCCAAATAGCCGAGCTCGAAGCGTTGCAGGCCACGCGCAACACCGCGTTGACCGATCCAAAAACCTACGACGATGAGAGCCTGCGGACCGAGCTGCTGACTTCGTATCAAAAAACTGCGGGCGAGTTGGAGGAGCTCACCGGTGCGTGGGAAGTTACTCAGGGCGAGCTCGAGGACGCCGAAGCGGAATTTGAGGCCAGCGAAACCGTGTAGCTACACGAGGCCGATCCCGGTTTCTACGGGCTTGAACGACGGTTAGAGCGACGTCCCAAACAGACGATCCCAGATCGGTGTCAGCGGGGCGTAGTTGCGCTTCATGTTCAACATGTGGTGCCCATAGTGTTGCTGCGCAACGTTGTTGTACAACTTGAGCGGGTAGGTGGGAAAGTTGATACCCGAGTGGATCAGGACATTGGTCGTGGTGTAGACCAAGAAAGTACATGCAAATGCATAGATGTTGAGTGGGCCGATGAGCCAGGTGCTCGAGAGCAGGAGCGTGATCCCGACGATCGTCTCGAGCGGATGGATCCACAGACTTTCGCGGGCCGACGGATACAGCGCTTGGTGGTGGACCCCGTGTACTTTCATGGCTCCGCGCCGCTGGTGGGTCCACCGATGCACCCAGTAATACGCGAGGTCATACAGGCCCAGTACCGCGAAAAATTGGAAGGCGAAGGTCCACCACGACACCTCCGCCTCGGAGAACCACACATCAAAACCGAAGTAGATGGCCGCGTAGACCATCCCCACCGACAGCAGGCTGTTGAAGTTGAAGTTGAGGTTTTGGACGCGTTCGCTGACCTTGAGGCGGATCGTCTGTTGCCGCATCCGGTGGGCCGCAAACCGCGGGCTTTGAAACGCCCATGAGAGGTAGGCCATCAACGCGCCGTTGATGGCGAGGACTGCAGAGACAAGGATCAGAAGCGTCGTCATAAGTTGAACAGCCTTGCGTAGGGAGGTATGGGTGCGTTCGGGTGTCCGGCGACGTACCATGCCCACGCCCTTCACTCCACAGGGATTTCGATGACACAACGCAACGAGCAAGCAGGGCGACGAACACTTGTGACCGGTGGGGCAGGTTTCGTTGGACGCCACCTCGTCGATGCTCTCGCCAACCAGGGCGACCACGTGACCGCACTCGACCTACGCGAGGTTTCGGCGTGGCGCCCCGACATTGGGTTTCGCCAGGTTGATCTGCGTCACAGGACAGCTGTCGAGGACGCGATCGCGGGCCACGATGTCGTGTTTCACAACGCATCGCTCGTGCACACCAAACACAATCGCGAGCGCGATGTCTGGGATGTCAACCTCGGCGGGACCGAGCATGTACTGGCCGCGTGTCGCAAACACGGTGTCCGCAAGTTGGTGTACGTCAGCTCGGCCAGCGTGGTCTACGAAGGGCGTGACATCGAGGGCGGCGACGAGGCGCTACCCTACAGCCGGATCTCGCAGGCGCCCTATGCCGATAGCAAGATCGCAGCTGAGAAACTTGTATTAGCAGGGAATTCGCCTGAGCTCGCGACCGTAGCGATTCGCCCACATGTGATTTTTGGGCCAGGTGATGTGCGTCTGTTACCGGCGATTTTACAGCGTGCCCGCGCCGGAAAACTCAAGTTTGAAGTCGGTCCCGGCACGCATCTGTCCGATTTTACGTATATCGATAACCTGGTCGATGCCCTGCTCGCAGCTGCCGACCGTCTCACGCCCGAGAGTCCGGTCGCCGGTCAGGCCTACTTTGTCACCAACGGCGAGCCGATGGGTTTTTTTGCGTTTATCAAACAGGTCCTCCACAAGCTCGAGCTGCCACCGATCCGCGGTCGGGTTCCCTATGCGCTCGCCTACGGTGTGGCTGCGCTCGCAGAAGCCTGGGACACGCTCAAGGGGGGGACTCTGCACGCCGAAGATGGGATGTCCCGGTTCGCCATCCGCTACCTGTGTACCCACCACTACTTCAATATCAGTAAGGCTCAACGTGACCTCGAGTACAGGCCGAAGGTCTCGCTCGCAGAAGGGATCGAGCGGACGGTGGCGGCGATCCGAGCGGAGGAGGCGTAGGTTCGGGTTCGTCGTGGGTTGCGAAGTGGTTGTACTTGCAAGCTCGTGGAGGAAGTATCTCGCTAGTTCGCCTCGCCCAAGATTTCGGCCCGCAACTCCGCCAGCTCCTCGCGGTAGCCCCCGTTGAGGATCGGGAATCGGCACCAGGTTTTGGGGTCGACATTTTCGTCGTCGAGGTGAAACGACGGGGCATAGCGCTCGCGTTTCCATTGGTTGCGGCTCCACAGGCCGAAAAAACGCTCGATGTAGTGCAGCAGCGTGGCCGGCGGATGTTCCGGGTATTCGCCGACTAGGCAGCGGTAGCAGTCGCGGGGCGGGAGTTTGTCGCGGATCGCCGCGCGTTCGATTCGGTCTAAAATCGGGTAGGGCATCAGGTCCCCTTCGTCGGTCTGCTCGGCCTCGGGCGGGCGCAGCTCGGCGGTCGGTTGTTGGACGTTGATGGCCCGGAGGGCAGGTATGGGACCGACGCCTACCGGGCCTTCGCGTTCGAGCCAGCGCAGCCAGGCGAGCAAGAACGCCTTGTCGATCCCGGCGATCGGGCTCAAGCCGCCGCAGGTGTCGCCATCCATGGTTGCATAGCCAACCGATGCCTCCGACCGGTTGCTGGTCGCCAGCAACAGGGCGTTGCGGATGTTGGCCAGCATCCACACGCCCGGGGCACGGGCACGGGCCTGGATATTTTGCAGTGCGATGTCATCTGTCTCCCAGGTCAGTTCTCGCTTCAGTGCACCACCGACCATCCCGATGTAGTCCTGCACCACATCGTCGACATTGAAGGTAAAAAAGGCGGCGTGGAGTGCCTTGGCGAGGCCCTCGGCAGCGTTGCGCGTGGTGTCGGAACTGTTGCGGGTCGGCTGATAGACACACGCGAGCAGGCGTTCCATCAGTTGCGGTTGCTCGAGTTGTTCGGGGTAGCCGAGTTGTTTGCAGACCTGTGGGAGTCCGAGTTCGACAGCGGACAGGCGAATCGCGAGGTAGACGAGGCAGGCCACCGCCGCCGAATCGGCCCCCCCGCTGAGGGAGACGACAAACCCACGCATTCGACTCTTGCGCAGGTAGTCGAACAGGCCGAGGGCCATGGCCCGGGTAAACTCTTCGAACTTCTCTTCGAGGGGATTGTAGGCGGACCGGACTTCGGTCGAGAGTTTGAAGGGTTCAATGTTGGGAAACACGAAATCTCGGCTGATGACGGGCCGGATGGAGTCGTCGACCGCAGGCGTAAAGCTGGTTGTTCGAGCATGTTTCATCCGATTGGCACTCAGGTCGATCACAGCCGTCGTGAGGTAGACCGGGGAAAAGCCAAATCGCGGACCACAGACCAATAACA
>CAZUPD010000206.1:0-11997 GCA_964621785.1 uncultured Nannocystaceae bacterium
CGATCGGCGCCGTCGGCAGGTGCTCGAACCATACTTCGCGCAGGGCGTTGGGGAGGCTGAAGCCTTCAGCAATCACCCGCGCACCCATAGCGATCCCCATCTCAGCGCTCAGCCCACCAAACTCCACGTCGTTCGGGTGTTCGAAGCGCAGCATCGGTCCGGGCGATGCCTCGACGAGCTCCAAGACGGCGCGCGTGGACAGAAGGCTACGGAAGTGCACGAACATTTCGACGCCCGCGCGCAGATTGGGCGCGAGGCGGGCCAGCGGCGCGAGCGGACCGAGGAAGTGCAAGGGAGCCGCAGCCGCCATCTCGAGGGCCACCGCCTCGTCGGGGAAGCGCCGCTGAAGCAGGTTGAGGATGCGCGACACGGCGTCCTCGGGCACCCGCTCGGGGGCGGCGATCAGAGTCTTGGGTGCGAGCCCGGCTGCCTCGGCGATGCGCTCCAACGACACACCCCGCTGCACCGCGTAGGCGGCCGCGGCGGTCATCAAATTGGCCAGCATGGACGGAGCATGCAGGTTGGCGTCAACAGCTCGGTCTTTGTCGTCCATCGCGCGGCCAGTCGAAGGGGGAAGATTTAGCATGGGGAAGCTGGTCGATTGTACGCAACCAGCTCCAAACAGACGGAAGAAGGCACGCTATGAACCACACCGTTGAAGATCTCCTCGTTCTCCCTGGCCAGGGTAAGAAAATCGGTAATCACGTTTTTATCGCCGTCGGCACCGAGCACACCGGCGGCGTCTTCTCCGCGATGAAGGTGACACTCGTTCCCCACCAGCTCCTCGCGCCACACACCCACGAATCCGAAGACCAAGCCGTCTATATCATCTCCGGCGAGCTGGAGTTTGAGGTCGGCGGCGAGGGAGGACTGCGTTTCACCGCACCCGCCGGCAGCTTCGTCCGCAAGCCGGCGGGCGTCGAGCACTGCTTCTGGAACGCCACCGACACGCCCAGCGAGTACATCGAGCTGAACGCGGGCGAGCACTTCCAGCAGCTCGTCGAGCGGACCGAGAAGGGGCCGATTCGAGCGATGCTCAACGCGAAGAAGTACGGCGTGCACGTGAACGTGGCACGCGTCCCGGGCATGCTCGCCAAACACCGCCTCACTAGCGTAGCGACCATGAATTTGCCGTGGGAGGGCGTGGCCCCGCCGAGCTTCGGCGCGCGTGGGACCTAAACCGCAGTCGTCAAGCGTGCCGATGTTTGTGGCATCCCCCAACCCTGACGCACGCTGGGCGGGAAACATGTAGCATCAACGATATAGTCTGGAAAAGTTGCCCGGAAAACCACTCACGACGGTCCTTGCGTGGGGCGAATCGGAGCGGCTGCGGTCCCCCGGTGCACGCTGGTGGCGCGCACACGGACTCGAACATCGTGCTGACCGGGGCGAGGATCGGGGACGTCCCGGAATTCGAGTACCTCCGGGGGACCGTAGCCGCTGCACACAATCGCCTTCATCACAACCTCCGGGCGCAATGTGCCGGAGGTTGTGACTGCCGACAAGTTTGCCCTCGCCGCCTGAACGCGCCCGAGCGGACACAGCCACGACCTGCTGAGCATCGGGCTACGGGGCCGGGCGGCCGTTGTAAGCCACACAGAATCAAATAGGTCGTCGCTACATGATCCATCTACAGCAACCGAATGGGTAGTGTAGATAAACCGTTAAAATCTGGATTCGAGTCACCAACTTTATGTACACCACCTCGTGTACACAAAGGTCATGGCTCGCCTCACGGACAAGTCGATGCAATCGGAATCTCATCGGATACCACATAGATACCGCCAATGTCGTCGAGCAACTCGAACATGATTGTTGCGTTCGTCGGCGTCACCCCAGACGGACCTATTGTACACAACTCGTCGTCGACCACAGTGACAGTTTCCGGATCGTGCGGGACCGCGAGGGCGCCAATGTTGATAAGTTCGCTGAGCGAAGCCCGTTCATTGCTGATCTCGATATGGATATCGACGATATCCGCGGGGTCGAGTTGGGTGTTGAGGCCGAGGTGCAGATTGTTTGCTTCGACGTTGCAGGGTGGGCAGGGCATATCCTCGGGGCGAAAGTCAACTTGGTCGGACCCGTCATCATCGACACAACCAGCGATCGTAAGTGAGGACAAAAGGGCTGCGGTCAGGCATCTACCGGTGGCTCTCTTGAGTATACGTTTCACGCCACCATCCTCGCCGCAAAAACCGGGTGAAACCATAGGTAATTTGTTGAACATAAATACCTCGCTCCCGTGCCCTGGGCCCTCGGTATCCGCACCATGTGACAGCAGCCGAGCAATTCACCTCATAAACGGACGACGATTGCCCGGTTAAACCGCTGCACTCTGAAACCGAATCGAGAACCGCGACCCGACATCAGGTTCACTGTGAAGCTCGAGAGCGCCCCCCATCAGCTCGCAGAACTGCCGGGTGACAGCAAGACTGACACCACTTCCCTCATGCGCCCGGGTCGTCGATTGATCGACCTGGCGAAAGGGCTCGAAAATCGCCGGAAAATCACCCTCGTGAATTCCGGGACCGTGGTCTATGATCGTCAGTTTGTTGTCTGTGAACTTCACCTGCACCTGGGAATTGCGGGTGAAGCGAGCGGCGTTGTCGAGCACCGAGACGACGCAGAAGTTGAGCATCACCTGGTCGGCACAAACCTTGACGCCTTCAACTTGCTCGAGCTCGATCTTGGCACCAGTCGCCTCGATCGTATCGCTGATCGCATCCTTGGCATCCTCAATGACATCACAAAGGTCCAGGACCTCGATCGACGGGGTTGGCGGTTGACCGGACGCGAGACGGGCGAGCTCTAGCACACCCGTCAGTGTTCGCAGAAGTCGACGGGAAGAGTGTTGGATCTTGGCAACATCGTCGACGATCCCCTCGGTGTCGCCATCCTCGGCAGCCTCTAAAACGAGCTCGCTAAAGCCCAAGATGGCATTCATCGGCGTCCGCAACTCATGGCTCATCATCAGGAGGAAAGCCGTCTTCGCCCTGTCAGCCGCTTCGACCCGGGCGATCGCCTCCTTGAGTTGGGTGTTCAAAACCAGGATTTGCGACCGTTGCTGTTTTACGGTGGCGAGCGCTTTGCTCAGGGCATCCGCGCGTTGACCTGACTCGAAGGCTTCGCGTTCGGCGTTGAGGCGCGGTGTCTCATCGTGGAGATGAACCAGTACCATCTTCCCACCGGCGACAGGATCACGGGTGACGCGGGCACCGAGGTCAAACGTGTGGCCAGTCGCCGGCCCTGCCCCGTCAACCTGCTCGCTGTACACGTCGTCGTAGTTTGCGAGTTTGAGGATTTGGTCGAGCACCTCCGTGTTCGCAAACCAATTTTCGATGACAGACTCCGCGCCGAACATCCGCTCTGCCGCGGGGTTTCGCGTAAGGATCGTGCCATCCATGTCGAGCATGGCCACAGGCATCGAAATGTGGCGCACCACCTCACCCGCCCGCACGAGATCGGTGTCGAGTCGTCTGCGCACGGGCATCGCCTGATTGAGCAAGTACACGTTATTGTGTTCATCCACGCTATGTAATGACGTGATGAGTTCGACTCGCGTCGGCACGCCGCGGGGGTGAAGCGTCCAGGTACCGGCGACGTGCGAGATTTCGCCACGCCGCATCTGCTCGACCGCGTTTGTCAGCGCCTCGATGGTCGCCTCACTGACATCGGAGATATCCCGTGCGATCAAGGAATCGAGGTCTGGTGCGTTCCACAGCTCCCAGCCCTGTTTGTTGGCCCAGATAAACGCGAGCGGCTCGAGCCGGGTAAGCCACACCGCGAGCGGCGACTTCTCAAAACCCACAAGGTCTGAAAGCAAGTCTGGGCTCAGGTTCAATGGAGGCTCCTCGACACGGTTGTCGGCCCTATCGTACAACCTCTCCGCCTGTTGGCCTATCTCCTTCGGAGCCCAACCGAGCGTCTAATTTCTCGCCCGGCTTTTCCCAACCGAAGACCCTGCCGCTGCCGACCGGGGCCGCGAGTACTTTCGCAGCCTCGGCAAGCCGTTCTCCGGAACTCGCGCTAAACCGCTCCGACGATCTGCGCCTCGGCATGCTCGAACCATGTGCGCAAATTAGGTCGGCGATCGAGCAAGTTGTGATTGGGCGTATCGATGGCTTTCGTGATCGTACCGCCGACAAAAGCCCAGGCGATGGCATCCACACTCGAGGCGTTGTTGCCAAACCACCACGGGCCATCGTGCCGCCCGACGAACTGCTCGAATGCATCAAACAGCGCGTGCGCCCGGGCCAGATTCTCCTCGACCGGACGCCGGCCGGCCCCCTGCTCTATGGTTTTTTTGACATTGCCACGGCGTACCACCGGCACAAACAACGAGCTCAACGGTTTCGGGATCCCCAAGTAATTGAGCGACTGGCCAATCGGAGCCGCATAGGATGCCCAGCCGGCCGGATCTCGCCAACGGCAGGTCAGAATGATGAAGTACAGCTCCTGTTCGAACATCGAGCTGAGGGCACATCGCTCAGCCCGCTGGGCGTCATCGAGAGCAGCATCGAGATCGACGCCCCCCTGGTTGCGAAGGTAATCGACAATCAACGCGGAGTCGCCGACGATCTGACCGTTATGTGTGATGTACGGGAGCTTGCCCCGGGGCGCCTTACGAATGTTCCCCGGCAGGGTCTCGTACTCGACCTTGGCAAGTCGAAAGTATGCATGGAGTTTGCAGACGAAGGGGCTGAGGTCGAGGAGACCTTGCCATCCTCCAAAACCGTGAAGGGAAATTTTACCCATACGTAATCATCCCACAGTTGGGCGGCCTAGACAACAGCAATCCAATCGGTTCGGATAAAAACTCAACGCGCCCAAACAACTTGCTTACAGAAGGCACGCAAGTGCACATATTCACCGCTCGCCACGAGCCGTCTGCCCACGACCTACATACATTACAAAACCAATGCTCACCTCACGGGCAAGTCGACGCAATCGGAATTTCATCGGACACCACATAGGTACCGCCAACGTCGTCGAGCAACTCGAATATGATTGTTGCGTCCGTCGGCGTCACCCCAGAAGGACCGATCGTACACAACTCGTCTTCGACCACAGTCACAGTCTCCGGCGCATGCGGGACTGCGATGGCACCAATGTTGATAATCTCGCTGATCGAAGCCCGTTCATTGGAGATCTTGATGTCGATATCGACGATGTCCGCGGGGTCGAGTTGGGTGTTGAGACCAAGGTGCAGATTGTTTGCTTCGACATCGCAGGGTGGACAGGGTAAATCCACCGGGCGAAAATCGACCAAGTCTGCACGAATCTCGTCATCGGCGCAGGAGACAAGCATAAGTGCGGACAAAAGGATTCCGCTCAGGCATCTGCCAGCGACAGTGTTAAGTACACGTTTCGAACTCATCCCACCATCTTCGTCACCGAATCCCGGCGATGCCATAGGCAATTTGTTGTCTCGAAGGGTCCAAGCTCGCACATCCTTTGAGTTCGCTAGACACTTCATAAACGAGCACCGCCGGCGCTTTATCGACACCTTTGCCGGGAACGGCAACGCCTGATGATTGCGTAATCGAGCTCCTGCTGAGGCAACCATGGCCCGAGTCACCAGTCCATCGGTAATTTTTCGACGCCGAGGAGAACGCTCGATGAATCACCTACGGCCAAGGACAAATTACCCATATCCCCACCACGCTGCTCTAGAGTAGGCCCTAGACCAAACAATGCAAGGAATCGACGTGCGTACTTCTACTTATGTACACGGGCGCGCCCCGGCGCAAATCGCAACACGGGTCGCCGACCAGCTCGCGCAAACCCTACGGCTGTACGGAATCGAGCGGGTCTTTGGTATTCCGGGCGGCACCATCTCACCCGTTATCGATGCACTCGCAGCCGCAGGTATTGAGCTTGTCATCTGTCAGCATGAGTCCACTGCGGTCTATGCTGCCGCTGGCTATGCGGGAGCCACCGGGCGCCCGGGTGTCGTGGCCGTGACTTCCGGGCCCGGAGCCCTCAATGCCCTGACAGGACTCGCAGCAGCAGACTTGGGAGAGCTACCAGTTTTGGTACTTTCTGGGGAAGCCAGCTCCCACAATTTCGGCCGGGGAGCCCTCCAAGAAGGAAGTGCTTTCGGGCTCGATCTCATGGCAATTACCCGACCGATAACAAAATTTTGCGAGTTGGTGGTTCGCCCGCAACGGGTGTGCACAGTCGTCGCCCAAGCACTTAGAGTAATTGCCCAGCAGCCCCACGGTGCAGCTTTTGTCAGCTTGCCCATCGATATCACCTCTGCGTCGACGATCCCCACGGACGTGCCGTTCGCGGGACCGCAAGGGAGGGCTCGCCCGGACCCCGGTACCTGCAGGCAAATCGCCCAGCTAATCGATACCGCACATCTGCCGGCGATAATGCTGGGTGTCGGTGCACGGCGGGCAGGCATTGGGCCGATCGTCATGGAGATCGCCCAGACGCACGGTATCCCGGTACTGACGGATATCGAGGCCAAGGGCGTCTTCCCAGAATCACATCCGCTTGCGCTCGGCGTTTTCGGTGTCGGCGGAAACGGCCAAGCGCGCGACTACCTTGCACAACCAGTCGACCTTCTGCTCACACTCGGGTGCCGATTCGACGATACCACAACCGCGAACTACGACGAATTGCTGCGCCCCCCAGCCGGGACATTGATACAAATCGATCACGATCCTACACGCATTGGCCGTTCCTACACACCCGACCTCGCAGTGCTAGGCGACATGTCCGAGGCGCTGGAAATCATACGCGACGGGCTCACCAGACCACCAACGAAAAAACCTGGAATGGGTCGCCTCAGCCCCGTTCAGAGCATCGACGTTCATAAAGCGGCTCCCCACGACCCTCGCCTGCTGCCACCGCTTTTACGCAAGGTCTTCGGGAGCGATGCCATCTTCTGTTGTGACATCGGCAATCATATGCTGTTTTCGGCTCAAAACCTCAAGGTCGATCAACCGGATGGGTTTTGGGTGTCCCTCGGCCTCGGTGGTATGGGCTCGGGGATCGGGACCGCGATCGGTTTGCAACTCGCGCTGGGGCGTCGACGCCAAGTTGTTTGTATATGCGGAGATGGAGGCATGTTGATGTCGGGCAATGAGCTCGCTACCTGCGTGCGCTATGGTATCCCGCTTGTCACCATCGTCTTCAATGACCAACACCTCGGGATGGTTCAACAGGGCTTTCGCGCAACCTTTGGCCGTGCCCCCGACCTGTCGTGCCCACGCGTCGACTTCACGGGATTTGGCCGCGCCCTGGGCCTGCAAACAGCGCACCTCGAGCGACTGCTCGACCTCGAAACATTCGTCGATCGTCATCAGGGCCAACCAGTCCTGATCGAAGTCCCCGTCGATCCGAGTGTGCGGCCAAAAAATCCACGGATCGATGTCCTCAGTAGCGACATCAACTGAGTGAGGAGAGAAGCGATGTCAGTGAATGTTGGTATACATGGAATTGGAACCTACCTACCCGATGAAGTCCGTACAAATGCGTGGTGGCCACCCGAGGTCGTGGAGGCGTGGCGACCCCCCCGGACGCGCGACACTCCTGAAAAAAGCGATCCCCCGCTGACACCGGGACAATTATTCGCGCTCAAAGCCGTTTGTGAAGCCGCAACGGACCCCTTTCGCGGCGCACGGGAACGCCGAATTTTGGCCGAACATCTCGAATCGTCGGATATGGAAGTTGCCGCCGCTCGATCCCTGTTCGAGCGCGTCGACCTCGAGCCACGTGACATCGACCTTTTGCTGACATACTCCAGCGCCTCGGGGTATCAAACCTCAAACAATGCGTGTACTGTACATGCGCAACTCGGGCTCACCGACCGATGCTTTAGCTTGCAAGTCGAGGCGGCCTGTAACTCGTTTCAGCACCAACTCATACTTGCCAATGCAATGATTCGCGCTGGTCAAGCACGCTGGGCGTTGTTGCTCCAATCAAATCTGTTGACGCGTTTATGTCCCCCGGAGCAACCCCACTCTGCGTGGTTTGGCGACGGCGCAACAGCAGTCCTTGTCGGTCCCGTGGCTGACGAACGGGGGCTACTCGGCTGGTCGCAGTATACAGATGGCAGCCTGCAAAACATGTTGGTGGCAACGACAGCCGGCGGCCGATGGTGGGAGGACGGGGCAATCCAACTCCTTCAAGTCGATCGAGAAAAGGGCAAACGATTGCTCCTCGGCCTCCCCGACACATCGCGGATGTGCATCCACGCTGCCCTAGAGCAGGCTGGCGTCAGTCCGGGTGACGTCCGGTTTTTTGCCAGCCATCAAGGCACCTGCTGGTTACGCAAGGTTGTCCAAGAACATGCCGGGCTCCAACACGCGCGAACCGTCGACCTGTTTTCACGCTTTGGCAGCCTTTCCGCCGCCAACATTCCCTTGAGCTTGTTCGAGGCCGAGCGCGACGGCCTGCTCGCCCCCGGTGATATCGTCGTCACCTACGGTGGGGGCAGTGGCGTCACCTTCGGCAGCACAGTGCTGCGGTGGGGGGTATAGTCGATGGCGAGCGCGCCATCAGACGAGCAGATGGACGGAGCAATGTTCGAGCGAGTCATCCTCGACGACATCGAGTTGTTGGTGCTCGACCTGCCCAAACCGACACACGAGCATGAAGCCTTCAAGGTCCCTTCAGAATCCGAGCGAGCGATTGCGAAGGCGCTTATCCGCGGACTATCCAATCGCCAAGTCGCGGCTGCACGCGGTACATCCCTCAAAACGGTTGCCAACCAAGTCCGCACCATCTTCACCAAACTCGGTGTCGTGAGCCGGTTTGAACTCACCGCTCGATTTGCCCGCTAAACACGACGTCGGACAACCGCACGCATTCGTCGACGAATTACCTATAGTCAATTCGTCGCGCCCGATAGATCCTAGGCGAGGGTGTGGTGTGGTGTGATTTGGCACGCGACAACGCCCCGAGGGTGAGGTGCGTTGTGTGGAATCCATGTCCCCAAGGATCGAGTGTACTTAAGCGACGGACGGCAACCGTCGCCGAGCACCTCGCCTCTGAACTTTATCGTCTAGGATTTCGCCACTTCTTCGGAGTGTCTGGGGGCGCCATTGCCTATGTTTGGGCGGCTCTTGAGCGCGGGCCAATAGGCGTACTTCATTTTCGCCACGAGGCGGGTGCCGGCTTTGCGGCGACCGAAGCCTCCTTGGTGGATGGTCGCCCGACCGGCGTGTTTGTGACAGCTGGCCCAGGCCTCACCAATGTACTTACCGGCGCGTGTGCAGCCCGCTGCGAAGGTGGCAAGGTTCTGGTACTTTCGCCGACCACCGACACCTCGATGCGCGGCCGTGGTGCGTTTCAGGAGTCGGGCCCCCATACACTTCCAAACGGATTATATACAGACGGCTCGCCGTTTCACTACGCATGCACCCTCGAGAGTCCCGAGCAACTGCCGACCGTACTGTCCCAACTCGCCCAGGGTTTTCGCCGTCCGGAGGGATTTATCGCTCACCTAGCGATTCCGCCAGCTGTTCAACATGCACGCGTGGCACTACCACAAATCGGTTGTCTCCAATCCCATCGTGCCAGTCTTTTTGACCCCGCGGAAATCGATGCATGCGCAACAAACCTCGCCAAAAATCCATTTGCCATTTGGGTCGGTTACGGGGCGAGACACGCGGCCCACAACATCCGGGAGCTTGCAGAAAAGACCGGTGCGATGGTGATGTGTACTCCTCGGGGGAAAGGCATCTTTCCTGCGAGTCACCGTCTGTTCGCCGGTGTAACGGGATTTGGGAGCAGCCCGAAAACATTGACAAACCTAGCTGCGAGCGGTGCAAAACGGCTGCTCGTCCTCGGAAGTCGCCTCGGCGAGTTTTCCTCAACCTGGGACCCGAAACAGGTACCGGTTGATGAATTGATTCACGTCGATATCGACCCGAGCGTGCCAGGACGGGCCTACCCGAGTGTCAAAACCCATGCTGTCATCGGCGACATCGGAACATTTGTTGACGCCATCGTCGATAGGTTACCTGTCAAGGGGACCCTACTACACCTCGCACGAACGCCGCGCCCTGCCCTCACGCCATCCAAAGGCACCAGCCCGATCCGTCCCCAGGCACTGTTTGCGGCAATTCAAGCAGTCGTCGTCGAGGGTAGCGACGCTGTCGTCATGACCGAAGCAGGCAATTGTTTTGCATGGGGCAGTCAACACCTATCCTTCGAGACACCTGGTCGCTACCGGGTGAGCACCAGCTTCGGCTCGATGGGCCATGCTGTTGCCGGGATGATCGGTGCTGCGATTGCCCGAACAGGTAAGGCCGTCGCCATCGTCGGTGACGGGGCCATGCTGATGAACGGCTGTGAAGTCAGCACAGCGCGACATGCCAATGCCCCGGTTGTGTGGATTGTTCTCAACGACGGATATTACAACATGTGCCGCCAAGGTATCGAGATGTTGCAGGTAGGACCCGTCGACACAGCGATGCCAGACACGGACTTCGTCGGATTTGCGAACGCACTCGGCGTGCCCGCACAACGGGTCGCAGACGAGGGTCAACTCATACAAACACTCTGTTGGGCAATGGCCCAAGAAGGCCCTTGTGTCGTCGATGTCGCAATCGACCCAACACCCCAGCCAAACATCCACTCCCGGATTGCCGGGCTCGCCCGAGGTCAAAAGTAACATGGCAATCGGAATACAAGCAGTCTCCTACTATGTGCCCGATGAGGTGCGCCGAAACGACTACTGGCTTCAAAACTACCCCGAACTCGTGGAGAATGCCGCACAACAGAGCTTGGCGAGGCTGTGGAAAAAATCTGACCATCGCACACCAAATACCTTTGACCGGGTGATGGCGCCCTATCTCGAAGATCCGTTTCGCGGCGCCGTCGAACGCCGGGTCCTTGCCACCGGTCAAACGGGCCTCGACATGGAAATCCGCGCAGCCAAAGATGCACTCGCGGCGGCCGATATGCCCGTCAGCGATGTCGAGCTCATTTTGGTATCCTCGTTTCTTCCCGACCAATTCGGCCCCGGAAACGCTGCCTATCTCGTACGTGCCCTAGGCGCCTCCTGCCCTGCCATCAATCTAGAGTCTGCCTGCTCGAGTGCCTTGGTTGCTCTCAATACCGCCGTTGCCCTCATTCATGCTGGACAATACAAAAACGTCCTCGTCGTCACATCTTGCTCATACACACGAATTGCCCCCGAAACCGATAGCATGTCGTGGTTTATGGGCGACGGAGCAGGTGCATTGCTCGTCGGAGAGCTCGAGCATGGCCGGGGATGGCTGTCACAGCACACGATTGATACGTCGAGCTCCTGTGGGACATTTCGCATCGACCTCGTGCACGATCCCGAGCTCGGCCCTGTACCTCGGATCGCCGCGAGCAAGCAGACCGCCCGGGTCATTAACGAACTGGGTGAGCCCGCCATGCGCAGTGCATGTTTCGGCGCACTCGAGAAAGCCGGCCTCACGCTTGACGACATCGCCTGCTTTGTTGTCAATACACCGACTGCCTGGTACGCGGACTTTGCCAGTCAGGCCCTGGGATTTTCCCGGCACAAAATCGTATCGACCTATCGCAACTTTGCCAACACCGGCACGGCTCTGCTGCCGATCAATCTACATACCTCTGTGAGGGCGGGTCGACTCGTCCCGGGAGACCTCATCTTGATGTATGCCATTGGCAGCGTCTCAACTGCCGTTGCGACGGTCATGCAATGGGGTCACGCGGCATTGGGTCCGTCGTACCTCGCCGAGCAGGCCCTCGGGGCGCTAGTGAACGACCGGCACGATGAAGCACCGATGAATTGCCTATCGACGAATTGACCCCTGCTCACAAACTTCGGACATCAAAGTCAGCTGTAAGGATCTACGATGCCGATGAGCAAAATTTCCTCCCTGTTTCTCCTTACCCCATTGGCTGTCTGTCCGATTGCCTGCGATGACACTCAGGCGTCCGACGCACACCACTCGCGAGAGCTTTATAGCTCATGAGCCATGCTTGTTGCAGCAACGCAGCGTACGCCCCGTCACGGCCGCGCCG
>CAZUPD010000207.1:0-8521 GCA_964621785.1 uncultured Nannocystaceae bacterium
CAACGCCCACTCTTCGGTGTGGTGATGATGTCCAAGCCCTACCTCTATAACACGGGGAAGGCAGCGTGGCAAGACCCGATCGACAATCCGGCTGCGCAGCGGAGCATCGTTGGGTAGCAAGGCCCACACAAGTTGCAGCGCTTCGCGGCGCCAGGCAACGATCCGCGGATCCCTGGCAACCGGCACTGCGACTGTATCCCCGAGACCTAACAAGCGGGTCAAAGCGGCGACCGTCAGCCCACCGCCAATCACCCGCAAACACTCGAGCGATGCCGCTGGAGCCTCAAACAACTGATCGAGTACAGTCATCTCGGCGTCATCAACCGCGAGAATTGCCAGTGTTCGCAAGACGGCTTGACGCGTCGTGGAATCGATCGAAGTCGCCAATACTTGGGCGAGATTTTCAGCGAGGGATTGTGCGAGTTGCAGCTCGCCAGTCCGGGCGATCTCGACGGCGAGTTCGAGCAGACGCGTATCGGGTCCTTCGTGCGCGAACAGCTTACACAGCGTATCGACCCAGGCACGCCGGGTTGTAAACGTCAGGCTCGCTATCTCTGTGGGTGTGACACGGTAGTTCCCGCGGTAGATAGCGAGTAGCTGGGCAATGTTCTCGTGCCCGACAAACAGCCCACGGCGATGGAGTACCCGGACAAACGACACAGCCTCGCCACCGAACAACATTGGGTCATCTGCACCAAAAGACAGAATTTTTGAAAGTTGTTCTCGACCGGCAAAACCCGCCCAACAGGCGATTGCTGCTTTGCGTTGGGATAGTGGACGCTGATGCTCATCGATACAGGCGAGCAACGGGCCTTCGTCGCGATACACACTCGCCAACCGCAACAACGCCATCGCAACCATCGGCGCTGCATGTGGAATCGTTGTAGGCACACGAAAGTCTGGCACGGTCACGACAGCCCACGGCTCGGCGAGCAGCCCAAGGACCCGGGCGAGCGCCTGGGGGTCATCGGTGGTTCGAACCTGTTCCCGCAGGCGCGCATGGGCCCAACTTGGTGAGAGATGGCCGCTGAGGACTCCTTTGGCCAAAAACTCGACCCCAAGGCGCGCGAGTTGTCGCTCGCTGTGATGCAGCAGCCCCTCGACCACGGCCTCCGGATGGGCCGCCAATCGCAACTCGATCCCGGTCACTGCCTGCAGGAGTCGCTCGTCGACCTTCGATTCCAGGAGGATCTTGGCATCCACGAGAATGTGTGTACGCAACCATGTGAGGGACACGATTTCAGATGTCCCACCGGGCAGGTCCCAGTGCTGCCACGCCGGGAGAGGGGCAACCCCGTAGCGGTGATGGAACTGCAAAAATAGTTCGGCGAGCAGCAATGCCTGCTCGTGGTCTTCAGGGGTGCTCGCAAGTATCTCGTCCGCGAGCGCACGACCTGGCCAATCCTCGGCAAGGGTACGTTTTGGATCGGGTCGCAACCAGCGAGCCACATGGTCCAGTGCGAGTGTCCGAACCGTGCCTCCCTCGGCCAAACAAGCGCGTAAGAACGCGGGTGTCGCCAGCTCGCGTGCAAGCCGCTCGGCGGTGCGAAGTGGACCAACCACCACTCAACCCACCTGTGCTGGGGCAGGTGCAACCGGCTGCATCTGCCCGTACCCGTGTGCGCGGACGTAGTTGATGTGCATCCCGCGGCAGGATTCATTGTACACACATTTTTTACAGCGCAGCGACTTAGTCCAAAACCGGTCGATAATATAACGCCGTGCGTAGTGAAAAATCTCGAGATGGCCGTTGGGCAACATCATCGATGTGTCGAGCATTGGTGGTCGCGCCCTACCCTCGCGCCCGAGCACGCAGTTGGGGACGCCCTCGACGGGAACCTGCCGGTGACGGAAATCGGCAAAAAATGCCTGTACATCGACATCGTAGTCCTGTGACTCGGTCAGCCGCTCGTAGGTGGGTGCGATCAGTGCCAGGCGCGACGGTGCGACGGACAGCTCGCGCAGCCAAGATTCTGTTCGCTGGGACAGCTCGACCATGACTTCGTAGCTGTATCCATCTGCCAACAACTCGGTGGCCTGTGCCGGCTCTGTTACGCGGATCCGTGTGATCCGCTTGCCCGCGAGGGTTGCCTCGGAAGGGTTTGTTCCCGGCTCGATGGCCGCCACAAGCCCGTCAATGTCCGCAACCTCGAGATCGAGCTCGGGAACATCGGGATAGCGTTTGATCGCTGCGAGAGCCTCCTCGACCGAAGGAGCGATCACCCACACGGTCGATGCACTTGCCTCTTTCGCCAGCTGCGGAGGTGGAGCGTAGGATGGTTTTTGCCCGCCGCGAAACAGCGGCAGCCGCACCCGCGATTGCTTGGCCTCCTGTTTGAAAGCCTCGGCTTCCTGCTCTTCCTGGGATTTTCGCGACTCTGACCGCTGCCGCGAAGCAGGGTCGCCGCCGTAGACCTCGGGCATCCGCGCTGCAAAGGTTGTATCGACACGTACAACCGAAAAGGCACGGTCGTTGACCGTGGCGCGCACCTCATCGAGCGTGTCACACAGCGGTTCCATGTAACAGAACTGGCAACGATGTGGCGCACGGCAATCGAGCGGCTCCCCTTCCTCGAGCAACAACCCATACTCCTCTTTGCGCCCGCGGACCTCGTCGTTGAGCTTGTATGGATCTTGGATGAGGTGCTCGTAGCCCTCGAGATGCTGGGGCGGGAAACGGTTGAGCCAAATATGGATCCCCGGTTTCTTTGAATAGGCGAATGCTTCGAGCAGGTACGGACGCATCTTCTCGAGGTCGTAAAAAAGAGTTTCCCGACCCTCTGTATATGCATTTCCAAATGGAATCACATGCAGGAGGTCGTACTCTTTTACCCCCATATCGGTAAATTTCTTGAGTAGCGCGGGGAGTTGCTTGACGTTGCCGCGATTGACACAGACATCGATATTGACGATCGGACGACCGTCCGCGAGCGCGTACTTGAGGCCCTGGACCTCCTGCTCAAATGCCCCCTTGGTGCCGACGAGGGCGTCGTGAATCCTCGCGTTGGGACCGTGGATCGAAAACGTGATTTCACCGAGCCCCGCATCGAGGCAGCGGATCAAAAACTCGCGGTACGCAAACATCCGACCGTTGGTGACGGTTTGAATCTTTTCGTACCCGGCCATCGCACCGAGACGGATGAAGTCGACGTAGTTGGGATGGATCGTCGGCTCGCCGCCGGAGAGAATCAACCGCTGGGCACCCTTGCGCCGCCCATCGAGAATCTGCTCCTTCACTTCGTTGCGATCGCGATTGGTCCCATTGTGCGCATGGGCGTCGAGGCAGAAGACACAATGGTCGTTGCAGTCGAACGTCAGTCGCACCCAGTTGCGTTTTTGGTGGGCCGCCTGCTCGTGCTCCTCGATCTTGACCTGATGCTGATCTCCTGCACTCGTGTTCATCGTCCGCCATCCTAGCAGCCCGCGGATTTTCTCGACACGCCGTCTCACCTACCGATTTTGCGGATGTGGGGGTCGTCGAGCGAATCTTATAAGTGCGAGGATCACTCGGGATTTTCCCGAAGCGTCGCGCCGCAACCCGCCTAGTCCTGCCCACAAACCCGAAGTTGCGCGTCCCAATAGCGCTCGCCCACCGAGCTTCGCACCACAAACCCTTCTACGGCCAGTCCCGTTGTTTTTGGAGGTTCATCGTTGCTGGCGAGGCAACCTCGACTTCGAATTCAAAGGAAGTGTTACCCTCCTCGCCTATGTGCTCTGCGCGCGTCTTGGTTGTGCACCCACCGGTATCGATCGCCCGTGACTTTATCGACTACCCGTACCTCGCCAACCTCGGGGCCGTACAACTCGTGGCTACGCTCGAAACTGGTCTCTCGACCAGGTCGAGTGATCGCGCCGTGGTTTACGTCGATGCGTTTGCGCTCCCGAACTCGACCCTATCTTTCCACGATCGCAGCGACGGGCGTGGACTCCTCGGTGCTCCGGTCCGCGACGTTCTGGCAGCGGTTACCGACGAGGTGATCGACTTTGTCGTCGTGACCTACTCGCCGTTTCACCGTCCACCCCATCGCGACGATACGCTCGCGGGTCTACTCGCCGGACTGCGCCAGCGCTTCCCGAAGCAGCCACTCATACTCGCCGATGCCTACCAATCCGGGCAACACTATGTCGAGGCAGGTCCGGAGCTCCTCACAGCCTATCCCGAAGTCGACGCCTACCTCAAATACGAGGCCGAGCAAACCCTTTTAGAACTTGTTGATACATGGAGATCGCGGGGTGTCAAACCCACAGGCGTGCTGCGCGGGGTGCAACCGAAAAACCTCGATGAACTGCCCTTCCCCGCCTGGAACCGCATCGACCTCAACGCCTATTTTCGCTTTCACGCACGCGTGGTCCACAACCTCGGACGCCCCAACTGGGCCTTCCCGATCGACCAGGGAGCCCTGCCCCTCGTGACCTCGCGCGGATGTCCTTTTACATGCATCCATTGTTCATCGAACCCTGATACACCCGCAGGCCAGCCCAAGACGCAACGCCGCTACTCGCCGGCTCGTATGCGCGACTACCTCGAGTACGTGGCCGGATTTTCGCCCCCCAAGTTGCACGTGCTCGACGAACTCATCAACGTCAATGAGCGCCACTTCGACAATTTTCTCGCCACCGTCGAACAACTCAACCTCGCGTTTGAAGTCCCCAACGGTATGCGTGCGGACTACATCGAACCGCGTCACCTCGCACAGATGCGCGGGCGCCTGACGACCCTTTCGATTTCTGCAGAGTCCGGGAGCCAAGACGTCCTCGACAACATCGTGCGCAAACGGCTCGACCTCCAATCCATTGTCGATGCAACAAAGTACGCACACGAAGCCGGTGTTGCCTGTCTCGTCCACTACATCATTGGGTTTCCCGGTGAAACGCCAGCCCAGATCAATCGCACGCTCGAGTTTGCCCTCGACCTCTGGGATCGCTACGGAGCCTACCCGGCTGTCCAATACGCCACTCCACTCCCCGGGACCCCACTCGCCGATCGAGCCAAAGACATTGCACATACATCCCTTCCGGTCGTGCACGACTGGGGACCCTATTTTCAGCAGGCGCCGTCTCTGTCGTCACAGGTGCCGACCGAGCGGCTTCGACAATTCATGTGGACGTTCCGCAAACGGCTCGATGCATCGCAGGGGCCCAAGAAGCTGGTCATGAACGTCACCTACGTGTGCAACAACCACTGCACGTTCTGTGCGACTGGCACCCGCACACAGATCGACGGCCACCCAACCCGGCAGCGCGAACATCTGCTCAAGTATCGGAAAAACGGCGTCCACATGGTCGACTTCGACGGTGGCGAGCCGACCCTCAACCCCGAACTTATCCCCCTGATTCGGTATGCTCGGGACATTGGCTATACAAGAGTCAACGTCACCACCAACGGTCGCCGCTGCGTGTACCCCAAGTTTGCCCGCGCCCTGACGCGTTCGGGACTGACGACACTCCTGTTCTCGGTCCACGGACCCAATGCCAAGATCCATGCCCAGCATGTGGGTGTCGCCGAAGCGTTTGAGCAGACGACCCAGGGGATCCGCAACTGTCTCGCCGCAGCCCCTCCAGGGGTTGAGCTCGGCATGAATATCACCATCACCAAGCAAAACAGCGAACTTCTGCCCGAGGTCGCGCAGTTGTGTTGGGATCTCGGCCTCAAATGGTTGAATCTACAATTTTTGACGCCATTTGGACGCGCGACCTCATGGGTTGCCCCGGACACACAGCGCGCAGCAGACATCGCCATGGAGGTGATGGACCACTGGGGTGACCGCATGAAATTCCAGGTCATCAACCTCCCGTTTTGTTTTATGCCCGGCTACGAGCAGCGGATGCAGGGCGACCTGGCAAAACTCGAGCGGCACATGGTGTTCGTCAACAACGAGACGGTCAACCTCGCCGAGTATCTGGCAGCCCGTCGGACCAAAAAACCGCAGTGCAAAGACTGCCCGCACGCGTGCTTCTGTGGCGGGTTTTACGAAATGGACAAGGTCCCCGAACCCCCGTGGTTGATCGCCCCAGAGGACCTTTTACGGTCGATCGACAACCCGCGCCGACACGAATCGGTTCCCCCCGACTTCCACGACAACGTCGCCCGCAGACTCGCTGCCGAGGCACAAGATTCCAGCTAGCCCGACACGCACAGCCGTGTCGAGCGATTCATAGCCGTCGTCATGCATTCGTGGTGCGGGCGAGCCTACATGGACTGTGCTTGGTGCGACTTGTTTGTATCCGCAAACAAGTTGTTAGCCGACGACGGGCAAGCGGGTCGGTGACAAGCTCGGCTCGACGCCACGTGCCCGGGCGATTTCACGGTCGCCAAAGCGTTCGAGATAATCCGGCCGTACCCCCGGGCATTTGTCTTCAAACCGGCATCCCGTACATGCGGCCACATGCTTCTGCCCTGTCAACTTGCTGTCCTTGAGTTCAAACGCAGCTTCGGGCGTCACGACCATCACCCGGTCCGCTCCAGGATCATGCACATGCACATGGTCTTCCCCGAGGAGACACCGTGGGATATGCAACGAACGCACCCGCATCCCGTGGTCACGAGCAAATCGACAGGCCTCGCGCACCTGTGGCACAACCGCAGTCATGTGTGGCATCGAGTCGAAATTGTCTCGGTTGCCGTCGGTCAGCGACACAAACCATAGGTCGACTTGGCGGACACCGCGAGCGAACAGCCAGGCGACCGCATCCGGCAACCCACGGTAGGTGTCCGACTTCAAAATCACATCCACCACGACCTCGCGCCCACTGGCGACAATGTTGTCGAGCCCGGCCACCATCGAGGCGTAGGTTCCCGGCCGTCGCACGAGCCGTTCATATGCATCGTGTCGATGGGTGTGAATCGAGATGTGAAACAGTGACACGCCAGCAGCAGCCAGTCGCTCCACATTGCCCCTGTGCGCCAAGATGAGCCCATTGGTCTGTACCTTGACTCCCGTGTACCCGAGCTGACGGGCGGCGCGAACGAGTCCCAGGAGGTCCCGACGAATCGTGGGCTCCCCTCCCGTAAACGAAACCCGGTCATAGTTTTTTTGCCTTCCGATCTGCAGGTGGCGAACGACATCTGCTGTCGCCAGCGAGCGCTGTCGCATCGGCGGCGTTATGGTGCAGTAGTCGCAAGCGACGTTGCAGTCGTACCCGAGAATCATGTCGAGCAGCCCGGACACCCGCGCATCGTAGCAGCCTCCGTCCGAACGTGTTAACTTCTCCAATTCATCAAAATAACAAGTATTTTCGATTGGCCTTTGCCGGTGTCCCCCAAACCCGCCGGGGCATTTCTACCCAGCGAGGCGAAGCCGCCGAGACGGACACTGACGTTCAACATTTCTAATTGAACATGTTCTATCATTCATATCACACAAGACCCCACCATGGCGCGCCTACACAACCCATTGATCTCTCTGACACTACTCGCCGCCTGTGCTTCCGGCGAGCAATCGACTAGCACGGCAGCGACAACCACCACGACGACCAGTCCTACGACCGATCCGTCGACAGGAGAATCGGAGACAGACGGGACAGAGACGACGGACATCGGAACAGGATCGGACTCCGATACGACTGCTGGGCCAACTGACTCCGACACGACGTCGGACTCGGACTCGGACTCGGACTCGGACCCGAGCAGTGGAAACCCGACGACCGGCCCCGATTGCATCGATATGGACTCCGACGGCTATGGCGAAGATTGTGAACTCGGTCCCGATTGCGACGACAGCGATCCGAACAACCACACCGACGAGGGCTGTGCCAATTGTATTGACAACGATCAGGATTCGTTTTGGATCGAGTGCGACATCTACGACGACGTCAAGCCTGGACCCGATTGTGACGATAGCAACGTGAGTGTAGGTTCAAGCGATGATGTCGAGCTCTGCAACGGAATTGCCGAGAACTGCGCTGGTGAAATCGACCCCCTACCCGCCGATGAAATGTGTCCCTCGGGCGGTGGAGAGGCTCCCAACGTCGCCCCCGAAAATGGATGGATATGCAACGTGATGCAGCTCGGTGTCGACGGCTGCGAGATCGCCAACTGCAATGAGGGTTTTTTCGATTCCAACCACGTGCCAGCGGACGGTTGCGAGTGCGTCGGAACCTCGCGCGACAACAGTCTCGCAGACTGCAGTGAACTTCCCCAAGGCTACCTCGGAGTGGTCGCAGAGGGGCAGCAGCTCTCACCTATCTCCGGGGTCATCCCCGAACTCGACAATGGCATTGGAAATGGAGCCGAAGATTGGTACTCGGTTGAGTTTACCGAGACCGAGGCATCGGGTTCCCGTCCCAACACGGGTGTGATCAAGGTCTGGTTCAGCCAAAACTCTGGGGACACCGACAACCCGGACTACCGGTTCGAGGTCTTCCGCTCGTGCACCGGCGCTCCGTTTGAGCAGGGTCTGGCCACTGTCCATTCGTCCGGAATCGAGCCCCCTGCGCTCGAGTGGTGGTTTTTCGACGACCACAATTTTGGCTCGCCGACAACCAACGTCGAGTGGCCCGACCTCGTCTTCATACGTGTTTT
>CAZUPD010000207.1:8531-11986 GCA_964621785.1 uncultured Nannocystaceae bacterium
TCAACCATCCGGATATTTGCTCACCCTACGAGCTGATGGTCGAGCGAGAGGCAAACTGACCGACAACTTCGTGTGCGTGGCGCAGGCGCGATCGGTTCGATAAAGTCTCCGGCTCATGACCTTGCAGCCATCTCACCGATGGAAACGTGCCGTGATCGGATTTTTGGGCCATGCCCCGGGACTCAAGCTGTTCGCCCGAGTCCGGTTCACCGCGAAGTTTGTCCGCGTCAACACAGTTGCGGTTGCGCTGACCCTTCTTGCTATGGCCCTCACCTACGGCTCGTATGGCACGATGTGGGCTGTCGCCCTCACCTGGACAATCGGTCACTTCGCCTGGAGTACCACTGTCGCCACGTGGGTTCTCGTGGGCAACCCGTTTGACCCCGAGTAAGCGATGCGCGACTTCATCAGCACATCTGTAGACTCAGGCTACTCTTTGGTTGCACAAGCATCAAAGCCGCGTTAGGACGCCCTCGATGCCTGAAAATCTCGTCAAAGATCTCATCCCGATGCTCGTCGGCTACGGAGTGCGCGTGCTCGGGGCACTCTTCGCCCTGTGGCTGTCGTTCAAAATCTCGGCTTGGTTTAAAAACAAAATCACCAACCAGCTCAACGCGCGAAAATTCGACAAAACCCTCTCACTGTTCTTCGGCAACCTCGCCCGCTACCTGGTCCTCGTCGCGGCGATTCTCGCCTGCCTCGGGTTGTTTGGCATCGAGACGACAAGTTTCGCAGCGATCCTCGGAGCCGCCGGCCTCGCCATCGGTCTCGCGTTTCAAGGAACCCTCTCGAATTTCTCTGCGGGTGTCATGCTCCTCGTATTTCGCCCATTCTCCGTTGGTGACTACATCAAAGTTGGAGGCCTCGAGGGGACTGTCAAGGAGCTCAATCTGTTTGTATGTGCACTCGACACTCTCGATCACCGTCGATTGATCGTCCCCAACAGCACGATCACAAGCGGACCGATCGAAAACTACACGGCCAACGAGCTGCGCCGCGTCGATATCTGTGTTGGTGTTGACTACGGCAGCAACCTCGCGGAGGTGCGCAAGGTTCTCGATGCCGCGGCGAAGACGATTCCCCATCGTGACCCACAGCGTGGCCACGACATCTTCCTACACACCCTCGGCGACTCTTCGGTCAATTTTCAGGTGCGGGTCTGGGCAAAGCCTGAGCACTATTGGGCCGTTTGGGACCAAGGAACCGAAATCGTCAAAGTCAGCCTCGACAAGGCCAACATCTCGATTCCGTTTCCCCAGATGGACGTCCACCTCGACAAAGTGGCCTGACACCGCCCACAACACGACAACACAAGCAAATAGCATCGCCCGGCAACTCGGCAGCCGGGCGATTTCATATTAAAAGAACAAAAACACATGTCCATTTAGACATGTAGAATGGAGCATATAAGTCCTGAGCGGCTGAGGAGTCTCCGATGAAACACCGACTGTTAGACGCACCGTTACCGACTGTGACCGCATGCCTTCTCCTCGCAGCCTGCGGAGGTGGGGATGCAACAACCACGGAGGGGACCGCAAGCGGAACACTGTCGAGCACATCGACCGAGACGGAGACCGAGTCATCGGCCGGTCCAACTTCGGAGTCTGCCACCGACACGGACCCGAGTGTGACAGGCACGGTGGGCGAGACGGACTCTGACTCGACCACCGAAGGGCCGACGGATTCGAATACTCAAACCGACTCCGAAACCGATCCAACCGAAGATCCCTCAGAAACGGGTCCAAACTGTGATCCTGAAGAGATTACCTGTGGAAGTGAGTGCTGTCCGGGAGAACAGGTCTGTTTTGAAGGAGCATGCGCCGATGACTGCGGAGGGGAACCCCCGTGCGGTCCCGACCGCATCTGCTGTGGGGATGGCGATGTCTGCTACCTCGACGCCTGTGTGACACCTGGCGATAGCTGCACAGAAACGCTTTGCGCAACCAAAGACGAGCAGCAACAGTGTGCGGATGGGTTTGTCTGTGATCCCCAGCTCGGGCTGTGCGTGCCCTCGATGGCCGACCCATCATGTACATACATTCCTCCGCAAAACGTCTTTGAACCTGTCCCATTGTTTACATGGGGATACCGGGATCCACAAAACTGTAACCAAGACAGCGATTGTCAGGTGGCGGAAGTCTGTACCAATGGCCAATGTGCAGTGACGTGGCCCCACATCATCCCCGAGGAAGCACCCACCAACAACCAGGTTTCGTCGATTCCGGTGGTGGTCGACCTCGATGACAACTGTATTCCCGACATTGTCTTCAACTCGTATATCAGTGGACAAGCGACTAGTAACGGGGTTATCCGGGCACTTCGCGGAGACACCGGAGAGCCGCTCTGGTCAGTAACCGACACCGAATACCAGTCCGACAGCACCGCGAATCCAGCCGTCGGAGATATCGACAGCGACGGTTTTCCAGAGGTCGTGGTCCAAGGCGAAGGGAAGTACCTCATCGCAATCGACTCTGACGGGACACCCCTGTGGAAATCCGAAAACTTCTCGGGCCCCGAGAACAGTGGCGCGGTGGCCATCGCAAACATGGATGGCGAAGGAGACCCCGAAATCATATTCGGAGCGGCAGTATACGATTCAAGCGGGACACTGCTGTGGGAAGGAAGCCAAGGAAAAGGCCACGAAGGCCAAGGCCCCATCTCATGCGTAGCCGACCTCGATGTCGATGGCCGCCCCGAGCTGGTCGGCGGAAATACAGCCTACTCGTTCACAGGCACGGTCCAAGGGGGTGACTTCACAGGCATGACTCTTTGGCAAGCTAGTCCCGGAGACGGGCGCTGCGGTGTTGCAGACTTCGACCTCGATGGATTACCCGAAGTCATCCTGGTACGAGCTGGAAACATCTACGCGATCAATGGTCAGGATGGGACACTGATCACACAAACGAATATTCCAGGCAGTAGCGACCGCGGAGGTGCCCCCAACATCGCCGACTTCAACGGGGACGGACAACCCGACGTGGGAACCGCAGGCTCCACGAGATACGTTGTCTTCGAGTTCAATGGAATGGAGTTCGCAGAGCTGTGGCGAGCGACGGTAGAGGACGACTCCTCACGTGTCACAGGCTCCTCAGTCTTCGACTTCGATGGAGACGGACGAAGCGAGGTTGTCTACAACGACGAGAAGTACATCCGAATCTACCCAGGTGTGGAGCCAGACTGCCAAGAAGACCCTCCAGGGCCTGACTGCGACGGAGTCATGAGCAACACAGAGGTCCTGTTTGAGGACTACAACTCGTCACGAACACGAACCGAGTACCCAGTGATCGCCGATGTCGATGGCGACTTCAAGGCAGAAATCGTGTTTGCCACCAATAATGATGTTAGCTGGGGCAGAGACGCGGGCATCGAGGTGCTCCAAGACAGTCTCGACAACTGGGTCAGTACGCGCCCCGTCTGGAACCAACACTCATACCATATAACCAATATCGGGAACA
>CAZUPD010000208.1:0-11815 GCA_964621785.1 uncultured Nannocystaceae bacterium
CGCCATCGCCATCGCCATCGCCATCGCCATCGCCATCGCCATCGCCATCGCCAGTGCTGCTGTCGTCTCCGGTACCTGCAGTCGTTTCGCCGGAAGTGCCTTCCTCGGTTTCGCCCGTTTCCTCGGTGCCGGTCGTATCGTTTCCGGACGATGTTTCAGACTGCGTATCGCTGCCGATGCTGTCGTTGGTTTCGGGATCACAAGCGAGCACAGCGGTGAGTCCGACGAGCAAAAGCGGGGCGCGAAGGGTGGGGAAGGGTTGAATTCGAGTGTGGACAATACGTGTCATTGCGGGCCTCGCCTGCCTAGTGCTCGGTGCACCGCGAAGCGGGTCAAATTTTTTTCTGAACGTTGCGTAATTTTGGGCGACGACCTTCCCACCCGGGGTTGGGGTTCGCTCGTGCGCCGCGAAGTTGCCGACTCGCCTCAGAAAAATGGTGGCCTTCTACGCGGGACTGTTAAGCTGCTTCGGTGGCCGACTCGGTGATCGTCGCTATCGACTGTGGCACTCAAAGCGTTCGCGCGCTCGCGTTTGACCCACGCGGAAATATCCTTGCACGTTCACGCATTCCGATCGAACCCTACTTCTCCGATCATCCCGGTTGGGCCGAGCAACACGCAGACTACTACTGGGATCGCCTGTGCGACGCGACTGGAAGTTTGCTCGCGGGGGCAGCGTTTTCACCCGACGCGATCAAAGGCGTTGCGCTAACCACCCAGCGCGGGACAGTGGTCGACGTCGACATCGACGGCAAACCACTACGGCCTGCGATCGTCTGGCTGGACCAACGCAGATGTGAGGGACTCCCCGCGCTCGGTGGATTGTGGGGGGTCTTGTTCAAACTCGCCGGCGTCTCCGACACGGTGGCGGCTTTTCAAGCCAATGGCGAGGACAACTGGATTCACAAACACCAGCCCGACGTGTGGAAGAAGGTGCATAAGCATCTTTTGTTGTCGGGCTACCTGACCTATCGGCTGGTCGGTCAGTACGTCGACTCGGTCGCTTGCCAAGTCGGATATTTCCCGTTTGACTACAAGCATTTGAAGTGGGCCAAACCCCGCGATTGGAAGTGGCAATCCTGTTGTGTCACGCGAGAACAACTGCCCGAACTCATCCCACCGGGTGAGCCGCTCGGAGCCATCACAAAGGTCGCGGCCGCAGCGACTGGACTCCCCGAAGGAGTCCCTCTGATTGCAGCTGCGGCCGATAAGGCGTGCGAAGTCTTGGGCGCCGGATGCCTCGATCCCGACGTCGGCTGCCTGAGTTTTGGTACCACTGCGACGATCAACACCACGCGTCGCGACTACCTTGAAGTGATCCCACTGGTACCGCCCTATCCCGCGGCGTTACCGGGTGCCTACAACACCGAGTTGATGATCTTCCGTGGGTTTTGGATGGTCAGTTGGTTCAAGCAGCAGTTTGGTCATCCCGAGCGTATGTTGGCGGAGCAACAGGGGACAACCGCCGAACAGCTGTTTGACAAACTAGTCGCCGACGTCCCCCCTGGGTCGATGGGTCTGATGCTCCAACCCTATTGGTCTCCAGGGATACGCGAGCCGGGCCCGGAGGCCAAGGGCGCTATCATGGGTTTTGGAGATGTACATACACGGGCTCATGTCTACCGCGCGATTCTCGAGGGGCTCGTGTACGCCCTACGAGAGTGGGGTGAGCGGATCGAGAAGCGCGGGAAAACCCGAATCCAGCGTCTTCGTGTCGCCGGAGGCGGTTCGCAAAGCGATGCCGCGATGCAGATCACAGCCGACATGTTTGGACTCCCGGCCGCGCGCCCACACACCCACGACACCTCTGCGCTCGGAGCTGCGATTGATGCCGCCGTAGGGCTCAAACTACATAGCGATTTCAAGACTGCGATTTCGGAAATGACGCGGGTGGGGGATGTGTTTGAGCCGAGTCCGAAGGCCGTCGAGGTGTATGACGCGCTGTTTCGCCGGGTTTACAAAAAAATGTATCAGCAACTTCGCCCACTTTATGCGGCGATCCGCGACATCACCGGCTACCCTCCGTAGAGAAAAGTGTGTCGCACGAGCGCTACGGCTGAGCTCGGTCGGAGCTAGATCGCGGCCGCGAGTTGTTCGAGGGCTTGTTGCTCGGCCGTGACAAGCTCTCCGACTTGGGCGCTGAGTGTCGCCAACAGGTCGCCGGCCTGGGCAGGCTTGGGAACGTTCGCCGAGAGGTCCGCACGTAATTGGGCCGCTTGGGTATGGAGCTTGCGCAGTTTGGTGAGCGCTTGTTCTCCCTCGCGGCGAAACAGATCGACGCGTTGGCGCTCGATTTGTTTGTATTTCTTACAGGCCGCGATCGACGACGGCAGCGCAGTTTCGGCCAGCGCGGTCCACTGCTCTGCGAGAGCGCGATAGGTCTGTGCACAGTCATGGAGTTTCTTGCGCCGCAGCAGTGGCGCCGCCTGATCGAGGAAGTCGGCGAACAGCGGGCGCATCAACCCACCACCCGTATTTTCGGTTTCAATCGAACCGAATACATCGCGCAGCGCCCACATCAGCTTGCCGCCGGGGAAGGTCTTGAGCCACCCACTCTTGGCCTTGGTGTTGGCGAGGCTACGTGCCCAGGCCGTCCAAGCCTGCGGGGAGAAGGATTTGATGCGTGCGTTTTGCATACCGTCGACGCAGTCTTGAAGCCCGTTGGAAACGGCGTCGCTGAGGACCTTACGGGTTAACTTCCGGCGAGTTGGGTCGAGGACGAACAGACGGCGTTTGTGTGTACATGTTTGTCCGCGGACCTGGGCGAGTGCGTCGAGGGAGATTGTAAACCTTGTGTCCGCGAGGTCGCCAACCTCCGCGGTCTGAGCCTCGGTATCGACGCCATAGACGTTGATAGACCAGGCCCAAGCTGTCACACCCGTCGCCTGATTGGTCCCGCCGTAGTATGGCAGACCCTTGGAACATTGGACGAAGACCGGTCGTTGAGTCTCGAGTGTGGCGACCAATTTCTTGAGCCCGGCTGCGTCCGAAGTCGCCTCGACAAACTCGTACATCCCACCGAGACGTTCGAGCATGATTCGCTGAAAGTCGCCATGACATGCACCCGCCCGGTGTCGGGCCACGACGGTGATTCCCGCACCGAGGCCGTAACGAAGAATCGAAGGGCACGAGCTCAACCCACCACCGATGCCGCCTGCGATGCCGAGGACCATGGCTTCGCTCAAAGGTTGGTCCGTCGTCGGATCGCAGTATCCGGCCTGTGCAAGTGCGTTGGCGAGGACGGTCGAATCGATATGCACTCCGCCGCGGTGTGGGATGTTTGTATGTGCCATTTTTGGGAACATACCAGACTCGCCCTATCAAATTGAATCTACAAATGACGAGATCGTTGTTACCATGCTGCTTCGTCGTGCTGCAGTGACGAGTCGAATCTGGTGAATCGTTGGGTTTTGTTGAATCTACATACGCCCCAGGCCGAGCAGTTTCTCGAGGACGGTCAAGTGGCGCTCAAACGCGACTCGACCATCCTCGGTCAAACTGTACATCGATCTGGTTTTCCGCCCAACCGAGTGCTTGTGGACAACGAGGTACCCGGCTCTCTCGAGTTTTTTTAGATGTGTTGCAAGGTTTCCGTCGGTGGTCCCGACTTGGTCGCGCAGCGTGGTGAACTCGAGTGCCTCGACCGGGACGAGCGATGCCATGATCGCCAGCCGTACCGGAGCGTGGACAAGTGGATCGAGCTCACGCAGGTCCATGTCGTCGAGCCACCCGCAGCATGCCGATACCAGGGGCGATGTAACCGAGCGCCATGCTAAGCAAAAACAACAGCTGTCGTTGGTCGGCCGGGACGAACACCCCGAAGGCTCCAGTGAGCAGGAAAACACCTGCGCCGGCGGTAAGGGGCCAGTAGCGATAGATCGACCCGGAGACAGCCAGTGGGATCGCGAGCATCATGCCGACCAAGGGAAACATCATGTCGATGGGCAAAGAACCTGTAGGTACATAGATCCCCGACATCGCAGCGATAGCAACACACGTCGCTGTCCAGGCCATCCCCTCGATTCGCGGTCCGTAGGTAACCCTGGTTTCGCGACGGGCTCGCCGAATCCCGGACGCGACTGCGTAAATCCAGCCCAACGCACCGGCGACTGGCCAGGCGATCCAGCTCGTATCGCTGGCGATGCCCCAGTCGTAGATACCCCCGGCAAACAACAGCATCCCGACCACGAGATAGATATCTCCGGACTCGGCCCGCACGCGACGCGAGGCCGAGACCATCTGTTTGATCAGGTTGAGCTGTTGCTCGAGTTGCTCGCGATCGGCGGGACTCATCGCCGACCGATATCTCCTAAGTAGATCATGAAGCCGCCCATGACATTCGCCCCGGCGTCATCGTTGCGCAGGCCGTGACCGGGTCCTTGTCCGCCGATCTCAAACGTGAACGACATCCGCGGCGAGACCAGAAACTCTGTGCCGATGTGACCACCGCCGGTAAACTGGTAGACCTTACCCTCGCTGGTCGGGTTGGGACGGCTACCGACCCATGCACCACCACCACCGTAGACCCGGAACAAGCCCAACCAGACAGGTCCGCGACCAAAAAACTCGAGGCCGGAGTTGACCACAGGATCGTACTGGCCGTCGATGTTGGTGGGATGGACAAATGTCGCCTGCAGGCGAATGCCAAAGAATTGCCCGACTTTTCGTCCGAACGGAATGTCGAGCTTGAGTCCTTGGGCGTAGCTGCGACCCCACAAGCCGTTGTGGTACCCGATGCCAACGCCCCGCCACTTGCGGTTAATCGACTTTACATACTCTTCGGTAATGGGTGGTCCTGTATATACATCGTGGGTCTTGACCGGCTCCGGCTGAGACGTCGCACCGACCGTTGTGTACATTCCGGCCCCCGGTTGTTGCGGTTGCCCGGGTGTCGCGTACTGGCCTCCAGGTTGTGGCTGGGCCGGTTGCGCGGGCTGGGCAGGTTGCGCGGGTTGGGCAGGTTGCGCGGGCTGGACCGGTTGCGCGGGCTGGGCAGGTTGGACAGGCTGAGCCGGTTGGACGGGTTGAGCTGGCTGAACAGGTTGAGCAGGTTGAGCAGGCTGACTCGGTTGGGTTCCGTAGCTCGGAAGAGGTTGAGCTGCGGGTTGGGGTTGTGCGGTGGCTCCGGGGCCTTGAAGTGCCCAAGGTGCTGAGGCGGAGAGTGAAATTGCAACAATGGTGTTGAGCACGGTCTTATGACTCCCGAAGTTACTTTGTGTTTCAAAGTTGGCGGCGAAAAAAATATCACTGATTCGCGATTGTTTGTGCGCCTTTGCGTTTTTATCGAGAGGTCGTTGCCAGGTCGAAACTGTCCAGCCGTTTTCTCGCGCGCTGTCTTGCTCTAGGGCCGAGTACGGGTGTCGAGAACATCCACGAGCTACAAACTCAAACAATCGAGCGGCCGCACAAACGACCGACCCGATTGTGGAAGGCGAACAAAGTTGCCACTGTGAATGGTGTTTCGATTACGGGCACGTGCCGCAACCGAGCGTCTCGACCTCTTGGACGCACAGGCCATCCCAGTTGACGTTACAACAATATGGATCGGCATCGCAAACGCACTCTTGTACGGCATCGTGGCCGCAGCCCGGGACTGCTGGATTGTGGGACGTGCACGCGGCCTGTTGGTTGCAGCTCCATGAGGACACTTCACCGACACACAAGCTGTCCCATCGGACATTACAACAGTAGGGATCGCCATCGCAGACACATGCTTCGATCCCGAGGTCTCTGCACCCGGGGGCCGAACTTGTTTTTGTGCAATCTTGGGTCCCGAGGGGTTCCCATGTTTCCAGCTTGGTCCACGCGAATGCCTTGCCCGAAGCGATGAGAGATTCGTGGTAAGAGTTACACTCGGGAATGTTACCGGAATAGCTATCGCGGATACGCGTATGGGATAGACAAACCGCATTGCCGTGCTCATCCCAAACCGATTCGGTGGGTGCGTAGGCGTTGTCAAAATCGGAGACCCAACGGTTGACAATTTGGAGTGGCGTACCGTCCTGCGTATGCGAGTAACCGTTATTATCGTAGTCTGCCCGGATCACGTTCATGGCCGCTTGAAGCTGGTCTGGACCCGAGAGACCGAGAGTGGTGTCGGCCGAGACCCACGAAGGAAAACCCCAGAGTCCACCCTTACCGGTGGCAGCGGACACACATGCCATGTGCAGGTGTTTATCCGCGTGCATCAACTTCCCGGTGTTCTGGATGTCTAGGGTAATATCCTCGTAGAGCGTCATCGCGGTGGAGAGGACAAACTTATTATTTGCGACTGGAAAATCGTCAAATGGCTTGATATTCCAGGCATCCGCATCGATCGCTGTCTCGCAGAAGCTCGGGTATTTATCCGATGTCCCCCCCTCACCGACAAAATCGGGATGACTCACGAGCTCGAGAAATTGCTGCTCATTCCACTCGATATTGTACAGTGGAATCTCCCCCGCATCGTTTGCGAAGATGGCGAATCCAGTGATATTTGCTTCCATCGCAAATTCACCGAGTACCTGATGCTCGATGATGTAGTGCAGTTTGGCTCCGATGATATCTTTATAGGAAAGCTCATTTCCCTCGATCCCCAACCAGCCATTCTCGGCGGTCAACAGGTGGTCGTGGAAATCGTAGTATCCACCATTCGCGAGGTCGATGCCGCGGAGTCGCATCCGCAGTCCGGTCGTTTCGTCGACGTGCGTATCGCCGTTACGCTTAGCATCGGCCGCCGAGTAGTTGCCGAGGCGCGCGGTGTTGAGGCGACGGGAACCGCGGCCAGTCGAGTGGATTCCGACGCGAAATTGCGGAGCTCCCAGGCGACTCTCGTCGCGAACCTCGACTCCTAGGTCGTCGTCACAGCCAACGGGTGCAATCAGTGCAGTGCTGAGTAATGCAAACACACATGATTGCATAGGGGAGGATTGCCTACTACAGTAGCCTAGATTTGCTTTCATTGTCTGTCTTCTCCGTCAGGTGGGATGCTCGATATGCAGAGTTGGTGCACGCGTCGCGAGTGCAGTGATCCCGCGTGGCGAATCAATTGCATTTTTTTTGAGAAAAACATGCGAGGGGCCGCACATCCTTGGCATTTTGGACTCTACCCAATCGAGCGTGGATATGTGATAAGCTGGTGAGCTCCGAATGAATGATGCCGCGCACCTTGAAGCTTGGCGCAGTGGCGCTCGCAACTCTGGTGCAATTTTATTTGAGCGCTACTACGACCTCGTCGCTCGATTCTTTCGCAACAAAGCTGGAGATGCATCCAGTGACCTGGTCCAAGAGACTTTTTTGCGAATGGTCGGAACACGGACCAATATTCGCGGAGATACAACGTTTCGTTGTTACCTCTTCGGTGTCGCCCGATTGGTGTTATTTGAGCACTACCGCAGCCTCAAGCGTGCACGTGATCGTATCGACTTTGCCAAGACGTCCCTTGCCGATTTGGGTCCCACGCCGTCGACAGTGATCGCGCAAGCACGAGAAGAACGTATTTTGCTACAGGCATTGCGGAGTATCCCGATCGAAATGCAGGTGATGCTCGAACTCTATTACTGGGAAAATCTCAGTGGTCGTGAGCTTGCCGAAGTGACAGGTGTGGCCGAAGGGACGATCCGCACGCGCCTGCGGCGAGCAAGAAAGTTGCTCGAGCAACGAATTGAGGAGTTCGCAGCGTCTCCTGTAGAACTTCAGAGCACGGTGACCCACCTCGACCGGTGGGCGAGTGAGTTGCGAAAACGTATGGGCGATGTAGCTCGGTGCTCGTAAGTTCTCAAGACCCAACGTATTTTCTCGGGGCAATTGAAATTGTCTCGACCGTCACTGCCCCCGTACAGTGTTGTGGCTCGTGAAGGAACAAAAATCTGACCAAAAGCGCCTGTCCGAAGCCGAGGTGCTCGGCTTGGCGCAGACCCATGATAGCTCGCTGCAGGCCGTACCGGACCCTCCGAGCGACGATGTGGGCCTGCGGCAGACACAGTTGGGCGAGACGGGGGGCACGGTTCCAAAAAGAATGCATATTCATGAACTCGATGTGTCGCGCGTGGGGGAAACGCGAGCTCCGGTTTTGGAGGATGTGTCGGTCGCCCGGACACTGACGCCTGAACTTCTCGCGCGGCAGTCTCAGAAACCCGGGGATGAGGTGAGTTTCGCTCGCACGATGACGCCTGAGCAGGTGCGTGCGTCGAGTGACGGCGGGGAGCGCAGCGTTGCCCGGACGTTGACTCCCGAACAGTACCGAAAGGGGTTGGTCGAGACGATCGGCCGGGCCGGTGTGTTTGAGTTACCCGGAGAGGGCACCGACGGGGGACGCGAGCTCGGTACGCGGGACACGATGGCCTCCGACCCGGGGGAGTACCCGGTGGACCCGAAGAGTCACACCATGCCTTCGGATCCGCAGATGCGACGGATCGGCCAGGCTGGTGCACACGACATTGCCTACCAACAACAAAAGGCGGCCATTCGGGCGCGTCTGCTAGGTGGTCAGGTCCGAGCTACGACCATCGGCCGGTTCCAAATCCTCGGCCAACTCGGCGAAGGTGGGATGGGAGTTGTATATGCAGCCTACGACGACAAGCTCGACCGCAAAGTTGCGATCAAGGTCCTGCGTGGTCAGGCTTCAAAAACAGCGCGTACCAGGTTGCTGCGGGAGGCCCAGGCTCTCGCCAAACTCTCACACCCCAACATCGTCGGCGTCCACGAGGTTGGTGAGCACGAGGGACAGGTGTATCTGGCCATGGAGTTTGTCCGCGGTCAGAGCCTCAACGAGTGGATCGAAGAACCACGGCCGTGGCGAGACGTCATTGAGGTGTTCAAACAGGCGGCGCTCGGACTCGATGTCGCCCATCGCCACAATCTGATCCACCGGGATTTCAAGCCTCACAATGCGATCCTAAGCGAGGACGGTACTACCAAGGTTCTTGACTTTGGCCTCGCCCGAGCCGGAGATACGGACGACGTCGCCGGCGAGGAGGAGCTTCCGGGAGATAAAAATGTCCTTCACGACAGACTCACCCATACCGGGGCGATCATGGGAACTCCGGCCTATATGTCACCAGAGCAACACACCGGGCTACAGGCGACCGCACGCAGTGATCAGTTCAGTTTTTGTATCGCCCTGTATGAAGCGTTGTATCGTCAACATCCCTACAATACGAATAGCCTTTCAGAGCTCGTGCTCGGGATTGTCGAGGGGAACATTCTCGATCCCCCGCGGGGCTCCGATGTACCGCAGTGGGTCCGGAAGGTCGTGTGGCGAGGACTCTGTGTCGCCCCCGAAGACCGCTTTGCCTCGATGGCAGAGCTGGTCGCAGCCCTCGAGGCCGACCCGGCACGGCGTCGGCGAAAATGGATGTTGGCCGCGGGCTCGCTGCTCGGAATGGGGCTCGGAAGTGTTGCCCTCGCACAATTCCAAGCGCCGGTCCAAGAGCCCGCAGCCATTTGTATAGGCTTCGATGGCGCGGTGAAGGATGTCTGGCATACAGATCGTCGGCAGGCGATCACGGACGCATTCTCGAAGCTCGAGGCTGCATATGCAGTTGAAGCTGGGCCGAGACTCGTCGCCCAATTTGACGCGTACACAAATGCCTGGGTCGCGGCGCGAACCGGACAATGCGAGGCCCACGAACGAGGAGAGATTTCCGATACTCTGTACGATCGGTCGAGTACGTGTTTTGCTGAGCGGCTCGCACAAATGGACACACTTGCACAAGTGATAGAAAAAGGTAATGCTGAGGTTCTCGAACAGGCGACTGTTGCGGTGGCGTCGTTGCCCGCGATCGAGGTGTGTACAAATCAAGAGCTTCTGGGTGCGGAGGTTGCCCTTCCCGAAGATTTAGATACGGCCGCAAAAATCCAGGAGGGGAGGATGGAACTTGCGCGCGCCGATGGGGAGATTCAATTATGGCAATTTGAGGAGGCACGTACGCGGGCAACAGCAGTGTTGAAGCTCGCACGGGAGCTCGACTATCGGCCTCTCGAAGCGGAAGCGTTGATCCGTGAGGGGAGTGTTTGGATGTGGCAGGGCGATGGGGAGAAGGCGTATGCTTCTCTGTCGTCGGCAGCCGCAGTCGCAGTCGCCCACGGGAGCATGTCAGACGCCGCGGAGGCAGTGGCAAAGAAGCTCTTTGTCCACGCAGAGCTCAACGGAAAAGCTGAGGAGAGCTGGGACGAGCGGTGGCTCGTCACAGCATTGAGTGAACGTACAATCTCTCCAGAGATTGCTTGGCTCGTCAACAATAACTTGGGAGTCATCGCGGAGAGGGTAGGGTATCCCGAAGAGGCAGTTCAATTTTACGAGCGAGCTTTAAACCATGTTGAGACACAGGTTTCGATGCGTCAGGAGTTACTGATCTCACTCCAGAATTTGGGTCTCGTACATACTCGATTGTACAATTACAAAAAGGTTGATGAGTACCTAGAGCTCGGGTACCGTTCTGCCGTAGAGTTGTACGGTCAATCTCATCCATTGTTGAGTGACTATCTCAATAGTCTAGTAGATAGTGATTTTCACAACGGGAGACTGAAGCAGGCTTCAACCCGCCTCACAGCCGTCCGTCAATTGGCCGAAGACAATCATATTACGATTCCAGATCTTCTCAGCAAGCTAGAACTCTTCACAGCACTTGTTGCGATTGAGCAGCGACTACCAGCGGCGGAACATATTCACGCTTTTAACGAAGTGAGCCAAACCGCGTCGCCATGGTTCGGACTCCTTGGGATCGAATTGGTGGATGTCTCACTCGAACGGGAACCATTGCAGTCTCAACTTGACTCCTACATTGAACGGAGTCGCGAGTTCGGGCCTGAAGTCGAACGCGACGTGAACGCTGAAGCTGCGATGCTTTGTCGAAAAGCTGAGCAGTGGGAGCTCGCGCTCCAGTATTCGACGCTCGCCTACAATGCTGCGATTAGCGACACCCAGACTCCTGTTCCTGAGCGTGCGTTTCTAAGTATGATTCACGGGTCGATTGTCGCCCACAACGGCGACCCCGAACTCGCAAAAACTCTCCTATTTAAAGGACTCGGCGAACTTCCCGAGCACGACGTCGATGCTCGCCCCATGGGTCACCGGGCACTCGGCGACATCTTTGTTCAGGAAAAAAAATTCTCGCAGGCAGTGACCCACTACCGTGCAGCCCTTCATGCTCTCGCTGGCTATGACGATGACCATCCTCGGCTCACTGCAATTCGCTTTTCTCTCGCTCGGGCGATCACCCTCGAGTCGCACGCCAATCTATCGGAAGCTCGTGGGTTCGCCGAAAAAGCTCTGTGGGCGTACCGGAAGCTCGGTGATGGATTTCTCGAAGAACGCGCGGAGGTTGAAACCTGGCTTGAGGACCATCCGATCGGAGTTCTGCCTCCGCGAGGTGAATCATCAATGCTGATACAAATGAAATAGGCCGCGGAGCTACCCGCGACCCGTTTCATGGCGCTGATTATTCGTTGAACATCGCGGGGTCGTAAATGCAGATCAAGTTCATATAGCAGATTGACCCCATTCCACAGTCTTCGTCGACCATACATTGTACGATGCACCCCATGGGCGGGGGATCCTCCATCATATTGTAGGGGGAACACGAAACCGTGCCACCGTTGGGATGTGCTGGGCAATCGTCGGGTGATTCGCACATGTGCAGGCACCACGCGCCGTCGTTTGTGCCGTCCATGTCTGGGTCGAGTGTCAGGCCCTGGCCGCCCGGGCAGCCATTGTCGGGGCAGTACGCGTCCTCGCTGTCGCAGTCGCCGAACGGATCGCCATCGCCGTCTCCGTCACCGTCGCGACGATCACGGTCTCAGACATATCTGAGTGGTATTTAGACGGATTTTGAGG
>CAZUPD010000209.1:0-11713 GCA_964621785.1 uncultured Nannocystaceae bacterium
ACAAGCTGGCTCTCGAGTCGCGTGCGAGTCGCGTCGCGCACATGACCGCAGCCTACGCGACGGGCCAAGAGTGGAGCGACTATCACAACAGGCTCGCGCGCTTTGCCGAGCTGACGCCGGCGGATATCCAGCGCGTCGCACAGCGCTACCTCGGCCAGGATGTCGTGGTTGTATTGCGCCGCGAAGGTGTCCACCGACCCCCGGTATTGCCCAAACCAAAGATCACCGCAGTTGCGATCGATCCGTCGCGCGAGAGTGCATTTGCACAGGCAATTAAATCGACGCCACACACACCCAAGGCACCACAGTTGGTCACGCTCGGACGTGAAGTACACAAACGCCCGAACACCGAGTCCCTGCTACTGGCGACACGCAATCGCCAAAGCGACCTATTTTCGCTGACCTACCAGTTCGAGCACGGCCTGGTGTCGGATCCCCTGATGTGTCACGCACTCGACCTACTCGAGCGCAGCGGAGCGGGCGACGACGGCCCCGTCTCGTTGCAAAAGCAACTTCACGCGCTCGGAAGTAGTATCAAAACCGAGTGCGGTGTCCAGGAGATGCGAATCATCGTCAACGGGATCGACCACAACCTCGAGCCGACACTCGACCTCCTGCGCCGGTGGCTGCAGCACCCCAAATTTGATGATGCCACGTTGCAAGCGCTTGTTGCCAATACACTCAGTCAGCGCCGGGACGAACAGGCCGCTCCCGAATCTGTCGCCCGGGCACTCGCTGCATACGCGCAGTTGGGAGACTTCAACTACTACCGCTTGCAAGCCAGTGACGAGCAGCTGCGCACTGCGTCAGGCCAGCAGCTCCGCGCCCTGATCGCCGGGATTGCGCACCTTCCCCATACGAAACTGTACTTTGGGCCACGCGATCTAGGCGCGCTCGCCCTGGAGTTGGGTGAACGGAGTCAAACGGACACTCCAACACAGGTACGCCGCTACCGCAACGTGACCCGACCAACGCTGTTTTTCGTCGACAAGCCCATGGCCCAGGCGACGATCGAAGTGTTGTTGCCAGCAGGCCCGCTGACGATCGACGAGGAGCCGCAGGCACTCGCGTTGCAGCACCTGCTCGGCAACGACTCAAGTGGGGTGGTGTTTCAGGAGCTACGCGAATCGAGGGGTCTCGCGTATTCTGCATATGCAAGTTTTGAACTTCCGCGACGGCCGGGGGACGAGGCCGCGTTGTATGCACATGTCGGAACCCAAGCCGAAAAGACGATTACCGCGCTCCAACTCGTGTTGGAAATCCTCAAGGCCCCCCCGCTTCCGTCGAGATTTGACAATACACGCACCTCCCTGCTCGAAGAGTACCTGACTGCTGCGACATCCCCCCGCGATATTCCCTACTGGTTCCACCGCTGGCAGATGCGAGGGTATGACGGCGATCCGCGTGCGATCCAGATGTCTGCGATCGAGACGCTGACCCTCGCCGAACTTCAGACGTTCGCAAAAAAGATTGTCGATACACCACCGATCATCAGTATCCTCGGGGATCGCAAACGTATCGATTTTGATGGTCTTCGGCGGGCACTGCCCAACCTCGAGATTGTCGAACTGAAGCCGGCACAATTGTTTCGCTACGCAGATCGTAAGTAGCAAGCGCCGGATACCGCTGGTACGCAGTCACTCAGCCAATCCGGGCTCGGGAGCCACCACTGGCACGCGCTTGACGAGCTTGAGTCGTCGCGGGTGTTGCCGACAACCGACCCGCTGTCCCATGAGTTCGCGCAGCGCCCTGCGGTCACACCACGCCACTTGATGCTCATAGACTGCGAGGAGCCCTGCCTCGATGTAGAATTCGAGTCGCTTGCCGACGACCGCGACGCCGCGATTGTCGATGATGTCCGTCTGTCCGGCAAACAAGATACCGGCGGCAGCGGTCTCGACGTCAATAGCGACCACTGCATGATCTACCACCAAGTGCTGAACCGTACTTCCGAAGTGGCACCGGATCTGTACCTCGACCGCGACCACAACTTCCTCGGAGAATAGGACCTCGAGCTTCGACTCGAGATTCTCTGTAAGACAACCACCGAGCTCAATCGGAAACTCGAGGTCGATCGCCTGACCGTCTGTTTGACCAAATACCCGGACCCGCCCCAGCTCTTCCTCCTCATGGACCTCCACGTCGAGCTCGAGGTCGTTGTATTGTAAAAGATGTTGGGGCGTCGGTGCGGAGGTCGGTTCGGGGTCGACAGGCGCGGGCACCGGGTCGCGATCAATCTGTTCTTCCAGACATTTTTGTGGTGTATCTACAACCTGTTCGGGGCACGCACACTCCGGAGTGGTTCGCGGCGCACAGCAACACAGGACAAAACACCACAAACCAGCCGAACCTATCCGCATGCCGATGCTTTACCATTCCACGGTAGCGAGGTACAAACAGATCGGAGCTGCGCGAGTCGGTCATGAAGGATATGGGTCGATTGACAATCGTGGTGATGGCCTTGCTTGCGGGAGGATGCCGAGATACGCCCTCGACTGAAAAAACGGGTGTATCGAGGGCTGAGGAGCTCCCGGCCCTCGCTCCTGTCCCAGGGCTCACACTTGTCGAGCTGCCAGGGGATGGCCTGCATGGGTCCCCCAACCTCGTCGCCAACGCAGATACGCTGGTGCTAACAGGGATCGCCCACGCAGACGGTGGGGATGTCGTCCGCTTGTACCAGCTCTCGCAGACTGGCTGGCAACAGCCGGTCGATGTCACCGCGCCAGGTCGTCCGCTGTTTGTCAATTGGGCCGATGTCCCAGCGGCGATCCATCTCCATGCAAATACATTGATTGTGGTGTGGCCGGAGCGATTTGTCGATGACCAGGGGCAACCCACGCGCGGCTACGGGCTCCAACTGTCGCGCTCGCGTGATGCGGGCAAAACCTGGGATCCGCCGGTACCGTTGCACAATCATCACAAGGGTCCTGAGTATGGATTTGTCTCGCTTGCATACGCCCCGGCGGCGAAACCTTCGGTTGTCGCATACTGGCTCGACGGCCGGGAATCTCGAGGTCACGAGGGCGGGCAGATGCAACTCCGCAGCGCGGTCATCGAGGCTGAGGGTCCGCCACACACGCGCACACTGGTCGATGACCGCGTCTGTGACTGCTGCCAGACGTCAGCAACAGCGACACCGGCCGCGACTCTGGTGGCGTACCGCGACCGTACCGAGGCCGAGATCCGCGATATTTCGGTGGCGACCAATTCCCAGGAAGGTCGACCCATTCACAACGATGCTTGGAAATTCGCAGGCTGTCCGGTCAATGGCCCAGCGTTGGCTGCACGGGAGAAACTCGTTGCAGCTGCATGGTTTACAGCTGCCGCAGGCCAACCCAAGGTGCTGGTGAGCTTCCAACAGCCACAGGGTGCGTTCGAGTCGCCGGTGGAAGTGCATCGAGGCCAGGCGATCGGGCGTGTGAGCATCACCTGGCTCGATGCAACACGTGTTGCCGTGACGTTTGTCGAGGCCCGTAACCCGGGGGGTGAACGGGCGCAGATCGTGACGCGAACGGTTTCGACGACCGGTACGCTCGGGCCCGCTTACCAAGTCGCCGATACCGAGAATTCGCGGGCCGCGGGGTTCCCAAAAATGGCGACCGTCGGTTCGGAAATCGTATGGGCCTGGACCGATGTCAGCGATCCCAACAACCCAAAGGTCCAAGTCGCCAAAGCACCCTTTTAAGATCGCGTTGCCGTGATTTCATGACTCGGGTGTTTCGGGCCGCGACAAACGGGATCCACCTTCGTTCGGGCTCGGTTCGGGCAAATTGTACGTTCGTTTTTAGAGAGCGCCGCGGATCCAAATCGCCGTGGCGAGCTGCCTGCTGCGACGAGAGCTCGTAGCGGACACGAACTCGCTAGCTGCCTGCTGCGACGAGAGCTCATCGCGGACACGAACTCGCGAGCTGCCTGCAACGACGAGAGCTCAACGCGGAAAAACGAAACGAACACGCGAGCTGCCTGCAACGACGAAGCCCAAACAAACGCTTGTGTCGCGGCCCGAAACACCCGAGCCATGAAGTCACCGCGCCGCGATCTTAAAAACCCATGCGTGGATCAACTGGTGCGCGATTGCGAGTGGCGGGGGGACCCACAGCGACGAGTGTTCCCGGGCGAGGGCTTTTTGGAGGTCGTCGCGGGAAAACCAGCGCGCCTCTTCGAGTTCGTCTGGACCGATGGTTATCTCGCTATCGGTGGTTTGGGCCAAAAGGCCGATCATCAACTGCGAGGGGAATGGCCACGGTTGACTTGCGACATAGTGGATATCCCCCAAGCGGACACCTGCCTCTTCGTATGCTTCGCGTCGTGCCGCGTGCTCGATGCTCTCGCCCGGCTCGATAAACCCGGCCAGACAGGTGAATAGACCCGGAGGGAAGTTTGGCTTGCGTCCGAGGAGACACTGCCCTTCGCGGTAAATTGCCATGATCACAACGGGGTCGGTGCGAGGAAAGTGCTCTGCCGAACAACTTGGACATACACGTTTATAGCCGGCCGCACGCAGTTCGGTGGCCTCCCCGCAACGGGCACAACGCGGGTGGGTGTGGTGCCATTGCAACATCGACCGCGCCTGGGCCAATACAGAAGCATCACGGGGAGGCAGGTCGGGGGCGATCGAGCGGGCATCGATCATTTTTCCCCGACCAACCAGTGGGCCACGTGCGCGCGGCTGCTCGAGGCTCGAGGCATCGATGGCAAAAAAGACCTGCCCATCGGCCTCACCCAGTAACACGGTCGTCGCACCAGACGCGCCCAACTCCGCCACAGTCGAGGCGTCGACCCAACCGAGCCGGGCCCCCTCGTCGTCGAGTGTGATCAACGGTTTGCCGCGCCAAATGGGAAGGTAACGCCCGGTTTTTGCCTGTTGTTCGAGCCACGCGTGGTCGCTGCGGCGATGGTCGATGCGGTCGAGACCGACGCCGGCAAACGCAAAATCAAGGTTCATCACAATGTCCTTTGAGATGGCATTTCAATGCTTGTACATCTGGTTTGGTTGTTTTAGAGCCCCCGCGACCACTCCGGCCGCAGTGGGATTTTCCCGGCGAGAGCACGGTCGATCACCCCGACGATCTTTTCGCGGTCCCGCGGAAGTCGACCGCCGAGTGGGAGATAGTTCGAGGCGTGGTTGGTGCGAAACACCGCGTCGGAGGGGCGTGCACGGTCGACGATCACCCGCAGCTCAGCCAACATTGCTTCGATGCTTGGAAGCTCAAACCGCGCCGTTGTTTGTAGCTTCATCAATGGCGTGTTGGGCACGACGGTGGTGGTCAGGGCGGCGAAGAATGCCGGATCCATCCCGGTGATCAGGTCAGCTGTCGCCTGCGCGTGCTCGCGCGAGCGCGCGGTCCCACCGATGCCTAGCAAAACAATGACACTGAGGGCCATACCCGCTTGATGGGCCCGCTGCGCCGCCTCGACGTGTTGGTCGTGGGTCGAGCCTTTGGCGATGCGTTTGAGGGTCTGCGGATCGCCTGACTCGGGACCGACGTACAGCAATCGCAACCCGAGCTTGCGCAGCGTGGCGAGTTCCTCGTCGGTCTTTTCGAGCACGTTTTTGGCCATGGCGTAGCACGAGACCCGCCGCAGGTTGGGAAATCGTTCACGCGCAGCCTCGAGGATCGGCTGCCAATGCGAAAGCGGCATCCCGAGGGCGTCACCGTCGGCGACGAATAACTTCTCGACCCGCGGCCCGTAACGCTGGGCGGCGAGGTCGATGTCCTCGAGGGCAGCCTTGAGGTCTCGCACGCGATACTGCTTGTCCCGGTACATATCGCAATAGGTGCACTTGTTCCACGAGCAGCCGATCGTCGCCTGCAGGATATAGGCATCGGCCTCGGACGGCGGGCGGTAGAGTTTGCCTTCGTATCGCATCGTCGCCGGGAGTGTACAAAAATCCCGTCGTCGGGTCGCCCGGCAATGACCGCAGACGGTGTTTCGGCCCGTGACCCGCGGGACAGGCTTTGATACGGTTTCACTGGAACCTAGCCATGTATTCACATCGAAATCAAACTGCCGAAACCGCAGCTATCGCGCTCGTATTGATGACCTTCGTCGGGTGCGGTGGTGCGGGCAATACGTCCAGCGACGCAACGACGACCGAGATGCCCAGCTCGTCCGACAGCGATGAGCCCCAGACCGACACCGACCTGACGACGGATTCAGACAGTGACACAGACACAGACACGGACGGCGAGCCGGACAACCAAGCGCAAGTGATCCACAGTTTCGGCGAATACGAGCTGGCAGCCCATGAGGAAGTCCAGCCCTGCGTGCAGTGGACGCTCCACAACGAAAAACCGATCTACATCAATACGGTGACACTCGTGAACGACGGGGCCTTTCACCACTCCAACTGGTTTGTTGTCCCCGAGGACAAGTTCACTGGGCCAGATGGTTTTTACAACTGTGGCGAGCGGGGATTTACCGAGCTCGAAGCGGCGGTTTCTGGTTCTGTCCTGTTTGCCCAATCCACCCAGAGTAAGTTTGAAGAACAGCCGCTCCCCGAGGGCGTGGTGATCAAGGTCCCACCCCACCACAAAGTCGTTGCCGGCACCCATTTGCTCAACCTCAGCGCCGCCCCGTTTCACACGGAGTTGCGCATGACCCTCGATATCATTCACCCGCGCGAAGTCGAGGTCGTGGCCTCGGCATTTCGTTTGACATACAGCGATCTCGACATTCCGGCACAGTCGGAGAGTCGATTTACCGGCGAGTGTGCCTTCGATCTCCACTACGAGAGTCTCACAGGCCATCCCCTTGACCTCAAGCTCTACTACGCCCTCCCGCACTACCATTACCTCGGTAATTACTTCTCGCTCGAGGTGTTGGGTGGACCCGACGACGGTATGCACCTGTTCGAACTCGACGGGTTTAATGCGGATGCCAACGGCCAAGTGTTCGATCCGCCGATCGACCTGACCGATGCAAGTGGGCTCAAATTTACATGTGGATACAACAACTGGACCAACAGCAACGTCGGTTGGGGAATCGGCGATCAGGAGATGTGTGTCATGCTGGGGCTGGCGGACGGTCGCGCACTGATCGACGCGAATGTTTCGGGCGACAGCAAGGTCGTCGGGGTCGATGGCGGCGTCGTCATGAATGAGGGTCCGTGCACGATTCTCGCGGCGCCGATCGCCGAGTTGCAGGGCGACCCGACCCAGGAAGAAATCGATGGACCCCTGTATGTGCCTCCGTCCGATCCGGCCGAGCCGTCCGATCCAGTCGATCCATGTATCGACATCGATCCCCAGGGTCCGGCCGAAGGCCCCGTCACGTTGTCGAGCGTGCGCGATACGATCTTCGCAGCCAACTGTGTGTTCAGTTCGTGCCACGGCGCCCAAAACCCCGTCGCCGGACTCAACCTCGAAGCGGTCGACCTCCACGGGGAGCTACTCAATCACCCGGTACTCGCTAATACGGACTTCCCCCTGGTCGACCCCGGCTCGCCCGAGACGAGCTGGCTCTACACCCTGGTGTCCACCTGTGAACCCCTGAACCGCGACGGGGTGGCCGTACACCACATGCCCCTGAACTCTCCACGTCTACTCGATGCAGCGTTGGTCGGCAAACTCCGGGCCTGGATCGAGGCCGGCGCACCCGACAACTGACACGAATCGCGGGTAGCGACACGCGAGAAATGCCACACCCTACAACTTGTATCTCTGAACCACCTTCGCTATGAGCACCGCTCTTAGCTGTCATCGCCATGAAACACACCATTCTTATTGCATCTACATTTATTTTGCTAACCGGATGCGGAAGCCCGCTCTCGACAACCACGGGGACGACCTCGGACGGCGAAATACAGACAGAGACGACCGGAGATACGACCGACACAGGGGACCTCGATCCCGATCATGCCCAAGTCGTCCACAGTTTCGGCAAATACACGCTTGCGCCCCACGAAGAGGTCGAGCCGTGTATCCAATGGACACTCGATAACGACAAGGCGCTGTACGTCAACACTGTGACCCTGTCGAACGACGGGGGCTTTCACCACTCCAATTGGTACGTTGTCCCTGAGGACCTGTTCCCTGGACCCGATGGTTTTTTTACCTGTAACGAACGCGGCTTCAGTGATTTTGACGCGGCGGTGAATGGTTCGGTGTTGTTCGCCCAATCTACCCAGAGCCAGTTTGAGCAACAACCGCTGCCCGAGGGGGTGGTGATCAAAATTCCGCCGCGCCACAAAATTATGGCCGGTGCCCATCTGCTCAGCCTCAGCTCGGCACAAACTGCACCAGAGCTGCGGATGAGTCTCGACATCATTCACCCGCGTCTGGTCGAGACCGTCGCCGCGGCATTTCGCCTGACCTACCGCGACTTGCTGATCCCAGCCCAAACCGAGAGTCGCTACACCGGCCACTGCGACTTTCATCTGCATTACGAGAGCCTCGCCGGCCATCCGATCGATATCCAGCTCTATTACCTGCTTCCGCACTACCACTACCTCGGCAACCACTTTTCGGTCCAGGTCCTCGGTGGTCCCAACGACGGGATGCCCCTGTACGAGCTCAACGGATTCAATGCAGATGCAAATGGTCAGGCATTCGATCCTCCGATCGATCTGACCGGTGCACAGGGCCTTCACTTTACATGTGGGTACAACAACTGGACCAACAAGGATGTCGGCTGGGGCATCGGCGACCAGGAGATGTGCATGATGCTCGGCCTTATCGACAGCGAGGTTCAGATCGACGCGATCGTCGAAGAAGACAGCCAAGTCATTGGGGTCGAAGACGGTGTCGTGATGCACGAAGGCCCACGCGATATTTTGGCGATCCCCAAACATCCCGACCAACAACCGCCGACGCCAGAAGAGATCGAGCAACCGCTGTACATCCCACCTTCGGACCCGGGCGACCCCCAGGTTCCAGTCGATCCTTGTGTCGATATTGACCCCGCCGCACCGGCGAGTGGTCCGGTTACGCTATCGAACATTCGGGATACCGTCTTCCGCCCGAGTTGCGTGTTCTCGTCCTGCCACGGAGAGGCAGGACCGTCGGCTGGGCTCAACCTCGAAGCCGATGACCTGCACACGGAACTGCTCAATCACGATGTGACCGCAAATACACAATATCCGCTGATCAGTCCCGGCGCGCCCGATCAGAGCTGGTTGCTGCACTTGCTGTCCCAGTGCGAACCGAAAAACCAAGACGGGGGTGCCGTCAGCCACATGCCGCTCAACTCGCCGCGCCTACTCGACGCACATCTCGTCAATAACGTCCGAGCCTGGATCGAGGCCGGAGCCCTCGACAACTAAACGAACTTGGTTTTGAAACGAGGTTCGACGGTTTACCGCGCGTGTGGACGAGTGCGTCAATGCATGACGCTTCAACGTCGCGGCAGGGACATAAAGTTGTCTATACGAACATGTTCTGAAGCTCAGCACGAACCCTAGGTACGACAAACGACCTGCGCGCATGTCCGCCTACTTTCGGCGCGCGACAGTGCGAGGAGGATATCCCGGCAAGGTTTTTGAAATGACTCTGTGGGTGTATCGTGAACAGACCGAATGGGTACCCCGCTGCACCCTGTGCCGTCTCGTCACCGGATCGCCGTCACCCGGGATGTACTCGGTATCCTCGAAATCGTCTCCACCGCGATCTGGGTGTTCGACCCCGTGGGTCTTCGCAAATGGTGGGCCAATGCTGCGGCTTTAGTCGTCTGGAGAGCACAGTCGCTCGAGGAGCTGCTGGCCCGTGACTTCTCCGAGAACATCACTCCCGCGAGCCGCCAACGGCTGAAAAACCACTTTGAACGCTTCGACCAAGGCGAAGCGAGTGTAACGGAAAATTGGACGTTCTTTCCAAAGGAACAGCCGATTACGTTAACATGTGTATGCTCACCTATTTTAGTGAAAGACGATGACGGTGAGCGCACAATGCTGCTGGTTGAGGCCCATGCGCCATCGCTCGAGTCGACTGACCCCCGGCACGTCGCCGCGCTGCACCACTGCTCGGAGATGGTGTCGCTGTACGACCATGATGGCCAGGTATTGTTGCGCAACCCCGCCGCCAATCACCAACTCACCCAGCTCGTGCCGGGGACCAACAGTTCATTTGCATCTACATTTTATGATACGTCCGTGCTCGCGGATATCCGGGAGACGATCGCCGGCGGTGCAGCGTTTTCCGAAGACCTCGAGATCCTGACAACGAAGGGTGTACGCTGGCATCGCGTCAATGTGCACCAAATCCATGATCCACTCACTGGAAAACCTGCTTTTTTAGTCAGCCAGCACGATATCAGCGAACGCCGGGCGTACCAACGTCGGCTCGAACAGGCCCACAGCAAACTCGAACGGCGTAGCGAGGATCTCAAATCGTTTGCCCGACAAATCGAACAAGGTCGGGCAGAGGCGGTGCGCCTGCGCCTGCGCGCGGAGGCCGAAAACCAGGCGAAATCCGAGTTTTTGGCGACGATGAGCCACGAGCTGCGTACCCCGATGACCGGGGTGTTGGGGATGGCAGATCTGCTCCTAGAGACCGAGTTGACGGCGGAACAGCGCGAACTGATTCAGTTGCTCCGGCGCTCGGCGGTTGGCCTCCTCGACCACCTCAACGATATACTTGATCATGCAAAGATTGAGGCGGGCAAACTGTCCCTCGAAGAAGTCAACTTTGCTCCCCGTGCGGTCCTCAGTGATGTCCGGCGACTCCTCGGATCAGTCGCGTTCCGGCGAAATCTCGAACTCCGGTTCGAAGTCGCACCCACCGTTCCGCTATGGCTGCGCGGCGATCCGCGGCGATTTCAACAGATCCTCACCAATCTCGTTGGCAATGCACTCAAATTTACTGAGGAAGGCGAGGTGTGCGTCGAGCTGTCCAACGAACCTGCGACCGACACCGGGAGCATCATCTTGATCGGCTGTGTGAGCGATACGGGGATCGGCATGTCCGACGAGCAAATCTCGCGACTGTTTACTCCGTTTGAACAGGCCGACGCGTCCACGTCCCGACGATTTGGCGGCACCGGACTCGGCCTCGCTATCGTGCAGCAGTTGTGCGAGTTGATGGGCGGGAGCATCGAGGCCCACAGCCGCGAGTCTTCTGGCTCGACGTTTCGCTTCCGAGTCCAACTGCAGGTCGGGAGCGGCCCCCGGACCGGCGAGTTCCCAGTGTTTCCCGCGACCCATGCACACCGCGAACTCACGGACTTGGCGGGACTGCGGGTCCTCGCAGCCGATGACAATTCAGTGACACGACTGCTGCTGTCCCGCACACTCCGGAGTTGGGGCTGTCACCCGACGGTCGTCGAGGACGGGCAGAAACTCCTGGAAGCACTCGAAGACGGAGCCGAGGTTGACCTGATTGTGCTCGATATGCATATGCCAGGACTCGACGGGGTCGAGACCACACAACGCATTCGCTTGCTGCCGACTAGCCGACGCGTGCCGATTATCGCTCTCACCGCAGACTTGCAGCCAGACAAGCAAATCGCGTTTCGCGATGCAGGTGCAAATATCTGCTTGCCAAAGCCGATCGATCGCGAGCTACTTTCAGTGACGATACAACGACTCTGCCGACGGCGGCCGAAGTCCTCATAAGTCACACCCGTCAGCCACCGTTTCGTGTGGATCCATTCGAGGTATGACACACCCATTGAAAAACCCGGCGGCACGAGCCACCGGGTTTTTGCATCTGTCGCTGCGATTATTGGATAATCACACCACAGTCTTCGATCTCGCTCGGGACACAACCCGCGCACT
>CAZUPD010000210.1:0-11656 GCA_964621785.1 uncultured Nannocystaceae bacterium
GTTATTCGTAACGGGGGATCCGGCGCTTTGGCGACTTTTTGGCAGTTTTGAACCCCGCCGGGGTGATGACCGCGGGTTTGGGCGTGTGGCTGGGTTCGGAAGCTTGCGTTTCGGGCTTTTGTTCGACCTCGGGCGTGGACCCGCTGCCGCGCTCGAGCACTGCCTGTTCATCTTCGCGGCGGAGAAAACTCGCGGCCACCCGATCTTTGCGTCCGGGTCCCGCACTCTGGTCGAGGTGGACGATCGCAAGGGCGTCGGCACGCTCGCCAAGTCCAGCACGCAACGCGTCAAAGCGGGCCAACTTGTCACCGACAGGTCCGCGTCCGAGCCGGATCTGGGTCCCGTGGCCCTCGGTATACAGTGAAATCGCACCGTCCGCAGCGACATGCACCTCGGCCAAGTCGGGTCGGTTGGCGGTCTCTCGCTTGTAGGCGGCCAAAACATCGAGCGCCCGGACAATCGTCGCTTTCGCCTGCTCGTCGTTTCCGGACTCCAGAGCGTCTTGGTCGATACCGGTGATCACCGGCAGGTTTTGCCGCTCGCCCGGCTCGAGGCGTTTAAACGGTTGACCGAGTGAATTGACAAGGAAAAACCCACCGGCCAGCAACACGGCCTCGGCCTCGTGCTCGACCACCGAAACGTTCAACGTGTCGGGGAGGTCGCGCTCGACCGTTGCATCTGCAACCCAGGGCTCAGCGACAATCGTCTCGCGCAACTGCTCTAAGTCGACAGACAAAATGTTGGTACCCGGGGCGATGCCCATGGTCGCCACCAAGTGTTCACTCGGGACATGGGGTGTGGGTTCAAACACGAGGTCACGGACGGCAAACCGCGGTGAGGTCGTGGCGTAGTCGTGGCCGTACTGGGCACCGAGCAACAGGGCATAGGCCAGTGCCGCAATCCCACCGATCCGTCCGCCAAACCGCAATACACGGCGCGTCCGCGGGCTCAGGTGTTCAAGGCGGGTGCGTAGACCTCCGCCGAGTTCTGGCTCGGGCGCGGGCTGTCCGGGGATCACCCGGCGATTGACGCGAGCCGACTGCCGACTGCCGCGGGTCCGCTGTTGCCTGCGAAGTTGCTTGCGGCCTGTTGTCGTCGGTTCGGGCGAGGATTTCGCGGATGTCGACGCAGGCGAAACCTGCGGTCGCGGGCGAGACCCACGGCGAACATTTTTGCGCACAGGCGCGCGTTGCTGACGACGAAGTACCACGCCGATTGCCGAACATGGCCCTTACATCGGTCGCCGGCCGGAGGCAAAAAAACGGCATGTGGGGCAGCTCGTCGGGACGATAGTGCGGCACATGCGGCGTCACTCGTTCCGCTTGCGAAACACATGGTGCTCGGGCAGGTATGACTTGTCTGTACAACAACCCCCTCAGATCCCACCGACACTACCCTCTGGGATGCTGGTGCTGAGCACGTCGCGGGGCCGTCGCACAAGCAGAACCGTGCCGCCGAAGCCACACACAACACTGCCGAGAAAAAGCGTCCACGCCATCGAAAAGTCGGGCTCCGGCTCCGACGGGAGGGACAGGGCGTGCATCACCAAGGCGACCTGGTCGCGTTCTTCATCCCCTGTGGGTTTTGGGGCCTGACGCAAAGCTGCCTCGATTTGTGCGCGAGCATCTGCCACCCGTCGCTGTTCGGAGGCGCGGATCCAGAACGTGGCGACCAGCAGCGCCGCGGAGACAGCAAGTAGCCCCACCCCACGTCCCTGCCTGCGTGACCGTGCCGCAGCCACCCGTGACCTCAGCATACGAGTGCAGCGCTCCAGGTTCTCGGGCGGGCGATCGAACGTGTCGTTCTTCAGCGGGATCTCAAACACCAGTGCAACCCACTGTGCACTCGTCACCACCACCTCGGCATCGGGTGAGGTGACCAAATCATGCGCGACCCCACCGCGATCGACGACAAACGCCGAGTACCACTCGGTCGTGCCACTGTCGCTCACAACTGGCGCAGACATGGCATTGACCACCGTCAACCGATCGCCGAGACGCACCCGCCACCCCTCGGGGTCTGCGAGCAGCTCCTCTACGGGTGGCATCGCATCAAACGCAGCCGTACCGGAACCTTCGAACACATGCCGGATGTTTGCTTCGCGTCGCCGGAAAAAGACAATCGTCGCCACCGGGAACACCACATAAACGACGAGTAGGAGGATGATTTCAACGACACTCTCGTCCACGGGAAACTCCGGCTCGTGCGTTCGAGTGTACCTGCGCGACATCTCGTCGGATATGTCTTCTCGACCAGCGCAATTTGTCGTCAGTCCTCCTGCCTGGGGTCCTGTTACGCCAACCCGCCGGCGACAAACAACATCGACAGATCACAGGCGGGGACACTGTGGGTCAACCGTCCGACGCTGATGAGATCGATGCCGAGGTTGGCGACCTCGGTCGCCCGCGCCAAGTCGACGCCGCCGCTGACCTCTAACAGGGCCTTGTGCTCGGTGATGCTCACCGCCTCGCGGATCTCGTCGTCGCTCATATTGTCGAGCATGACGATGTCTGCCCCCGCTGCCAGTGCCTCGCGCAACTCATCGAGGGTTTGCACCTCACACTCGATCGCCAACGTGTGGGGAACGACAGCCCGCGCGCGGGTGATCGCGGCGGTGATTCCCCCTGCACATACAATATGATTTTCCTTGATCAACACCCCGGAGCCGAGGTCATTGCGATGGTTGTGCCCGCCCCCGCAGCGAACCGCATAGCGGTCGAGCGCCCGCAGTCCCGGCATGGTTTTGCGCGTATCGACGACCCGGCAGCGTCCGGCGATCGCATCGACATAGCTGCGTGTTTGCGTGGCCACGCCACTCATCCGCTGTAGAAGATTGAGCGCTGTCCGTTCGCCGGCGAGTAGCGAACGCGCCGGACCGGCGACCGCGATCACCTCGGTACCGTTGTCGACCCGCTCACCGTCGGCGACCCGAACATCCACCGCGATGCGCGAATCGACCGCGGTAAACACCCGCTTGACGACCTGCGTGCCACAGACCACCAGCGGCTGTTTGGCAACGATCCGCGCCCGACCTTCGAGGCTGGAGCCGACCGTAGCTCGAGCCGTGATATCGCCACTGTGAAGATCTTCGACGAGCGCCGCTTCGATCACCCGATCGACACTCCCGATGTCCCATAAACCGCACATGCTCGCGTCCGTCATGGACACGGTATACCCAACTCTCACCTCGGATGCGCGTGGTGTTTCCCACACGTGCCGCAGCGGCGGGCGCCCGACGACGGTCGACGATTCGATGTACTCGCAACTATTTGCAGCGGTCGCCGAGCCCATCCCGATCGGATGTTCACAGAGGGCCCTGGTATTTTATTTGCTCATACAAATGTATTGGAGGCTTCTACCCGCGCGATTTCGCTGTGTGTCATCTCTGTGACAACGGACCTCTTGACGAACTGACCAAATCTGTCAATCTAGTCAGCGATGGCGCTCAACAACATCCGCGACGTCGAGCAGTTGCTCCATGAAGCCATCGGAAACATCGATCCAAACGATCCGAAGGGTCGCAAACGCCTTCGGATCATCCAAGCGGCCAGCGAGCTTTTTACCGACCAGAGCTACCGCAAGACCAATGTTGGCGAAATCGCACGTGCAGCCGGCGTCGCCAAGGGGACGGTCTACCTCTACTTTAAAACCAAAGTCGACATTCTCATCGCCGCCATCGCCCTCGAAAAAGCCAAGTCGCTCAAGGCGTTTGCCCCGATTTTTGACGGCACCCTCGACGCGGGCGAACGCCTCCACCAGTGGATTGAGCAGACCCTGTTGGTGCCGGCCAACTCGCCACTGATCGGCCGCCTCATTACGGGTGACGAAGACATGGCGGCCGCCCTCGCCGAGATGGACCCGAAGTTGCTCGCGCGCCAACACGATGACGGACATGGCTTTTTGGGCAAGTTGATTCGAGAGGCCACCCCCGGGCGTACATGGTCCGAAGCCGAACTCGAGGCGCGGATCAATGTCATGAGTTCACTCGCCTTCCTCGCGCCCCATCTGCGGGCACCCCACGTCCGCCAAGCACTGCCCGTCGAAGCTTTTGCGAAGATTTTTGCTGACCTGATCGTCACAGGAATTCAGAAAGAGGTCGAACCATGACTCATCAAACACGTCGCCGCCATCTATCGTTTCTGGCCGGTTTTCTGCTCACGGCAGCCATTGCTCCCGCGCTCGCGTTTGCCGAGGAACCTGCCCCGAGCAGCGAAATACCGGCCCCCGAACCGGCGCATCCAAAATTGGGCGACTCCGACTTTCTCGACTACCTCCTCGACCGAATCGACGATGTCGCCCGCGGCGAGTCGAGTCACGGACTCATGCAGATGCGGGTGAAGACCAAGTACTACACCCGCTCGATGGCCCTCGAATCCTGGTCACTCGGGGAAAAGTACTCACTGGTTCGTATCTTAGAGCCGAAAAAAGAACGCGGCACCGCCACGCTCAAGGCCCGAGACGACCTATTCTCCTATCTCAGCAAAACCGGGCGTACCGTCAAAATTACCGGTGCAATGATGGGAGGATCGTGGATGGGAAGCCACTTTACCAACGACGACCTCGTCAAAAGCACACGCCTACGTGATGAGTTTGATGCCAAGGTCTCGGACGGTCCTACCTTCAATGGTCAGGCGACCTACAAACTCGTGCTCATCCCCAAACCCGACACTGCAGTCGTCTGGGGAAAAATCGATATCGTTGTCACCCGAGACGAACTCCTCCCGGTCGACCAGATCTTTTATGACGAGGATGGCGAACCTGCCCGCAAGATGGAGTTTCGCGAGTATCGCAAAATCGGCGGACATTCGACAGCGACCCACGTCACCATGACGCCGCTGCAAAAACCCGGCGAGTTCACCGAGATCCGCTACGCAAAGCTCGACTTCAATATCAAGCTCGATCCGAACTTCTTTACTCTTCAACGCCTCAAATCGATGTAGGCCGCGGCCGCGTCTGCGGCGACACAATCCGCTCATTGCATCACCTCAACCCAATGTAGCCACAACAAAGGTGGAGCCATGGATACGTTCAAGCTGGCGTGGCGCAACGTCTGGCGCAACTCTCGACGAAGTATCGTGACCATTGCGGCGACCTCCCTCGCCCTATTTGTCATGATTTTCTACTCGGGCCTCGTCACGGGCTACCTCCATGGAATGGAGGAGGACCTACTCAGATTCGAAATGGGTGAGGCGCAAATCTTCCAGCAAGCGTACCGCAAAAACCCTTCGATCTACACCAAGATTGACAATTATGAAGCGGTCATCGCCAAGGCTGAAAACGCCGGTTTTCATGTATCTGCACGATTAAAAGCCTCGGGTCTCGCCGCGTTCGGCGATTCTTCGTCGGGGATATCGATCAACGGGATCGACGTCAACCGCGATGCTACGGTCACCGAAATCTCCCAACATCTCGCACAGGGTCGGTGGATCGAGCCGGATGAGCACGACGCAGTGGCGATCGGGCGTAAACTGGCCAAAACCCTGGGTGTGGGCGTGGGCGACGAACTCGTGGTCCTCAGCCAAGGCGCTGACGGATCGATGGCCAACGAGGTCTACAATGTCCGTGGCATCTTAAAGGGCATCTCCGACGGGGTCGACCGCGGCGGTGTATTTATGACCCACCAGGCCTATCGCGAGTTGATGTACCTCGATTCCGGCGCCCACCAAATCATTGTACGTACACCTGCTGGCGTCACGCTCGAAGAGGCGACCACACAACTGCAACAGATCGCCCCTGATCTCGACGTCAAAAACTGGAAGCAGCTCACACCGACGATGGCCTCCATGTTGGTCAACGGCCAATCCGTCATGATGATGATGTTTGTCATCATCTACATCGCCATCGGCATCGTCATCTTAAACGCCATGCTCATGGCCGTGTTTGAACGGATCCGCGAGTTTGGCGTGCTCAAAGCGATCGGCGTGGGGCCGCTCGGCGTCATGTCCCTGATCATCTACGAGACCGCGATCATGGTTGCATGTGCAATCTTTATCGGTCTGCTCGTCGCGATTCCGGTCAACAACTATATGGCGACTGAGGGCATGGATCTCTCCGGCCTCATGGGCGATGTCTCGGTCATGGGCGTTGCGACCAATCCGATCTGGCACTCCGAAGTTACGCTTGAAACCTATACGACGCCGATCATCATGCTGGTCGTGATCGTCGGACTCGCGGTGGTGTACCCGGCGATCAAAGCTGCATTTGTCCACCCCATTCAGGCCATGCGCCATCAGTAACCGCCAACTTTCAGGAGTTCATCATGAAGGGAACCGCGCTACCTCGCCTCGCCTGGCGCAACATCTGGCGCAACCGTCGACGCACGGTGATCACGCTGATCAGCATCGCGTTCGGTTCTTTGCTCGCCGTCCTGTTTACCGGCCTCGGTGATTCATCCTACGGGCAAATGATCGACCACGCAGCAGGTCTGGGCGGCGGCCATGTGGTCGTGCAGCACGAGACCTTTGCCGACCTACCGACGGCAAAAAAAACCGTGCATACACAATCGATCGAGGCCGCTGCCATGAAGCTCGACGGGGTGACCAAAGTCGTCCCGCGCATCACCGCTGCGTCCATGCTGTCGACCAGTGCCAACAGCACCGGCGCGATGATCATGGGGATCGATCCCCAAGCCGAAGACGAAACCACCTTGGGCATCACCAAGGCGATTACCAAGGGGGAAATGTTCGCGACCAAGGGTGATAAGGGCATCATCCTCGGGGCGACGCTGGCCGAAAACCTTGACGTCACGCTCGGCAAAAAAGTTGTTTATACACTCACAGATCAATCCGGAGAAATCACCACGGGCCTCGCCCGGGTGTCGGGGATCATCGATACTGGTTCGCCCACGGTCGACGGCGGCATCTGCATCCTGCCGCTCGACCCGCTGCGCAAAACCCTGGGCTACGACCCCGACGAGCTGTCGCAGATCGCGATTTTTGTCGACGAACACCGCAAGTCGGCTGCAGTCGCCGAAGCTCTTGCCCCCGAGCTCGGCGAAGCGGTCGCCCTCCCCTGGTTCGAGGCACAACCCGACCTCGCCGGATTCATCGCCATGAAACAGGGCGGTATGACCTTCATGGAGATCATCATCACCGTGTTGATCACCGCCGGCATTTTCAACACCCTGTTCGTCTCGGTGATGGAACGGATGCGCGAGTTCGGGATCATGTCGGCCATCGGGTTTTCAAGCCGCCAACTGTTTGGGCTGATCATGTGGGAGAGCCTGTGGATTGCCATCTGTGGACTGCTCACAGGCATCCTGGTTGTGGCGTGGCCCTACTACTACCTCAATACCGTCGGCATCAACTACGGCGAAATGATGGGTGGTGCCGAAGGAATCGAGGTTTCCGGGGTCGCTATGGATCCGATTTTGTATGTCAGCATCTACCCGCCGCACGCACTGATGATTGCAGTTGCAATCATCGTCGCAACCCTCGCCGCGGGTCTGTATCCGGCGTGGAAGGCCGGACGTGTGGAACCGGTCGAGACGATCCGACTGGTGTAGCGACAAATTTGCATACTCAAGAACGTTCTCTCCTCAAGCTACAGGCAGGCATCTCATGGCCAACGCAGAAGTGATCATCGAACTCGACAACGTGACCAAAACCTACCAGCAGGGCAAGGTCGAGGTGCACGCCCTGCGCGGGATGAACCTCCAGGTTCGACGCGGGGAGTTTTTGGCGCTGACCGGTCCTTCGGGGTCGGGCAAAACCACTGCGCTCAACATCATTGGTGCCCTCGATGTCCCGACCTCCGGCGTGGCGAAGGTCGATGGCGTCGACCTGTCAACCCTGAGTCGGGCCAAGAAAAGCCGACTGCGCCGCGATCGTATCGGGTTTGTGTTTCAGGCCTACAACCTCATTCCGGTGCTGACCGCCTACGAAAACGCAGAGATGGTGTTGCGTCTACAGGGAGCACCGGCGGCCGAACGCAAGCAGCGAGTCATGCAACTGCTGGCCGATGTCGGACTCGGCGGGATGGAACATCGACGCCCCAATGAGATGAGTGGCGGCCAACAGCAACGCGTGGCGATCGCCCGGGCGATTGCGTCGAACCCAGTCGTGACACTCGCCGATGAGCCGACCGCCAATGTCGATTCGGCGACCGCTGAACTGTTGCTTTCGCTGATGGTCAAGCTCAACAAAGAACGCGGGATCACGTTTATCTTCTCGACCCACGACCCGCGCGTGGTCGCCAAGGCGCGGCGAATTGTGCATATGGTCGACGGAGCCGTCGACTCGGACGAGTCGCGTGAATAGCCACACTTGCGCACGATAGATGTGTGCACAACTATCATTTGTTCGTCCCAACACCCGCACGGGGTTCCAGCTCGCACCTGAGTCCTTCCGCCCACAAGGAACGCCGAACCGATGTCTCTTCTCCTCCCCTGCCTCCTGGCGGTGGTCCTCGGACCACCCCCCGCAACCGGTGAAACGACACTCGACACGTCGGCCGGTGAGGCTCCGCCTGGTCACTGGATCCGCGGGATGCCCAAACCGGTCGATGTCCCGGACCATTCGGCTGAGACGACCGCGGATGCCGGCGGGCAAGACCATGTAGATACATCCGATACGGCCGACGACTCCGGCACCTCCGAGACTACGGCTACGTCTACGCAGACGAGCGAGGAGACATCGACGCCTTCCGATACGACAGGTACGGGCGACGACTCGGGCGATTCATGGGTCGCCGATGGCGACGGCTTTGACTTCGATTTTGGTGCCCTGAGTGGGGACCCAGATGCCCCTGGAAACGACACCCAACGTGACGGAGACGGGCCCCCACTCGATGCCAGTCCCGAGACGCTGCTCGAAGGCCCTGAAGAAACTGTAGATACAACAAAAAGAAAAACCCGCATCAAGGCTGGAGAGATCCTCAGCGGCGCCCTGCGGCTTACAGGTGCTTTTTTGCATGTCCCCGACGAGCCGCTGTTGTTCCCCAATGGCGACGATGGCATGGTCCTCGGTGAAGGTCGGTTTATCATCAACTCACCCGCCGGCGACCATGTGCGATTTGATGTCAATACATTTATCGATGTCTCGCGACTACCGTCGGGTGGGACGCTCAGCGGAGCGTTTACCAGCGCGAGTACGGCAGGCAGTGTCTACCGCACCCGTTACCTGAGTTGGAACTATTGGCAAAACGGGGACGTGAGCGGCAACCTCGGGCTCGACCGCCTCGCCATGAGCATCCTCGCCGGCCCGGTCAAAATCGATGTCGGGCGGTTTCCAGTCAACTACACCGTCACCGGTGCGTTTACGCCAAATGATGTATTTTCACCGTTTTCGGCAACCACGGTGAATCGGATTTTTAAGCCAGGTGTCGATGCGCTGCGGTTTTCGTTTGCCGCGGGCACACTGGCCACCATCGATGTCCTGGGTGTGATGGGCTACGGAACTGATGATGTACCGAGTTGGGCGCGCAGCTCGGTGTTTGCACGGGCGGGGTTTGTCGCCGGCGGGTTTGAGTGGGCCGCGTTGGGTGGAAAACTGGCGGAGCGCTGGATCGTCGGCGGTTCGGCCCAAGGCGATGCCGGCCCCATCGGATTGCGGACGGAGTTTCATGTCGGGTTTCCCGACCGCGAGGGCAACGGGCGCAAAAAAACCGACGACGAACTGCCGATTTACACCCGCATCAGCGCCGGGCCGAACGTTTCGTTTACCTGGCACAACGTCAGTCTCGCGGCCGAGTACATGTTTGTCTCCGATGGGAAGTCATCGCCCGCGGACTACATCGCGCGCGTGACCAACCTGATGCCGGACGATATCCCGTACCTCGGCAAACACTATGTATCTGCATCTTTTGGCCTCGATTTGATTCCGATTTTGCGTCTGCAAACCCTCGGGCTCGTCAACGCCAGCGATGCGTCAGGGCTCGCAGGGCTCACGCTGGCCTACAACGCGGCCGATGAAGTCGACCTGATCGTCGGGTCCTTTATCCCGTGGGGCAAGAAGCTCCAAAACGTCGACCCGATGGCCGGTACGTTTGACCTCGGTAGCGAATACGGGCTGTCGGCGCTGACGATCTATTTGGAAACGCGGGTGTTCTTTTAGTTCGGAGTTCTCACCGAGCGGGTTGTGTTTGCCGTCCCGCGTCGTGCGCGAACAGGTGTTCAATCGTTTCGAGTTGCAACCGCGGTTGGCCAGGTTCGTCATCGTCGCGTTCGGACAGGCGCGGGCGACGGAGTACCATCTCGCCGATGGTGTCCGAGCTGCGAGTCGTTCGATCCGAATTTTTAAATGTGGAGGATCTTTCACCGACACGCCGTGCCGAACTCGGACCCGTCCTAGCAGGCATCGTGCGCGAGCGATATGAGATTGAACGCCCGGAGGTCATCATCGACCGCGTGGTGTTTCGCAAGCCGCCCGCGACCGTGGAGCTATTGTATAATCACAAACATGAAATCCTCGGTTTTCTAGCGTGCAACATTGTGGATGCACGGGTCCAAGGCTCGCAATACGCGATCTTTGACGCGGGCATGTACGTGCGACCCGGCGTCCGAGGGCTCGGGTGGATGACCTATCGCCGGGCGGTGTCCGAAGCGCTGCGGTACAAACTGAAACATCCGCGGGCCAAGCTCGTAAGCGTCACTGCGATGATGACCCCGATTTCGTACATTCGGGCCTGTGGGTGGCCGGGGTTGTTCCCGCGAGTTGGCGAGGTGACACCGCCGGTGGTCGAAGCGGTGGTCCGCCACGCGGCACGGGAGCGGGGATTTCACCATGTCGGTCAAAACCCGTGGCAGGTCAACGTCGGGTTTCGTATCACGCCCCGCGACCCCGAGCGTGTGCGCACTGCCGTGGCCAAACGCAGGGGTACAAGTGTCGACCATTACCTCACACTCAACCCGAGCTACCTCGAGGGCGACTGGCTGCTGGTCTACGCGCCACTGGACCTCCATACAATTGTACGTGCAATATTTTGGAACATGCCGCGCGAATGGTTCAAGAGCCGCAAGCAGCGGCACCGTTTGTGACCAAAGCTCTACGGGTACGGACAAAACAAACGCCCCGCACGCTCAGGGCGCATCGGGGCGTTCGGGTTTTACCGGGTTTTGCTACGACGCCTTTTTCGGCTGGGGCTCGTCGTCGTTTTCGTAGAGCAGCACCGGCTGATCATTGTTGACGATACACTCTTCGTTGACCACGACCTCGCGAACGTTTTCTTCGGAGGGGACGTCGTACATGACGTCGAGCATGGCCCGCTCGAGGATGGTGCGTAGCCCACGGGCACCGGCTTTTTGTTCGCGGGACTTGCGGGCCACCGCGCGCAGGGCTGGGTCGGTGAACTTGAGGGCGACCCCGTCGAGTGACAACAACCGCTCGTACTGTTTGACCAGGGCGTTTTTCGGAGTCGTCAAGATGCTGACCAGTGCATCTTCATCGAGTTCTTGCAGCGGGGCGACAACCGGGAGGCGGCCGATGAACTCGGGGATGAGGCCGAACTTCATCAGGTCTTCGCTCTGGACGCTCTGTAGCAACTCCCACTGACGCAACTCTTTGCGCTGAAGGGGCTCGATGCCAAAACCCATGGTCTTGGCGTTGATCCGGTGATCGATGATGTCCTCGAGGCCAGCAAAAGCGCCGCCGCAGATGAACAGGATGTTGGTGGTATCGATCTGCAAAAAGTCCTGCTGGGGATGCTTGCGACCACCCTT
>CAZUPD010000211.1:0-11643 GCA_964621785.1 uncultured Nannocystaceae bacterium
GCCAACGCCTGAACAGGCCCTTCGAGGACGCGAAACACCGATGTTCGTACCCGAGGTGCACTTTGTTTTGGAGACCCCCCTCAAGCCTCCATTTCCCCAGGAGACCGAGCAGGTGCTCGTTGGCATGGGGTGTTTTTGGGGCGCCGAACGAAAATTTTGGCAACTCGCGGGGGTGTTTACAACGGCTGTGGGATACGCTGCCGGCTATACTCCCAACCCGACCTACCGCGAAGTTTGTAGCGGTCGTACCGGGCACAACGAAGTTGTCTTGGTCGTCTACGACCCACAAAAAATACCATTTGAACAGGTTTTAAAGGTCTTCTGGGAGAGTCACGATCCGACGCAGGGGATGCGCCAGGGCAACGATGCCGGAACGCAGTATCGCTCGGGGATCTACTGTACGACACCAGGACAACGCCAAGTGGCCGAGCGGTCGCGCAACATCTTTCAGGCCAGCCTCAAACATGCCGGATATCCGTTGATCACAACTGAAATAATAGATGCGCCTACATTTTATTATGCCGAGGAGTATCACCAGCAGTACCTGGCAAAAAACCCCGGTGGGTATTGTGGACTCGGGGGTACTGGCGTGTGCTTCCCGCCCAAGTCGGAGGCTTAGCAGGGCGGCTGTGTCGGCTTTACAAGTCTTTTCACGAAAGTCAGACGCCAGCCAGCGTCACGGCGTGACTGCGGACAGCTCAGCGAGTTGCTTCGCTACATCTTGAAGGTCATCTTCAAATCCGGATCCGGCTGTGCGGTAGTTCTCGATCGCTTGCTGATACAATTTTTTTGCACGCTCGGTGTCTCGTTTGGGCAACATGAGAAGAGCTCGTGCAAGGGTTGCCTGGGTTGATGCGAGCTCGTCGGGCGAAGTCTTGGCTTGGATGCGAACCAAGAGTGCCCGCTCGAGGTTCGCAACCGCTTCACGGTGATTTCCGAGGTTGAGTTCACATTCGCCAATTCCTTCGAGCGAATACCCGAGGGTGACATGTGCATCTCCGTATGCTGTGGAGAAAATTGTCTGCGCACGGCGGAAATGGGCCAACGCGCGTTCGGGTTGTTTCTGGTCGAGGTACACAGAACCGAGATTGATTTGGGCATAGCCGAGGTTTGGGTGGGCTTCGCCAAACGACCGCCGCCAAATCGCCTCGGCCTGCTCAAACCTCGCGAGTGCTTCGGGCACTTGGCCTTGCTTTTGGAACACGTTCCCGATGGAGTTGAGGGAGTATCCCACACTCGGGTGGTCGGGGCCGTAGACTTGCTTTCGAATTTCGAGAACCCGTTCAAATGCCTCGCGGGCGGCCTCGACTTTTCCCTGGGTGACCAGCGCGTTGCCGAGATTGTTGAGCGGAATTCCGAGGTCCGGATGATGCTTGCCAAGCGCGACAGTCAGTAGAGCAATTGCAGTATCAAATTGTTCGACAGCTCGAACCAAATCCCCCTGGGCCTGATAGACGATCCCGAGGTTGTTGGACGACCAGGCGAGCTCGGGGTCGTCTTCCCGGAGCTCCCGCGTCATGATGGTGCGGGCGGCCAGATGGTGTTCGAGCGCCTGGGCGCGCTCACCTGCCTCAAAGTGCAGAGCCCCGACGGCATCGAGAAACCGTGCGCGGTTGATACCTTGTTCATCGAGGCGGTCCAGGGTCGCTTCTGCCGCTCGGGCCCAGTGTTTGCCACCATCGATATCGGCACTCAATGAACCGACCAACTTGATGAGCTCGATGGCTGCGATCAGTTTGGTTTCGTCATCGTGCGCGCGCTCGGCCGACCAATAGGCGTCGAGCCATGCGGCCTGTGCTTCGGAGAATTGCCCGAGCTCCTCGAGGATCTTGCCCTGTTGGTAGGTCGCCGCGGCGAGCGGTCCGGGATAGCCGAGTTCACGTGCAGTCGCTTCAGCCTCGCCGGCGAGCGCGTGTGCGACCTCAAATTTCGCCGATGCGTGGTAAACACTTGCTTGTGCAATCTTTTTGCGAAGTTGGTTTACGCGGTCTCGGTCTTCGTCGGTGATGCTGTCTTGTCGCCGCGTCTGCAGGCGTTCGAGATCGGTACACAGGCGATTGCTGGGCAATCCGGCGGTCGAAGTCACCGCGTGTTCGATCACTTGGGCGTCGGCGTTGGCGAACAATTCGGTGAGGGAGGTGAACTCGAGGAGGTTGCGACCCAGGCATGCCATCTGAAGGTCGAGCATCGCCTTGGACTGTTCTTGGCGAATGGTTGTCGCGCGACACGAATCTTCATGTATTTGCACCCATTCGCGGGCGTAGGCATCGAGTCTCGGTCCGACTTTCGACCAGGTCTCACCGGCGTAGGGCACCGACACATCGAGAAATTTCCGGCCGATGCTTGCAGATTCATCGGGCCCCCAGATGCCGACTAGCTTGTCCTCGGCGCCCGAACAACGCATGTCGGGGGGATCGAGCTGTTGCCTGGCAAGTGTATAGGCACCGATAGCCGAGACGCCGAGGAGTGCGGCGCCCATCAGCACGCGCCATCGCAGGCGGGTTGGGTCCCGGTTGAGGGCGTTGAGGAGACTGGCCATCGATGGCCAGCGCGTGTCGGGGTCGGCCGAGAGGCCGCGGAGAAGGATTCTGCGGATCCATTGAGGGACGCGGATGTGATCCGCTGGAGGGCGAATTTTTCCGCGTAAAATTGAATGTGCAACTTTTTTCTGGGTCTTCCCGGGAAAAGGACGCTCCCCGTACAAGGCTTCGTACAGGGCCACGCAGAAGGAAAATTGGTCGCTACGAGCATCGGCCGGTTGGCGCATATGCTGCTCGGGACTCATGTAAGCCGGCGTACCGATCAGCGACCCATGTCGCGTGAGCGGGTCACTGAGCGAGGAGCCGGTGTCGACGATCTGGTTGATCGAATTGGTATCGAACGCGACCCCGCGGGTTTCGGGATGTTCTTGGGGGCGGGCGAGGCCAAAGTCGAGGACGCGCGGGCGGTTGTCGCGACGACTGATGAGCACGTTATCGGGTTTGAAGTCGCGGTGGATAAGACCGGCCGCGTGGGCGGCTGCGAGGCCGTGTCCAGCCGCCACAAACATAGCGAGGCATGCTCGCCAGTCGCCCGCATGTCGTGGCATCCACTGCTTGAGACTCTCGCCTTCGACGAATTCCATCGCGATATACAACGGTCCGTTGAACGAGCCGACGTCGTAGACTTGGACGACATTTGGATGGGAAAGTCGGGCGAGAGACTGGGCTTCGCGATGGATCCGCAACGGAGCGTGTCCCTTGCCTTTCAACTCCTTGCGCAGGACCTTGATGGCGAGTTTGCGGTCGAGTTCCTCGTCGTAGGCCGAGTAGACCACACCCATCCCCCCCGAACCAATCTCGCGCAGAAGGACGTAGCGACCCACGTAGGTGAGCGGGACACTATGGGCGTCGGACTCCACCATTCGCAATCATAGATGCGGATCGTGGGGGACGCCAAGTTGTAATTGCATCGATATCGGCACAACGGGTTGTGCGGCGTACCGGTGCGTCATTGGAGTACCCGTGTGTACAATACGAGACCGAGGAGGATCAGCGCGACACAGGCGAGAGCACTCAGGGCCCCAATGATCAGTGCTCGGCGGTGACCGTGCGACTCTGGTACGGGGTCCGGTGTCGGCGGCGATATGGTGGAGATACGGTTGCCACTCGACTCGAGGATCGGATTGTAGCCGTGTGGTGCCACCTGGCTGGTCGAACCAGATACCGTCGAGGGGGAGACCCATCGCCCGCGTGCAGACGAGGACGCGGGCGACACTCCGGACGAAGCGGGTGTCGGTAGAGGTGTGGGCGAGCGGGCCCGTTCGGCGCCGAGGACTTGGTGGCTGCGCACGCCGACGACAGTTTCCTGGGAGTGGAGACTCTGACTGACCGACTCGGCGACTTCTGCTGCCGTGGCAAATCGATCGACCGGATTGCGGGCGAGGGCTCGCATGACAACCGTTTCGGCGGCCGCCGGGATCCGAAGGTGAGGCGCGACGTCTCGCAGCGGCATGGGATCGCTCAACGCCCGCGCACGCAGAAGTTCGAGGGACACTTTGTCGGCATAGGGGCGTTTACCCGAGAGCAGTTGGTAGAGCGTGACACCTAGTGCGTATACATCAAATTTGGGATTCGGACGCTCGCCGTCCACCGCTTCGGGCGGGATGTAAAGCGGTGTGCCGACGACCTGACCGACCGAAGTAATGGGTCCGTTTTCCTCATCGCCGTACAGGAGTTTGGCGACCCCGAAGTCGAGTAGCTTGATGTGATCGGGGTTGCCTGCGTGGTGAATGCGGTAGCAGTTTGCCGGTTTGAGATCGCGGTGGATCACACCGGCCCCATGGGCCGCGTGCAGAGCATCGCAGATCTGCAGGGCCATCGGTGCCAGGCGTTGCCAGGGGAGGGGACCTTCGCGGCGAACCGTCGCCAGTAGGTCCTCACCTTCGAGCAACTCCATGGCGAGATAGGCCATGCCGTCATGTGTATGACCAAAGTCGATGATGTCGATGATGTGCGGGTGGTTGAGTTGTGACGCGACTTGAGCCTCGAGTTCGAAGCGGCGAATGATGCCGCTGCGTTTGGCGTACAGGGGACGCAACACTTTGAGGGCGAGTTGGCGACCGAGGTTCACATGTCGAGCGCGAAAGATGGCTCCCATACCACCCTGGGCGAGTGGTTCGAGCACTTCGTAGCGCCGCGCAATCGTCTTGCCGACGAGTTCCGGAAACGGGGAGCGCTCGCCCTTGGCGAGGGGTGCTCCGAGATTTCCCTGCGGGACCTGGCCGCGAGAGCTACTTCGACTGCTCGGGATTCCGCTTGGTCGCGTCGGCTGGGCGTCGAACTCCACCATCTCACTGTGACTATAACCCGGGTGGCTCGACAGACAGGTTGAGATTCTTCGACAGTTTCATCTCGATGGGCGGCGGTGCTCGCGACACTCGAAGCTGTCCGGACGGTCAGGGTCGTGTATCGAGGGTGTGAGGTTGTCGGACGTAGCGCGAACTGGCCCATCGGGGCAGTCTTGTTTGCGCCCAAAGGAGATGTTCTAAAAGACACGGATGCAGCACATGAGCTCCGGGGGTCCTTCATCGATTGCGTATACAATCGTAGCGCGCGGAGCTCGTCGCCGTCGCGATGCATGTTGGTACAACGGCTCGATTGAACGCTCCTGGATCCGCGCGTTTTTGCGAACAAAGTGGTCGTCGCGCGGCTGTAGACCTTTCACTCTATCGGGCGAAGAGATACTCTTCGCCCGGATACAGACGACTTCGGGCACCGGCTCGAACAAACGAAGCGAGGCAGGGCACATGACGATCGGGCATACGATTTTCGGCAGCGGCAAGCAGGGCGTCATCGTCCTTCACGGATGGTTCGGCGATTACAGCGTGTTTGAGCCGATGCTCCCATATCTCGACACCGAGACATTCACCTATGCATTTGTCGACTTCCGCGGGTACGGGAAGTCGCGCCACTTGGCGGGGGAGCACACGATGGTCGAGATCTCGGCAGATGCACGGGCGTTGGCCGATCATCTCGGTTGGAAGCGGTTCCACGTGGTCGGTCATTCGATGGGTGGGATGGCGGTTCAACGCGTCGCCGTCGATGCCCCGGACCGGGTGATTGCCGGGGCATGCGTCACGCCAGTGCCCGCCTCTGGGGTCCCCTTTGATGAGCAGGGATGGGGTCTTTTTAGTGGTGCGGCCGACAGCGACGACAACCGCCGGATCATCCTCGATGTCACCACCGGCAACCGCAACTCGGGGAAGTGGCTCGACTACATGGTCCGGCGGTCGCGTGAGACCACGACGCGTGATGCATTTGCGGATTATCTGATCGCCTGGGCCAAGACGAATTTCGTCGACGAGGCCAACGGGCTCAAAACACCGCTGTTGGCGATCATCGGAGAGCACGATGGGGCGATCACCGAAGACGTCATGAAGCAGACGTTCTTGCAGTGGTACCCGAATGCCACGGTCGACGTCCTGGTCAATGCCGGGCACTACCCGATGCAGGAAACCCCTGTACAGTTGGCCACCCGGGTCGAGAAGTTCCTGCGGGAACACAGCTAAGTGTCGATTCTTTGGTGACTTGACGCGGCGGGCGAGGGCGAGCACCCTCGCCCGATGTCTATTTCGGGTCTGACAGACAAACGACCACGGGCTGTGGTCCTACTCAGTGGCGGCCTCGATTCGGCAACCGTGGTTGCGATTGCCAAGGAGCAGGGATTTGATGTCTATGCATTGACTTTCCGCTACGGGCAACGGCACGAGCACGAACTGACCGCTGCGAAGGCCGTGGCCGCTGCGCAGTCTGTGGTCGAACATGTATTTATGGATATCGACCTGCGGACGTTTGGTGGATCCGCTCTCACCGATGCGTCGATCGAGGTTCCACAAGCCGACGCGCCAACATCGGGCATCCCGGTAACCTATGTGCCTGCACGCAATACGATTTTTCTGTCATTCGCGTTGGCATGGGCCGAAGTGTTGGGTGCCTCTGATTTGTTTATCGGCGTCAATGCAGTCGACTACTCGGGCTATCCGGATTGCCGACCAGCGTTTGTGGCGGCGTTTGAAGCCCTTGCAAACCTGGCGACCAAGGCCGCGGTGGAGGGACAACAAATACGTGTGCATACACCACTTATCGAATGGTCGAAGTCGGAGATCATCGCTGCCGGACTCGCCCGGGGTGTCGACTACGGGCTCACGAGTAGCTGCTATGCCCCAGATACACAGGGGCGCGCGTGTGGCCGATGCGATGCCTGTTCCCTGCGGTTGCGCGGGTTTTCTGGGGTCGGGGTGACTGACCCAATCGCGTATCAGAACACGTGAGTGTAGCTACATGTTTGACGGTACCAGAGAGATGTTCGTTCCGTCAGCCGAGGGATCCTGTGTGGGCCTCGGCATGACGTCCGGCCGTGCTCTCAGTCGAAGGTGACGACACTGCGGATCGACTCGCCCGCGTGCATCAGGTGGAGAGAGTCGTTGATTTTGTCGAGTGGCATCACGTGGGTGATGAGGTCGTCGATGTTGATCTTGCCCTCCATGTACCAGTCGACGATTTTGGGAACGTCGCGGCGACCTTTTGCCCCCCCGAAGGCCGTCCCTTTCCATGTACGTCCGGTGACGAGCTGGAACGGGCGGGTCGCGATTTCTTCGCCGCTCCCAGCCACACCGATGATGACCGAGGTCCCCCAGCCTTTGTGGCAGCACTCGAGTGCCTGACGCATGACATGGACACTGCCGACACACTCGAACGAGTAGTCCGCTCCCCCGTCGGTAAGGTTGACCAAGTAGGGCACGAGATCGTCGACTTCGCTTGCGTTGACGAAGTGGGTCATACCGAATTTTTCGCCGAGTTCGCGCTTGCTGGGATTGAGGTCGACGCCGATGATTTTATCTGCCCCCGCAATTTTGGCCCCCTGGATGACGTTGAGACCGATTCCTCCGAGGCCGAACACGACCACGTTGGCACCCACTTCGACTTTGGCAGTGTTGATGACCGCTCCGATGCCAGTGGTGACACCACAGCCGACGTAGCAAACCTTGTCGAACGGGGCGTCCTTGCGGATCTTGGCGACTGCGATCTCGGGGACCACGGTGTAGTTGGCAAACGTCGAGGTGCCCATGTAGTGGAACAGCGGGGTGCCGTCGAGCGAGAACCTCGAGGTGCCGTCGGGCATCAACCCCTTGCCTTGGGTCGCGCGGATGGCCTGGCAGAGGTTTGTCTTTTCGGACAGGCAGAACTTGCACTGCCGACATTCTGGTACATACAAAGGAATCACATGGTCGCCGGGCTGGACACTCGTCACACCGGGCCCGACCTCGACGACAACCCCGGCGCCCTCATGTCCCAAAACAGCCGGAAACAGGCCTTCGGGGTCAGCTCCCGACAATGTGTAGGCGTCGGTATGGCACACACCCGTGGCTTTGATTTCAATGAGGACTTCGCCGGCACGCGGTCCGTCGAGATCGACCGTTTCGATACTGAGGGGCTCACCGGCTTTGTGGGCAATCGCGGCTTTGACTTTCATCGCGTGGACTCCTGTGGGTTCGCAGTCCGTGGGTTTTTCTCGCGCCTCGCGTATGATTTTTTGGCTTGCGCTTGCGGTTGGCTGGTGCTTCACGAGATGTGGCGAGAAAATCCACAGGCCGGTGAAGGTAACGTGAAATGACGTTTCACGGGTCGATCACATCACCCGGTGCCAGGTTTCGGCTGTGAGTTCTGTGAGGTTGCATACAATTGCTGTGGTCGGGAGACATGTGCGCCGTGGCTTTGTTGTGTGTGCAACACTCGATATCGCAGGCCGAAGCGGACGGGTGTGTACACCACCCATGTCGTTGAATCTTCCTCTTTGTGTGTCTCTGGCGAGCGTTCGTTTCACCTCGCCGGTGCGTTGTGTCCGGCTCCCCGACTCGCGGTTGTCGGCAGTCGAGCGGCGCGGGGCCGATTCTTGCGGATGTGCCCGCCCGTAATCGCGGCGGCAAAGCAGTCGGGGTGGTCACTCGTTTCCGGCGGAGCACTGGGGATCGACGCAGCCGCTCACCGGGCGGCCTTGGGTGCAGCACTGCCCCAACTCGCAGTCCTTCCGTGTGGCCCTGACCGCTGCTATCCGCCCGGAAACCGCAACCTCATCGCCGAGATCATCGGCCGATCGGCCAGTCGCTCGGGAGTCCTGTTTGCCCACCCGCCGGGGACACCGACCGTGCGTGCCATGTTCGCGAGTCGCAATCGGATCGTCGTGCAGCTGTGCGAAGCGGTCATCGTGGTCCAAGCGTCGCGGCGCTCCGGGTCGGTACTCACGGGCGAGCTCGCGCGGCGGCAAAGTGTCGCGCTCGCAGCAGTACCCGGATCCGATGGGTGCGGAGAGCTGTTGCGCCGGGGGGCCTTCGCACTGCCGCCAGCATCCGCATCACCCGAAATCATCACCCACGCCGTCTGTGCATGGCTGCGCGGTGAGTCTGAATCGACACCAGCGCCCACGCCCTGGCCGGTGCATCTACAAGATATTCAGAAGCTGTTCGGTCCGCGAGGGCTCGACGTTGAGGAGCTCGATGATCCCCTCGCCGTCGTCGGCGAACTCCTCGAAGCTGAAACGATGGGTCTCATCGCCGAAGTTGGACCAGGGCGCTATATCCTGACTGGTTGAGGGCGCACCAAACAAAGGCAAGGCTCGGTCACCACCGAGCCTATGCCTATACAATAAACAGTCGAAGTGCCTATCCCTCTTCGCGGTAGGGATCATCAGTCGCGTCTTTTGCCAGACGGCCCCGGCGTCGCAGAGCATCCTTGAGGATGTACTCGATCTGGGCATTGACGCTGCGGAGTTCGTCGCTCGCCCAGCGTTCGAGCGCGACGTAGACCGCGGGATCGATCCGCAAGAGATATCGTTTACGGGCGGCCATCTGTCAGTAGACGGTGCCGGTATTGATCACCGGTTGGGCCTCGGAGTCGGCGACCAGTGCCACCAAAAGGTTGTTGACCATCGCCGCCTTGCGCTCGGTGTCGAGTTCGACGATGCCGTATTCCTCGAGTTGTTCGAGGCCCATCTTGACCATGCCAACGGCTCCTTCGACGATCTCCCGGCGGGCGGCGACGATCGCCTGGGCCTGTTGTCTGCGCAACATCGCCTGGGCAATTTCAGTTGCATAAGCAAGGTGTGACAGGCGAGCCTCGACAACTTCGACCCCGGCGACTTCTAAGCGGTCTTGGATCTCGGCTTTGAGCGCGTCACTCACGGCATCCGGATCTCCGCGCAGCGAGGTCTCCTCCTCGTGGGGATCGTAGGGAAATCGGCTGGCGACAGCCCGGATCGCGGTCTCACTTTGGATGGCGACAAAGCCCGCGTAGTGCTCGACATCGAACAGAGCGCGCGCAGAGTCGGTGACACGCCAGACAACGACCGCCGCGATTTCGATCGGGTTGCCGCGCGAGTCGTTGACCTTGAGCTTGTCACTGTTGAAGTTGCGAACTCGGAGGCTGACCCGGATCTTTTGCGCAAACGGGTTGGCCCAAAAAAAACCCGACTTGCGAATGGTGCCGATGTATTTGCCGAGAAACACAAGCACGCGGGCGTCGTTGGGCTGGACAACCAAAAATCCCGGCAGCGTAAAGAAGGTGGCGACACCGATCCCAATCGCCGGGATCAGACTCATGCCCGAGGTGGCTTCAACCTGGGCGAGGAAGTAGATCGCTCCGGCGATAGCCGCGAAAACGAGCAACAAAATCGGAAATCCGGCGACGTGAAGAGCGGGCCGTTCTTGAATCGACTGCATGTGTCCTCCTGAGTTGACCTCAAAGTGATATCACTTTGAGGTCAGAATACAAGCGTGCGCGCGATATTAATTTGCTCGCTTCCGTACGTGGTCCATGTCGATTCCCCGAATGTTGTGGTTCGAGAATGTCGTGTGCAAAATTAGTGTATAGACATCTTTTTGTAAAATACGTGTATCACACGCACACAAAAGAGTGTATGGACACCAAAAACAGGCTACGGCGCGAACCGTCCGAGCCACAAATTGATACCCTGAGTGAGGTTTGTGACCCCTCCGACGGCTGCGACATAGCCCTCGGGGTCGACCGCGACCCGGGTGCCAAAATCTTCATCGCTCGCAGGCCCATCGTGGGTTGTCGTCCACACCTCTTGTCCATCGCTGTCGTAGCGGCGGACCCAGATGTCGTCGCCCTCGGTGCCCGCAATGACGAGCGAATTGTCGGGGGCGACCGCAATTCCGCCAGGTTCGACACCTGCGACGACTTTGGGGTTGATCACCGGATTGCCGTCGACGAGGTCGAGGGTTCTCAGATCCATCTCATCGCCGGATTGTGCGAGCACCAGGGCGTTGCCACTGACAACCTCACAGTCGACAGCGAGGTCTTCAATGTTCTCTTGGTCGGTGTAGTAGTAGCTCCAGGTCGGCATCGTGCCGGCGATGGGGTAGCGCGCGAGCCAGACTTCTCGATCGAGGTTGTCTGGATCCGTTGCATAGCCACAGGAAATGAACCCCTGTTGTCCCGACGGATCGATCAGCGAAACACCGAAGCCTCCCTCTTCTAAACTTCCCCCGAGGAAGTAGAAGGCCTCCCACTGCAGTTGACCTTCGGGGTTGAAGACTGCCACCCATCCGTCGTTGTCGCTGTCCTGGTAAAACGAGCTGCCGACGACGACAAAACTTCCGTCTTGGGCGACAGCGACATCTTCGGCGCGAAACGTGCGGGCGCTGGTCGCTGCGCGGGTCTCGGCCCACAGCTCACTGCCCTCGGGATTATAGGCGCGTAAAAAGGTCTCGTGTCCGTTGACCCCGACTTGGACACCGACCGCGATCAGGTCGTCTGTGACGGTGGTCGCCAGCCCGCTGACGTAGTCGTTTTCGTTGCTCATCTCGACGCCAAAACTCTTGCTCCACCCCTCGTTGCCGGCCGCGGTGTACTGGCGGATGAGGGCTTGGCGACCGAGGTCTGTGACCGATTCGTAGCCCCCGGCGTAGATCGTTCCGTCACTTGCAGTTGCAACTGCAAATCCGGCGTCGATCCCATTTGCCGGGCCGTTGTGTGTATCTTCCCAGAGGAGTTCACCAGGTAGGCGGCAGTCGTTGTGGCACTCGTCGTCGTCGTCGTCGTCGCCGTCGTCACAACTTTCGCCGGGATCGACCTCGCCGTCGCC
>CAZUPD010000212.1:0-11616 GCA_964621785.1 uncultured Nannocystaceae bacterium
TTGTACCGACAACAAATGAGATCCCCGAACCGACCTTGATGACCTCGACCGGTGAATGCCAATTGCCGGCGCCATCACCCCGCCTTGGGCGACTAGACGAAACTCGATGGTGCCATTTTGCTCGGGCGTGTCGATGATGTTGTTGTCGCGCGGTGTGTCGAGCAGAGGGCTCGAGCACGGTTGAATGCATATGCATTCCAGAGGCCGGAAACAGCCAGAAAAACGCCCCTACCCCGCGCGTAGGCCCTCGAGCTTTTTCTCGAGATCCTCGACCTTGGTCTTGGCCGCGTCGCGATTGCGGACGACGACCTTGTGGGTGTTTTCGGCCTTGGTTCGGGCCGCGTCCGTCTCGGCCTTCTCGATCCGGCGAAGGCTGCGGGCGACAAACGTCTCGTTGTTTTTGAGCTGGGCCTTGGCCCCGGTGAGCCGCTTCTCCCAGAAGGCGAGCTCTTCTTCCTTGGACTTGAAGTCGGGGATCTTTTCGGGGCCCCGCGGCGGAGCCATCTCGGTGACCAACTCACCAAGCGCCGGATTGAGACGGTGTTTTCGCTTTGCACCGTCGGCGGCGTCGACATCTTGGTCCTGGATGCCGCGTTTTCGCCCAGGCGCTCCGAGAGCTCCGTTGTTTTGAACGTCGGCCGACGGTGTTTTCCCGTCGTCGTCGGCGGTCGCCGGGCTATCGGAGCCGAAGATGAGGTAGGCGGCAACGCCGATGATGGCGACGCCGGCGAGCAGGGCGGGGAGGGAGCTACCCTCTTCCTCGGGGGCCGTTTGGGGTGACTCAGAGGAAGTCATGACCCGACTCTTATAACACATCCGCACCTTTGGTGTCCCAGGTTTGCACACAGACCGCGGCTGCCCGGCCGACAGCGACTGGTGTCTGCCAGATCGCGGTGACCCGTGCCACGTCCACCGTTACGTGTGGTCAAAATTGGGGCGACCGAGAAACATGCACTTACAATTTAAATGAATCGTGCATCAAACACGCTCGGCAAGCATCGATGACCAACCTTCCTCATACACCTGAGACGCGGTGGGGTTGATACTACGGCGGGCCATCGAGGTATCGACCGAGGATCCAGCGAGCGTGCCGCTCCCGCGCAGGCTCGCGTCCGCCAGCCGTCCACGCGAGAGTCCCGAGCGCGTGCAAAATCATATACCAGTGGAGTTTTGCCCGGTCCTGTGCTTCTGGCTGTCCATAGCCCTGCCAAAATGCATCTTCGAGATGGTGTGCGTCGCACCACGGGCCGGCGACGAGCTTCACAAAATCGGCCTGTGGAGCGTCGGGTCGGCTGTGTTCAAAATCGAGAACGATGCATCTACCAGAAATATCGACGAGCCAGTTGTGGGGACCAAAGTCGCGGTGGCACCGGCTCCGGTGGGCGTCCCGAAACAACATCGTCCGCCCGCTCCAGACTTCGAGCTGTGTCCGTGTCGCGGGTTCGAGGGTGTCGGCGACCCGCTCCAATGCGTGTCGGGCCCGGGCGGTGAGGGCCTGTTCGAGCGGAAGCTCGTCGCGGTCACAAAAATGTTGCTGATGCAATGTCTTGAGCCACGCACCGGCACGATGGTAGGTCGCCAAGGTCCGCAAAAGGGAGTTTCTCCGCGGCGGCTCCCCACCGACCCGGGTCAGGACGAGGGCACGCTCGCGTTCGACAACAGCGACCAGCTCGGGCGTGGTCCCCCGGGGAAGGCTCGGTACCCACGTCCGGTAGGCAGCGAGTTCTTGGGCAAAGCCGCGGCCATGGGCGAATTGTTTGACGACACAGTGCGTTTGAGATGTTCCAGCCGATTTGTTTCGCGCGAGTGAGGGTGAGGGTATCAACAACGACCACAGGCGTGTTCGGCTCGATACAGACACCGCGGCGGAAGTCGGCCAGGGATCGAGGTCGACGACCTGCCCAAACACGTCGCCAAGCGCCGCGGCGAGGCGCACCTGAGCCGCGTCGGTCGCGGTCATGTGCGCCCGCGCAGCGCGGTACCCGGCCGGTACCATGAATCGGAGTCTTGGGGGAGTTCTAACTCGTCCAAGAGAGATCGCAGACCGGGGCGGAGTTGCGGTCGTTTGGTCATGGCAGCCGCGCCGACCATAGCAAACTTCGATGCCCCCGGGATTCGTTGTGTCACCAACGATCGCGGCCCGGCGATGCCATTTGTTTGGTCCCCCGTGTCCACCCGATTAACGTGTGTGCGTGAAGAACAAGCGCGTGGAGAACAAAACGATCGGCGGTGCGATCGGGTCGGCTGTGGGCACGTCGATCGATCGGGCCCTCGGCAGTGTCGGCAGTCTCGGACATCACGTCGGCAGCCTCGGGCAACACTTCGGCAACCTGATCGGGCTCGGCAGAAGCTCGCGGGAGGACACGCCGGGTGCGGCTGCGGGGATCGAGGGCCACGCGGGTGCAAACCAGGCGCCGAAGGAATATCGGATCCGCGTAATCGACTACGGCGAAGAAACAACGGTCGACCACACCTGTACGTCGGTCGACGAGTTGCTGCAAACACCTCGAGATCCCAACACACACACGCGCTGGATCAACCTCGACGGGCTCCACCCGCAGGTGGTCGCAACCATGAAACAGGCCTACAACCTGCACACGCTGGCGGCGGAGGATATTCTCCACGCGATTCAGCGCCCGCGGGTCGATGTCTACGACGATCACTTGGTCGCGTTTGTCCGCATGTTGCGACTGATCGACGGCCATCTGCACTCGGAGCAGGTCGCGTTATTCTTGGCCGACGGCCATCTGATCTCGTTTCAAGAGACGCCCGGCGATGTGTGGGAGCCGATCCGTCGGCGACTGCACACCCAAGGAGCACGTCTGCGCAGCCAGGGCGCAGATTTCCTGCTCTACGCCCTGCTCGACGCTTTGATCGATCACGGGTTTCCAGTGCTCGAGGGCTACGGCACCGCGCTCGAAGGCTTGGAGGCAGAGGTGATGCGAAGGGCGACGCCCATGGTGCTCGCCCGAATCTACGGGATCAAACGCGAGCTCGGGATGTTGCGCCGGGTTGTGTGGCCCCTTCGGGAAGTCGTCGACACCCTCGCACGCAGCGAAGATCCCCGCATCCAGCCGATGACCCGCACCTACCTCGGAGATGTCCGCGAACACGCCATTCGCCTAGTCGAGATCGCCGAGCTCCACCGCGAGCTCGCCAGCGGAACCATGGATCTCTACATGTCCGTCACGTCCAATCGGATGAACGAGATCATGAAGGTACTGACGATCATCGCCACGATTTTTATCCCGCTGTCATTTATCGCCGGGGTCTACGGGATGAATTTTAACGCGGAGACGTCGCCCTACAACATGCCGGAGACCCAGTGGCCGTGGGGCTATGCATTTGCCCTGGGACTGATGGCCGCGGTCGCGCTGGTGTTGATCGTCTACTTCTATCGCCGCGGCTGGCTCGGGCGCGACGATATTATAAAGATGTAAACACAATTTTTTAGAATCCCGATTTCAATGCATATTCATATTTCATGAACTGATCGGTGGTGATACCCACGCCGATCGGTCTCGCCAGCTCGCAGGTGACCGCGTGATGGACTTCACGTATCCACAGCGGATCCTGACCGCGAGTTGCCGGCACAGCCATACCGCGTTGGGTACAGTTGCCCGTAATGAGTCAAGCATCGCACAAGAACATCGCGGTCATCGGGGGTGACGGCATCGGCCCAGAAGTCATCGCCGAAGGGATCCGTGTACTCGAGCATCTCGACCGTGGGCACGACCTCGGGCTGCGGTTTGAACACCTCGACTTGGGTGCCGAACGGTACCTCCGCGACGGCACGACCATGCCCCCCGAGTTGATGCAGCGGCTCGCCGATGAATTTGATGCGATCTATCTCGGTGCCCTCGGCGATCCGCGGGTCCCCTCCAATGTCCACGCCAAAGACATCCTGTTGGGCGCCCGGTTTCAGCTCGACCTGTTTATCAACCTGCGCCCGATCAAGCTGCTCAACGCCCGCTACTGCCCGCTCAAGGACGCCGGGCCCGACGACATCAACATGGTGGTGTTCCGCGAAAACACCGAGGGCCTGTACACCGGGATCGGCGGGCAGTTCAAGCGCGGGACCCCCGACGAGGTCGCCCTCGAAACCGAAATGAATACCCGCAAAGGGGTCGAGCGGATCATCCGCGCGGCATTTGCCTATGCAAAAAAACACGGTCTCAAGAGCGTGTGTATGTCCGACAAGGCTAACGCCATGCGCCACGGCCATGATTTGTGGCAACGCGTATTCGCCGAGGTCGCCGCGGAGTACCCGGGTATCCAAACGTTTCACCTCTACGTCGATGTGTTGTGTATGGAGCTCGTGCGGGCGCCCAAACGCTTTGATGTGATCGTGACCAACAACCTGTTCGGCGACATCGTGACGGACTTGGGCGCCCAGATCCAAGGCGGTATCGGACTGGCGGCGTCGGGCAACATCCACCCGGGGCAGGTGTCGCTGTTCGAACCCGTTCACGGCTCAGCGCCAGACATCGCGGGCAAGGGGATCGCCAACCCGCTGGCTGCGATTTTAAGCGCGGGGATGATGCTGACCCACCTCGGCCACGCGCAACTCGAGCAGCGAATCATCGCCGCGGTCAAGGGGTGTCTCGACGCGAAAACGGTGACGCGGGAGCTCGGTGGCGAGCTGGATACGCGTGCGGTGACCGACGCGGTGCTCGAGCAATTGGGTTAACACGTCCTGGAACTACTGCGGTGGCTCGAGGGGCACACACGTCGAACTACTCGCCCCGACCACGCGGATGGGTCCGGCCTCGACCACCACAGTGCGGACTTTACCCGGCCCGTCGCTTTCGTCGTAGTCGACGTGGATCACCTGGCTGACCTTTTCTGACGTCGCGGGGAAACACGGCTCGACACAGGTCTGCAGGCATTCGTGGAGTTCTCCCGGGAGCAGGCCTCCGCACTCGTCGGTGATTTGGCCCTCGACCATGACGCACTCGAGCTGCTCGGTACACTCGGGATCGGCGAGACAATCCTCGTAGGTATTGCCGCACGTGCTTTGCAGGCAAAAGTCGCACCCCACCGGCTTGGACTCGGTAAACAGGTAAAAATCGCCGCCGTAAAATGCGAACGCCGATGCATTGGTTTTTGTCAGCCCGTCGAGTGCCAACAGGTCGAGCACTTCTCCGGATTGCTTGTCGTATTCGATCAGTTTGACCGGGTTGACGCCGGCGAATGCAAACAGGCGGCCGTCTCCGGTTCCAGCCAGCTCTCCGCCGTCATAGTCGATATCGGCGATCGCGCTTCCCTCGAGGGTCTGGGGATCGATCACACCCAAGCGACCGACGCCTTCGCCTTCGGCAAACGGGCCTTCTCCCGAATAGCTATGCATATACAATTTTTCGCAGTCGTCGACCTCACTGTTGTTGGCAAACCCCATCCCGAACAGGTCGTAGCCGTACCCCGCGAGATTGACTCCTGGGTCTTCGCAGGAACCCGGGAGCATGTGGTCGGCGGTCCGCAGCACACGGGGTTCGGCAAACAGGATCCAGGCGACCCCTTCGTGGTCGACGGCCAGCGAGTAGGTGGTGTCGACGCCGAGACAGCCGAGGTCGGTTTGAAGATCGGCGACGAGTGTAAAATCTAGCGAAAGAGGATCGAAAATCCACAACTCGCTGTCGTCCGACAGGACCCAGATCTGGTCGGTATCGGGTGCACATACACAATTTTCACCACCAGTGTCCGTATCGGTATCTGTATCTGAGTCTGTATCGCCCGTCGTCGTTCCCGGGCCGGTGGCCGTCGGTTCGACGGTGGTCTCGGTCGTCGTCGTACCCGTTGTCGTCGACGTCGGGCCCTCCGTCGTCACGTAGGTCGTACCCCCGGTGGATGTTTCGCCTCCCGTCGATGGGGAGGTCGCGGTCGCGGTGGTCGTGGTCGTCGCAGATGTCTCTTGGGTATTGTCGTTTCCGCAACCCGCGACACAGTATCCACAGCATGCAACGATCAGAAAAAATCGATGTACGTGCATAGCTCGACCGTATCACGGGTCTGGCGGTGGGGTATCGACCGCGGCTGCGGCCGCACACACTTTTTGATCGCGGAGGCTGCGATTTTCCACCTCGACACCGAATGGGCCTTCACCTGCGGGTGTTTCAAACACGTGCTTTTGAATCCCCAGTGTCCGCCAGCGATCATCGCCGCTGGGGCGCCAGTACATGTTACGTCCATGTCCGCCCATCCCGGTGTCCCGCGCGACGACGCCGCGCAGCGCATGGGTGTCGAGGTTGAGAAACGAGATCTCCGCCCGGCCTTGGGCGGGAATGGTCACCTGCACGCAGCGGTACAAAAACGGTTTGCGGTAGAGCATCTCGACCTGGGTCGCCTGGTCATCGCGGCTGCACCCCCGCCGACTGTCGCGGCCGAGCATCCCGTCGCAGATCGTTGGGGGCGTTCGGGTCACGCGGTAGTCACCGGCGATCACAAGGTCGCGGACAAATGTCTTTTGCGTGGCAAACACGGGCTCCGCTTCCCAGGTTCGGACGAGCAGGGACTGTTGCCGATTGAGAAGCACGACCACAAGCACGATCACGGCTGAGACCGCGATGCCGAGGGAGAGTCGGCGGAGCCACGCGGGGCGCTCGGACGGGGTTGTGTTCCATGTATTTGCAAAAAAGATGCAGACCAGGGCGATGAGCCAGGCGACGGTACTCATGCGGCCCATCGACAAATGGCGTGGTTTGGGGGGGCGAAGCAGTTCGAGTCGTCCATCTCCCACAAGCTGCATCCGCATCCCGGTGACCCCACCGCGGATCATCTCGGCGGAGGAGTGTTCGACCGACCGCGGTTCGCTGTCACCAACGCGCGTGAACTGCCAGGAGAGTCCCGAGATCGGGGCCCACAACGACTCCATTGTATAGGCATTTTTTCCGAAGCCCCGCAGTTCCCAGGCGGCAAGCACATCCGAATCGGCGGCGACCCGTTTGGCCTCGCCACCGCGTGTCCGCCACCGCAACTCCCCTGCAATCCGATTGCTCCGCAGCGGTGGGGGATCCTCGGGCGGGTCAAATGCGGCGAGCGTGTAGGGGCCCGCAGTGCCGACAGGAGTCGACATGTCCGAAAGTTCTTGGTCGTGGTTCGCCAGCGGCCGATCGTACAGGATGTGGGTCACACCGAGCTCACGCAACAGTTCGGGTCGCCGGTGATCGACGGTGTAGACAGAGTTGATGGTGGGGACATGTCCGTCGAGCACAACCGGGATGTCGAGGTCGGCGAGGGTAAACAGCGGATACAGGCCACCACCCATGTGTCGACGCAAAAATGCGACCTTGAGCGGGCGTTTGCGATGCGCGAGTTGTTGTGCCAGCAAGTTTTTGAGTGCGGCTTCATCGGCGCCGTGGTGAGACGATGCCAGGGTGTGCAGGCCGCCGACCGGACGGGCGACGATGTGGCCACACCCGTGGTACCCACCCCATAGGAGCGGTCCGGCGAGCACCGCGAGGCCGACCCGTGTGCGGAGTTGTTGTCGATGCAACTTCCACGTGCTGCGCACACGCCGAGCAAACGGTCGCAGCCCGCGGGCGAGGACCATCGCTCCCACCCCGGCAAGTGCGTACCACAGCGGCTTGATGGCGATGGCATAGCGCACGAACTGAAGGTTTTTAAATCCGGCGACGATGAGGTCCAGACGCAGGACGGTGATGGCGGCCGTCGACCCGAGCAACAACAGGGCCACGGTGGTGGCGACGATCCACCAGGTCGCCACCCGGGTGTGAAACACGGCCACAAGGGCACCGAGTAGGGCGAGCGGTCCGACGATGGCGCGTTGGTCGTGGAACAACTCGCCGGTCAAAAGTTCAGAACTCAGTTGACCAAAACTCGCCCACGGGACTGGGGTACGTCCCAGGGTCGATGCATGGTCAAAGAAGATGACGAGCCAGCCGGCGCACAGCAGGGCACTGAGGAGCAACGAGAGACCCCAGGCGAGGAGCGACCGCGGCGAAACCGGGCGGCGATCGGTGAGCCAGGCAATCGCCGGGAGTAGACCCATCGAGGTGGCACCGGTCAGGAGACCAAACGGATGGGCGAGCAGGGAACCGGCGAGACACATCGATGTCAGGGCGATGCGCCGGGGCGAGGGAGCCTGCCACATGCGCAACGCGGCAGCTAGCGAGAGCGTCCACAGGGCAGTCGACAGCAGTTGTGGCCAGACGCCGTGAAACATGAGGTAGTGCCAGCCACCTTCGCGGCTGTAGCCTTCGTCGAGCAGCCACAACGTCGCGGCGAGACACCCGGCCCAAGCGGCCGCACGGGTGTGGCGGAGGTCGGGTGTGTCGCGGGTACCGAGTGCAGAAAAAAGTGTATGAGCAAGTAAAAAAATACCCCCACAGGCGACGGCCCACACGGCAAAGATGCCGAGGGCATAGCTGGCGCGCAGGTCGATCACACCGCCGGAGACGAGGTTGGCAGCACCCGTCCACAGATATCCGAGGATCGGGTAGTGCTCGCCGATGACAATCCCGTTGTTGAGCGATGAGCTCCACCCGTGCAAACTGCCGGCAGGCAACAGTTCGCGGACAAGCGCCGAGGTCTGAAAATAGTGAATCGCGTGGTCGCGCGAAGCCGGAGGATGCCCGAGCAACAACTCACCCAACAGCAGGACAAGCACCAGGGTGAATACGAGGACCGGGAGCACACACGGGTGTTGGAAACGCGAGCGAAACAAACGGGTCACAGCCGCGAGTTGGGGGCGAAACAGAGGCGGTAGGCTGAGGAGGAGAATCGAGATCGAGAGCCACTGGCCGATCACACCGAGGACCGAGCTCGTGGCGACGGCAAGGGCGACGACGGTCAGAACCGCATGGATCCACTGTGCGCGAAGTGTCCCGGAGGAGGCCAACGCGGCGACTTTACCAGCCGCGGGTAAAAACGCCGCACAAGCGTAACGCCGGCGACCTCGGGTGCGAGAAAGACCACGGATCTTCGGTCGCGGGACGTGGCATCGGTGGGGGGCTTCGGGCATAGTGCGCGCCGTGTCGACACCCCACGTGCTACTGCTGGAGAACATCCACCCCTCGTCCCACCCCAACTTTGAGCGCAGCGGGTTCGGTGTGCACACCTCGTCCAAGGGGATGCCCGAAGATCAACTGATCGAGGCCCTGCGCGAGCTGCCGGGCGATGGTCCACGGTTCTTGGGGATCCGCAGCAAGACCCATGTCACCGCCCGGGTGCTCGATGCGGTGCCCAACTTGATCGGTGTCGGAGCTTTTTGTATCGGCACCGATCAGATCGATCTCGAGGCGGCAACCGACCGCGGCGTCGCGGTCTTCAACTCGCCGTTTGGCAACACGCGTTCGGTGGCCGAGTTGGTGCTGGGCGAGGTGATCATGTTGTCGCGCCAGGTGTTCATGCGCTCGACAGCGTGCCACGCAGGCAAGTGGCGCAAGAGCGCAAAAGGGGCCCACGAGGTCCGTGGCAAGACGCTGGGGATCGTCGGTTACGGCCACATCGGCAGCCAGTTGAGCGTGCTGGCCGAGGCCCTCGGGATGCAGGTGCGCTACTACGATATCGTGGCAAAACTACCCCTCGGCAACGCCCGCCCGTGCGAGTCGCTGACCGAGTTGTTAGGGCTGTCGGACTTCGTCAGCCTGCATGTGCCCGACACCGAACTGACCCGAAACATGATCACGGCCGACGAGCTGGCAGCGATGCGCCCGGGAGCCTACCTCGTCAATGCCTCGCGCGGGTTGGTCGTCGACATCGATGCCCTCAAAGCAGCACTCGATTCGGGACACTTGGCCGGGGCCGCCCTCGATGTCTACCCAGTCGAACCAAAACAGGCGGGGAAACCCTTCGAGAGCGTGCTGCAAGGCTACGAGCAACTGATCCTCACACCGCACATCGGCGGGTCGACCGAGGAGGCCCAGGCCAACATCGGTCTCGAGGTGTCGACGGCACTGACCCGGTACTTCAACGAGGGAGTGACCATGGGCTCGGTGACGCTGCCGGAGCTCGACGCACCAGCCTACGCGGGATGCCGGATGATCAATATCCACCGCAACGTGCCGGGGGTGTTGTCGGCGATCAACCGCGTCGTGGCAGAGTCCGAGGTGAATGTCATCGGTCAGCGACTCGCAACAGCCGGGTCGGTGGGACTGCTGCTGATCGACTTGGCTCTCGACCGCGGGAGTGCGGGAGCGTTGACCCAAAGTATCTCTGAATTGTCGACAAGTATCCGTACACACCTCTTGAGTGGGTGAGGGTTCTGGATGAGGGCGTGCACGCTAGACTGCGCCCATGCGAACGCCCCAGACTCCCTACGCGATCTCTCGCTCTCAAACGGTCGAGGTCGGCAAGCGCAACGCGCTGTGCGATGCGCCGGAGGCTGCCTTCGAAATCGGTCAGGCTCCCGATGGTCTTCCGGTCCTGCTCCACGTCGACCGCCGGCTCGATGTGCGCTCGCCGGTGTTGCTCGCGTTGCGGACGAGCGAGGCCGATTTACCCAAATCATTTCAGCGACCACTCAAGGCACTCGAGCAGGCGACGCGCGAGTATTCGCTGACACTCGGGATCCATCAGGTCGGGCGCAATCCGTACTACGAGACGCGGCACAATGCTGTGGCGCTGCTCGGGAAAACCTTGCTCGCGCGGCTGCTCGACGCGGTCAGTCCGATGGTGATGGCCGAGGATCGTTCCGCCCCGCAGGCGGCCGAGCGATTCGAGACCAGCGTCGCGCTCAATCTCTCGGACCTCGAGAGTGCGTCGGGCTCGTCCACGAGGCCTGCGCCCACACCCACGCCGGTGGTCTCCGGGCACAACGCCCGGCTGTGGATCGGGTTGAAGTCGGACGATGTTCGAATCGCGCCGAGAAAGGATGCGAGTTCGGAGCCGAAGGTGGATGGAGCGCGCCAGGTCACGTGGGAGAGCCTGCTGGGGCTACCGTCGGCGCAGTACACGATTCGGCGGGTCGACCGAACAATCGTCTCGGGCTCGCTGCGCGAGAAGTCGTACCTCAAGGCGCTTCTACAACACGAGAGCAACGCCCTCGGGTGGTCGGTGACGCGGGCCGACCTCGCGGGCGTGTTGGTCTCACTGGCGCGGGCACTCGACGAGAAAGTGCATATGCATGAACGTGTCCACGGCGACCTCAAACCGGGGAATGTGTTTTTATGCGAGGATGGAGCCGTACCGTTTGACGGCCTCGACATTCCCGCCGGCGAAATCACGATCGGGCTGACAGCCGGCTGGGGGGCACCCGAGCAACTGATGGCGGGAGCCGTGACACCCGCGACCGATAGCTACGCGCTCGCACTCATGTGCGTGAGCCTCATGGGAGCGGCGATCTACGGCGAGGAGCGGGCCCTGATCATTCCAGCACGCGGGGACGGTCGTCGAAGGATCCGCTCGATCACCGATCCCGAGGTATGGGTCGACCCAACCGTGATCGAGATGCCGACGAAAGGTCGCGTGGCTTGGCGCGAGTTTCTCATGCACAACCTGGCGCGCGACCCAGCCAAACGAGCGCTCCGGGGACGAGACTTCGCCGACCAACTGGCAACATTGGTCGAGCGCTGGCCACCGCCCGGACGACTGACGGCAATGTGCGGACCCGGGAGGTTGGTGGACATTCACGGGTGGAGGCGCGGGAAGGCGTGGGTG
>CAZUPD010000213.1:0-11529 GCA_964621785.1 uncultured Nannocystaceae bacterium
CTCGGGCCCGACGTCGCTGGTCGCCCTGCGAAATCTTCGTGAGCGCGTGACCGAGTGCCTGTCGGATGGATTTGCTCAGGACCTCATCGGCGCGGATGAATTCGAACGGCGTCTCGATCTCGCCTACCAGGCGCGCACGGTCGAGGAGCTGCAGCAACTCGTCGCCGACCTCGACTTGCCCGAGCAAGGACCGACCCAGGCTCTGGCGATCCCCGAGCAGGCCTACCCCGACCGTCCCGAGCGAAAAACGGTGGTTGCGGTCATGGGTGGGGCCTCGCGTTCGGGAAGGTGGCTGGCACCAAAAAAACTTCAAGCTGTCGCAGTGATGGGCGGGATCGACATCGACCTGCGCGAAGCCATCTTGCCCCCCGGGATCACCGAACTCCATGTAACTGCAATCATGGGAGGGGTCGATATCATCGTCCCACCCAACGTCGCCGTACAGGCGAGTGGGGTTGCGATCATGGGTGGGTTTGAGGACCTCCACCGGGCCCCCGTGATCCAGGATCCGAGTGTGCCGCAGCTGGTCATCAAAGGCGTGACGGTGTTTGGCGCCGTCGAGATCACGACCCGCCTCCCCGGTGAAAATGCCTGGGACGCGTGGAAACGAAGTCGCCGAGAACGCCAGCAGCGTCGCAAACTGGCGGGGGCACAACACGCCCGCCGCGAAGCCCTCGGACCGGGCACCGAAGAACACTAAACCCGGGGCATCGAACCGTTTGCAGTCCAACTAGCTGGCGGTATCAGGTCGCTCGATCCACAGGTCCTCGATCAGCAGCGCATCGACGCTGTGGCGCAGAAAAAACCCGAGCGAATCCTCGGCTCCGGCGACGATCGGCTCTCCCGGGCCGTTTTGCGATGTGTTGAGGACCACAGGGGGGCGCCCTGTCGACCTCAGTGCACACAGCACTGCGTGGAGTTCGGGTGCGCGGGTCGACTCCACCGTCTGCAGCCGGGCGGTCCCATCCTCGTGGGTGACGGCCGCGAGCGCCGATTGGCACTCGGGGCGCACGTGGGCCACGGTCGTCATAAAAGGCGTCATCGCGTCGGGTTTGCCGACGAAGTACTCGGCCATGGTCTCGGCCAGCACGGCCGGGGCAAACGGGCGAAACACCTCGCGTTTTTTGATCAATCGGTTGAGGCGTTCCCGGGTCGCCCGCGACGACGGATCGGCGAGGACCGAGCGTTGGCCGAGGGCGCGCGGGCCCCACTCGAGCCGCCCACATGTATACGCAATTATTTTCTGATCGGCGAGTGCTTGTGCACATACCTGGGCCGGATCCTCGATCCGTCGGCACCGCAGTCCGAGGGCATCCGCCAAGTGTTGTGCGCGACCGGGGTCGACACGTGGCCCAACGGCCGCCGACACCAGGGCCGGGGGTCGCGGGGATCCGAGGTCATGGGCTCCGACGATCGCCGCCCCGACGGCACCGCCGGCATCGCCCGCAGCTGGGTGCACATACACATGATTGAATCCGGACGCGCGGGCCAAGTGAGCGTTGGCCACCGCATTGAGGGCAACCCCACCCGCAAGACACAGCGACGGTGCACCGGTGCGCGCACGGGCCTGGCGGGCGAGTCCCAGCATCGCGGCTTCGAGGGTCGCCTGCAGCGAGGCTGCAATATCGGCATAGCGCAGGTCGGCCGAATCTTCGAGGTCCCACGGGCGTCCGGGAGGGCGGCGCGGACCCAACAGACACTCGAGCTCCGGACCGAAGCCCAGCTCGGCATCCGCCATATGGGCGAAGTACCGCAGATCGAGCTCGTAGCTGCCGTCGCCATGGAGCGTGATGATCTTTGCAAATGCATCGACAAAGCGGGGCGTGCCCCAGGCTGCCAAGCCCATCACCTTGTACTCCCCCTCGTTGACGGCAAACCCGAGATAGGCGGTTAGTGCCGCATACAGCAGTCCGAGAGAGTGCGGGAAGTCTATCGTCGAAAGCTGACGCAGGTTTGCACCCTGGCCCTGCCACAGTGATGTCGAGCTGTGTTCGCCGACGCCGTCCACCACCAGCACCGCGGCGTGGTTGTAGGCCGAGGTAAAGTAGGCACTGGCGGCATGGCTGCGGTGATGGTCGACTGTCCGCACGCGCTTGCGGTCGACACCGAGCTGTTCGGCGAGGTGGTCGAGGACCCAGATCTTGGTCCCCAACTGGCTCGCCAACGCCCGGGGAAACTGCCGCCACGAGCGTGGAAACGTGCGAACCAGTTGTAGCATCACACGTTCGAGTTTGGCGAACGGCTGCTCGTAGTACACGACTTGATCGAGGTCGCCGGGGCCGATGCCGGCGAGTTGCAAACAGGCTTCAGCCGCCCGCAGTGGCAGGCTGGGATCGTTCTTGATCCGCGACAGGCGTTCTTCTTGAACCGCGGCCACCAGGTCGCCATCGACCACCAGGGCCGCAGCTGCATCGTGGTAGTAGGCAGAGACTCCGAGGACGGCCACCATAGATGATCCTACATGTTTTTCTGTGACGGAGCTGGCGGCAGTGCGAACACTCGCCAGCGCCGCAGCTGTGGCCGGCTGAGCCACACCAGCGGGACCATCGGCAAAAGTGCCAGGTACAGTACCCAGGAGGTCAACTGGTACACCCCGTGTGCGAGTGTCCGACCACCGCGCAGCCACCGTCTCCACGCTTCCCACACGGCCACCCGACGCAAGGATTTTTGGGCCTCGGCCTCGCTCCCCGCGAGTTCGACCAGCAGCTCGTAGGTATAGGTCTCGTGACGGCGCTCGTCGGCGATGATCGCCTCGAACAGCGCCCGGTCTTTGTCGCGGCCGTGGTTGCGAAACCACACGAGATAGGTATCGAACTGGCGACGTGCCCGGGCTTCGCCATAGTGGACAAACGCGAGAAACGCACGCTCACCTAGATGCTCATACAAATGTTCGGTGTCGACCCGAAGCTCGCCCGGCCGGCGGCAGGAATATGTACGTGCAAGCTCGCGCGCGCGCAGCAAAAACATACGCGCGTGGCGGGCCTCGTCGTCGGCGTGGCGGAGATAGGCGGCCGCCCGTGTCGGCGAGGGTGTCAGTCGGGCCGCCTGTCGCATATCGACCATACTCGCCTGCTCGGCCAGGGCGAAGTGATAGAGCTTGCGGACCACACCGCTCCGACGCCGCCACACGATCGGATTGAGGAGTCGGGCGATCGTAATTGTCAGTTGCATATACGAAATCTCCCGCGGCGAATCTTCAACTGCAATATCCCCCACCGTTGTAGGGTGTGCAGGTGCCCTGTTGGCATGGATGGTGCTCGTCGCAGGGGGCGCGGCACAGGTGGCGGGCCGTCACGTGGATCTGTCCTGGAGGGCATGCTGGAGCGACCAGAGGATCGCCTTGGGCACAGGCGAGCAGTTTTTCGCAGTCCTTGGCATAGGCCTGCATACACCCGGGATGGGGCTCACCCCACACCTCGCGACAGGCGTTGCGTTCGTCTCGCAGCCAATCGTTGTCCTGCGTACCCCACTTCTCATTGTGGACATCATGTTGGCATGTACACATTCGTTTGCCGATATCTCCGACTTCGAGGGGTCGGCCCGTTGCATCTGCAACATCTACAAATTGGCCGTGAAACGCCGGCTTCCCGTCCTCGCCCGCCTCCCATGTCACGTTGAGGTCGCGTACTTTGTTTTCCCAGTAAAACCGTGCGGTCAGTGGCGTTCCCGGGGTCAACGGGGTCAGCAGCGAAACCGAGTCTTCGGTGACCAGCGTCATGGTTTCCTCGGTCCCGCCGGTCACGACCTCGACCCCACTCGGAGGTTTGACGCGCGGGCGTGGCTTGACGCAGCGGACCTTGAACCATTCGTCGATCCGGTGGGTCGAGCACCCGGCTTTGCTCGAACCTTTGACGTACTGTTCGCGCGAGCGGATGAAGCGTTTGTACTCCGGCACCAGGGTGCGGCCCTGGGGGAGTCCTGCGCGTGGCAGTCGGAGCGGCGGAGGAGCATCGAGTGTATCTGCAATTGCCTGGGCGAGGGCGGCGTGCCCCTTGGCCGTCATATGGATGTCGCCGATGAGAAAGGCGCCAGGACCCGCCGCTTTAAGGGCTTCGGTCGCGTTGAGGCCACGGGCACCGACCCGTTGACCGCTGGCGATCAAGTCGTCGAGTAGGGCCAGGGATGGTTGCATATCAATCTGTTGCTCATCCGGGTCGACCCCGTACTTGGCCCACTCGTCGGCAGAAACCTGAATATCGACTGGGAGCGCAACAACAACGAGTTCAGCGCCGTGCGTGGCACACAGCTCCGCGAGTTGTTCGAGGTGGGGTTCAAACACCGAAGGTTGGTGCTCAAACGCGACCCGGCCGGCCGCGAGATCCCGGCGCAGGGCTTCGCCCTCGGCCTTGAGTTTTTCCTGTTGCGCAACCAGGGTCTTGGCATCCGTTTTGCCCCGCTTCGCCTCCTTGGCCAGCAACTTGTCGAGGTATTTTTTGCGCGCGCGACTGGCTTGGCGGATCATCGATGCCGTGACCAAAATACTGCGCGCGGCCTCCGAGTATTGGTCGTCGAGGATATCTCCCGGCTGCCCGCGGGCGATTCGCCGTTCATCTCGACCCCACTCGTAGTCGGAAGCTTCTGCGATGAGGCCGTCGAGTTTGAAGCGTGCCTCATCGATTTCATTGCCGAGTTTGCCCAAGCGTTCGCGCTTTTGGGCGAGGGCCTTTTGGGCCTCGTCGACCTTGGTCTGCGACTCGGACAGTGAAGCTGCCCCCTCGCTGATCAGGTCGCGCCAACCTCCTTCAGAAGGAAACCCGAACTGGGCGTGATTGGGCAGCTCGGCTCTTCCTTGTTCATACATCCATCTGCGCGCGGCGTACATCGCATGGGACTTGGACATCAGCCATTTGCGCCCGGGAAACTCGGTGATCGAGCCCTCCTCCGGGGCGGACTCTTTGCGCACCGCCCAGCCATCCCAGACCGCGTGGCGCTCGGTATTGGGGCGTTCGAGCTCAAACGGGTCGTTGAGAAAGTTGAGTACGTAGACCACTGTCTGTGGCTTGCGTTGCTCGAGCAGTTCCTCGGTCGTCGCCATGTACTCGAGCGGCCCGTAGGTCGGGACGCCGGCGTTGATCACCGTGCGTCCGCTGAGCTCGGCGAGCCGTGCTGAGAAAGTTTCGTCGTCATTGACCCCGAGGCCAAACACCTGCGAATCGCCGACCACCACGATCTCCCCGGTACCCGGAGCTGCATCTGGAGTTGGTTCGGGCCATTCGGGGCCACGAAATCCATTTGTATTGACATGTATTTTTGTCAGTGGATTTTCGCCGAGGCGAAACACCATCTCGGCGCCGGGCTCCAACCGCACACCGAGCTCGGCATCGGGGACATAGAAGTTGACATGGGGAAACGCGCCCTCGGCCCGTTTGGCAAACATATATTCGGCACCCCATAGACCGAGGCCGAGGCCGAGCACGAGCTGCGAGCAGATAAACGCCCTGCGCAGCCACAGTCGCCGCTTCGGGGGATCTTGCTGGTTGTCGGCTGGGGCTGTCTGCGAGGGAGCGTCGTCGTGCATGGCAATCGTTTGTACGGATGAGCGGCGAATCGGATTCCGGTGGTCGGGTGAAACATGCCAGACGGGGACCGCCCCGCGAAGGGTCCGAGCAATCTACAGATTTCACTCATCCGGGGCTTGTGGGAACAGCCTGCGGGCCCACATCGCCACGTAGTCGGGACGGCCGACCATCAGGCCCGGGGTTGTGGTTGCACACTGGACGGCCATGCCGGGATCGACGGCGATGCACTGACCCGCCAATGCCCGCGAAGTCGCTTCCTGTGGTGTTACACAGCGAAATACCCGTTCGCCGCAGCCATCACAATCGCGCGAGTTGACATCACCTGTGGGCTCGAGTGCCGCCCACTCGCGAGTGCACAACAGGCGAAAGCGAACCCGCGGGGATGCCCGGGACTCTGCCCCGCAGTTGTGAATCCGAGATGTCTTTAAGACCCACCACCATTCTGGATCGACGTTGCCGAGGAGATCACGCAGGCGTTTGGCAGCCGTAGGGTCGCCGTGGTCGCGCAGCCGGAGCTCGAGTCGCAACACCTCACCGCGGATGTCGTTGTGCTCCTCGAGCCACGCGGCATAGTTCCGACGTCCGTCGTCGCCGCGGAGGGCGGCAAGTAGCAAGTGTTGTTCATCGGCCGACAGGCCGTCCATCACCCGCGCGAACGCAAACGTTGGATCCAAAGTCACGTCGGTATCATGCCCGAACCACACAATTTCGCCAAGCGAGCTCGGTGGAGCACGTTTGCCAGGGTCATGCGTTTGGGTGTCTGACCTCGACCCGCGACCCAGGTTCACAGCGAGCACAATCGACGTATATGCACAGATGTCCTCATACCCAGCGCGCTGTCGTTGTCTTCGCGCACCTCGTTGTTGCCTGCGCATCGCCATCGTCCCAACCTCCAGCGAGGCCGGCCCAGCAGCCGCCAAAACACCCAACTGCTGACGTGCCAGACTTCCCGGTGCCGAGGGATGAGCGATTGCACATACAAATTGAGGCACCGAAGGAGGGCGGGATTCGCCGGTTGTACACCCTCGCTTGGCCGCAAACTGTGCGAAAAACCTGGAAACAAGCCCTTTCGCAGGGGTCCGTGGTTGTCGCCCTCACGGACGGGGTTCCCGACATCGTCCCCGATTGTGCCGTCGAGGGGGTTCACCACTTCAAGTTTACGAGCGAGCGGCCGGTCGACTGGGACATCGTGGTCGAACGCTCCGATGAGCTGCGGGCGGTCGGACTTCCGGACGATCGCGGGAAACTGTATTTGCAAGTAACATCGAGCGGAACGATCACAGCTGTGACGCAACCTGGTGGTGCGCCGCGTTTGCACGGGAACTGCAGCGATGCGACGCACTGGGTCAGCGCAGCCCGCCTCGGATGGTGGCAGACCAATTGGCCAGGTACATCGCTGAAGATGAGGTCCGATTGCAGCGTTGTTTCGAGCTCGAAGTCCGCGCCCCGTGGATGTGACGAGCCATGGTTGATCGAGTTGATCGCGCTCGGGTCCGGCGAGGTAGGTCCGTTGTGCCCTTCGCCGCTCGTGTGGAACGGGTTTTCGTGCCATCACCCAAACACGCGCAAGCCAACCTCGGTGACCTGCATCCTCGCCAGTCCCGCTCATCCCGGTTGCAGCCGGTTTCCCACCGGCCGCGAGTGGAATTCAGCGACAGCTTTTCCCGTCGGTCGAGCCGCAGACCCGGACGACCCGATCGATGAGCTCGATCGCCTCGAGCAGATCAGTCAATCATGCTTATGCAATCAATCTGGCGCAGTTGAGGTTGGAGGGAGGTTCGACAGTGGCTATGCACCGGGTCGTCTGCTCGAGTTGTGGGCTTCCGGGAGTGACCTTGCAGATGGCGCAGAGACATGCCTCAGACACAAATTTTACGGATTTCGCCTGCGTCGAAAGTACGAGCGCGTACAGCAGTTTCACTTGCCGTGTATCGAGCGATAGAATGTTCACAAGGACAGGTAGACATCCACCCGGGGCGGGAAACCGGTCGGTTTGGTGACGACATCGTCGCGTCCGTTCCCGTCGATGTCGCCCACCTCGAGATCCTCAAAATTCCAACCCTCGTGGACGACGGGAGGCGCAAACCCACCATCGCCACGGCCGCGGTACAGTTGGAGGCGCCAGGCATTGTTGGGTGTATCAGTGACCAGATCCGCAAACCCATCGCCATCGAAGTCCCCGACGTCGAGTCGGAGGTGATTGAAGACTTCGGTTTGCACGGGTTCGCCGATGGCCGCCTCGGGGTTGCCCGCGTATGTCCACACCCGTTGGGGCGACTGTTCGGATCCGGTCAGCGCGTCGGCAAATCCATCGCCGTCGAAGTCCCCGGCGGCCAGCGTGACATAGTTCCACACGTCGGTCTGTGAGGCGAGTGTCAGACTGCCAGTATTCGAACCTAAATGTACATACAATCGCGTCGGAAATCCATCGGCATTGTCCAGGAGGAGATCCCCATGCCCGTCCCCATCGACATCCGCGACTGCACCCCGCAGGTGGTTCCAGACCTCGTTGGTGATGGGGTTGTCAAATCCGAGGTCGATGCGTCCGGGATAGACTTCGATACGAGGCGGGAAACCGGTCCCACTCGTGAGCAGGTCGGCCTGTCCGTCACCCGTGATGTCACCCGCCCACAGGTCGACAAAGCTAAAGACTTCGGTGGTCACACCGTCCCCCAACGACCCGTCCGGCTGTCCAGGGTACACGGTGACCCGGGGAGGAAATCCGGTGCCTTCGGTGATGACGTCCGCCCGCCCATCACCATCGATGTCGGCCACTTCAAACTGTGCATAAGCAAATAAATCCGTAGTGACAGGCTGTGAGAGCGGTGATGTGTCAAATCCGTCGCTACCCGTGTCCGTCGAGTCACTTGTTGGATCGTCCGATGTCGTCGCAGTGGTCGTCCCAGGCTCGCCGGACCCAGAAGGTTCGCCGGACCCAGAAGGTTCGTCGGACCCAGAAGGTTCACCAGATCCAGAAGGTTCACCAGACCCAGAAGTACCGGAGCTCGATCCGAGTGTGTCCCCTGGGTCAGGGTCGCTGATGATGCCTTCGGACAGCTCGGTCGAACTCCCCGGGCGCCCAGGCGATGGCTCGCGATCATCCGTGGCGTGGTCACCATCGGGCGGCAGGCAGGCGAGCGGTAGGCAAACAACCACCCACGTCGAGAAAATTTGAGCTCGCGGTTTGGGGCGCACGGCAGGAGGTGGGGATCGTGGCACAGATATGAGCCTACCACCGTGAACCCGCGGGAGCGGTTTTCCGTTGATCTCTGCGGGAATTCGACGCCGCGACGGAGGCCAATGGACAACCATCGCGCGCACGTGCTTTCATGAGCCGTGCGGTATTTATGATTTCTAAAACATGTCTAATAAAACATGTTTTTGGGTTGGTGTGTGCAGCCAGACATGAGAACCTCGTCGTGCGCGGGGGATCGCCACGGTGGCACAGGCCAAGGGACGGCGGACGGGTGAGGGAGATGGCTTGTGAAGGGTTGAAGTTGTGGGCACGGGGTTGTTTGTGAGCGGGTGAGATGTCTACGACGTGGTGAGAGGCGATCCCTCGGGCGCTTGCTGAGTTGAAGCGGAGAGCGGGCTGTGGCCGTGAACCGGCTCCAGGGATTGTCGAGGCAGTATTTTCAGGACGTCCAAAACCCTGTAACATGGCTAAAAGAGCATGTTGTAGGAGAGTGCTGTGATGACATCTTCGTGGAAGAGCTATGCCAGTGTTTTAAGTGTTCTTGGACTGATGTCAGCCACGGCCTGTGGGGGCGGTGGCCAGGATACAGAGTCGGGCTCAGAGTCGATGACCGGTACGCTGGGAACCGAAGCGACCGAATCGACGACGACAGATCCCACGGCCGGCCCGACGACCGACCCGACCAATTCGAGTGACCCGACCATCGGCGAGAGTGACTCCGATAGCACCACGTGCCAGCAAATGAACGCCTGCGGGGGGTGTGAACCGCTCATGGGTGAGCCCGGCCAACCCTGCGGAGGTTGTGACGAGACCGTCTGGGCCTGCGATGGCACCGACATGGTCTTTTGTTCCGGTGAAGACCCCGACGCGCAGGACTACTGGCCGGACAGTGACATGGACGGCTACGGCGATGAGGATGCGAGTCCGTCCAAGTTCTGCGAGCCTCCGGGGAGCGGCTGGTCGCAAGATCCGAGTGATTGTGAAGATGAGGTTCCGACGGCCAACCCCGACGGAACGGAAGTTTGCAATGGGATCGACGACGACTGTAACGGCCAGACCGACGAAGGGCCCGAAGGGGCAAATTGCGAAGATGTCTGCTGTGACATTCAACTTTCGTGCAATGGTAGTGAGTGTACCGATAAATGCCCCGGTGGCGAAATCTGTGGTGAGGACCTGAATATTTGTTGTGAGGGGAATCAGGTCTGTTACGCCAACGCCTGTGTGGTACCAGGTGATGAGTGTGAGTTCACAGAAGAGTGTGCAATCGATGAAGTCTGCGCACCCGGACTCGATCAATGTGTGCCCGAAGAGGCGATTCCAGATTGCGAGTTTATCCCCGAATTCGACGATATCCAGCCGGCCCAGGGCTGTAAATGGAAACCGACGGGTTTGCCAAATGTCGCCCACGAGGATGTGGTCGCGACCCCGATTGTCATCAACCTTAGCGACGACAACCAAGACGGGATGACCAACGACGAGGACATTCCAGAGATCGCCTTTCTGACCTATGATGTCGGCGTCAGCTGTTGTAATACACCGGCGACATTGCGAATTGTTAGTGGCGAGTGCAACGACGACCAGACAATGACGACACTCGCATCGATCTCGAGTCCGACACTCACCAATGATAGCGGAATCGCAGCGGGCGATCTCGATGGCGACGGGGTGCCCGAACTCGTAGCAATTATGCGGCAAAGCAATGTCCAAGGGACAGTCGCCTTCCGCCGAGTCAGCGACGACGCGACCCAGTGGGAAATCATGTGGCAAAACAATACCTATCCGACGTGGAATGTCCACACGAGAGGGGGAGCGGTTATTTCTCTCGCCGATCTCGAGGGCGATGGCGATCCGGAGGTGATTATCGGAAACGTCGTACTCGACGGGCAGTCCGGCATCCTCAAGTGGGACGGTAATGTCACCACAGGCGGCCAGGGAGGGATCGGCAACAATGGGTTTTTAGGCCCTTCATCGACAGTCGCGGACCTCGACCTTGACGGCGTTCAAGAGGTGATCGCAGGAAACACCGTGTACGCAGCAGACGGTTCCGAGATCTGGACATTCCCCTATATGTCGTCCAACTCGAGTTGCGGAGGAAGTTTGCCCTGCGATGGTTTCAACGCAGTGGGGAACTTTGACGACGACGACGAGGGGGAGGTCGCAATCATTCGCTTGGGTGAATTGTTCATTCTCGACACCGACGGAACCCAGCTCCGCAAAATCGTCCTACCTTCCGATAACTGTTCGGCCAACGAATCGGGACCACCGACAGTCGCCGATTTCGACGGAGATGGCCGGCCAGAAATCGGGACCGCATCCGCCGATTACTACGTGGTCGCGGACCTCGACTGCACAGGGAACCCATTACCCATGGAGTGCGCCGGACAAGGCATTTTGTGGCAGGTCGACAACCAAGATTGTTCATCCCGTGTCACAGCTTCAAGCGTGTTCGATTTCAACGGAGATGGAAGCGCCGAGGTCGTCTACGCAGATGAGGTGCATTTCCGAATTTTCGATGGGTCCACCGGAACGATCCTATTCTCCGACAATACATTCCGCAGTCACACCCGCATCGAGATGCCAGTCATCGCAGATGTCGACAATGACGGAAAAGCCGAGGTTGTGGTCGGTGAAAACAGTTGGAGCGGAGGCGATGCAGGATTAGAAGTATGGCGAGACACGAATGAGAATTGGGTCCGAACACGGAGGATCTGGAATCAACACGGCTACTACGTCACCAACATCACCAAGAACGGAGCGATTCCGGCAAATCCCGAACACAACTGGCTCAACGATCGGCTCAACAACTTTCGCCAA
>CAZUPD010000214.1:0-11504 GCA_964621785.1 uncultured Nannocystaceae bacterium
GACTGTCGATAGACAATCCTCTGTACATTCCGGCCGACCGACTGTTGCTATTCGATTGACCCCGCGCGCAGATGCAGACGAGGCTCTTTGTTCCTAAAGCCTTGAACCCCGTTCGCAAAGAAATTGGAATTTTGGCTGTTCAGGAGCGCTCAGGTCTAGAAATGAACCCTATTGATGGGAGTTGCCGCTCGCTTCGCGGGCTTTGTGGATAGTTTCGAACTGTTCGACTTGGCGCATTGAGCATGTGCACTTGACATCAAGTTCGTAGTTCGGGCGACTTCGATTGCATCGTTTGCTGTTCGGTCGGTCATTCATCGCCCGGCTGCAACTCCGCGTGTACAGGCAGAGGGCGTTGACGAGCTACTTGAGATGGACTAATCCCCCACGATGGCATCAATCGAGTATGTCGAGGGCGACGCAACGGCTCCGATCGGCCGCGGTCCCAAGGTGATCACGCACATCGTGAGCGACACGGGCGGCTGGGGAAAGGGGTTTGTGACGGCGATTTCGAGGCGTTGGCGAGCGCCCGAGCGCCAGTACCGGCGCTGGCACAAAGGTGAAGGGGAACACCCGTTCGCGCAGGGCGAGGTCGCGTTTGTCGAAGTGGAAGCGCACGGGCCTCTGTGGATCGCCAACATGCTCGCGCAGGTCGGCATCTATCCGAAGAAGGGGGTACCGCCGGTCCGCTACGAGTCCGTGCGCACGTGCCTCGCCCGCGTGCGAGCCTTCGCGCTCGAACACGGCGCCTCCGTCCATATGCCCCGAATCGGCTGCGGGCTCGCTGGGGGTACGTGGGACAAGATCAGCGCGATCATCGAGGACGAGCTCTCCGAGCACGGGGTGCCGGTCGTTGTTTACGATTTTCGCGGGTGAGCTTCGCTGCTCCGAGGTGAATCTACCCCAAGTCGTCGAGGTCGATCTCGTCGTGGTCGCGCCACATCGGTACTAGTGTCTGGAGGGCCTCGTAGCGCAGCTTGTGGGAGGGGTGGGAGAGAACAAGCTCCCGGAGCCTTCGCAGGACGGAAAAAGATGCACCACTCTTCCATCCACCACACTTTTTACAGGGTGGGTGTTCAACGGGCCAGAGTGACGCTCCTGCGAGGTTGAGGGGTGAGGTTGATCTTGGCGTTTATGTCTCTTGTTAGCCCGAAACGACTTGGAACAAGGACGGAGTCGATGGTCGCGGACGAAGCGGTGTTGATGAGCTCTTCGTGGTCCGCACCACTTGGAACCTCCACTAGTACACAAAGGCTGGTACGCGGCACGATAGCGAACTTTCGCCCTTCCAGAACGCTGACGGGGAAATGGAGCTCGAAGGGGCCGAAGAAATTCTTTCGGTACGGATTAAACGTGCACCATAGCCCATCAGCTTGCCGAACCGTGCCGCTCTGATCTATCCACTCCCACGTGGTGGGCTCGGGGGGCTTCAGGCGGATAACGGGCTTTAAATCTGGAAGGTGACACCCATGATAGACGGTGAGGCTGGTTCTCTCCGACGTTTCAGCCGTCCATTCGACGACACCCACAACCTCACGGCTAGAAAATGGAGTGGTGAAGGGATCCATTGGTCCTCCGAGACCTACAGTTACTACTTCGCCCGCACAATCGAAATCCGAGACCCATCCGCAAGCTCGACCGCGACCACAGGCGCGTTCGGGCGCGGCGACCCCGGTTGCTCGATTCGCACCCCCGCCTCGGTCAGCGCCTGGCGGATCACCGACGTCGTCGCGTTGTGAACCGGATTCCCATCCTCGAACCGGTTCACAGTTGAGCCTGTGATCCCAGCCCGTCGCCCCAACTCTCGGGCGGACCACCCCAGAAGTCTCCTTGCTGCGATGCACTGAGCTGGAGTCATCGTCAATCAATACCACACCAAAATCAATCAATTGACTGACTATAGTCGTTCGACTTATAGTCGGTGACCGATGGATTTGTTCAAAATCGAAACACAGGCGCTGTTTTGGAAAGGCGGTGGACATGGATTCCTTCACCGTTGACCAGGGCCTCGTCCTCGTACTCCCTCGCCAGTCCCATCCCGCCCCGCTCGCGTTGCACATGGAGCGCAACTCCGTCGCTCGCGTGAAGTTCCTCGTCGAAGGCGTCGGTGTGAAAGCCACTCCGTTTCGTGCGGCTCAGGTCGTCTGCCAGATGGACACCGACGTGCGGCTGCTCGTCAGCGGCGGCACTGGCAAGTTGTTTCCTCGTCCGACCTTGTTCGTCGACGAGGATGGGCTTGTCACCGTCAACGGTCGGGCCTGCGACTCGGCCGCGTTGACCGACTGGTGTGCCGTCTGGCCGTCCGTCGCCAAGCTTTGCCGGATCCCGGGTGGGCACCTGGCCGACGAGGAAGTTCCTTGCGCGGGAGGCGTGCAATGCCAGTTCTGAAGCCTCGTCCCATTGGACAACTCGAAGTCGGCAACGATGTAGTGCGTATCCCGGCCGGCCACCCGGAAGCATCGATTCACCAAGTGCTGACATCGGGACGGATGTGGATCGAAGTTGCCGACGAGCGGATGACAGCCCCGCTCAGTCGGGAGGTGGTCGTCACCCTCTCGCGTCGCCGAGACCTCGCCCTTGTTCGCGTCTCGACGGCCTTTGCCATGTACCTGCGCCCAACCCACATCACCGTCACAATCTTAAACGATCGCCTCATTGTCCAGGCCGACGGCATGACGTTTCCGTTGATGCTGCATCGACACCACTACCTTCGGCCACCCACGATCTATCCACAGGACCGCATCGACTACATCCTCGGTTGGATCGCCGCGTGGGAGTTTGAGTCCCTCTGCTCCAGCATGGTTGTTGCTGCAGCAACGTAACCGCTACACTCGCGTCCCATGTCGCGCCTTCTCAAACGTTCCGACCTCGCAGGCTCCGTCTTGGATGACTTTGAGCTCGTCAAGAGGATCGGTATGGGCTACTCCGGGGATGTCTACGAGGCCATCTACCGGCCCAACGGCAAGCGGTTTGCGCTCAAATTACTCGATGTAGAAGCAAATGCTGGCGAGCGTCGGCGGTTTCACAGCGAGTTTAAGGTGCTCTCGACCCTGGAGATCAAGGGCCTCGTCCGCGCCTATCACTTCGGCCAGGTCGACGGCCGGATATACTTTTCCACCGACCTGCTGACCGGGCATAACTTCGAGACGTACCTCCGCGAGCATCGCAACACGCCGCCGGAGCAAGCAATCGTGTGGGTGTTGCAGATTTGCAAGGTCGTCCAAGCCCTCCACAACCACGGCGTGCTGCACCGCGACCTCAAGCCCGGCAACATGCAGCTCGACGACCAGGGCGAGCTCACGGTGTTTGACCTGGGCTCGTGCAAGTGCACGCCGAAGTTCTACGCCGAGACCGACCGCTGCTACATCACTGGCCCAGAGGACAGGCATGTTACCGGGGCATCCGCCCGCCGCAACCTGTGCACACCAGGCTACCTGGCACCCGAAGCCACACGTGCCGAGCCGTCACCGTCGATCGACATCTACAGCATCGGGGCGATCCTGCATCGGATTTTATTTGGTCATACACCTGATAGTACGCTCCCAGAAATCATCCGCGCGCGGGAGGCTCTCGAGCCGGAAGAGTTGGCCATCGCGTTGGAGTGTGCGATCGCCGAGGACCCGACAGAGCGCTACCAGTCACTCGAGGAGCTGATTCGGGAACTCGACTTTGCCCTGGAGATGGTGCGACTCGAGTTGGGGATCGAGCCCGAACTCGGCTCGCCCAGTCCGGTTGCTGACAACCCACCGGTCGAAGACGCCGACAACCCGCCCGCACGGCCGGTCGAGGACGCCGACAACCTACCCGTGCCAGTACCGGTCGATGACGACAACCCACCGTCCGCGCCACCGGTCGAGGACACTGACAACCCGTCCGCACCACCGCGACGACTCAGGATTCGGAGGGTGGCAACCCTCGGCTTGATGTTTTTGTTTGGCTGGTCGTTCGCACAGGTCACTTTGCGGACCGTCCAACCAGATACTGGCGTGGCCGCACAGGTCGTGCCCCAGGAGCCGAAGCGAGAGGCAGTCGTTGCGTCGGACGAGGCGGGCGAGTTGTGTGCGACGGCGGAGGAGCCGAAGCGAGAGGCCGTCGAGCTTGTGGAGCATGAAGGTGTGCCGGACGAGGCGGGCGAGTTGTGGGCGACGGCGGAGGAGCCGAGCAGAGGCGAAGTGGAAGAGCCGAGCAAAGGCGAAGTGGAAGAGCCGAGCAAAGGCGAAGTGGAAGAGCCGAGCAAAGGCGGAGCGGGGGAGCCGAGCGAAGCCGAAGCACGCCTGAGCCAGGTGGCCAGCCAGCAAAAAACCGACCCCAAACCACGCGGAGCGAAGACCGGGCAGGCGAAGGGCAAGCGGACATTTGAACGAGATCTAGTCGCGCAGATGGAGGGCTGCCAGATTCCCTCGCAGACCGTGTCCTACAGGATTCGCAACGGGGAGTTGGAGCGCCTGAAGTTTGAACATCCTCCCGGCTCCGTCCAGCGAGATTGCGTGACCGTCGGACTGAGTCCGCGCTACGGCAGCCACAACTTTACCGGAACTGTCTCGCACGAAGGGAGCACGCCGTGATCAAAACTGTCCTTTCATTCACCCTCATCGTCGGCCCACCACTGTCCGAGGAACAGCTAAAAGAGCAGGGCAACGCAGCCTTGCGTGCGAAGGACTACGGGCGTGCGGCTCCCATTTGGGAGCAGCTTGCCAAACGCGAACAGCTGACTGGGAGTCGGGCAGGGGCCGTCTACGCGGCTGTCACTGCCTGGACACTCGACTACAAAAACAATCGCAAGGCGCGTTCGGTCTGCGCTGGGATGGGGCTGTTGCAGTGGTACTTCACCCACAACACCGCTGCAGAAAATGAACTCGTCGTCCTCTACCAGAACCAAGTTGCGATCAAGCAACGCGACGGCATCACCTGTAAGTTGCGGTCTGCGTCCGAGGCCCGTCCACTCGAGAACGGAGAACGGGTTGCCGCGACAAACACTGACGAGCCTCCGCAACTGGTAGTTTCGCCGCGTCCGACCCAGGGGATCACCATCGCCGGAGCACTGCTCACGAGCGTGGGAGTCGGCGGGCTCGCGGGCATGACAGTCGCTCTCGTGGGCCATGCGAACAGCAAGCGAAGACTGTTAGACATCGGAGTCCACGGTCCCGAAGCTGAAATCGTGTATCACCAAGCAAAAATGTTCGAGAACGGGGCTATCGCTAGCGGGGTGACAAGTGGAATCTCGCTCGTGACTGGAGTAGCGTTGCTCGCCGTCGCCCGGCATCGCAAAAACCGGCTGACCGTCACGCCCCAACTCGGCGGTCTGGTACTCCACGGAAGGTTCTAACTGGTGAAGCGTTTCCTCCTCCTCATTACTCCCGTCCTGCTCACCGGATGTGTCGACCCGATCTACGACTCGCTCGATGAGGAGTCGACCTCGACAGGTACAACCACAAGCACCACCGGACCGCCAGAACCGACAACGGGTAGTTCGACGCTAATTGTCATCTACCCAGACATGGCCGTCGAGCCAGAATCGACGGACGCGGCCGCGTCTCTCGAGATCGTGGCATTCTCGGCGAGCACAGACCTAATGAGCCGGGCCGGTTCAGTGGTGCTCACGGCCGAGGTCGAGGGCGATGTCTCCGAGATGTTGTTGCAGGTACAACACAATGGCGAAGACATCGACGGCCCCGGCTGGCCGGTCGGTGAGGTGAGCCGCGAGTTCATCGTCAACAGCGATAGCTTCGACGGCGAGCTGACGTTCACGCTAACGGCGCAGTCGGACCAACTGAGTGACACGGCGGCGGTGAGCGTCGATGTAGATCTCCCCAAGTCGGGGACAAAAAATCTGCGCTGGGTGTCGCCGTCGGTGAGCCGAGGGATCGCACTGGGAGTGGTGCCGAAGTCAGGAACCGAGGGCGACAGGATCGTGGTGTTCGGCAACGACGACAACGATGTGTTGCTGATGGGCGAGTTGGAGTACGGCGGAGTGTCGACGTTCTCGGGCACAGCAATGGAGGTCCACGGGGTCGATGTTGCGGGCGAGTTCATCTACGTCACTGGGGAACTCGACGGGAACATGGTGACCCGCGCGTACAACGCGGACACGAAGCAAGCACAGTGGGCCAACCACTCGCCTGATTCGCGAGGGCTCGATGTGGCGGTTGGTCCTGACGGCGAGGTGTACGTGGTCGGCCAAACCTATGTGAACGGGAATATCCCCCATGTCGAGGGGACAGTTTGGACGCTGAAAGGGTCTACGGGAGCTTTCTTTCATGATCCGGTGCTGTTTGCGGCTTATGACGTGATGGACTGGCCGTTCTCGTCTGGACTCCGCGCGGTGGGGATTCATGACGGCCGGGTGGTTGCCGTCGGGTACAGGGAGGTCGACATCGGGGTCTACCCCCCGCGAGCGACACTCTTTGAATTCGTGGATGGACAGCTAATCGATCGAGACGTGTACTCGGGCACGTTCGTCAAAGAAATGTGCGGGTGGTACGGACTCGTGACCACCGAAGATGGCATCGTGGCCACTGGTTGGCACAGAACCAAGGAGACAGAGCCGGTATCCGTCGCATTTGGCAGGTATGGCGAAGATCTCACTAGCGAGGTGTTCTCACCCGCATGGGGTGGATTCGGTGCGGGGAACGCTGTCGCTTGGCAGGACCAAGGCGATGGCTACCCCGTGATCGCCGGACACCGCACCGTCGATGACGAACCCCGGCTGATGGTTCAGGCGGAGTCTTGGGGTGAACCATATATAGATGATGCCGGCGATCGGAGCTGGGCTCACGATGTCGCGGTCGATCGCCACGGATACGTCTACGTCATCGGCGAACTGGTCGAGGACGGAGCGTCCCACATGATCCTGGTGCGGCTCAATCCCTGAGTTCGCTACTCAGGAATGCTTGCATCGCAGAGCTCGCGCACGAGGTCGAGGCCGGCATCGAGGTACGGGGAGTAGTCCTCAGCGCAGAGGCTGCCCTCGATCTTGTGGGTCACGTAAAAATGCAGGAACGCGGCAGGGGTGTAGGAGTACGACCCGGAGCCTCCAGGGCAGACGGTTGGGTTTTCGGAAGATGCGTCGTCGATGATCCCGATGATGGCGACCTTGTCCTCGTCGTTCCCCTTCAACCCATAGATCTCCTCCGCCCACTTGCCCGGGGGGCCCATCGGAGACTCGTCGTTGGCAAATCCCGAGTAGAAGACGATCACCAGCATCGCATCGTCGCGCAAGAACCCTTCATTGCAGTGATACGGTGGCGAGCCGGGGACGATCGACCACAACATCGCAACCTCGGCCGCGGCGTGGCTGTTGCCGTAGCCCATCTGCGAGATGCACTTGACCGTGTCGAGGAGGTCGGGTTGTTCGTTGCCGACGATAAAGCGGCGGTCGCCAACAATCCCGCAGTCGCGGTTACTCGAGCCAAATCCGGCTGGGGCGACCACAGCCCCACCCATCGTTTCGCACTCGGTGTCGGGGTTGCTCGTGTAGTGGTCACATGGGTAGTCGGGAGGGCCCAGGGGATAGCAGCTCCCGTTATTTTGCTGACATTGCTCGTCGCAGCCACCGATCCCCCAGCCGTTGGTCGCGTCCACGGCCATGAAGTGCAGATCGAAGTTGGCAAAGGTGGCGAGAAGTTCGTCGAGAAACGGGGGGAAGGCCGCTTGAAAGCGGTCCCAGTAGGGCTCCATCCACGAGGCCCGGTCGATGACAAACAGGAAATCGATTTTGCCGTTGCAGCCGAGCTCCTGGTCGCCGAAGTCGGGGATCGTTGTGGTCGTCACCGTGCCGGTGCCGGTGGTTGCGTCCGTGTCATCCGTGGTGGTGGCGGAGTCTGGCAGGCCGGTTGTCGTCGACGTGGTCGGAGTCGGCTGGGTGGTTTGGTCGTCGACATCGAATGTGGTGATGTCGGTGGTGGTCGACTCCGGGGTCGGAGCACACCCGGCCACCGCCGCGAGGGCGAAGCCCAAACATCCGTTTCGGGTCCTCGACACTTGAGTGATATCGCACGGTCGCTTGCCTAGCGTCAAGGTCAGGCCCCAGCCGGTTGCTATCGTTCATGTACATTCGTATGCACGGGAAGATGATAGCGATGCAGGACATCATCTACTGCGAGTTTTGCGAACTCCCCCACAAGCCTGGCGTTCGGCTCTGCGAGCGTTGCCATCATGAGATGGGGACGATTCCGGATGTCGCCGCTTTGGAGGCCGAGATTCCCGGTCACAAACGAAAGCTCATGCTGGGGAGCGGAGCGCTCGTACTGATCATCTTGGCGAATTGGTTCATCCTTGGGCCCGTGGGTGCTGTCGTCTTACTCGCGCCCATTGCCTGGGTCTGGGACAGCATCGCTCGCCTGCGACTGTTCAAGCAATGGCTGCCGGTGGCTCGAAGCAAGTGGCCGAAAACCTAGCAGGCGCGGGCGGCGAGCAGGTTGTGTGGCCCTGTTGGTCACAGGTTGTCGCTACTGGCACTGCAACCCCTCGCGCAGGATCACCGAGCCCCCCTCATGGTCCGGGAACAGACTCGTCGACTCGTAGCAGACCTCATCCCAATCAAGGATGTTCTCGTAGACTGGCCCAAAGCCCAGGCAGCAAAACCCCGGCCCGTCGACTGCCAAGTCTTGCTCCCAGTACGTCGCCACGGAGTCGGGGTTGCCGGTGAGAATCTGGCAAAACGCGTGTGCATCTTCGGGCTCGCACCCCTCCAACGTCCCCACTGGAGGTTTCGTCGGCGAGCAGTCACTGCCGCAGTACCACTGCATCGCATCGTCGAAGGTATCGACCGGGTCCTCGGTCTCCGAGCCGGTTCCGTCGGTCTCGCCGGTGTCGGTTGTCGATTGATCGGTCGTCGCGTCGGTTGTCGACGTCGCGTCGGTGGTTTCGGCGTCTGTCGTTTCCGGGCTCGTCGTTTCGTCCGTTGTCCCAGATGTCTCCGAGGTATCGCCATCAGTCGACTCACCCGATTCGGTCGATGAATCACCCGACTCGGTCGATGAGTCACCCGACTCGGACGTGGTGTTACCCGTCCCTTCGGTCGGAACTTTGCATCCGAGGGAGAAAGCAAACAAAGCCACAAGGTACTGACCACGCATGCGCGCGATTGTACACGCACATGATCAATATGTAACCTCACCGTCCCGCAACCGTCCTCGCAGCCTCATTCAGCATGCGCAACTTGGTCGCGTTGTCGTTGCGACTTCGACACCACGGGTCGTCGGCGCGGCGATTTCGAAGGCGCTCGGTGAGGGCTGGGATCTGCAGTGTCCCGGCACGTTCACGACTCGCTACCAGTTGATCCCCGAGCGACCCTGAGTCCCTGGACTGGACTTGCAACCCCACGTTGCGACACCTGGGGGTTGCGACAACCCGATGTTGAGGTCACGCCAGATTGCGCGAACCCAACGAGCGACAACTCGGGGTTGCGACACCCACCAGTAGCGACGAGCATCGACGACTCTGGAGACGGACAACGCTGCGTGGCGGCCAGCCGGCAGTCCCAGCCGACCAACCTCGTTCGCTCAAACTCGCTACTATTTGTATAGTCATATAGCTAGGCATGCACTCACCACAACCGACGGGGCGGCCGGTCGGCGAAAAACACGTGACCTAGCGTATTGCTCGGGGGCACACGCGGTGATGGACTTTCCGGATGTCGGTATTCGGAAAAGATCTACTCGCCATGATCAAGGATGTGCTCGAACGCTACCGCGGGCTCAACTGGACCGAGGCAACTGCCGCGCTCCCTCAGCCCGCCCGCAGGAACTTGCGCAGGCACGCCAAGAAGGACTTCAACCCCGCCCTCGAAGTCTTATTCGAGCTACTTCGTGCCCATAGGCTCAACTTCTGTGGTGTGAATCAAGTCGAGCATTTAGTTGCACTCATTCAGCGCCAGGTACATACACAACGACTCACACAGCGCGTGCTCTGCAAAAAATGCACATTCTCGCGGAACACCCTCCTGCGACTATTCTCTGGGGGCACCGTCCATATCCAGCCGATCCTCGAGTTATTGGAGCGAATTGGGCTTCGGATCACGATTTCGCCTGTCAGAACCCTCAAGCCCGTGAAGTGATCTCCCTTGCCCGCCAAAAAAATCTGTACACATCACCCACGAGCCTGATGGATCGATATTTGGTAACTCTGGATCGATATCTGGCAATCGTGGATCGATATTTGGTAACCGTGGATCGGTATCTGGTAATCGTGGATCGATATTTGGTAACCCGTGCACAAATCGTGGATCGATATTTGGTAATCGTGGATCGATATCTGGTACCACGATTCCGCCCTTGGATCGATATCTGGTAGCTTTGGATCGATATTTGGTACCTGAAAAATCGCGATCGCGTCTGCTACAGACATATCGATGGCCAGCTACCTCATCATCAAAACTGCATTCGCGTCCGATCGCGTGAGGTTGGGTCCGTACAATCGACAGGAGACAAAGCGTAGAGCTCGTGAGCTAAGAGAAGGTGGTATGGATAGGGCGGAGTTCTTCGTCGACGGAGAACGACTCGAGTTCGATGATGATCCCTCGATACGAGCGCTACCAGCTACGACGGCCACGGATGGGCCAGATTCTGAACCCTCGGCGGAACAGCAACAAAGCCCAGAAGCACAGCCGATGCAGGCAAATCCGTCGAATGGTGAGCCGGCTACATCGACGGGTACCGCTCTCGAAAGTCACTCTCACGCGCCGCGGAGCGAGCCCACCGCGAATCCGGGACACCCTATCGATGTACAGGCCGCTCCACATACGAGTGGGCCGAATGCACCGCCTCACAACGGAAATCATCATAGGTTCCAGCCTCCTGAGACAATCGTTCACCCACCGGTGAATGGTCACCAACACCAACAGAGGTATCAACCCCAACCTACGCAGGGCCACCAAACACGATCGAACGGTTACCAACATCCGCCAGTTGGGAACCAAGCCCCACCGACGAATGGCCATCAAACACCGAGGAACGACCACTATCGTCCACCAGCGGGGCAACAAGCTCCACCATCATTCAGGCGGCAGGTACCCAATGGTTTCTACCCGGCGGCAGGGCACCAAGGCACTCCGACGAGTGGTCATGCAACCGGGCATCAGCCGACCGCGAACGGGTATTTCCAACCGCCAACGAATGGCTACCATGCATCGCCGGAGTACGAGTCACCTGCGAGATATCCCAATGGACAGCAACAGCCAGAGTACGGTGCACATCCGAGCTATCCCAGTGGGCAGCATCCGAACGGTTACCACCATTCGTCGCCACAGCACGGACAGCCCCCGATAGCGAGCTATCCAAACGGGCAGCAACCGAACGCTCAGCATCATCCCACACCGGGTTACCACCCTCCACCGAATGGCCACCAGCACCTGGATGGCCACAACTCACCGAGCGGCGACCAGCCCCCGAACGGACACCACTTCCCGAATGGTCATACCTTCCCGAACGGCCAGCCCCCAAACGAGCCGCTACACAGCCACACCCCGCACCAGCGCCCCTTCAACACAGGCGACATCATCATGCTCC
>CAZUPD010000215.1:0-11354 GCA_964621785.1 uncultured Nannocystaceae bacterium
ATGAGCTGTAACTCGCAGTGTCTCCTCAATATTTGTGGTGATGGCGACCCCGGGCTCGGGGGCTGTTCCCAGGTGTACACACAACTCGACCGGATCGGCCGGAGGACCCCCGAAGAGGCTCCCTTTTTCAACCACAAAGGCCACAGGAACCCCGCGCTGCAATGAGCGGGCAAGTTGGGCCTCGAACGCCTCCGGGCGAAACGTATGTGTTTCCACACCGCATAGTTGCAACAACTCGCTGGTGATCCGGCCCATGTGTTCGTGCTGTGGTTGATCGTCTTCCCCGGGTTGTCCGCGCCTGCTCACGAGCGAAATCACAGGGATTCCGTAAAGTGTCACCATACTCGTCAGCGGATTGATTGCATTACCGAGCCCGGAGTTTTGCATGAGTGCAAAGGAGGGACGCCCCGCGGTGACCATCCCAGCTGCAATCGCCACCGCTTCTCCCTCACTCGATGCACCGATGTAGTCCAGCGCGGGGTCAGCTCCCATGGCGTTCACAAGTGGTTTGAAAAACGAGCAGGGCACCCCACTACCCGAACGCACTCCGTACTCACGCAGTGTACTCACGAATACGCGAATATCCATCGAACGCCTCACCTACGCTTCGAGACACGACAAACAATTTGCATGCTCATTTACACCACGTCACGTTTCTACGGCTCGCTCGGCGTGCAACGAGGCAGGTAGCGCTTCTCAGCATCCCGGAACTCCTGGACCCCCTGGAGGCGAAAGACCTCCGTGAGGGGTGCCACTTTCGACTCGATGCACATCAAGTCCTGTGTCTGGCGCAACTTCGCCAGGTTGTTCTGGACCGCGGTAATCGTGGTCCTCAGTGTATGATTGGCGAAGATAAAGTTGTACACGCCGATGTCTGTGAACGAGGAGATCGACTCCGAGGGATAGGTTGTCGGCACGATCACCACCGGAGTCGGAAGTGACCAATGGCGCATAAAGTCCCTGATGTCACGCCCGTCGCCGCGTTTGCTGTGGACGAGGATCACATCCGCCCCACTCTCGGCGTAGGCTGTCGCTCTGCGCAGAGCTTCCTCGAGACCCCAACCGGCGATGAACGACTCGGTGCGGGCGACGATGACGAAGTCGGCATCCCGCTGGGAGTCCTTGCCCGCGCGCAACTTCCCGCAAAACTCTTCGACACTGGCGAGTTGTTGCCGCTCTCCGTCGATAAAACTATTTTGCTTGGGAAACAGCTTATCTTCGATACAAACGCCGGCGATCTGCCGCTGCTCCAGTTTTTGCACGAGCCGACGGAAGTTGTTGAAGTTGCCGTAGCCGGTGTCGCCATCGTGTAGAATTGGGACACGAGTCGCATCGCTCATGTACTCGAGGACATCGAGAACTTGCGTCCAACTCGCCTCGTTGCAATCGCGCACCCCGAGCATCGCCGAAAGCGAGAGGCCGCTCCCCCAAATCGCCTCAAAACCCGCTTCTTCGACAAGTTTTGCGGTCAAGCCACTGTGGGCTTCCATGATGATTGTGGCTTGCTTTTGGAACAAGAGCTCGCGAAGACAACGCGCCTTTGATTTCAACTTGGCCTCCAATGTCACGAGACTCTAACACCATAGGAAGCTTGTGTTGCAAGTTTTTCTCGACGCGATATTGAGGTCGCGAAATCGTGATGCAGGTGACGACCGCGGGTTGAGCTGATACAGTCCGCGGTGGGGAACACACTCGCGGGAGCCATTTTGCTCAACGTACACGTTGCGCAACAACGCGAGAGAACGATTCGAACCTATCTACTTTTGAGGAACGACACATTTCGAAACGCACAACTTCGACTGATGAGGAAGGTTTACAGATGTCAACTGATCGAGCTTCAACCTGGCTGGCGCAACCCAATCGCACCACAGCCGATGTCGAGTCCGAATACGATGCACTTGCCCCCACATACGAGGAAGATATCCAACGCTGGGGCTGGGATACACCGGAGATTTGCGCTCGTATGCTGCGGCACCACACAACCGAGCAAGGTGTGATTATCGATGTGGGCTGTGGGACCGGGCTCTCGGGTCTGTGCCTGAGGCGGCAGGGGTTCGAAACGATCGACGGAGCCGACATCTCACAGCAGAGCTTGGCACTCGCCGGCGACAAAGAGATTTACCGCGAGCTGTACTGTTGCGATCTTCTCAAACCGCTCCCATGGGCATCAGACAACTACAGTGGCGTGTGCTGCTCGGGTGTCCTCTCAAACATCCCCGACATCAACTTTTTGCGCGAATTGTGTCGAATCGTCCGTCCGGGCGGAGTCATTGTGTGTAGTCATCGCGAAGACCTTGCGCGCGAAGATAACTTTGAGGGACGGGTAGAGACCCTCTCACGAGAAGGCCAATGGGTCATGCTCGAGTCAAAGTTGGGAGTTCCCTATCTCCCCGGCAAAGAGGACTATGCGCGCGCAGGGGTAAAAGCCCACTACTATGCCCTGCGAGTCTCCCCGGGAGCACAACCATGACAACACGCTCGCCTCGCGCGGTCATCCTCGCGGCGGGGCGAGGCTCACGTCTGCGCCACCTGACCGAACAGTCCCCGAAATCGCTGCTGCCGATCGGCCCGCGCTCACATGCTGATACAACAGAAACCTGTTTCTTGCGCCGCCAAGTCGAGCTGTTGCGCGAGTGCGGCGTGACCGAGGTTGTTGTCGTCGTAGGGTATCGCCACGAGCTCATTCGGCGTGCGCTTGCGCAGTGGGCCCCGTGGGTCGAGACCGTACACAATCCGTCCGAACTCGCGCACTCGGGTAGTCTCCACTCGCTGCAATACGCCTCGCGCTCCCACGGCGTCTTCAACGGGGCCACACGCACGCTGGTGATGGATGCCGATATTGTCTATCACCGCGAGGTCCTCGTCAGGTTGCTCGACTGTGGTGATTTCACCACGGTTCTCACCTGTAGTCGATATGACAACTCGCGCGAAGAAGTGCTTGTATTTGGCACGCCATCAGCCCCGCGATTCCTCGGAAAAGGCCTGCACCCGACACTCGTCAACGGTGAGCCCTGCCTCGGCGAGGCGACCGGGATTGTCCTGTTTGCGACCCGCGACCAACCCCTCGCTCTCGAGATTCTCGACTGGCATGTGGGACGCCCCGAAACCCCCCTGGGTTCCGACGAATCCAAAGGATTTGGGCCCGCCCGCAAGGCGAGTGAACACGAACAGTTGACCGATTCGATGCTCCGTTTGGGACGAGCCCGGGCACTTGTGTTTTCCGGCGATGAGCTTCCGTTCGTCGAAGTCGACAACCGTGACGACTATCGGCGGTTGCGCGAGGAGGTCTACCCGCGGATCCTCGAGTTGGAGAGCGGCGCGTGAAGCCGCAAACAATCCCAGTCCTCCGGCGAGACCCAGGCTCCCTCGCGGATTTGCTTGCTCGGTACGAGGGCGTTTTGCTCGACGCGTGGGGAGTGCTCATCGACTCACAAGGCGAGCGAACCGGAGCGGCTGCGCTGCTTTCGTGGCTCACGTCCCAGGACAAGCCGTTTGTCGTGGTTTCGAACACAGCAGCCGCGTTGCCCGAAGAGCTCTCCGAACGCCTGTACCGTCTCGGATGTACCGTCGACCCCGAACGGGTCCTCACTTCCGGCCGGGCCCTCGCGGATTTCTTCAGCGACCACGACCTAGTCGGTCGCCGGTGCCGTGTCCTCGGTCAACACAGCTCTTGTGTGTATGTGCAACAGGCTGGCGGGTGCGTCGTCGAACCGGGCGAAGCGTTTGAAGTCCTTGTCGTGGCAGATGAAGAAGGCTACCCGTTTGCTCCGACACTCGGTGAGGTTTTAACAACCGTCATCCACCGACTCGATGCAAACAAACCGGTGACATTGGTCGTCCCCAACCCCGATCACCTCTATCCGCGAGCCGGGGGAGCGGTTGGCATCGCCAGTGGAAGCATCGCCGCGTTGATCGAAGCGGCACTCACTTCCCGGTACGGCGAACAAGCGCCTCGCTGTCACCGCGTCGGCAAACCGTCCCCCACCCTGTTCGACGCGGGCTGCTCCCTCCTCAAATCTCGACGCGTCATCGCGGTTGGCGACCAGATGGAGACCGACGTCCGCGGAGCCACTGCCGCGGGCCTCGACACGATCTTGGTACTCGGTGGTATTGGCCTGGCCCCACCACCCGATGCGGCACTCACACCAACATTTGCCGTCACCCACATCGACCCATTGCAACGCCAGGACATCCTGGTTTACCCGTGAGATTCCCATGGCCCTCGAACGTACCGATCCCCTCGTCGAACACTGGCTGCAACCGCTGATCCGGCGGCTCGATATCAACCCGAATCTCGTCACCTGGGCTTCGCTTCCCTTGGCACTGGGATGCGGATTTCTCATCGCGACTGCGGGTAGTGACGCATCTGGTGGCATACAACTCGCGCTTGCCGGAATCGGTGTACTTACAGGTTATGTGCTCGATGTGCTCGACGGCAGCATCGCCCGGTTTCACAAGCGCTGTACACCCTGGGGAGATTACCTCGACCATACCTTCGATCGCGTCGTCGATGCCATCCTCATCCTCTCGCTCGGTTTCAATACAGTCTGGGTTCCGGAGCGAGAACTCGCCTGGTGGGCAATTTTATGCACGTGGCTGGCGTCCTATCTCGGTACACAGGCGATGGCAGCCGGACTCGGCCGCGACCTCTCGGGCTTCGGCCGCAACGACCGTCTCGCACTGTTGGCACTGGGGCTGTTTGTCACTGCGGGTGAAGCTTGGGGGGCAGTGGATCCCGGTGCGGTCAATGGAATGGTCATCGCACTCGTAGGAATTATTGCAGGTAGCCTCTACACAATCGTGGCCCGCTTTCTCCTCGCGTGGCGGCGATGCTCGACGTAGCAAAATTACAGACTGCCCCGCACCGCGTACCATCACAACCCTCCGAACCATGTGGAGGGCGGGCGTAAACGGCTGTAGCCGTCGACCGTTTTTGAACGCGTCCTTCCAAACATAAACGATGCGTACGGAACGCGTGCGAGCGACAAGGATGTTTAAGCACGTCATCGACGGAAGTGCGGAACCGTGAACCGACTGCGTCTACCCGCAATCAACCAACATGTCTCTGAAGACATATTGTAAACTGCGTCGGGTTCGGTGCGCGATTCATGACTGAAAAAACGCCCTACGAGGAACTCGATACGCGCGTGGTCAAGTCTCCGGACTCGGACCTCTCGGCCTCACTCGCCGGCACGCATATCGGCCGCGTCAATGCGGACACCGGGCTGGGGCGTTACATTGTCCTCAAGCTTATCGGTTCGGGGGCCATGGGTGCCGTCTATTCGGGGTTTGATGTCGAACTCGATCGCAAGGTCGCACTCAAGGTTCTGCGCCAGTCGTTCGCCAAACACCAGCGGGTGCGTGCACGGATGCTCCGCGAGGCACAGGCGCTTGCCCAGCTCTCCCATCCCAACGTCGTCCAAGTCTATGACGTCGACGTGATCGACGAGCAGGTATTTTTAGCCATGGAGTTTGTCGAGGGGTCGACTTTGGGCGAGTGGTTGGATGCCGAACCCCGGGGTTGGCGGGAGTGCCTCGACTGCTACCTCCAAGCGGGGCGCGGCCTCGCGGCTGCGCATGAAGTCGGTCTCGTCCACCGGGATCTCAAACCCGCCAACATCCTGCGCGGGGCCGACGGGCGTGTATGCGTCGCCGACTTCGGTCTGGTGCAGCGTTCGGCCCACGAACCGCGCGAATCCGGCGAAGAGCTGATCAGCGTGAGTGAGAGTCAGGCGTCGCAATCCCTGACGCTCACCCAAACCAACGTGCGCATCGGAACACCCGCGTACATGTCCCCAGAGCAACATCGCGGAGATCCGACCGACATTCACAGCGATCAGTTTTCCTTCTGTATCTGCCTGTGGGAAGCGCTCTACGGGCAACGGCCGTTTGCGGGTCAATCGGTACCGGAGATCAGAAAAAACGTCCTGGCTGGTACGCTACACCCGTTGCCGGGCGATACCGACGTCCCTGCACGCCTTCACGATCTCCTCGTCCGCGGTCTGGCCAACGAGCCCAAAAACCGCTGGCCATCCATGGACGAGCTTCTCAGCGCATTGAGCTGGAAACCGATCGACACGCGACTGCACACCTATCGGAGTCCTCCGACCAATGGTGCGAACGAAGCGGAGTTTCTCAATCGCCAGTACAAGCGCACCGCACCCGTTCTGAGTGGGGCCTACTTCGCCGGTTCAATTCTAATGCTCACCTTTACCGGCTGGGACGCTCTGGTCGACGCGTCAAGTCTCGCGTGGACGATCCCCATTCGATGCTGCGGGGCATTGCTCTTGTTCGTACTCCACCGAATTGTGCGCACCGAAGCTGGCGCCCGATGGGTCCCGTTTGCCCTCTACCTCGGTGTGTCCGGAGGGATGCTGGCGGTGATCCTGGCACTGCTCATGATGACCGACGGACTCCTCAGGGGCACCGCCGGGCTGATGTTCTTCGCCATCCTCGGATTTATCGGTGCACCGACAGCGAGACACATGGCCGTTTGTAGCTTGTTGACAATTGCGGCCATGGACGGTGCGATGTTGGCGTTTCAAATCGACCTGTCACTACTGTTGAACACAAATATTTTTATCGTCTCGGGTGGCGTTTGTGCGATCATTTCGACCTATCTCATCGAGTCGAAAGACCGCCTCAACTTTGCGCTTGAAACAGCTCTCGAGCGCGAAGCCAGGACCGATGCATTGACCGGTATTTTTAATCGCAGCTACTTTTTTGCCCGGGCTGTCGCGGACTGTGAGCAGGCCTGCGCGACCGAGGAGCCGCTGTGCATGATCCTGGTCGAACTCGATGACTTTGACCGCACCGGCGAAATCTACGGTTATGCCGCGAGTGATGCGCTGGCGATCGAAACGACAACCTCCTGCCGCGAGGCTGTGGGCGATGCGGGTTACGTCGGGCGTATGAGCGACGGGAAGTTTGCCATCCTTGTCCATACACCCCGCGCGGATGCCATCGACCGAGCCAACCGACTCGCCGCCCGGCTCGACACCGACGTCGCCACCGCGCACGCCCGCGTCGAGTTATCCGCGAGTCTGAGTGTTGCGAGTCTTCGTGCGATGGAGTCGTTTGATACGTTTTTTCGACGGGCGGACAGCTGCCTGCATATCGCCCGTCACCGGCATGAAGATCGTCTGGTCACGGCAAGACGACAAACAGCACATCGAACGTCGACCGCCCGATTCACTCGCGCACCCGGGCTCGTGTCAGCAACCCGCCGGGCGCACCCAAAAGTCCATTGGACCGTGGCGTGTGAACCCCTGACTTGCGACGATCGGCGCCGACGTGTTTCGACGTGCGAACAGTCCGACCCACCGCAGCCCTGCCCTGCGGGCGAACGCCACACGAGCACTCACAACCGCCGTATAGGCGCCCCGCCCACGGGCCTCCGGAACCGTCGCGCCCGCCCACAAAAACCCTAGATCGAGCCCTCGGTGGATGGTCAATCCACCGGCGGAAATCGCTGCACCACGTTCGCGGTCGTAGGCGACAAACCGCACCACCCGCGCCGTGGGCCCCGTACAATCATCGAGGAATCCGCGACGCTCGGCGAGTGTGGTGCTCGCCCGCATCTCGAATGCACGGTGTTTGACTTCGAGTGCATCGTCGAGTTGTGCCATCGTCTCGACCCGCCGGACCTCGATCGACGCCGGCACAGCGGGGCGCGGCGTGTCAACCTCGAGCGAGTAACCGTGGTGGTGCGTCGTCAAGGTGTACCCCGCAGCCGCCAGTGCTTGTGTCAGCACGGGTCCCCCATCTCTCGGTGTGAGGCACCAACGCGAACATACATTGCGGTGGGCCTCGACAACCTCGTCGATCAGCGCCGGAAGCTGACGCGTGTCCGCCCGCACCCGGAGCACACTGTTTAACCCGGGGACATCACGCGGGCAGCGTACATACAAGACCTCTGGCCGCGAAACCGCCTCAGCATCCGCGGGTAGCCAGAACATGTCCCACATCGCACGCTGGAGTGCTTCGTCGACGGTCATGTAGGGGAGAGTAACACAGCAAGTTTGCTCACATTTTTTCAGCTTGCGAACGTTATCATTATTAATAATGATAACGTTTATGAAGCGGGCCAAACTCGTACTCCACCCGGTGCGGCTGCGCATCCTGCAGACGCTCGCCGGTGGTCAGGAGACAACCCAGGGCCTCAGCGAGCGCCTGCCCGACATCCCACGATCGTCGATTTATCGCCACCTGCGCCTGCTCGTAGACGCCAACTTGGCCGAAATCGCTGAAACTCGGAAAGTGCGTGGTGTCGATGAGCGTGTGTACCGCCTAGGCGATTCCGCGCACCTCTCGGCAGAGGATGTGGCAGGTCTCAGCGCCGACGAGCATTTGGCGATGTTCTCGACCTATGTATTGACCCTCATTCAGGACTTTTCCGCCTATCTCGAGCGTGCCGAGCGTCGTGGCCAAAGTCCCGACTTTGCCAGCGACCGCGTCGGCTACACCGAAGTTGTTGTCCACGTTACCGACGACGAATTCGATGCCATTGCCCACAAGCTACAGGCAGCCATTCACCCATACATCTCTACAAAGCCCGGTCCACAAACCACCGCTCGCAAGCTCTCCACAATCACGTTTCCCGTCGCTCAAAAAGGTGACAACCAACACGAGACGACAACAGCTCATCCGGCGCGCAATGGTGCGGGTGACCAAACCGATGACGACAACCCGTAACCACATCAAAACCATGAAACAATCACACATTCAACCCCGGATTTCATGTAATGGCTCTGCACGTTTGCAACCCTCATTTCGAAGCTTTGGTACGAAATTCGGGCGAGCGAGTCTCTGTCCACTCGCCCTCGCGATCGCATGCTCCGCATGCTCCTTCGCTGGGCAATCAAGTGAGAGTCACACAACCGAAACAAGTGTAGGCACAACGATGGAAACAACGACTGAGATGAGTACCGGTATGACTGACGCGAGTGTATCGACCACCGCAGCCGATGCAACAAGCGAAACAACCGCAGGTAACTGCCCGATGGCGACGCAACAGGAGGTTCAAGTCGACAACGGCGTCGGCACCCTCCACGGGACCCTATTGTTGCCAGACGGTTGTGCCCCCTACCCGATTGCCATCCTCCACGTCGGCTCTGGACCGACCGATCGCGACGGAAACAGCCCCCTGCTCGAAGGGATGAACAACAGCCTCCAATACCTCGCGCAGGACCTCCAAGCCCGTGGCATCGCCTCGCTGCGCTACGACAAACGCGGGATTGCAGCCAGTGCCGGTGCGATCGACCCGGACGTTACAAAACTGCGATTCGAACACTACGCCGACGATCTCGGCCTGTGGATCGACTACGTCCGAAACGATAGCGAACAGTTTGGGGACATCACCCTCGTCGGCCACAGCGAAGGAGCATTGATCGCTCCGGTTGCCAGCACCGCGACACCGCCTGATCGCGTTGTCTCCCTCGCTGGTGCGGGCCGACCCGCCGCGGACATCCTACGCGAACAGGTGGCCGGCATCTTCACCGGTGACCTGCTGACCGAGGCACATACAATTATCGACGAACTCGAACAGGGCAACTTGGTGCAGACCGTCTCACCCGAGTTGATGCAGCTATTCGCCCCGAGCGTTCAACCATATATGATTTCCTGGTTTGCCTACGATCCCGCACAGGTCCTCGCCAACCTCCCCCACCCGGTCTTGATCGCCGCAGGCACCACCGATATCCAAATCCCGGTTAGTGACGCTGACATCCTCGCGGCCGCAAACCCAGCAGCCGAAGTGTGTATTATCGAGGGGATGAATCACGTACTCAAACACGCGACCCTCGACCCCGAATCACAGGCCCAAGCCTACTCCGACCCGGAACGACCGGTCGTCCCCGAGCTCGTCGACTGTCTTGCAACCTTTATCCTGGCCGATGGTGCATAGCCCGAGCTTCTACGTGACGGCCGCCTGTCATGTGCAGAAATTAGTTTGACATGCAACTGATGGTGGCATGACGCTGTCAACGACCAGGCCGTCATTCCCACACAGTGGGTTCTCGGCCTCACCTAAGATCACGGCGTACTCCGGGAGGTTTGCGCTCGGATGCCTCGCATTTTTGTGATCCGGCCGCTCGCCCGATCCGGTTGTGGGGTCCCACCGTCCCACACATCGCCGATCGCAACCATCGATTGCGATTCTAGCGACAAACGACTATGGTCTTCGCGATGAGCCAGACCACAACCGAGTCCCCGGTCGTCGTCGGACTGGGTTCCTCGGCGGGAGGGCTCGAGGCACTCAAACGATTTTTTTTGGCAATGCCCCGTGACAGCGGAGCGGCATTCGTCGTGGTACCGCATCTCGACCCGCATCACGAGAGCTTGATGGTCGACCTGCTGTCGCGTTGTACCGAGATGCCGGTGGTACAGGTCGAAGACGGGGCCGAAGTCGCTGCCGATCACGTCTACATCATTCCCCCCAACAAGTACCTGCGGCTGGGGAATGGCAAACTCGAGCTGTCACCTCCGACAGCACGCCGGGGTATGCGGATGGCCATCGACACCTTCTTTCGCTCTCTCGCGCAGCAGGTGCGCAAGCGGGCGATCGGTGTGGTCTTATCTGGCACCGGGACCGACGGCACACTCGGCATCAAGGCGATCAAAGAGCACGGCGGGCTTGTCCTCGTCCAGAACCCCGACGACGCAACCCACGACGGTATGCCGCGAAGTGCAATCGCTACCGAACTCGCCGACCGAACCCTCGCCGTCGACGAAATGCCCGAGGTCATCTCCGCATTTATTCGTCACCCGTATATCAATGAGGAACAAAAAGTCGACACCGACCCCGACACTCTCAAACAAATCCTCGCTGTGCTGCGCGCACAAAGTCGCCAGGACTTTCGCTTCTACAAGCCGACCACGTTGACCCGACGTATCGAGCGTCGGATGGGGCTCGCCCATATCGAGCGGCTCGAGAACTACGTCGAGTTCCTGCGTTCGAACCGCGACGAGGTCGAGCAGCTAGGCAAGGACTTCTTAATCGGCGTCACTGGGTTTTTTCGCGAGTCCGAAGCATTCAAGGTGCTCGAACATCGGGTGCTGCCAGTAATTTTGGGAAAGAAGACCGTGGACGACACGGTCCGCGTCTGGGTACCCGCGTGCTCAACCGGCGAAGAGGCGTACTCGGTCACCATGCTGATCATGGAGCTCCTCAACCGGCAATCGCGCCAGTTGCGGGTCCAAGTCTACGCCACCGACATCGATGTACAGGCACTCGAGGTTGCGCGAAATGGGGTCTACCCAGAATCCGCGATCGCAGATCTGCCACCCGAATACGTTCGCCAATTCTTCAAAAAGCAGGGCGACTTCTATCACGTCAACAAGGACCTGCGCGAAGC
>CAZUPD010000216.1:0-7000 GCA_964621785.1 uncultured Nannocystaceae bacterium
CGCCGTCCAGAATAGTCTAGACGGCGTTCTAAAAGCTCCGGCAACAGGACTCGAACCAAAAAGCGGCGGCAGCGAAACAACAAAAATGTCAGTTACTTGCGCGCCAAACGCCTGAAATCAATCGCTAAATACCGCAGGCGTACCCCATCTTTCACCATCTTTCACCATCCATCACAACCTCGAACAAACGCCAAGAAACGCCAAGTATGCATTCGCTCGTAGACCGAGTGACACCGAAAATCATGTATGCACACATTTCGGCCGGCCGGTCGTGATCTCGCTCAGGCGAGGTGATCTTGCCGGCCTCGCAGCCCACCACTTCGACAAAAACTCCCCCGCCCTACGCGCGGTATGGGAAGTTGCGATTGAAGACCACTTGGTACTGAGCGATCGCATCCTTGATCCGCCCGTCTCGCTCCGCTTGAAGCGCTCTTCTTGTGCGCTCCAGAGATGTTTCGAGGACGCCACAGAGCTTCCGTGCTTGACCCTCTGTTGTCGATAGGAAAAGTGAGTCCGATACGCCAATGGGGTCTGGGTAGGCTCCGTTTACATGTCTGAGCAGATGCTCAAAGGCTTCAAGGAGGAGCTCTCCGTATGATTTGACGCCACGGCAAACTCCAGAGTCTGCCAGAATTATCTCGGTTGTAAAGGAATGAAGAGAGACAGACTTTCGACATCGAGCCCAGTACTTGATAAACATGCTTAGCCGGCGAAGCATACCTGAACAGGCTTTGTTCTGTTCGAGTAAATAGTCGTTGTGAGCAATGGGGTCCGTTTGAAACCACCCTCCCCCTTGGGCTGGGATTTCATAGATCTTGTTTCTACCGGTCGACACAAGAACCGCGGGAACGACGTCGACTGAGTATTCTCCTTGCCCAAAATTGACAAGTAATGAAGGCCCCCTCCTACTTATCTGAGTATCTCTATAGCGAGCTTCCAACTCACGACGAACATTCTTCAACACTGTCGAGCTACCTTTACGCCTCTCGCCCCAAAGAGTACTACTGGAAGGAAGAATCGCAAAAAGGTCTAAGTCGCTGTGCTGTTTCAGGTATGTATTTCGAGCAAAACTCCCAACTAGTAGGACTTCGGCACCAAGGGATGACTCAAGTCGACGGGTCACCGTCTTTTGGTGCGAAGCATATTTTTTCCGTTCAGTCTGGGTCGGTTCGAGGAGGTTTACAAGTTTCCGAAAACGACGCTTGATTTCGTCGGGGGGAAACGCTGCCCTCGTCGTTCGCCGCGTCTTCGTGTGGCGAACTTCAACGTGGGAATCCACGTCTTCAAAGTCGAAATCTACTCCAAAATCATCGTCGTCATCGTCGTCGTCGTCGTCGTCGTCATCGTCGTCATCGTCGTCATCGTCATCGTCGTCATCGTCGTCATCGTCGTCATCGTCGTCATCGTCGTCATCGTCGTCGTCATCGTCGTCGTCGTCCTCGGTACCACCGCTGAGCGCGCTTGTTAGCAGTGCTGCTAGGACTGTCCCCACGATAAGACCTCCGACGATTTTTCTCTTGCTAACCATAGTCTCCAGTCTCCGATAAATTATGCCACATCAGTCCGCGCGTGTGTCACGCATGTTCGTGCATCACACGTCATCAAGAACCTGTCTTCTCGCAAAGCACTCACTTTCTGAGATGACTGACGAACCGTTGTCGATAGGATGAAGATAGGGTACTGTGTATGCTCATCAAATGAAGCATACCGATGAATTCGAACGTTTTTTGTCAGAAGTTGTCAACATCAACTCAACCCGACTTAACACCCTGAAAGCGAGTGTGACCGCGATCGAGAATTTTGTCCGAGACTCGGACTGGGAACCTGAAATCATAGAATTTTTTCCACAAGGATCCTGGGCCCATAAAACTATTATCAAACCTCCAAAGACGAAAGCCTACGACGCGGACCTTGTAGTCTATGTTGAACCTATCGAAGACTGGGAAGCACGCCAATACCTCGATAGTCTTTACAACATCTTCAAGGGCAACAACGTGTATCGTGAGAAAATAGGCCGATACTCACACTGCCTGACACTCACATACGCCGGAAAGCGAAATCTAGATATCGCATGCTGCGTTATGTTCGCGGATGAAACCAAAATTTGCAATCGGTCGGGCAATACATTTGAGCAAACCGCACCAAAAAAATATACGGATTGGGTCAATAAGAAAAATAGCCACAGTGGAAACGATCGGTTGCGGGAGGTCACGCGCTTAGTCAAATACCTGAGAGATATTAAAACGACCTTTTCTTGTGAGTCTGTGCTATTAACAACTTTGCTAGGGAATAATATCTACACGACAGACAATCTCCTCCAAAATTTTCAAGATGTCCCTTCGGCACTTAAAATCGTAATTGAACGCCTTGACAACTGGCTTCAAGAAAACCCAGACCGTCCCCAGGTCAGTAACCCCGTCCTCGAAAGCGAAAGTCTGGGTGAGTTATGGACTGAAGAGAAGTACAAGAACTTCCGGACAAAAATTCACGACTATCGAGGCTGGATCGACGAAGCATACAGCGAGACGGATGAGAATGAAAGTCTCGGCAAGTGGCGGAGAGTGTTCGGAGAGGACTTTGCCAAAAGGGTTACCGTGGAGAAGGCTCTAGCAGTTAGTTCGGCTCACGTCACGAGGCACGACTCGATACAAAGTGTTTCGTCCGATCTCGTCTCTCTTGTAAAGCAGTATGGAGTGGCAGTAATCCCACCGGAGTTGAGCCGACTTCCCCATAAAGAGCGACCAAAATGGAAAACAGCAAAAACTCTGTTTAGAGTCGAGGTTTCCGCGTTTCTTCATCAACATCGGGACTCAAAAAGATTGCGGGCAGTATCTAGTGGGGACAGCGTCTCAAAAAATCAGTGGCTTGAGTTTTGTGCTTACTCCCCTACCGCGTCACTTCAGAAGCTCCACCATGTTCGCTGGCGTGTTACGAATACCGGCAGCGAAGCCGCCCGCGCTAACTGTCTTCGAGGCAATTTTGTTCGAGAAAACTCGCAAGTCTATCATTGGGAGGGCCTTAGCTACCGTGGCGTACACACTGTAGAAGCCTTCGTCCTTGACCAGTCAAATCAGATTGTGGCGGTAAGTGAGCCATTTTTTGTTACAATCGAGTAGTCATGAACGTTCCAAACAAAAACTTAATTGGTCGGCTTCATTCGACGATGACTGCCAAATTCGTCTGCTCAGGCCGACTTTGGATGGTTGCGACAATTTCAACCCTTCTGATGTTTATTTCCTCGCTCATGCTTGTACTCGCTCCTGCAACTTGGGCGACTGGTGCACTCGCGGTGAGTTTTTTGCTCGGGGTTACGACCCTCATTTCTAGAGTGTTCGCAACACGAATCTACTTGGAGGCTGAGAAAATACGTCGACGGCACCGGCTCCTAATAAGCACCGGGCGTTGTCCCTTTTTCAATGAACAAGAGATTCCTTCCTCTAATGCAAAGCAAAACTTGGGAGTTGTATCGGAGAACAGGAAATACTATTCGTTCACTACCCCTCCCGGACCGTTGCGCCTCGCAGAGAATTTTCTGGAGGAAGTAACTTACACAGCATTTCTTGCACCAAAAACTGTACTCCTGATCGCGGTGATTATAGCAGTAGGGCTTATACTGTCGATCATGTTGTTGTTACTCAATGAGTTTGGGTGGAAAGTTCACGCTGTAAACTTAATGACTTTTCTCTTCACGAGCTCCTTCGTCCATCAACTTGTTGCATTCGATCGACTAGGCCGGTGCGCAAGAGACTTTGGAGTTTGCTTGCCCTCGTTAGCGACAAAAGAATTCCTGGTTCAGGACTTGATGTCGGCCCTTACCGACTACGACTGCTCGCTTGCGAGAGCCGGCTGCCCGCTGCCAGACTGGCTGTATAAAAAGCATCGAAAGGAACTAGGGGCCCGGTGGCGTGAGAGGCATACTCAGTTTTTATCCGCGACCAATGTCGGTAACGAAGACTCGGAAGTGAGTATCAACGAAGAACCTCCCGCCTCACTTATCAAGTTTTTGTATACACACTTTCTTGACTCTGAGCTTCGCCTCTTAGCGAAGAGTATCTCTGGCTGGGATATCTCACCTCACCTCCCTGGATGCCACGCGTCGGTAATTGAGATTTCAACAGCACTTGTCGAAGGACTTCAACGTCAGAAACATATCGCTGAGAGCTTCTTCAACCTTCTTCGCGACGAACGCCCCGCACTGGTGGGAAAAATTGACCTTTTATCCTCCCGGTGGTTTGGGAAAAACGCTCTCGAATGAGGTACAGATTTTGTAGAATGGGGACGAAACGCATCATATCGCAATCCCTTCACAGTTTTGAGAAGAGCACGATCGATACCGGGCGTGTCATCCCGGCCACGTCAACAACCTCGCCGTCGAAATCGATGCAGAATGTGACCGAGCGTTGCGGCTCGTATTGGGGCCGACGCCGCGGGATACCGCGAACGGATCGGCTCCTTTAGCGGCGCCTGCGCCGAGTCATGCGGACGGATTCCCGGACGATTGACGGCCTGCTCCCCAGATCATGCTGGCACCCCCTCGCCTTCACTCACCGCATACACGTTGTTCGCCGCCGTCTCGTACTGCTCGTAGACGTGCAGGTAGACCACCTCTGCCAGCTCCTTTACCTCGTCATCGGTGTAGGCGTCCACGGGCAGGCCGGTCTCCTCGCTGTACAGGTAGTCGTAGATCAGCTGCTTGACCTGCGCCTGCGTCTGGCGCTTGTCCTTCCAGTGGTCGAGCTTCGCCAGCTCGGCCTTGACCTTGTCGAGCAGCTCGCGGGCGACGTCCTTGACCCGGTTTCGAGTTCGCGTGTCGAGGTCGTCGCCCTTGCTCTTCACGAGGACGTCGAAGACGGCGAGGTTCTCCTCGTTGAGGCCCTCACGCACGGCCCGCTTTTCCTCCTCGCCCATTTCGACAACAAGCTTGACCAGCTCCTCAAAGGTCTTCTCGATGGTGACCCGGTCGGTCTCGCGGTTGTACTCGGCGATGATGGCCGCGTACTTCTTGTAGAAGTCCGTGCGCAGCGGGTTTTGCTGGATCATGTGTCGGAGCTTGCGGTCGATGGCGTCTTTGAGGGATTGGACGGCGGTGTTCTTGTTCGGGTTTTTCGCGAACTCGGCCTTGAGCTTGTCGAAGTCGATGTGGCTGATGTCGTAGAGCTTGCCTGACTCCGCCCCCGGCATTCGGGTCGGTCCGGCGTGGCTGATGGCCTGGTCCACGATGCCGTGCAGGGCCATCATCACCGCACTGATGTCAGCCGCTGCCTTGTTGTCTTGGAGCTTCTTGTAGATGGCGTCGATCGCGTCGGCGCGTTGCCGGTAGGGCTTGATGCGGTGGGGCTCGGAGACCAGCGCTTTGCGCTTTTTGAACACCTCGCGGGCGAGGACCTCGAAGCGCGCCCGGGTCTCGTCTGTGCGGCAGACCGCGTTGACGGCGGAGCTCTCGGCGTTCTTGCTGAGCAACGCGATCTTCGCAAAGCCCACCGCGTCGATGAGCTTGTGAAGGTCGAAGCCGCAGGATTGGAGGTGCGCCTCGCACTCGGCGATGGCTACGGCGAACTCCTGCTCCAGCTCGGCGAAGTCGTGCGTGGGGTCGATGTCGTCGCCGCCGCCACCACTGCGGCCACTAGGCCCAGGGCCTTCGCCGTATTTGGCCAGCGCAGCCCGCAGGCTCTTGAGCATACCGTTGAAGTCGACGATGTGGCCGTTGTTCTTGCCCGGGGCCTTGCGGTTGGCGCGGGCGATGGCCTGCATCAGTGTGTGCCCCTTCATGGGCTTGTCGATGTAGAGCGTCGACAGATGGGGCACGTCTAAGCCGGTGAGCCACATGGCGCAGACGATGGATAGCCGGAAGGGGTGCTCCATCTTCTTAAACTCCAGCGCGAGGTCGCGGTCCTTGAGCTTCTTGCGGTGCGGGACGATGTCCAGGCCCCATTTCTGGAAGCGCTTGACCTCGTTTTGCTCCTCGCTGACGACCACGCAGGTCTCGGTCTCCCGCAACCATGCCAGCTTCCGCTCGGCGTCCTCGATGCGCCCGTCGGCGGCGGCGAGCAGCCTGGCCCGGTCGTCCTCGGAGGCGTTGGGCGGATCCGCTACCATGCACGCTCGGTTCTCGCACAGGTCCCTCACCCGCGCCTCCTGACGGATAACCTCCTCGCCCCAAAACCGCGCGATGAGGTCGTACATGCGGACGCAGGTGATCTTGTCGATGCATACCAGCATCGCTTTGCCAGTCTTCCAGCGGCTCGCGTAGTGAGCACAGAGGTCCCGCGCGATGCGCTCGAGGCGTTCCTCGTTGGTGAGGATGTGGTAGTCGCGGGCCATCTCGCGCTGGAGACGCGCGGTCTGGTCCTGGTCGAGGTCGTGCTTCTCCAGCTCCTCGACGATGCGTTCGTTGATGTCGGCATCGACGATCTGGAGCTTCTCGCCCCGGTTGTCATAGAACAGCTTGACGGTCGCGCCGTCGTCGACCGCGCGCTTGAAGTCGTAGCGGGAGACGTAGTCGCCGAAGGTATCGCGGGTGAGCTGGTCTTTGTCGGTCTTCATCAGCGGCGTGCCGGTGAACGCGATGAAGGCGGCATTGGGAAGGGCCCAACGCATGGCCTCGGCGAGCTTGCCGTTTTGGGTGCGGTGCGCCTCGTCGGCGACGACGATGACGTTGTCCCGCAGTGTCGCCGGCTCGGTGTCGTTTACGTCGAACTTGTGGATGAGCGTGAAGATGTAGCGGTGGTCCTCGGCCAGCAGCTTCTTGAGGTCGGCGCGGCTGCTGGCGTGCACGACCGGGGCCTTGGCCTCGGTGACCGCTCCGCAGCCCACAAAGGTCTTCACGATCTGGGTGTCGAGCTCCTCGCGGTCGGTGACGATGATGAAGGTGAAGGAGCCCGGCACCTTGCGGTGGACCTTCTGGGCCAGCCAGTACATCGAGTAGGACTTGCCGCTACCCTGGGTGTGCCAGAACACCCCCAGCTTGCCCGCTCGTTCCTGCCTTTCGGCAAAAGCCGCT
>CAZUPD010000216.1:7010-11329 GCA_964621785.1 uncultured Nannocystaceae bacterium
TCCCGTTCCTGGACGGCCAGGAAGGCGCGGTTAACCCCCAGGTATTGGTGGTTGGCAGCCAGGGCCTTGATGGGGCCGCTGCTGGGGCTGTCGTCGAAGTGGACGAAGTTCTCGACGATGTCGAGGAAGCGGCGCTTGTCGCAGATGCCGCGCAGCATCGTCTGCCAATCCACGACGCCCAGCTCGTCCTCGTCGAGGCGCTTCCACTCGTGGAAGAAGTCGTAGGGACTGGAGAAGGCTCCGACCCGCGCCTCGTCGCCGTTGGAGAGCATCACCAGCGCGTTGTGGTGGAAGAGGTGGGGGATGGTGTCCTGGTAGTCGGTGAAGTTGTCGTCATAGGCGACCTTCACGTCTTTGTGGTTGGCCTTCAGCTCGACGAAGAGCAGCGGCAGGCCATTGACGAACCCGACCAGGTCGGCCCGGCGGCGGTAGACCTTGCCCCGGACCCACAGCTCGCGGACGACGAGGAAGTCGTTGGCGTCGGGGTCGTCGAAGTCGATGACGCGCAGGCGCTCGCTGCGAGTCACACCGTCGGCGTCTTTGAAGGTGACCGGGACGCGGTTGCGGATGAGGGCGGCCAGCTCGCGGTTGGTCTGGAAGAGCGTCTTGGTCGCGCTGCTGGCCGTGAGCTTGTCGATGGCCTGGGCGTAGGCGTCGTCCGGCAACCCGGGGTTGAGCTTGCGGAGGGCGGCGTCGAGGTAGCGAGTGAGCACCACCTCGTGCTGGCTCTTGCGGCCGAGGGTGCCGTTGGGGCCGTAGGTCTCCGTGTCCCAGGCCCAGACGCTGCGCCAGCCGAGGTCTTCGTGGAGGAAGGTCGTGGTGGTCTGCTGGACGAGGCGGTCTTCCGAGTAGTCGGAGGCGATCATACGGGGATCCTTCCGTCCATGAGGCGTGGGAGCAGGAGGTCGCGGGCTTCTCGGAGCTTTTGGTTCTGGTCTCGCAGATTGTTGTGCTGGGCAAGTGCCTCCTTCGACATCGAGACGAAGTCGTCCAGCACTGGCTTGGATGGTAGGAGCATGCGAAACGTGGGGAACTTCTTGATGGATATCCGGTCGACCGTCGCCCCCTGTAGTTTCTCGGTCTCCATGTAGGCGGTCCATGCAGGCGACCGAAGCATCGGGAACAAGAAGCTGGCATCGACCTTCTCGTTACGAGGGCGAAGCAGCCCCATGCGCCGACCCAGGCAACCACGGAACCCTGCTGGAATCACAGCGTAGCGGTGCAGCGTCGCCTCATAGGTGAACACCACGTCCCCCGCTCGGGGGGTCACTCGTCTCGTCCATCGAGGGAACTCGGTCTCCGAGATGTGCCGGATCTGCGACAGGTCCAGTCGCCCACTTGGGGTGATGTTCTTGATGCCGAGAAACACCGGTCCCTCGTCCGAAGTCTTCGGCGTCGCGTGAGGCCCGTCGAACACCGCGCAGACCTCGCCGATTGTCGTCTTGGTCCATCCCTCCGGCACCCCATCCACGACCTCCACCCGCTCGTGTCCGGGGAAGCGGAGGTAGACGAACCACTCGCGGTACAGCAGGTGGGTGGACTCTTCGAGCAGGGCCATCCGCCGGTTGTTGTTCTCGATGAGGTCGTCGTAGGCGGAGAGGATGTCGGCGATGCGGCGCTGATGCCCAACATCTGGGAGTTCCACCTCGAAATCACGGAGGATTGTCAGGTTGATGTGCGGGACGCCGCTGGTAATCGCTCTTGCCTTAAGATCCTCGATGATCTCTGCCGAGGTGAAGTGGTAGTACAGGTATCGGGGGTCGGCGGTCGTCGGGTCCACTGTCAGTTTCATCTGACTTTGGGACACTACAAACCGATCGCCCAGGTCCGTAGCGGGAGGCACCATTGCGATCTGGCCAAGCGTGCCCCGCTGAGTGAAAACCAAGTCCCCTGGGTAGGCCATGTTGCTCAGGAGTGTGTCGGCCTTCGAGTCCGAGACGAAGACGAAGTCGCCGTCGATGAACCTCGAAGGTCCTCCCATGTTCGCTCCGCGAATGACCGGCACGCCCTCGGCGACATAGTCCGTGGACGTGAGCTTCGAGCCGAACGGCCCGCCAACGAAGGAGTACCGTCCCGGCGCTGCGAGACTAGCCATCTTCACCCGGTGGCGTCTCATCCCACCAACTCCTCGAAAGTGGCGCTGATGGTTTGCGCCAGCGCCCCCGCCTCCTCGCTCAAGCTCGCCAGCTCGACGTGGATCTCCCGAAGCCGCTCCTCAACCGCCTCCTCGTCCTCAGGCTCCGGCGGCGCGACGCCAACGTAGCGCCCTGGCGTCAGGCTGTAATCGTGGTCCTTGATCTGCTCCGTGGTGAGGACCGTGCACAGTCCCGCCACCTCCGCGAACTTCCCGTCTGGGAAGCGCGCTTGGCGAAGGGGTACGTGACCGCCTTGATAATCTCCAGCGCGTCGTGGCGGGCCTCCTCCAGCGCGTCGCGGTGCTCGCCGATCTTCCGCCCATCCCAGGCGTCCCACTTCGTCGCCCGCAGGTCGCGGCGCGCGGTGTCGAAGGCGCGCGTGGTGAGCTTGTGGGCCTCGTTCACCTGCCGACGCAGCGCACCCAGGCGCTCGACGAAGGGCTCGAAGCTGTCGTGGCGGCTGACCTGGCCGGCGTTCGTCGCCGGAACCTCCGGGCCTTGGGCCTTCGCCCATGCCGCCAAATCGGCCACCAGCGCAGTCCGCGTGCTGGCCAGGCTCGCCAGGGCCTCGGTGCGCTCCTTGATCGTGGCCTGGAGCGCCGATAGGGCGTCCGGGTCCGCGTCGTCCGGCGCCCCCTCGACCAGTGCTGACAGTCGCTTCGTCAGCTTGCCATCCGGCTCTTCCAGTGCCGCAAGCGCGTTGCCCAGCTCGGCGGCCGCATCCTGGCTCGCCGCCAGGTAGCTGCGCACCAGGTCCAGGTAGCGGTCGGTCTGCCCCCGGTAGAGCCACACGATGGCGGTCAGGTTGGCGAGCTGCTCGTCTGAGAAGTCGCGGATCTTGCGACTGATGACTCGGTAGACGCCCTTGGCGTCGAGCATCAGCGTCTTGTGCTTGCGCTCGGCGGACCGTCCACGGTCGAAGAACCACAGGGAGCACGGCAGCGAGCGCGTGTAGAAGAAGTTCGTGCCGATGGACACCATGATGTCCACGTCGCCAGTGTCGATGATCTGCTGGCGGATCTTCTTCTCCCAGTGCCCCGCGTCGGTGGCGGACTGGGCCATGACGAAGCCCGCGCGCCCAGTGGGCTTGAGGTAGCCGTAGAAGTACTGGATCCACAGGTAGTTGGCGTTGCCGACCGTGTTGGTCTTCTTGCTGACGCCCAGGTCCTTGACCTTGGCCAGCAAGCGCGGATCGCCCTTGAGCTTAGTGGGGTCGACCATGTCGACGTTGAAAGGCGGGTTGGCCATGACGAAGTCGGCCTGGCCCACCTTGTCGTCCACGCGGTCGTAGAAGGTGTTGCCCTGCTGGATGGTGCCTTCGAGCCCGTGGACGGCGAGGTTCATCAGGGCGAGGCGGGTGTTCGTCTCGGACTTCTCCTGGCCGAAGAAACTCACCACCTCCGAGGGCTTGCGCCCCTGGGCCTCGATGGCGTGGGCCGCCTGCACGAACATGCCCGCGCTGCCGACGGCCGGGTCCAGGAGGAGCCCGTGGGTGGGCTCGATGAAGTTCACGATGGTCCGCACCAGCGAGGGCGGCGTGAAGAACTCCCCCCCCTCCTGCGCGCCGGACATAGCGAACTTGTTCAGGAAGTACTCGTAGATGCGCCCGAAGAGGTCGTCGTTGGTCGCCTTGCGCAGCTCGTCGCTGTTGAAGACCCGGACCAGGTCGCGGAGCAGGTCGGGGTCGAACTTCGGGTACTCCTTGGGCAGAACGCCCTTGAGCAGGTCCGGCACCTGGGCCTCGACGGCTTCCATGGCCTGCTTGATGGCCTTGCCGATGTCCTGGTCCTCGGGCAGCCCCGCGATGGTGTCGTAGCGGGCCTCCTCGGGCAGGAAGATAGCCCCCTCGCTGGCGAAGTCGCCGGCCGCAACCGCGCGGGTCTTGCCGCCCCTGCTGGGCAGGCGCTTCTTGATCTGCTCGTGGACCCGGTCGAAGCGGTTCGTCGCGTGGCGCAGGAAGATGAGCCCGAGCACCGGCATGGAGTACTCGGTGGCGTTCAGCTTGCTGTTGGCGCGTAGGCGGTCCGCGGCTTCCCAGAGGGAGTCTTCCAGCTGCTTCAGTTCTTCTGGCTTCATGCGTCGACCTCTCCGTCGTCATCCGTAGCGCTGCCCGACCTCACCCACTCGTCGACCTCGGACAACTTGAACTTCCACAGGCGCCCGATCTTGTGCGCCGGCAGTGCC
>CAZUPD010000217.1:0-7038 GCA_964621785.1 uncultured Nannocystaceae bacterium
GTACACGACGCTGACGGCCCGATTCGTCCTGTTTTTGAGCTTCGCCGGGCAAGCCACAGGTCTGGCCCTCGGTATCGCCGGGGCGGTGAAGTACTCGCGCTACCGCAAGAGCCTCCACCAACAGGCGATCAATGCTGACGGGATCCGACTGACCAAAAACCTGCGTCTCAACGCCGGCCCGACCATGTTTTTAGACGGCGGTACAGCCCACCTCAAGTACCGGTTCTAGCCAGAACGGCCCACCGGCTTCCGGCTATGGGTTGTACATGCATACAACCCATCCGCAGACACCGGATTCGAAGCGACCAACCGCGGCCCCGCTCTCGACTGCGTGCGTGGCACGAACATCGAGAATGCCGCGCTACAACATGCACCTACAACATTCGCCGAATGAGAATCGCGCTGATGTTGTCGGGCCCACCGGCCTGATTGGCCGCCTGCACCAACTTGCGTACCGCGTTGCGAGCGGTGTTCTTGTTGACGATCTCGTGGATCATCTCGGGTGGGACCACGTCGCTGAGGCCGTCGCTGCACAACAGGATGTTGTCCGAAACTTCGATGATGCCGGCGTTGATGTCGGGGACGCCTTTGGATTTGCCGTGACCCAAACACCGCGAGATCCGACCGCGGTAGGGATGGACGGCGGCCTGGTCCTTGGTGATGACACCCTTGCTGACGAGTTCCTGCACCATGGTGTGATCGAGCGTGATCGGAGTGGCCGCCCGCGCGTCGACGAGGTAGGCGCGACTGTCCCCGGAGTGGGCAACCCACATCTTGTCCTTGATGCCCATGACCATGACCGCCGTGCACCCCATGCCCTCGGTATCAGGCTTCTTCGCGGTGTATTCGGTGATGTTGGTGCTGGCGAGCAAGAACCCGTGGTAGAGGAGCTCCCGCGGACTCTGCAAAAAGAAATTCTCGAACAGGTAGTTTGAGATCGTGTCGACAGCGATCGCAGAGGCAACTTCGCCGGCGTTGTGCCCCCCCATGCCGTCGCAGACGATCGCCATGTAGTAGCCACGGCCGTCGTCGTCCTGCAGCGAGATGGCATCCTCGTTGTGCTCCCGCGCCATCCCCGGGTCACAAGCCCCGGCCATTTGAACTTCGAAGTTGCCCGGATAGTGCGATCGCTTGAAGATCTTGTACATGAACCGAGCAGCCCTGAGACCACCTGCCTGCGGCCCCTTACATGGGCCCATCCTGGCACGGTCGACGGGGCGCGGGCAACACCCCGTTTTTTAAGATCGCGGCGGAGCTCGTTTTTTAAGATCGCGGTGTCGCGGGGTCACACTCAGGGGGTCTGGGCCGGGTTCGCTGGTCGGACGATCGTGCCCGAGCACGCGGTCGGCTTGCAAAACTTCGCCCCGTAGCGACACCTGTCGCGGCTCAGCCCTCGCGAGTAAGATCGAGCCCACCGCGATCTTAAAAAACCCCGAGGCGAGCCCAGTTTTGCCCGCGTCGAGGTTGGTTGGGAGATCCAAACACGTGGATCTCCGAGCGATGGAGCTGAGGGGGATCGAACCCCTGACCTGTGCATTGCGAACGCACCGCTCTCCCAGCTGAGCTACAGCCCCTAGCGCCGCGGGAACTTATCCGAACCTACGAGAGCATGCAATTGTTTTAAGATCGCGGTGCGGTTCGGTCGTGCTCGCGAGGGATCGGCCGCGACAGGCGAGGTTCGGCTTTGTGGGGGGGCTCTCGTCGCCTCGGACTTTGATTGATGGTCGTGCTCACTAGGTGCGGGCGTATGGGCTGTTCGATAGGTTGGACGAACCGAACTTCGCCTGTCGCGGACCGCGACAGTCTTCGTATGGGCTGCTCGATAGGTTGGACAAACCGAACCTCGCCTGTCGCGGGCCCGAACGTCCCCGATCTCCGAAACGACGAGAGCCCCCCACAAAGCCGAACCTCGCCTGTCGCGGCCCGAACGTCTCAGATCTTCGAAACGACGAGAGCCCCCACAAAGCCGAACCTCGTCTGTCGCGGCCCAACCCCCCGAGCAACATCGAGTCCCGCCGCGATTTTAAAAGTGGCGGGTGAACCACCACAATAGGACGCCTCCCCCGACCACCACGGCCAAGAGGACACTCACCTGGAGATCGTCGGGCTTGATCAGCCAGGCGAGCAGCTCGAGAAATCGCATCGGTAACAGCTCCGATCCAAGTGGTATCACACCGGCGATGCCGAGCGATCTCCGGGCGAAACCCTCGCGGGTGCGACTCGACCTGCTGTTGGTCGAACGCGGTCTATGCCCGTCGCGGACCCGGGCGCAGGCATTGATCATGGCGGGCAAGGTTGTGGTTGGAGATCACACCCAGACCAAACCGGGGACCCGGGTCGCCCGCGACATCCCGGTGCGCCTGCGCGGCCAGGACCACGGCTATGCCTCGCGCGGCGGCCTCAAACTCCGGGGCGCGCTCGATCAATTTCCGCAGGTTGTGACCGCGGACCGGGTGGCGATGGACATCGGCGCCTCAACCGGGGGCTTTAGCGATTGTCTGCTGCAGGCCGGGGTCGCCAAGGTGTTTGCGATCGATGTCGGCTACGGCCAACTGGCGTGGAAGATCGCCCAGGATCCGCGGGTCGTTTCGATCGAGCGGCAAAACATCCGGCATTTGGAGCCGGCGCAGGTCGAGCCGATCGGCCTCGCAGTCATCGACTGTTCGTTTATCTCGCTGACCAAGGTCCTGCCGTCGCTGCCCAAATTGCTGGTGTCCGGTGCGGACGTCGTGGCCCTGATCAAGCCGCAGTTTGAGGTCGGTCGCCAACACATCCACAAAGGCGGGATCGTGCGGGAGGCCAGTGCCCGTGAAGCTGCGCGCATGGGTGTGGCCGAGGCCGCGAAGGCCCTCGGGTTTGAGGTCTGTGGCGAGTGTGCGTCTCCCATCACCGGGCGCGACGGGAATCACGAGTTTTTTATCTGGCTGCGCTGGCCCTGAGCCGGGCAAACGCGCATCCTCCCGCGGATGTCTGCCCCGCTCACTCCCCGCCAGCGCGCGCACCTCAAAAGTCTTGCCCACGCATTACAACCGGTGGTGCTGGTCGGCAGCGACGGTCTGACACCGAGTCTCGTGTCGGCGGTCGACCGGGCGCTTTGCGACCACGAACTGATCAAGGTGCGCCTCGGCCAGGGATTTGTGGACCCGCGAAAACCGGCTGCCGGCAAACTCGCGGAGGCGGCCGAAGCAGCACTGGTTCAGATCATCGGTCGAGTGGTGACGCTCTACCGCCGGCGCGATCCCAAAGACCCGCGCAAGCTGCCGTCGATCCGCCTGCCGTCGTAGCTGGCGGGAACTTTCCCCGGGGCGACCTGTCCGTGCCAGGTATGATGTCGCGGATGGGTTTGCGATGGATCGCGGCAGTGTGTGCACTCGGACTTTTGTCGTGTCGACCCGACCACACCAAGTCGCCCAACGGCCGGGGCAACAACACCCGTGTCACCACCCCCGCGAGCCTCAAGCTCGAACGCGGTGAGGCGCCCAAAGGCACCCCCACACCGGCGCTTACGATCCTCGAGCAAGAGCTTGCGGGCAACCTCGAAAAACTCTCGGCCGAAGACCTCGACACACCCGCCTACTTTCTCGCCTACGACCTCGTCACCCGCGACCAGCTATGGCTCGAGGCTCAAGACGGGACCATCCTGCGCAACCGCTACGACCGCGACCGCACCATCGACATCGATGTCCGCGTCGGCAGTCCCGAGCTCGACAACAGTCACTCGATCATGGGCAACTACGGGCCTGGTAACGGTCTTGGCGTCGGCCTTCCGGTCAGCGTCGAAGACGACCCGCTATCGCTGGCGCAGGCGTTGTGGATGTTGACCGAGTCGCAATACCGCGATGCCGTCGACTCCCTGAGCACGGCCGAGAGCGAGGAGTCGTTGCGCAGCCAAGGCGACGAGCCGCGCCACCCCGATTTCAGCGGCGAAGAAGCTCTCGTCCACATCGAACCCCAGGCCACACTCGACCTCAAGGCCCTCGGACGCTCGTGGGAAACCCGGCTCGAAGCGGTCTCGGCCGCCCTCGCCGACGACCCCTGGGTGCTCGAAAGTTCCGCGGTGTTGCTGGTGGTCGTCGACAACCGCAGCTTCATCAACAGCGAGGGGACCAAGGTCCAGGGTTCGATGGTGCGTCTGCGCGTCATGATGCAGGCGGCCACCCAAGCCGAGGACGGGATGTTGCTGACCCGGTTTGAGAGCTTTGAAGTCCACCAGCAAAACCAACTTCCCGGCCAACAACTGCTGCTCGACACCGCCAACCGCCTGCGCCAAGAGTTACTCGACCTGCGCGCCGCCCCGCTGGCCGAGCCCTATGTCGGACCCGCTGTTTTAGAGGGCCGCGCCGCCGGTGTGTTCTTCCACGAGATCTTCGGCCACCGGCTCGAGGGTCACCGGCAAAAAGACGACCTCGAAGGCCAGACGTTCGCCGATATGTTGGGCAAACCGGTGCTGCCGGGTTTTCTCGACATGGTCGACGACCCGACCGTGCGCTCGATCGCCGGGGCACCCCTCAGCGGCCACTACTTTGTCGACGACGAGGGCGTCAAGGCCCAGCCGGTGCAGTTGGTCGAACGCGGCAAACTCAAAGGGTTTTTGCTCGGGCGCTCGCCGGTGTTGCCGTTTGAACACAGCAACGGCCACGGGCGACGCGAACGCGGCAACCAGGTCGTGGCCCGCCAAGGCAACCTGATCGTAAGCAGTCGCAAAACCATCGCCGACGACAAACTCCGCGCCGAGTTGTTGGCCGAGGTCAAGCGCCAAGGCAAACCCTACGGCCTGTGGTTTCGCGACATTCAAGGCGGCTACACGATCACCGACCGCAGTGGACCCCAGGCTTTTAAAGTCCTTCCGCTGATGGTATTTCGCATCTGGGCCGACGGCCGCCCCGACGAGCTCGTGCGCGGGGCCGACATCGTCGGGACACCGATCGCCGCGTTTGAAACCATCCTCGCCACCGGACGCAAGCCGGGCATTTTTAATGGGATGTGTGGTGCCGAATCGGGGGACGTCCCGGTCAGTGCGGTCAGTCCGGCCCTACTCCTGCGCACCCTCGAGATCGAACGCGCCAGCCACGATCGCGACCGTCCCCCCCTGCTCCCGTCGCCACGAACGCTCCGCCTTCGAGGTTCCAAATGACCCCCCGACAACCCGAAAACATGTATTTACAAAGTTATAATCGGGGTGCCCAGCCATGACCTTTGCGCACCTGGTCGCCGCCTCCCTGTTCTTGGGTCAGGCCCCCGTCCAAGGGCAGCCATCCGCGTCCTCGCCGGCGCTGGGCGAGGCCGAGGCAATCGAACAGGAGCTCGTCCGCGGGGTCAAGAAGCTGCGTCTCGAAGATGCACCTACACCTTTTTTGGCGGTCGCCCGGATCATGCGCTGGGAACTCCTGAGTATCGACGGGTCCTACGGGGGGATCATCACCGATGTCCACGAGCGCCAAGCGGTCGGTACTGTCGAAGTTCGGGTCGGCACCCCCGAGCGCGACCAGAGCAACATGTTTGGTCAAGACGGTGCCCAGATGCGGTTTGCCCTTCCCCTGCGCCCCGACGCCGCGTGTACCCGCCAGCGGATCTGGTTGGCGATGGACCAGGCGTTTCGTGCGGCAACCGGAACCTACGCGCAAAAACAGGCGATTTTAGGACGTCTGGCCGGCGACCCGCCGCCCCCCGACCTCGCCCCCCGTGAGGGCAAACCTCCACGTCGCAACGACCTCGATGCGCCGCAGTCATTGGCAGATGGTCGCAAGGGGCTGCGGGAGTTGACCCAACAACTCAGCAGCCGATTTGCCGAGCACCCGGCGATCGACAACGGAGATGTGTATATTCAAGTTCTTGCGACGGACACGGTCACTGTCGACAACCAAGGCATGATCCTCCACGACCGCGGGGTCCGAGCGGTGCTCGTGGTCACGGCTCAGACCCGGGCCGACGATGGTATGTTGCTCGACCACGCCGGCGTGATCCACACACAAGCCCCGCTGCGCAACAGCGCGGAACTCAAACAACAGGGGGAGGCGTTGGTCGACCGCGTCCTCGACGAGCTCGAGCAACTGGCGAAGGCGCCGATGATCGAGGAGGACTACGACGGACCCCTGCTGTTCAGCGAACAGGCCTCGGCCTCGCTGCTGGCCTCGACCGTCGCCACGCAAGCCGCCGGGACCCGGCCGCCGCTGGCCGACGGCGGACGCCTACTCGAGATGGAACCTTTGTGGCAGGGCTCCCTGGGAAAATCGGTGATGCCGCCCGCATTTCAACTCGTCGACGACCCGCTCAAAAAAGATGGCTTCGGCAGCTACACCGTCGACGGCGAAGGGGTCGCGGCCACCCGCACGGTGCTGGTCAAAGACGGGGTCCTCAAGGGCCTCTTGATGACCCGCAGCCCCAACAAACACCTGTCTGGAAGCACAGGTCGTGCCCGTGTCAGCCCGGTGCTGCAAGTCGGGGCCACCATGTCCAACCTCTCGCTGACGAGCAAGAAGCGCGGCAAGTCGCAACGCGCCCTCGAGACCGAACTCCTCAGGCGGGCCCGCGACGACGGCTACGACTTTGCCTATGTGGTCGAAACCCTGCGCGACGGCAATGCCCTCGGCCCGGTACCCCGCGACGGTGCGATCGCCATCGGGGGCGGACGCAAGGTCTCGGTCCCGTTGCCGGCCAAGGTCTACCGCCTCGACTCCGACGGCAAGCGCACCCTTGTCCGCGGAGCCATGTTCAGTCCGGTGTCGATGCGGGTGCTGCGAAGGATCCGAGCACACGGGCGCACATCCGTGACCGTGCCAATGCGCTTGGTCGTCGGGCCGTCCGGCGGACTTGCGGCCGAGCCCGGGGTCGAGGGAATCTTGAGCCACACCGTCGATGTCGAGGTCAGCACCCCAGCCCTCCTACTCGACGGGTTTGAGCTGTTGGTCGAGCGAGGCGAGCACGAGCGCCTACCGACCCTGCTCCACCCACTGCGCAACCCCGACTGGAAACCTTTTTTATGATCGCGGTGTAGGTTCCTCGCAAGGCGAAGGCATCGGGCCGCGACAGACGATCGAG
>CAZUPD010000217.1:7138-9788 GCA_964621785.1 uncultured Nannocystaceae bacterium
GAAGGCATCGGGCCGCGACAGACGATCGAGGTTGAGTTCTCAAGGCTTCGAGGTCGCTAGGTTTCTCGCAAGGTGAAGGCATCGGGCCGCGACAGACGATCGAGGTTGGTGCTTGAGCCCGGATCTCACCCGAGTTTCTGCGACTCGCAGGGTGAAGGATTCGGTGCTTGGGACCGCAAGTGCGCCCGTGCGCTCCATGACGACCAGCAGCAACAACAGCGTTTGTAGCCACAATGATTCACACCCGACTCGTCACCACAAGCCGTTTCTGTCTGTCGTGAAACGTAGGCTTGGCCTCTGCGTGTTTTGCGTGTTTTGCGTACAACCTTGAAAACATTGGGCAACGGGCAGCAAAACGAGAAGGTACAGGCAAAACGCGGCCAACGGTTCATGTGCATTTGCAAGCCACCCGAAACTTGGTGAAAATTCCCGGCTAGACCGGCAAATTTAACGTTTTACAGATTCGTTTGCGTGTCGTCGGTGGTCGGGGCAAATTGGCGACACCAAAGCCTTGCTCGCCCGTTCGTCTGCAGGCGTTGACACAGACCGGTCTCGACCCGCAGATTCACCCTACCAACCGAACCGCGCAGGTCGGCTCGAGGTCAGCCCATGGCACATCAATCGCCGCAGCTAGGATACAACCACAACATCCCGCATCGCGGCCGCCTCTACCACGTCCAAACCGAAGACTCCGGACGCAAGAAGGCACATATTTTTACACACATCTTTTTCGACGGAACAATCATCGCGTCGCACAAAGAGATGTACAGCGAGATCGCGGAGGACGACGACAACGACTCCAAGATCATCGGGATCATGCAGAAGTCCCACAAGACTATGATCCGGGCGCTTCGCAGTGGTCGCTACGACGAAAAAATCGTCCAGTACATCGGGCCGCATCCCAAAGAAGCCAAAAAAGCGGCCAAAAAACCCGACGCCAAAAAGCCCGACGCCAAACCGCAAAAACCGTCCGAACGTCGCCCGCCCCCAACGCCGCAAGAGGTCGCCCAGCACGGTCCGTCGCTCAAGCCCGGCTCGGCTGGACCGACGATCGACCCTTCGGTTTCCCACCCCGTGTACAACTCGGCCGAGGCCCAAGCACAGGTCGCGGCTGCTGCTGCCGGCCAATCCCGACCGCGCCCGAGCCGGGGTCCCAAGCGCTTGCGAAGGCGGGCCGTGGGCGGGATCGGTGGAAAAGGCGTGAGTGCGGGAACGCCACTGCCGATCACACAACGCCGGGACATCATCGTCGGCAAGTTCGCCAGCGAACACCAAGCTCAACTCGACGAAGAAATCCTCGCGTTGCTGCGCGAAACCTAGCTTTTTATGAGCGAAGCGCAGGTCACTTGCGAGGCGATGGACGCGGGCCGCGACAGATGCTCGTCGCATGCCGTTTTTTGGGCTCATTGACTCTTCGAGTCGCCCCAACAGGCCTCTCGAAACCAACGACAAATCGTCTGCACGAGACCTCGTTTGCAAATGCACAGGAACGATTGAACGTGTCCTCTACGCGCCGTGCAACTTCGTCCGCGTCCAATGGTTACGCACCTTTGCAACCTCGTCTTGAACGGTTGGCCAACCCCGGTGCAGTCACGTTGCGCACATCGCGTTCGCGCGATCCGACTCGCAAAGAGTTGCTACAGCAACTTCGAACGCACAAAACACCCGAGCCCGTTGCCACGCGTTGACGTCCTTACAACATGTCTGTAAAGACATAACTCCGACCTACGCCCCCAAGGGAGTGCCAACTCCCTGTGATACCATCCCGCCGAAGCGGTTCCAGGATGAAACTCGCCATGAGGTACACACACAACAAAACCCAACCACGAAGGATCTTGCTCCCCGGATTTGTCGCCACCGCAGTGCTGCTCACAGCCGGGATTGCCCACGCGGGGGAGATCAAGTTTGGCCAAGACAAGCCCCTCGAAACCACCGACAAGGGTGCATTGACTGCCGCCGGCAAGAAGGCCGCGGTCAAAGAACTCGACAACGTTCCCGGCGAGGACGCCTGGCAAGCCTTCGTCTGGGCCCAGATCGACCGCGGAGCCGAAGGCCCGCTCTACATCGAGTTTTGGCAGGAAGTCAACGGCAGCCCCTCGATCGTCCATCGCCACGAGGAGTCGGGGTACGGTGGTGACAAATACATCTCCGCCGAGTTCGACCTAGAGGGCAACATCGGCTTCAACAAAGACCGGACCTACACAGTCAAGGCCGTCCAGGTCAGCGCCAAGGGCAAAGACCTCGTCCTCGCCAAGGGCAAGATCAAGTTGATCAAGTCCGGCCGCGAACCAGAGGACGAAAGCGGCGACGGTGGTGAAGACAGCGAAGAAGACGTCTCCGATCAGGACGTCGCCGATTCCCTCGCCGGACCCGACGAGGTCGAGGGCGACAACGGAGACGATCCCAAGCCCGAGCCCGACGAGCAGGCACCCCCCGAGGTTAAACCCAAAAAAGGTTGCTCGGTTCAAGTCAGCGACAACGGTTGGAGCGGCCCCATGGTCTTGTTGCTCGCGGCAGCCGGGCTGGTACGCCGCCGGCGCAAAGCCGCCTGAGCCCACAAAAAGCCGTGCGCAGTTCATCCGGCCATCGGGTGACTGCGCACTTTTCTATGTCGCAAACACAATGCGTTACGCTTGTAAGTACACAAGTA
>CAZUPD010000217.1:9888-11003 GCA_964621785.1 uncultured Nannocystaceae bacterium
GATCTGGGTGCGACCCAACTTCAACACCGCAGTGTGCGAGTCTCGCACACGGTCGCCAGCTACTTTTGTTGCATGTACAGAAATACTTGAAACCGCTGGCCGTCGGCGGTAACCAGGGTTGATGGCAAAGCATCCAAGGTGGACGACGAATTGGCTCGGTCGGCCCCAGGAGCATTACGACGCGATCGGCTCGACCAATGATCGGGCCCTTGCGTGGGCGAAAGACGGCGCTCCCCATGGTGCGCTCGTCACTGCCGATCGACAAACTGCGGGTCGCGGAACCCGGGGTCGTGCGTGGAATTCTCCGGCGGGTAAAAATGTATACGCATCAATAATTCTCGTGCCTCCTCCGTCCGCGGCTGGCGGCCCACAGGGACTGTCGGCGCTCGGTCTTGTGATCGGCCTCGGGCTACACCTTGCACTTTCGCCGCTCGTCCCCGGGCTCAACCTCAAGTGGCCCAACGATGTCGTCGTTGTTGGCCCGGATCGGAGCACTCGCAAGCTCGCCGGAATTCTGTGTGAGACGCGGTGGGTTGGCGATCGTGCACAGGTCGTCGTCGGCTTTGGTATCAATGTTCGTGCGCAGGAGTTTCCCGCCGACTTACTTGATACTGCAATCAGTATCGAGGCTGTGACTGGAGAACCGAGCACCCCCGACCAGATCCTATCCCGCGTGCTCGAGGCACTTGAGCCGGTCATCGAGCAGTTTTTCGCCGGTGGCTTTGCCGCGGTTGCGGCGGCCTATCGCCAACGCTGTATCACAATCGGTCAGCAAATTAGCCGGACACGTCAGGTGCGACAAACGCAGCAACCCCTGGTTGGTGTGGCCACGGGCTTGACTCCAGAAGGGGCGTTGGAGGTTCGGACCGATGCCGGGGAAATCGTAGTGGTGCACTCGGTCGGCTAATCCCGTCGGCGCCCTACTGCGACGCCGGCGAAGGCCAGAGTGAAGGCCAACGAGTTGACCGATCACAACACCGAAACACGGCCGACACAGTCGACGAGAAGACCACGCAACGACTTACTTAATTGGACCACCAACAAGTCCGGTAACCAAGCCCGAGCTAGGATTCGCGGAGAAGAAACGAACCTGGAGGCGCCAGCTGGCTGCCGCA
>CAZUPD010000218.1:0-10988 GCA_964621785.1 uncultured Nannocystaceae bacterium
GGGCGATGAGTACGGATGATGGTGAGGAGTAGCGGGAACTGTCCTCGTCAAGGTTTCTCTTGATCCCAGTCGCTCGCCGGGACGGCGCAACAAGATTGCCCTCAAGGTCATCTCATTGCGTATGCAAGAAGAGTTGGTGGGATGCGCTTTCGGTTACCGCTGCTTCCCGCGGGCTCACCGTCTCCCGTCGGGTCGCCGTCTCCCGTGGATACCTGCGCAGAGTCCCTCATCGAGAAGGTCGCGGCTCACCGTCTCCCGTGGGCTAGCCGTCTCCCGACGCCTCGCTCGCGTCCCCGGTGGTCACAGTTCGAATCTCCGCCGAGCCCGTGTCAAGATCTCGACTCGATCCGGAGATCTTTACTTCTGACAAGAACCGTGGACCCTCAACCATTGTGGCTCAACGGGACGAAGGGCTGCTATCTTCTTCGACACACGTTGATGCGCGTACCCCTTCAGGACCGAGATCCCCAGCGGCACTTCAGCAAGTCGCAGAGGAAGGCGCTGTACGAACGTGCCGACGGCCGCTGCGAAGACTGCTCCGAACGGCTGCGGGTGGGGTGGCAGGCCGACCACGTTGTGCCGTGGTCGCACGGCGGGAAGACCGAGCTGTCGAACGGACGGGCGCTATGCCCCTACTGCAACCTGGCTCGGAGCGATCGCGGCGAGGCCGAGGCACGGGCCGCCTCGACACGCCGGCCTCGTGGGTGGCAGGCCGACATGCTGGATGCGTGGCGGGCCTCGACCCGGGATGTGTTCGTGGTGTCGGTTGCGCCCGGCGGGGGGAAGACGATCGCGTCGGGCTTCGTCGCCAAGGAGGCGGGGCTGTTTACCGTCGCCGTCGTGCCGTCGAGGGTCATCATGGCGGGCTTCATCACCGAATTCGCGAAGCTCGGGGTGGAGCTCGAGCCGTTCTCGGGGACGGCGACCCGCCTCGGGTTCGACGGTGTCGTGGTCACCTACCAAGGCCTCGGGGGCGCCGACACGGCGGCGGCCTTGCTGACGACGGCTCGGCAAGCGAAGGGCTTCTTGCTGGTGGCCGACGAGATCCACCACGCGGGCGATGGGAAACTGTGGGGCGTCGCCCTCGCCGAACTCGTCGCCGCCTCGCGCAAGGCAGTGCTGATGTCTGGGACGCCGTACCGCGAAGATCGTCGCGCCATCCCGGGAGTCGTGTACGATGAGCACGACCGCGGGTGCTTCGACTTCCACTACAGCTACGAGGATGCCCTCACCGATGGCCACGTGATCCCGGTTCGTTTCCCGCTTCAAGGCGGCAGCGCGTCGTGGGTCGTCGACGGCGACCTGCAGCAGGCGAGCACGGAAGACTGGGAGGTGCTGCCCACAGGGTACCAGCACAAGCTCCTAAACCGGCTGTTCAGCGCCAGCTCGAAGTTCATGCACGCCGCGATTGTGGCGGCGAGCGAGGAACTCAGCCGGATCCGGGCGACCCGGATGCCGCACGCTGGGGGGATCATCTTCTGCTACGAGCAGGCCGATGCCCGGGCGATCGCTGCTCTGGTGGAGCGCCTGACCAACCAACAAGTCGAGATCATCATCTCGGACGACCCGACTTCGCAACAGCGTCTCGAGCTGTTTCGCAACGGCGACGCGACTGCGCCTCGATGGCTGGTCACCTGCCGGATGGTCAGCGAGGGGGCCGACGTCCGACGCCTTCGCGTGGCCATTTGGGCGACCCTTGTGCGTCGGTCACGCCTGTTCTTCACGCAACTCGTCGGCCGCGTGCAGCGAGCGGTGGCGGGGGTCCGCAACGACTACGCGTCGGTCTACCTTCCGGACGTCGCCGAGCTGAGCAACTTCGCGCTGTCGGTCCGGACGCAGCAGGCGGTCGTCGGATTCGATACGGTCGACCCTCGCCCCATGCTGGAGTCAGACAGGTCAGGCACGACGACACGCGAGCGAGCCATCGCGCGCTATCTCGACGACGACACGTGGGAGCTCGGTGAGGTCATCGCCGGCGAGGTCATCACACCCGAGGAGCGAGAGCTGCTTATGCAGGCGACGAGCGACGAGCACTTCCAGCCGTCGCTGCACGCAAGACTAGACGGTCAGGCGATTGCGGCGAGCTGCCGGTCCCAACGCAACAGACCGCGTCGAGCGACACGCAGATGTCCTCGAGCGAAGGAACCGGGTCACTCTCACCCCAGTGCAGCGTGCCGATCTAGTAGCGAGGCTTCTCGGCCAAGTCGTCGCCGAGCAACAGGCACGACGGCAGGCGCGACGACAAGGATGGTCGTTCGATGACGACTGATATCGTTGACCTGCTCGTAGCCCAATCTAACCTCGACTACGACGATGAGGTGGCCGCTGCAGCCGATCAGTTACTCATAGGCTGCGGCCGGTGCTACGGGCTTGCGGCGGGACCGGGCCTCACGAGCGACGAAGGGATTCACCCTGAGGCCGTGATGGCGCACCACGCTTGGCACGGCCTTGGCCCGGAGTCCGAGCGCCGGGTCATCGGCAATGATGGGGTCGAGCGAACTCGGGAAGCCATGCTCGCAGACGTGGCCCGGCTCGCGGGCCAGGGCTCGGCTTGGGCCACCATCTCGGTCAACACAACGTACCTGATGAGCGTGTTGACCAGCTCCAAGCCCCGCACCCCCGACGAAGGTAGGGCAATCCAGTTCGACCTCTTCGCTGTCGACAAGCTCGTGCGGGAGGTGGCGGCCGAACTCGAGATTGATCCGGCGAGGCCCGACTCGTGGCGATGGAAGTCGGCGCGGCTTGCCTGGGAGGTGACTCTCCGGCTGTTGGACCAGCGCCCAAGCCCTTATTTCACGAAGGCGACCGCCGACGAGACGTGGGAGCGGGCCATCGCCGCATCTGTGGCCGACGCGACGTTGAACCGTCCCAAGGGGAGGAGGCGTGTCGAGCCCAAGCTGTGGTCTCTGTTTCATCCCGCCCAGCCCGACTCTGAGCCGCCTCGCATACAGGAGTGCCAGGTGCCGTCCAAGAGCTTGGTCGTGTCTGTGTCACTAACTGGGCCTACGACTGCGTCCATGACTGAGGAAGAGTCGCTCACCGTCGAGCGAGGGCCAGGTCGGCACGACGGCAAGCCCACGCTGTTTTACAGCGAGTTTGTCCGTGCGCTGCGGGAAGCGGCACAGCAACGAGACGCCTACGCATTGCGAGTGGTGTCTCGTCTAGACGGGCAGGCTTGGTGGCACGAGCCACGCTCGAAGAGGAGCAAGCGTCCTCCCTCCCGCGAGAAGCTGCTGAAGAAGCGGGCAAAGCAACTGGTCACCCTCGACCGAAGGGGGAGGACACTGCTCTTCGCGCTCGAGCTCGACCACGAGTGTGGCGCTATCGAGGACGAGATGGGGGCGGCCCAGACCCTCCTCGGGCGCCTGGATGCACAGATTAACGACGAGGTGTGGTCGGACCAGCGCAACGAGTACGTCCCGGCGCCCGGTGCCGAGCTGAGCCCGTTTGCAGTTCGCCACAATCTGGACAGCTGCAACATGAACGCCTTGGGGGAGTTCATGTATCCGGCCTTGTGGTGGACCTACGTGGGCGGGCAGAGTCGCACCGCAGGCTTCGCTCGTCAGTACGCCCACCGGGTTTGGTTTACGACCCTAGTGCGGGATATTTGCACGCTCGTGGGGCCGTTGTTGACCACCCCGCCCTCGCCCCAGCAGGTGCGGGATCGGTTTGGCATGTTGATCGAGGAGTTGCAGATCAACCCGTTCGACACCTCGGACGGGGCCCATTTTGTACAGTCGTGGCTCGTCACCCGCGCTCTGTGGCAGCTGTCGGTGGGCCTGGTGGAAGAGTGCGGCCCCTATCTGAGCAAAGCGGACGCTGACACGACGTGGGTCGACATGATGGCCGCCCTCTACAAGTGCAAGGGCGTAGCCTGGCACGAGCTGCCCAAGGGCACGCGCAAAACCGTGCCGCTGCGGCTCGCCTTTGAGACACACCGATCCGTGACTGGCCAGCGGGATATCGTCGATGCTGCCGCACGACGCGGGGACGAGTACGCCATTCGGGTCAAGCAGCGCGAGTCGACTATCGAGTTGTTCGTTCCACCAAAGAAGCAGCGCTAGCCCAAAATGGTACGACAGTCGTGACTTGAGGGGTCTTGTGCAAGGCCCTCGCCGGCCCTGGGCGTGTCGATCGTGGGCGTTCTCTGCGACGGCACGGATCGGCCCGACCAGCATTCGATGCAGATTGTCATCGCCACGCCACGGTAGCGCCGCACGGCACAGCGGGAGCCCTTCACGGATCCTACACGCGAGGCCGGGCGAGCACCTGCCATCCGGCAAACCAAAAGCCCGCGTCTTCGGACTCGGGCTTTTTTTCGTGGGTACGAGCGTTGCGTCGACGCGTCTTGGGCTTGCGGTGGGCTGTAGTGAAGTGGGTCGTGGGGTATGAGAGGTGTCTCGATCTTTGATGGAGCACCATGGGTCCTGCCAGCTCGTTGAGTTTGGAGGTTTGGAATATGTCCTAAAAAACATGTTTTGAGGCTGGGTGTGAGAAAGTGGTGGGACAAAGCATAGGGAGCGATGTCCACTTCGAGAGGCCAAGATGACCATTAAAGTCGCTAAAAAATCCCCATTTCTCGTCCCCGCGTTGCTTGCGAGCACTTTGTTTTCTGCGGGTTATGACTACGAGGTTCGTAGTGTCGGCTTCGCGGAGGCGAGTGCGATCTCAAACGACGGGCGGATCGCTGCCTGTTCACAGTCCGGCACCGGACATGTACTCGCGGGTTCGGTGAGTCAATGGAGCTTACCCAACAAATGCATCGCAGACGTGGCTGTGGGAGGTTTGGCTGTCGGAGGCTCAGCTTATAGGACCACAAATGGTGTGTCGAATCTCGCCCAGGCGACGTTTTCATCGGTGAGTGGCGGTGGTGTGGCGGTCGGCTCTATCGGATTGCAAGCGGTCGAATGGACGGGCTCAGGGTCGTCGGTCGCGCTGTCGACATCCGCTTGGCCGGGTGGCAGTGGTCGTCCGTATGCAATCAGTCCAAACGGGCGCTATGTTGTCGGGTACGGCATCGACCCTGTTTCGAGGAGGCAACGCGCCGTTGTGTGGGATCGTCAGCAAGTCACATTTGGCCCGCTCGACCAGGACGTCCAACAGATAGGTGGCGGCAACGCGTCCGGGCGCTCCTTTGCCCTAGATGTCAACGATCATGGTGTCGTGGTGGGTACGATCGGCTACCAAGCTGTTCGCTGGGTGAAAACGCCACAGGGATGGACAGCGCAGCACCTCGGCCCAAACCTGACTGTGGCGTGCAATGCAGAGTCCATCAATCGCCAGGGGACAATTGTCGGAACCTGTCACGGAGAAGCTTTTATCTGGCAGCCTGGGGCACAAGAACTCACGCGGCTACAGTCTTTGGTCGCGCCGAGTGAAGATTGGCTTAGCTTTGTCAATGCATATTCAATTAATAATATTGGCCAAATTGTTGGAAAGGGACGCAATGCCCAGGGTCAGTATGAAGGGTTTGTCATCACCCCCAAATCAGCCTGTATTCGCCCCTGCACGTTTAGTGATGGCGTAACCCTCCGGGTGCCGCTTGGTCAGTGCAACCCGCTCGGCGGAACCTCCCCGGTCGGGACGCACGAGTGCATTGTGAATTCACAGTCGAAGGCCTCGTCCTTCAAAATTAAGCCCCTGGGGCCTGGTTGAGGGGTGCTGCCATCGGCGCTCGCCACCACTCCAACCCGGGGCCGCGACGCATCCGCTGGGCGAACCTGCTCTCCCGCGTCTTCAAGGTCGACGTTTCTATCTGTCCCAAGTGGTATGTCCTAATGCGCATGCTCGATGCCGTCATCGACCCCGCCAACTTGCCTAGCGAAAGTTTGGGGCTAGGCTGGCTGAATGTCACCTAAGGAAGAAACGAAGCGGGGGTCCAGCCAGCAACCCCCTACAAAGAAGGGGCAGAACTTCCAACTCGCTTTAACATTTGGCGGGTTGGTAATCGCGATCACCGCGCACATGACTAAGGGCGCCCCGCCCAAGGCCAACGAGCAGGTGCTCGTTTCGCCTCCCAAACAGGCTAAGTCGCCCGTTTCGCCTCCCAAGAAGGCCAAGTCGCCCGTTTCGACTCCCACGGTCCCGTCCACAATCGGTTCGGACACTGCTCAGCCACCATATCTGGCGTTGGCACAATGGGATCCCGGCGCGCCACCAGAGATTTCTGACACCATACCGGCTAGCTGGACCGACCAACGTAAAGCCGACACATACGGCTGTGAGGGCAAGCGGCTCTTCGAGGGCGAGGCGAACTCGAAGGCCGCAGCGTTTAAACTAGCGGGTCTCGCACAAGGCCGTTGTGTGATCTGGCAAACTAACGGACATCTCGCAATTTACGATGGGCTGATGCGGCCTTTCACGGACCGAGAGCGCGCTACATTTACAGCCGGGATAACCTACGCCTACCAGCGTACGCCTGGAGAACAGTGGGGCCGTTTCGCGCGTGGGTCGTGTTCTGGAGATGAATTGGTTGGTGGTGTTGCCAAGTCCGTTGATCAGGCAGTTCTCCTCGGTAACTCGAGAGAGAATTTCTCGTGCTTGGAATTTTCCCCGGATAACCATTTCCGCGCTACGAACGGGGTTTTTCGGGCCGACCGGGGCGGGGTCTACGTTGCACAGAAACATTTAATCTAACGCACCTAGGTTCGTCGCGCACCTGTCCACCGTGGTCTGGCTGGGCCCCATCGACTTCCCGACCACACGACGGGAGAACAGGTCGAGCCCGCGTTCTGCTGGTAGAGGCCTCATCTCCCCTCGTTGTGCGGCACCTGAGAGTACGGCCCACAGGAAGCCTACGAGCTCGCGTGCGATTGCCACGACGATTTTTTGACTTGGGACTCTGCGTTCCTGCATCGCTTTGAAACGCCCGTGGAGGCGACGCATTGCCTTATCTGCGGTTTCGACCGTGCTCGGCAACTGGCCTGCTCTTCGCTCACGCAGCCTCTTTCCGACCCTTGGATAGTGTCGGTAATGCCACGCCATCTCGATCAGTGTCTTTCGTACCCGGGAGTTCCCTGCCTTCGTGATCGACCCTCGATGGCAGTGCCCCGAACTCGAGTACTCGCTCGGTACCAGGCCGAGGTAGCTCATCAGGTGATTTGCGCTCTCAAACCGCTCAAACCCCGCCAACTCTGTCACGAGAATCATCGCAGTCGTTGTATCTGCACCTCGAAAACATCGGATCATAGCGACCTTCTCTGCATAGGGTTCCTGCTGCGAGAACTCTGCGATCTTGGCATCGAGTACGGCAACCTGTTCGATGAGGTGCTGGACTTCCATGACATAATAGTTGTATGTAAAATGAGCTGCTCCCGACACAAACTCCTGCTCCTTGATCCATTTCCAATGCGCACCTGTCCAATTCGTGCCATGCCAGCGTTTCCCCAGACGTGTCAGAAACTTGTTCAGCTGGTGTTTCGCAGCCTTCTCGCGCTCCTTCGCCTGGCCCCGTGCACGGCACAGATCTCGCACTGCCTCCTCGTCCTCCGTAGGCGTATGCACCACTGTCAGCAAGCCCGCGTCGTACAGCCTCGCCAGATTCGTGGCATCACGCTTGTCCGTCTTCACCCGATCCCCAGGTTTCTTCGGGATCAGTGACGGTGCAATCACGTCGACCTCCACATCCCGCTTCTCGAGATCCCGCTTCAGTCCATTTCCCAGCGGACCCGCCTCGTAGCACGCCTTCAGCCTCGATTTTGTTTGCTTGCGCAACTTTCGCACAAACTTCCGCAACGCTGGTAGCGTGTTCGAAAACCTTACTCCCTCCAACTCCTCCCCATTCGCGAACAGCACCGTCGCGTAAATTTCTGCCTTGTGGGCATCCAGCCCGATGATTGTGGTATGCTCGTTCATGACCGGCTCCTTCCGTCGTATGCGGCTCTGGATTTTCTAACCCGCGATCTGTGCGACCGCGAGTCGGTCACTCCATATGGTCTAGCGTTCACCATCACCGGCGAGGTCTTCACTGGGAAAGGAGCCTGCCGCCCTGCCTACGAGGCTAACGTCGGCGCAGGTGTGATGCCAGATCGTCAGGGGTTGTACCGGCGGTGTCGGTTGGCCCGGAGCCGGAGTCTGTTCGTACATATAGATCAATCGCAGCTCGTGGATGCGCTCGGGTCCGCTGTGGGTCGCGTTCCACTGTCGGCACAAGAACTGCGCGACGCGGGGGCGGAGCGTGATCTGGCGAGAGCGTCGGACGTTGTTGAAGAGCTTTCTGTGACGGTGATTCGGGAACAGTGCCGCCACGTCGCTCGGTTTGCTGCGGTCGAGCTCGAGGGTTGCGTTCTCGGGGTGTAGGGCGGGTTTGTGTCCGTCAGCTGCTTCCAAGGACACCCACGACGGGCGTTCCCCCGTCGACAGATCGACCTCGCCGCCGCCAAGAAGGCGCGCAGGAACTCGCCACCAGCCGTCTCGCGTGCCGGGGGTCGGCGCGAACATGGACCAGCGTTGACGGAGCTGCAGAGTGTCGAAGACCGTCTGCTCGAACGCGGTCACGTGTGGGATTACGCGGCGGCCTGTATCGATCGTGCTCAAGTTCCAGTGCACGGTGAAGAGCACGAGGAGTGCGAGCGCAAGTTCGAGCGGCCAGCAGTGGCGCCTTGAGATGGCCCTTACGGGGAGACGCCAATCGACGCGATCCCACAGCCACCCAGGCAAAAGCGCCGTCCAGGCGACGACGCAAATAAGCGCGAAGAGTCCGATCTCAAGGCAGATATCGGTGCATACGTGAAACCCGATGAACACCGCGACGACCCATACACGTACTCGTCCGCGACACCATGGGCAGAGCAGCAGCAGCGGCCCTACGTACTCGAGCACCAGGGTCGCGTAGGTCAGGGCGACGGTCGCCCAAGGCGTCGCGCCGAGGACCGGTAGCCCAAGCGTGTGCAAGGTTGCGAGCGTGGTCTCACCGATGAGTCGTTCAAGCGGCCTTGTCTGCAGAAGGACCGACGCGATCGTCGGAGACGCGATCTCATCAATCGAGAGGGTGTAGTAGAGGGCGGACCCCTCGAGCCAAACGGCACCAGACTTGAACGCGGCCGTCATGATGTACAGGAGCGCGAGTTGAACGACGAGTCCGACGCTCGCCATGCCGAACGCGGTGCGTTCGGGAGGAGGACCGACGCGTCGCGCGTCGAGCCCAACGCAAGCGCCCAGGGGGAGAAAGATCGCCCACATCATCATGCATCGGAGGAGCACGTCGCCCCCGTTGAGCACGAAGGGGTTGCGCACGTGAAGTGATTGAAGCAGGTACCACGAGACGATGGTGGCCACGCGCGTACGCCAGCCGGCGATCAACATGCAGGCGAACACGGCAGCCAGCACGAATAGGGCCGCCTGTAGCTCCCACTGACCCGAGAGCGCGTGTACCGATGGCAACAGCGATTTGCTTTCGCGGAGCATGGAACGCGGGAACATGCCACTGTCGGTGTAGAACCGGTCGAGATCCGAAGCTCGTACCGACAGATCGATCAATAACGTGACGCCGAGCCCGATTCGAAAGACGGCGAGCGAGCGAAGGTCAAGGCCGAACGTGTTGTGAAGGTAGGAGAGGGGAGTGAGACGGTTGCGCATGACGGACGTTGACGTGGAGAGATGTTTTCGAGATCGGGTACGTCACAGCGAGAGTTCGCGGCGGAGGCTGACCGGGTCGTTCGGCCAGCCTCCGCCGTATCACGCCTGGACTCGAGGCCGCGGAGGGGACGTCCTGCAGCAGTGCCCTCGCTGGAGCTGGGTCGCGTCGACACGGGTCGACTCGGAGTAGAGGCTCGCTCGAGGAACCGTGGTGAATGTCCCCATGAGACCTCGCTTGGTCTTTTCGCCGCTGGCGACCGTGCACTACGTCCGGTACAGCCGCGGTTCACCGCCTCGCCCGCGATGAACCATCCTGCGCGAGGCGCCGCGCGGACGTTCACCACAGCAGGTTGCGAGGCGGCGGAACGTTCTCAGCCTGTAGGGGGGTCGTCGATATCACAGGCCCCGATCTCTTCTACGGCTTGATCCTGAACGAGCGTCAGCAAATCTGTGGAGACTGAGATCGTGCCGTTGGGACGCACCATCAACATGATTTCGTCCTCGATTATGTGGAACTCATCACCGAGATGAGCCTCGGCGAGGGTCGGCACGCTCCAGTCGAACGCGCTCATACAAACGAGCATCATATCTTCGCTGACCTTGAGATCAAAGTCCGTCGAGATCGCGGCGCCTTTCTCATCGAGCGTGATACGTCCGATGCCGCCGTTTGGCGATGACTGCATTAATACAGGTACGTGGGCCGACAGCTGCGCGGCGACCGTGGCCAGCTGTTTGCAGCGGTCGTAGTCCTCGAGTCCCTCGCAGGCCGTGAACGGGTCCTCCATCCCCTCGATGCCGATCGCTCCGGTCTTGTCTACAGCGAGCCAGGTGACGTCGGTCGCGTCGAGCCAGTAGCCGTCCTCGATGATGACGCCATGCTCGGCTTCGGAGCACTTGTAGCGGTTCTTGGCGAGCTGGCACTGCGCCGGCGTAAGTTCCTCACAGCGCTCGCTCCAATATTTCTCGCAGGTGTCAATGTCTGGCAGCTCCGTTGGCTCGAATAGATCCCATTGGTCGGAAATCGTAAGCGAGCGCAGAGCGGTCTCTTCTGCCGAAGGCTCGTGATCACAAGCACCAATAGCGATGCCCGCGAGAGCGGTGATTACGGTGAGTGTGTAGCGTGTCTTGATCATTGTTCGTCCGATAGTTTCGTGTCGTTGGCCCAAGCGCCCGCGACATCGAGTCCTATGCGGTGAGTTGGAAAGTTCCTACGCGGGCTCGTAAAAAAATCGAGGGTAGTCGCTGCGGAGAGTGCGTAGGGGCAGTTTCGCCTCAGCGGTCGATGTACCTCCGGGCAAGGGCGGGAATTCGAGCGGGCGCTTAAGAGATTTCAAAGGCGAAAAGCGTGGTGCGAGGAGAAGACGAACGACGGAAAGACGAGCGTGGAGGGAAACCGCGCACGGACGCGCGAA
>CAZUPD010000219.1:0-9532 GCA_964621785.1 uncultured Nannocystaceae bacterium
TGGGGCACTCGAAGATGAAGTCGACGCTTCGCTACATTCAAGGGAGCGAGAGCGGTGCGCGGGAGGGGGCGAATCGATTGGAGGTTACGCGGGTCCGTCGGCCGGTTCACAACAGTCGGCGGCCCGAGAACACGTAGTCAGATTCACTTGGGTATAGATGTAGGTGGCTTCGGCGCAGTTTGAGAGTGTGCGGTATTCCGAAGTCTGAAAAACGATGGATGTCGGCATGGGGTCGCGGTGCCGCCGACGAGGTCGGCCTGCGAGTCGGGCGACTGGCCGGATGGGGAATTCTTCAACGGGGGCCGTCCCCTGCGGGTCTGTGGTTCTGGGACCTCACGCAATTTCTTGGGTGGTTACAGTGGCGATCTCCTCTGGTTCGGCCTGGTAGGGGATGGTTTGCGGAAGGTTTCGATCGCCGTTATCGCTGTTCTTGGGCTGCTCGCCCAGAAGGCCCTACCGTGCGTGTCGCAGGGTCGACCTGCGCCCGCTCGGCGAGCTAGTTCGTGCAATCGCAAGGGCCAACTCGCGGTCGGCCCCGGATCGAAAGGCACACCGGAGCTTGCTGCGTGCCGACCTGTGGGAACAGACGAGTTCGGCCGACTTCGTCGTTTTCGGGCGTGAGTTGCTCGATCCCGGTGAGGGTCGAGCACGAGGCCAACGTTGGCGACTGCGTTTGCTCGGCCTCAATCTCAAGAAACTCGTTTGGCTCGAACCGCTTCGAATCCCTTTGCATCTTCGGCGGACTCACTCTGTACAGCGTCGCAGCCTATTTACCCCGCGACGCGAGTACAGGAACACCATGAATTTCATCAGCATGTGGCTAGACAATATTCCCACCGAGTGGAAGATTTTTATCGCCGTGATCGTCGTCCTTGGACTGCTCGCCCAAAAGCTGTCGACAGTCCGGGAGTTGTGGCTCAACTACCGGCACGGCGTCAGCAACCTTGTGTTTGAGAAACAGCGGCTCGAGATACTGAAGATCAAGTACGAAATTGAAGTACTGCGTAAAAGTCACGATCTCGACGAAATCGAAGCGCTTGAGAGAACATGCGAAGAGTCGGCGGATTCATTGATCGTCGCGTCAAATCTTCGTCGTACTCCATCGGTGCGTCCAATGTCGCCGATGTGGCGGTGGATGCTTTGGTACCCTGTGCTCGCCTCGATTGTTATCGGCATTGGTCGCATCGTTTTTGGGTTTTGTACATCGATCTGTGCACTCGGTTTGGTCTTGGTACCGATATCCTCCCCCGATGAACCCGATGCGATTGTCGGTGCGTTGATCCTCTTCGGGCCGTTATGTTACGTCTTCTACCGTGGGTATCGCCGAGTCAAAGCCTTGCGCCGACAGCTCGAGTCACACCGTTTCGGGCAGTAATTCGACCGAGATATGGAGCTGGCAGCCGCGGATGCTCGCAGAACGAGTCACGGCGTAGTCTTACAAATCCAGAGTTCGGACTCTGGCCCGAGCCGACCAGCAGAGACCATCGCCCCATCGAGTTCGCTGCGGGCAAGCTCGATGGTGTCCCCCATCGTAGCATCTGCCGTCGGTAGTGTTGATTCCGCTAGTGGATTGCCGACACCGTCGAGGGCGACCACCGTCGGGCTGGATCCTCGCATACCAGAGACCACGTGGGTCGACTCGGCGTCAGCAGGGCTTACTTCCACACGGTGCGGGGTTGTGAGTGCTGCCGCGTCGAGGGGGACAAGCTCGGACCAATCGCCTGTCTCGAGGTTGATCGTCGCGTGCCACCACCCTGTGTCGTTGGAGACAGTCGCGACAATGCTTGCACCCGCGCGTGCCAACGCCTGTACTGTGAAGTCCCCGCCCGGGCCCTCGGGGGTGGTCTCCCACAGCGATTCTCCCTCTGGCGTGAAGGCCAGGAGATGGGTGGCGCCGGACCACTTGACCGCGACGAGTGTGCGCCCCGATTCGTCCGTGGCGATCGCTGTGACGTCGTTGAAGCCCGCGATAGTTTTCGTGGCGACGAAGTCGAAGTTCTCGTCGACCCAGCGGACCTCCACGGTGTAAGTCATGGAATCACCCGGCAGCCACGTGGCGACAAACCCTGCAGGGTGAGCCGTCACGGCGCCGCGGCACAAAGGATCCATGTTATTCGTCTCGAAGTCCGCGAGGTACTCGCCCTCGGGGGATATGAGCGACAGCACGATTTGCTCCCACGCAACATCGCCGGTTTGCACCCATTTGCATCCGATTGTGGCGATGGCACCGTTCGGACCGAACGCAAGATCACCCAATCTGTGCCCGTTGAACCCGGCGTTCCAGAGAAGTTGACCATCGAGATCGAACTTGTGGATGACGCTGTCGCCGAACCCGACGTCCGTGGCCGTACTCGAGACCGCAATTTCCCCAGCGGGCCCGACCGCGACACCCGTCGTCAAGAGTTCAACCGGGGCGCCGCCGTCAGCTCCGATCTTGCACCACGGACTCACAAGGTCACGGACACAAGTGCTACTACACCCATCCCCGTCGTCAGCATTGCCGTCGTCACAGATTTCGTCCGGGTCCAACATCCCGTCGCCGCAGATGGGCTCAACTTCCGTCGTCCCGGTTTCGGTAGCGACGGTAGCGACTCCAGTCGTTCCGGTTTCGGTAGCGACTTCAGTCGTGCCAGTCTCGGACGCACCCGACGAGGATCCGGATTGGGTGTCTGTTTGATCTCCCGGCCCACAACTCGCTACGAGGAGTAGAGCACCTGAGAGCGTGCACAAACGACGCAGGCAGATCAAGGTTCGTGTAGGTGTCACGTCACCATTGTACACGAGATCGAGAATGCAACGAGCTGTTCACAAGCTCGAAATCTCGGACAATGGAGCCGCCTCGGGTCGCCGTAGTCGAACCGGTGTTTGTCGTACCGTCGTAGCGATCGATAGCCTGGTTTGGATCATGACAGCCCCAAATAATAACGCGTATCAGCCTACACGTATAGGATTTGTCAGTGGCGAAACCGACGAGGGGGCGCGAGGCAGCAACACGAACGGGGAGAGAGGGGAGCACTTGGGTCGGGAGCTCCTGATACTCCTCGATACGGCGAGCGATCAATACCGCCCCACTGGCTGCTGCGTGGCGAGAGAATTTTATCGGTGAGGTCATCCAAAACGACTTCAGACGGACCAACCTCAGTGAAGGCAGGCCTATCGACTCGCGCAAGGTGTATCGCACGATGACCAACACAAACAAATATCTCCACCGTCTCATACCAATTTCACTCTCCGTGCTCCTGTGTCCGGCACTGGCTTCGTGCCAGTCGCCCACAAGTGCTCCCGATTGTTCACCGCGCGAGGCGCAGCATGTGCCATCTGTCAGCGATGCGGAGAAAGAAAACCGCACGCGGCCTCCGAGCAAAGTCGACACCTCGAAGCCGCTCACGCTCGACAAGTGGCGTGCCGTTCATGAGAAAGGCAAGGCCGCGAGAAAGGTCGTGGACCGCAACGAGCGTATTGCCGAGTTACAGGTATTTGTCAACGAACACGGCGATCACGAACAGCTCGGCGAGCTACTGGGAGAACTGATCGATGCCTTGATCGACCGACGTAACTTCGATCCAAATCAGCTGGCCAGATACGTCAAGCGTCTCGCCGAGGCCGACGAAGATGACAGCAACCATCCAGCGGATCTCGTGGGCAAATACCACATCAAGCACACTCTCCCGCTCGACAGTGGTCTCGAGTTGCTGGCGATGACGCGCGCACGTTTGGAAGAGGAGCGCGCCGATCTGGAGCTCGAGGCGAATGAATGGTACCGCGAGTATCAAGAACTCAGAGTCAACTACAAGCAGACTGCCTCCTATACGATTGAGGGGCAGCTCCTGCTGGTGCACAATCAGCCCAGGCGAGCACTCGCCGCTCTGAAGCAGGCTCGTAAGCTTTCGGACAAGTTTCCCAAAGACATTGTCGTGTACGCTGGTGGCGAGCCGCTCAAAACTCTCGAAGCGGGTGCGATGGATAAGCTGTATGTTTTGCAGGCGGCTGCCCACCACAAGCTCGGGGATGATCTTGCGGCAAAAGACTCGCTGCAAAATGTCGTTGGGTTCCTCGCAGAAGTTGATATTCGCGCCATGTACAACGACCTGCGCGAGAACCTCGGCGTTGAGCCGAAGGCCGCGCAGGCGGTCAAGACCGCGGCCGAATTGGCCCAGGATTTCTCGCTCGAGGACCTCGACGGCAATCAAGTCAAGTTGTCGTCGTACAAGGGAAAGGTCGTGATGCTGGCCTTCTGGGCATCCTGGTGTGGGCCTTGCCTCGAAGAATTGCCCGTGTTGCAAAAGTTTGCCCGCACCCACCGTGACAAGGGCGTTGAGGTGCTGGCGATCAACCTCGATAGCTATTCGGACCGCGCCAAGGTGCGGCCATTTGTCGAAGGTCGCAATTTCGATTTCAAGGTCCTCTTTCGAGACGACGAGCAGCTCTCGTCCTACGACTACGAAATGATGCCGACGCTCTATGTCATCGACCGCGATGGCCGGGTCGCCCACACCCGTGCCGGCTATGTTCCCGATTTACCGGACAAACTCGAGGTCGAGGTCCTGCCATTGATCGAGAGCCACGCCGAATCCGAACGGGAGCTGTTTGTGATCGAGCAGGCCCCCGCGAACTGGGATGTGTTGTGGAAGCAAGCGGTCTCCGGGGGAATCAACGCACTGACGATCGCGCCGCCACTCGGGGCAGAACCGGGCGAGGTGGGAGCTGTTGGGCGCAATGGCCTGATGCGGTGGACGACCACAGGGGAGGCGAGCGAACCCAAACTGTTGGAAGGCTGGAACAACAATCTCCGCGTGGCCGATCTCGATGGCGACGGCAAGCGCGAGTGGATCAGCGGTAGCTGGTCGAGCATCAGGGTCCTCGACAGCACGGGGGAGATGTATTGGCAATACGAAGGACACGGTTCGAGTGTACTCGGGATCCGGGATGTGAATGCCGATGGTTTCGAGGAGCTGGTCGCCAGTAGCGATACGGGTGTGACCGTATTGAAATCCGTACCCGAGGCGCTGTGGAAATCCCACAAGTTCAAAGACATGAAGGCGACTGTGCTCGACCCTGCGGGAGCGATTGTTGTCCAGGCTGATGATGCGTTGTGGTCGATCGACCAGGCGACAGGAGTCACCACGCGAGGCGGTGGGGTGCCAAAGGGCCGCACTCTCGGCGGCCGTGCCCGAGCCGAGGATGGTACTGCGCTCGACTATTTCAAGGGACGCTGGGATCCGACACCCGAGCTCGAGCACGACATCGACGGCGACGGCCAGGCCGATGTAGTCCTGACTTCGAGCGGAGGTGTGGTTGTTTACAACGGCGATGGTGATGTACTCCTGCGCATTCGCAGCGGCGATGTGGAGCTGACAACTGGGATCGGTGATCTCGACGGAAAGCCCGGTACCGAGCTGGCGATCGCGGTGCCGCACTACGGAGTGGTTGTGCTGGGGAAGAAGTAGAAGCGATACACCGAACGCCAACCTGGAGTCGCCCGCGAGTTTCGGCTCGCGGGTGATTGTTCGAACCGCGACTTACTCGAAGTTCCGTCGTCAGCATGTTTGCCTCGAGCACTACTTTGCCGTGACGACCTGCTTGCGAAGATCCTTGGCCCAGCCCTCGAGGTTCATCAAGGTGCTCTCGAGCAGCGCGGGTGTCGAGGCCAATGTCTCGAGTTGCTTTTGGAGCAGCTGACGGCCGCGGCGGATTCGCGTCTTGGCGGTACCCAGGGGCAATGTCAGGAGCTCGGCTACGCGGGCCGCGGTGTAGTCCTCCCAGTACACAAGCTCGAGGATGATTTGGTACTCGAGCGGGATTCGTCGCAGTGCGGCGAGTAACAGGCGGTACTCATCCTGTCGTGCGACGACTTGACTGGGCGACGGGTTGAGGTCTTCGGCCGACACCGTTTCGTAGTCGTAGCGCTCACGCTCACGGCGGTTGCGGTCATAGTGTTTATAGAGCTGACGCAGGGCAATGCCCGTCAGGTATGTACTGAATCGGGCGGTTCCCTGAAAACGGTCCCTCGCCTCGACACAGGCGAGGAATGTACGCTGAATGAGCTCGCTGTGGTGCTCGGGCCCGGTCTTGTTGGCAAAGAACCTCGCTACACGGTCGTAGTGTCGCTTGAAAAGTTGCGTGCCCGCAGTCTTGTCGCCACCGCGCCAAGCCTCGAGGAGGTCGAGATCGCTTGCTTCGCTCATCGGGGTGACCGTAGCACAGCCGGCCTTCGCGGAGTGTTTTTGGGCCGTCAATCTTCCGGAGCAACATGCGGTGAGAAATTTTACCCAAGCTCGGAAACACTCTCGAGGTATCTGATACAGTCGCAAGTCGTTCGGACTGCCACAACAATCGATGAGCTCGCAACGATGACGGATTTCGAAACTGACGAAACAGTCTCTCCGACCGGGACACCCCCCAAAGGCGATGCGATAGGTGAGGTGATACGTCGTCACCATTCGCGGGTTGCGGGGGAGGGGATCGGGTACGAGCAACAATTCAACGATGTTCATACGGCGCTGTTCGGCGAGCCAGTTTCGACGACGCGGATCGGTCGATTTACCGTACTCGAGAAACTCGGCGAGGGTGGGATGGGTATGGTCTACGCGGCCTATGATCCCGACCTCGACCGGAAAGTGGCGATCAAACTCGTTCGCAGCAACGTGAAGATGAGCGATGAGCATCGGTCACGGATGCGACGCGAGGCGCAGGCGATGGCTCGGCTGTCTCACCCCAATGTCGTGCAAGTATTTGAAGTAGGGGAATATGAACAAGAGCTGTTTGTGGCGATGGAGTTTGTACGGGGCCAGACGCTGGGGAGTTGGCTCGCGGGCTCGGTGGATAGGACGGGGGCACGGAAAGGTCGGAGTTGGCGGGAGGTCGTCGAAGTGTTCTTGGCCGCCGCGCGAGGATTGGCAGCGGCGCACAAGGCCGGGATCATCCACCGAGACTTCAAGCCCGAGACACCGGGAGCACTGTGTCCGATGTCGGAACCGACGCAACGGTGGTGAGCGGAGATTCATCGGAATTGGTGCACTCGCTGACTCGGACAGGAGCTGTGTTGGGGACGCCAGCGTATATGTCCCCAGAGCAATTCAAGGGGGAGCGCGCCGATGCCCGGTCGGACCAGTTCTCGCTGTGCGTGGCGCTGTACGAGGGATTGTACGGTGAACGGCCATTTGCGGGGGCGACCTGGTCGGAGCTGATGACAAACGTGCTCGACGGCCGATGGCGAGAGGTGCCGACAAATACCAGCGTGCCGACGTGGCTGCGAGAGGTGGTGCTCCGAGGTTTGGCGGTCGAAACCGGGGAACGCTGGCCGTTGATGGGGGCGTTGATCGAGGCACTTGAGGATGACTCAGAGGCCAGGTGGAGAGCACGCCGCAACCTTGCCGGGATTGTGTTGGTGGTTGTTGCGGTGGTTGTGGGGCTGGGTCGTTTGGCTTGGAATGCGCAGGAGAAGGCGGACACGGAGGCGAGCGCGAAGGTCGTGGTGCAGGGACAACTCGACGACGCACTCACCAAACTCGAACTGGCCCTTGCGACCGAAAAAGAGGTGAGAGAGCGTACCGATGCCTTGAGACTCGAACAAGCCCAAGCAATCGTGGCGATCGATCCGAATCGTGCGATTGCCCCGCTTGCTGACATCACCTCGTTTGACAACGAGAAGCAAGCGGGTGAAGCCTGGAATTTGTGGTGTCGAAAGACGGGCGCCGAGTTTTACTGACGGGAGTGTGGATACTTCACGACGTGGAATCTCGCCGCTGGTTTCGGCTAGGTGACGCACACGGCGTTGGCGGAAATGAGGACCTGACCGAGTTTGTGCTCACGTACAAAAAGAGCATCCGTCGCTGGCGAGCGATTGTCGAACCCGGAGACGCGACAGGCCTACGAACCTGGCTACAGTCACAGTATGTGCCCCTTGACCCCTAACTGTCGGATCCGTCCCGTCGCCGAGTGACCTGAGACGGGAGCGGCTATCCGACCATCGCGTAGCTACGGTGCGAGATCTGTCAGTGCAAACAGATTCCACGACGTCGACAAACAGTTGTCATAGTTACCTGGGTCGCTACCGTCACGCGTATGATAGACTCTCCTCGCACCGTCGAAGTTCCAATCTGCCTCCCATTTATGCGGATTTTGCCCTGAGTTCGCCGGCAGTGAGAAATTGTCGTCTCCCATGTAAAGCGGAGTGCCGTCCACGGTATGCGAAGTTCCGTCGGCGCAGTAGTCTGCACGGATGACGCGCGTTGCGGCTTCCATTTTATCAAGGCCGCTGGCGGCTGGATATCCCCATGTTGCGGCTTTTCCGGTCGCTCCTGAAAGGCAACCGAGATGGACACGGTCCTGCTCGTTGTGGATCTCACCTGTCGTGTAGTTGACCTCGATGTCCTCGTAAAACACTGCCTGAAAACCCTTCACGGGGTTCAGGTACCCCGATTCGGGAATTGTAGGGAACTCAATCACATTACCATGATAAACGAGGTCGCCGTCGTCATGCACGTCTTGGTCACACAGGAATGGATCGCTGTCGATCGGTCGATCCATGCACTGGGAGTATTTCGTCTCACATGCCAGAAGCTGCTCCTGCAGGAGGTCTTGGTCGCCGTGTTCCTCGGCTTCGGTGATTGCCAAAGTTCGACATGAGACCTCGGTGAGGCTGCAATCAGTCGACCGTAGACACTCGCTATCATAGAAGTCACAATCCCCATAGGAGCGGATATCCGAGAGATACGCCTCCCAGTATGAGCGGTCGACTAGAAATGTGTAGGTGTAGATATACTTCGAGTCGTTTGTCGGAAGTAGGTCGACTTGTTTGACGTCTACGAGGGAAATTGGCAACAACCAAGTCTGTAACTCTGGTTCCGCATTTGGAAATTCCCTTGGATCTTCAATCGTGCGTTCGAGGGTGAACCACCAACGCGAGTTTGTAAAATGCTCGGGTTCGAACAAAATATCGTTGTAGGAGTTCGTGATAACAAGTGCGCCTTGACTCCCGTGGTGCTCAATGATGTCGAGCTGCTCGGTGCTAACGACATCACCATTCTCAAGTATAACGCCCCAAAGTTTAAGCCCATTAATCGGACCATTGTCGTGCGAAAAGCTGAAATCGCCGAGCGTGTGCTGACCAATCCTTGCCGTGTTGTGCTGTCGCCGACTCGAGAGCGTGCCGCTAAATGCACGAAATTGAGGTTGTTCGTAGTACTCGGAGCGGGTTGTGGGGGCCTCAACTGTCGGGGCTGTAGCGACCTCGTTGAGGTCGCAGGCGGATAGTCCGACAGTTGCGAGTATAAACATCAGTGAGGAGAATTTTTGTCTTGCGTTCATCGTATTCATTCCGTCAGGGGTGACCCCGGTCTACTTGGGTGAGTCCGCTTGCCCGCAGTAGGGATTGAGGAACTGGGGAAAAAATTGTATATTTCTTATTTCACCCTGAAGCGTTCACTCTAAATGATTGAAATGACTCATAAGACGCCACGACCGGATGCCGCTGAGGACACGCTCCCCGTTCCAAAGGCGCCCGTTTCCGGGCTTGCTGATACACATCTCG
>CAZUPD010000219.1:9542-10859 GCA_964621785.1 uncultured Nannocystaceae bacterium
CTGCTGAGCTCTTTGGCCAAACAGATAATTGGCGCATGCTTGGTCGATTTCGTTTGCTTGGCCGACTAGGCGAGGGAGGAATGGGTACTGTCTACACTGCCCGCGACGATACACTCAACCGTAATGTCGCTGTCAAAGTTCTGCGTGAAGGGACGTGTGTGGCCGATGCGGTTGGGCGTGAGCGTCTGTTGCGCGAAGCGAAGGCGTTGGCCAGTATCTCCCACACGAATGTCGTTGCCGTGCATGAAGTCGGTGAGGACGACGGCAAACTATTTATTGCCATGGAATTTGTGCAAGGAAAGAGCCTCCATACTTGGCTGCGGGAACAGGTACGCTCCTACATCGAGGTGATTGACGTGTTTACCCAAGCCGCGGCGGGGTTACAGGCGGCCCATTGCGCGGGGCTGGTACACCGTGACTTTAAACCGCACAATGCGGTCCTCTCCGAGGATGGGGTCGTAAAAGTTCTTGACTTCGGGCTCGTTCGCGGCGGCCAGGCTCTCGATGCAACAGTCGAAGAGCTCGACGATCTACGCCTAACAATGACCGGGGCGATTCTCGGTACCCCAGCCTATATGTCGCCCGAACAATTTCGGCACGAGGTCGTGACCCCGGCGAGCGATCAATTCAGCCTGTGCGTCTCGATTTTTGAGGGGATCTACGGCTATCTACCATTTCGATCCAGCAACCTCGCCGGGCTGATGGAGGATATACTTTGCGGACAGGTTCGTGCTCCACCGCGGGATTCACCGGTTCCAGCGTGGCTTCATCGAGTTGTGCTCCGCGGTCTCAATGTCGACCCTGACCAGCGGTATGACGATATGCAGGCGCTGATCGATGCCCTGCGCAACGACCCGGTCGCCCGCCGCAAGAAGGTCACCGGCATCGCTCTTGGTGTCACGTTCGTTGCAGCTACAAGTGCTGGTCTCGCGTCACTTTGGGTACCCCAAAACGGCCCTGAGCCGTGTAGTAACCTGTCGGCTCCACTCGAGGAGATCTGGAATAGGGAGTCGGCCGAGGCGATGCGCGACGCATTCACCCAAAGTGACTTTGGTGCGGCGGGCCTCGTTTGGGAAAAAGTTGAATCGGGACTAGGTGACTATACAAATCGATGGCAGGCCCAACGACTTGAAACATGCCAAGCGCACGCTGTTGGAGGGATATCAGGTACACAGTACGATCGCAGTCATGCGTGCCTAAACCGCCAAATCTCCCAGTTTAAAGAGGTCGTCGAGCAACTTCGCCAGGCCGATGCCGCGGCGATTGAGTTTGCACCGACTGCAGTCGCCGCGCTTCCGTCGACTGAGCGCTGTGGCG
>CAZUPD010000220.1:0-10756 GCA_964621785.1 uncultured Nannocystaceae bacterium
ATGTGGAGCCCACGACTAACATCGGGCATACAAAACGCAAAGAAATCCGCAGCCCCCTCATCCGCTAGAATATCTTGCCATTGGCTTGAAATCTGCCCGTCAGACTCCCGTAGGTAGCCTAGGCCATACTCGGCCCGGGGCTGACTCGCGTAGACGTAGGTCATCGACTCAGGTGTCATATAGGGATGCGCTGTAGCCGGTGAAACGTTGGGAACTGTATCGACAATCGCCTCAAACGAAAATGGTTTCGACGGGTCGACACCGTAGAAGAACGTTTTGACACCTCGTTGACGCGGCAACAACTTGTACAACGCCTCGGTAACGCCCTTGGCCCACGTTCGCTCGTCGAGATCGATGCGATGCGTGGCGCGCAATACCGAAACAACCGAAGCAGCCATGGCACAAGTCTATCAGCCTGCGGCCGTTTGATCGACGCTCGCCGCGAACGCTCGACGAATTACCTATGCCCGGAAACGAATTACCCATTCTAAAAGACACCGGTCCTGAGTAGATTTGGTGCAAGCCTATCGAGGAGTCGACCTGTGTCGCATACGTCCACAACGCAAGCTGGCCGGAACGTACTACAGCCCCCACACGCAGGGCGTCGGTTTGGTCCGTTTACCGAGCGAAATCACGTCTGTGCAACGTCGTCCAAGACTACGCAGAGCGCAATCATGCGCGAACGAGCGACCGGTTTTCGCGGTTTTGGAGTCTGTCGGCCATAGAGATTTCTCAGACGCTGCTCGAACGTGAACGCGATGACTCCTCAGCCGGTGATATCGTGTTCACCAACTTTCGACGACATGCCATCCGACGAGCAAAAACCAGAAGCGACCTTCGAACGGATCATGCTCGACGAGATTGAGCTACTTGTGATCGACCTGCCCAAACCGACACAAGCACCAGTCGCGTTCGAGGTGCTTTCAGAGTCGGAGCAAGCGATTGCCAAAGCGATGATCGACGGCCTGTCGAATCGTGCAATCGCAACTCAACGTGGGACATCCGTCAAAACCGTCGCCAATCAGATTCGCACGATCTTCACCAAGCTCGGAGTTGCGAGTCGGTTCGAGCTCACGGCTCGATTTGCCCGCTGAGCCACGTCGGACTGCGACAGTCACGTAGTCAACAAAACACCTCTCGCCATTGGCCGAGCGCAGGCTTTGCTCATGGCCACGATATGCGGCGACCCAATCTTCGCCAACGAATTGCCCATGGACGAAAGGAGGAGCCACGCACAAACTACGAACATCGAGTTGACAACGAAGGATATACCATGCGACTGACCGTTCTTCCCTCCCTCTTTCTCCTTGCCCCCCTTCTGATATGCACAACCGCCTGTGACGACACGAACGACTTTGGTCAACCGCACGAGGTTGCCGTTCGCGGCGGCGGAGGGCTTGGAACGATTTTTAACACGCCTTTTTTCGGCAGCCACGCGATTCCCAACTTTCCGAAATCTTTTGGTCTCGAGGTCTCCAACTCCGACGCGGGCATCACGTTCATTTCTGGAACCATCACCCACGGCGAAGAGGTGCGAGACATTCTGTTCTGGCGCATCCTTGACGACGGCGAGCTGAACCTGTTCTATCGCGATTCCGTTGGCCAACTGATCAAACTCGAAGGTGAGGATGTCGCCGGTGCGAACTTCACAATTGAAGTGACCCCCAACAACGAGACGTTATTTCAAACTGGCTTCATCATCACGGCTGCAAACTGCAGCGAATTCCCTGCCTGTGCCTACAAACTTGTCACACCACTTCCAAACCCCAATCCGGACGATTACCCAGACGAGCTCTTTGACCACCAAACGGTGTATCCCTTGTGTTCTGGAACGAACTACGCCGACGAGTTAGGACTCTACCTCGATTGGGCATTTTTCCAGCGGAATATCTACACAGATAAAACGAACTTTGACTTCCCACTCAAGGCAACCAGCAGTGCCGATTCTGTCCACTGCGTAGCCGGTTCGCTCGGAAAAATTCGCTCCCAAGCGGCCCTTGATGCCACATACTTCTTCCCCGGTAACCAACACCCGCGCGTGCTTGATGACGAAGTACAAAACAACGCGATGGTCGCAGCGATCTCGGGAAAAATTGGAGCGGAGCACCACACGGTCCCTGGAGCTGAACTCTGTATTGTCGACACAATGAGCTCGCTTTTTGGAACCGAGCAGGACTGTGCAAACCAGGGTTTTTCCCGGCTCGAAGGTATCTATGGCGCTTCCGATGACCCCAACATCGGGTCAGGGATGCGGTGTAGGCCGGCAACGTTTGTCCATCGAATTGCGAGCAACATCACCGAGCTCGGGAACGACTACCAACAGTTACCAATGTGTCCCAGTGACCTGGTGACGGGGCTAGCGAACGACGCGACAATCGCGGTGTTCGTCGAACCGTAGGGCAATCGTTCAACCAAACGACCGAGAGGACACGAACATGTATTCGAATGTCGAGGAGTCACGCATCATCGCCAGCCCAACTGCGTACAGGCCACGCGCGCCCGCTGCGAACTCGCTTGGCATCCAACTGCTCAAACAAGAGCTGTTTCCCACGCGATGTTCCGCCCAAATCGGGCGCTACAAAGTCCTCCGGGCAATTGGGCAGGGGGGAATGGGATCGGTCTACGCGTGTTACGACGAAACCCTCGATCGAAAAATTGCGATCAAGGTTCTCAAGCTCAACCCGGGAGCATCGCGGGACCTCGCGTCTGCGCGTCTCGTCCGCGAGGGGCAAGCGCTTGCTCGCCTCTCCCACCCCAATGTCGTCACCGTCCACGAGATCGGCACCACGAACTCGGATGTGTTTGTCGCGATGGAGCATGTCTCGGGGACCAGCCTCGATGTGTGGGCCAGCGAACCGACAAGAACCTGGGAGCAGATCCTTGAAGTTTTCATCCAAGCGGGCCGCGGACTTCAGGCCGCCCATCGCGTCGACATCATCCACCGTGACTTCAAGCCACAAAACGCAATGATCAACGACGATGGCGTGGTCAAGGTCCTCGACTTTGGCCTCGCCCGTTCGAGCGGAGAAGCCGTGCAAATGGACTGGCTCGAAAGTCAGCCGATGGACGAGGAGATGTCCACCGGATTAGAAGATCCATTGACACGAACGGGAGCGCTCGTCGGCACTCCGGCGTTTATGTCTCCGGAGCAACTCCTCGGTCAGCCTGTCACCGCAGCGAGCGACCAATTTAGTTTCTGTGTGTCGCTCTACCAGAGCCTCTATAAGCAATTCCCATTTGCGATCGAGTCATTCGAGACACTGCGACAAAACGTGCTCACCGGTGACGTTCTCCCAGCTCCATTACGCACCCGAGTCCCGACCTGGGTCTACCGGGTTTTGCGACGGGGCCTCTCGCGCAACCCGGAGGCACGCTACCCGTCGATGAAGGAACTACTGAGCAAACTCGACGGACGACGAACCAACCGCAAGGCCTGGTCCGCCGGTTTCGTTGTATGCTCACTCATTTCAGGCACACTCGCCACAAGTGCCGCTGGAGCCTCGACCATCGAAGTTTGCCCTGATTCGCAGTCGGAACTCCAAGGGATTTGGGATGCCGAGCAAGCCTCGACAATCCGTCAAGCGTTATATGCAACCGAATCCCCACGTGCGGAGGAAGTTGTCGAGGTTGTCCTTCCCCAACTCGAGCGCTACGCCGAATCTTGGCGCACGATGCGGAACGAATCCTGCCACGCACACGCCGAAGAGCGTTTGAGCAGCGGCCTTTTCGACCTACAAACCGCCTGCCTCGACCAGCGCCTCGCAAGTCTCGAGGCCGCCGTTGAACTGCTCAAAACGCCCGGTGAGCAGTTGGAACGCCTCACCCAAACCGCGATGGCTCTGCCGAACTTGGCCCCATGCACCGACGGCGAGCTCCTTCTTGCCGAGGTTCCTCCTCCTGAAGATCAGGATATTCGCAAGCGTGTACAAAGCCACCGCGAACGCCTCGCCCGTATCGAAGTACTCCACTGGGCCGGTGAATACGAGCAAGGCCTCGGGGAGATTGAAAAAATAGCGACCGATGTCGCAGCAATGGACTACCTTCCGCTGCGCGCCGAAACCGACCTCAAGCGAGGCTTCCTCGAGTGGGAGCTGTCGCGGACAACCGAAGCCGAACAGTCGTTGCAACGTTCGGTGATGACTGCAGTGGCCGCCAAACACACGAGGGTCGCTGCTCAGGCGAGTTCGCGGCTCCTCTATCTGCGTGGAATTGTGCTTTCCAAGCTCGAACAGGTACAGCACGACCTGCCATTGGTGGAATCGTTCAATCACCATGTCAGCGAGGACGTCGAACTCTACGCAGAGTACCTCAACAACACTGGTTTGATTCTCGCGCGCACGGGACACTTACAACAGGGACATCAACGACTCAAAACAGCCCATGAATTGCGCGTGCGCAATGGTCGTAGTCATACCCCGCTCGCACTCGGGACACTGAGTAACCTTGCGAATCTCGAACAGGAGTCCGGCAACCTTCGAGAAGCAGAACAAACCAGCCGCCGGAGTGTCGAACTCGCCAAGGAATTTTTGGGACCGACAGCCAACGCAACGCTCTTCCTCACGAACCGTCACGCGGTCACATTAATCGAACTTGGACGCGTCCGCGAAGCGAGGGTCCAGTTACAGGCGATCGTAGAGACTGTCCAATCATCCAAACGACCGTTCTTGATGACAGATGCCCTGTTTGGTCTCGCACAATGTGAACTCAAGCAGGGCAATCCGGCGGCGGCGCGCGAGCACCTCGAAACGGCTCTTGCACTCACTCCGGAGACCTCATTGATCCGCGACGATATGCTTCATCGCCTCATGTTCGCGGCGGCGATGCAGGGGGACGAAGCGAAGATGTGGTCTTTGTATACACGTGCGGTGGACCGCCGCGACAACCTCAGTGATTCAAGCGGTTACCGACAGTCGATGCTCGGCTACTACCACGGTCTCGGGCTATTACAGCTCGGGCATGCACAACAGGCTGTCGAACAGCTTGAACAAACGACGGCATCTCTCACCCCGAGTTTCGCCGCGGCTCACCCGGCAACGCCCCCACGTATTTCACTCGCCCTCGGACGCGCGTATCGACTTGCAAACAACCTTGATGCTGCCCAAACCATTCTCCAGCAGACCCTCGCCGACATCGGTGACAGGTGGACGCACGTACAGGCAGAGACACACCACGAGCTAGGACGGGTCGCCCTCGCACGCGAGGAGCACGAAACGGCCACACACCACCTGAGTCAAGCAGTTATCTTATATACATCGATTTCTGAGCCCGACTTCCGTGAGCTCGTCCAAGCCCGCGCAACACTCGAGAAGCTGCGGTGACGCCACATCGATGTTCGACCGCGAAACGCCCGCGTTCGATCGCCGACCAACTACTCCGGAGGGATTTCGGTTGGGCCCTCGGCGTAACTTGCAAACCGGCCGCGTGCACGCGGGTGGACGGGGTCATCCATGTCCCACGGCCAGCCGCCGAAGCGGGTGCGTTGATAGTCGTGGATGGCCTGGCGAATCTCACCGGTTGTATTCATGACAAACGGACCGTGCTGTACGACCGGCTCATCAATTGCACGACCCTGCAGCATCAAGATTTCGGCTTCACTTGTACCAGCAACAAGTTCGACCGCGGCTCCTGGCCGCAGTGCAATTCCATGGGGGACCCCGATTTGCCGGCCTGCAACCTGTAGGCCGTCACCGCGAAAAACATAGAGCATTCGCCCGGCTTGCTGCGGCCCTGCAGGAAGGGTAAAAGCAGCATGTTTTTCAAGCTTGAGCGACCAAATGGCCACACCGGCATCCTCCCGAGCGGCCCAGGAATTGGGCGGCGGTTTGGGTGGAAGATGGCCGTTGTATTCACCTGCATAGACGGAGACGACGGTCGCCCTCCCGGCCGCGTCTTCAACCCGAATCACCGGGATTTGGTGACGCCAAAGCATCGTAAAATAGGGGTTCACCATTTTGTCGGACCGCGGGAGGTTGAGCCAGATCTGAAACAGCTCCGTGGGGTTGTCTTTTTGTTCATGTACAAGCGGGAACATTTCACAGTGGACGATTCCACGGCCGGCGGTCATCCACTGACAATCACCGGCCCCGAATCGACCCGAAGCACCCAAGTTGTCACTGTGGTCGATCAACCCTTGCCGCGCGATCGTCACCGTTTCAAATCCACGATGTGGATGCTGTGGAAACCCGGGTACCTGTCGCCCGTGGTACATGCTCCACCCATCTTTGCCGCTAAAATCCATCCCGAGGTTGCGCCCGGCAAGTGAGGCAACAGGTCCCATCTGTGGGTTGCCCGCGGGGTAGTGATCGCGGTGGTGCGCGAGGAACAAAAACGGGCTGAGGGTCGGCCACGGAGGTGTTCCGAGGGGGGTCACAGAGAGGATGTCGGTCATGTGATTCCGCTTTCGTGGATATACAACGAGGCTGACTCCCGCGCGCGCATGTTCACGGCCGATCGTCAGGACCATCGTACTGCAAGTTTGGCGAAAGTCGACAAGTCGTCAGACCACGGGAGCCTGCCCGATCGACGGCCACGGCTGGCGTTGGCGGAGCTCGCTGATACTCACATCTCCCACAGCAATGGGACCGGTGCACGCATCCGCAACCCGGTACCGCAACCGCGGCCGGCCCACGGGTTGGGACTCGACAAAGATGCAGCGGAGCTCTCCGGGAGCAAACTGGCATTGAGCTTGGACCGCAGTCAGTAGCCGCTCGTCGTGTAGGTGTCCATCGCCAAAGTTCCAGCCCAAAATCGCACCGGCAACGATCTCGCCGTCGACCCACGCGTACTCCTCGATGTTGTCGACCGCGAGCGGAACAATACTCTGAAGCGCACGTCCATGTAGGTGCATCAACCGAAAGGCAATCACCTTGCCGAGCAATACTTCGGCGGTCTCGCGATCGTAAAACCGGTCGAGTTGATCGCCGACCCACGGTGTTGACTTCTTGATATGGGCATCGAGCTTTCGATAGCTTTCCCCACGAAACAACCACACACTATAGGCCCAGTTTCCCGCATAGTAGCGCATCGATGTTAGAAACGAGGCTCTCTCGGGGAACAGGTTGCCAAAAAGTGGGAGTACGACCAGCATTCCGAGGAGAAAAGCCGCAACCGCCGGGGCACCGAGATCAAAAATACTGACATCGGCGTGAACTCCAAATAAGAAGAGTCCGCCGTACACCATGACAAAGTTCCACTCAATCGGAACACCCATCGGGATATTGCTGGTGATATATCCGTGTAGAAGTACCATGCCGATCAGGCCAACGGTGGTGAGCGTACCACCGCTGCCGAGAGCAAGACACAGGGGAACTGTGAACTCCAAGGCGGTTCCAATATGTCCCAAAATACCGGCGAGACGCGAGGGCCGCAGGTCGTTGGGAAAATCGCGGTAGACCGCTCGCCGGAACCAGCCGAACCGAATCACGGGACTGTTGCTGGTCATCACGCCGACGACGGCCGAGAAGTGGTGATTGAGTTTTGAGAACCCAGCCCAAAACCACAGCGCGAGCCAAACCGCTTTCGCACCCGAGATCCAGTTTCCGGCAAAGGCGAAGCAAATGCAGAGAACCCAGTAATGTTCGCTACGCGCAGCGAGAAAAATCGTCTTATCACACAGGAGAAGCACGCCCGTGACGATGATGATCGGAAAGTACTGTTCCAATCCTGGAGCGGGATGAAGCAACACTGCGATCAAGGATGCGAGCAGGCCGAGATAGAGACCGACGTCGATCCAAGACCGCGACATTCCACCGACGATCGGGAGCTTGGGAAATAAAGGTAGTTTGGTCGTCCCCGGACGAAGAAAGTAGAGGAATCCACCAATCGGAGGCATATACCGCCCAGTCAGGGGCCCGCTGCCACAACCGAGTCCGAGGACCTCAAACAGCATGGTGCCAACCATCGCCTTTTGAAACGCGATCGGATGAAGCCACCATTGACCGATCTCGCTCAGGCTCCCGAGTGCGGGCGAGAAGGCACAGGACACAACCCACAGGCCAAAAAACAAGCCCAACTTCAGGATGTAGAAGAGGTAACCAACTGTCGGTGTTCCGTACCCCTGTGTCGCCCACGCGAGACAGGACTGCCGAACCCGCTCGGCGAACGGGAGTGTCATCCAGACGCGCGCGTCAAAAGGAAATCGAGCCGGATTAAGAAATCCCACGGTGGCCGAACTATGCCTCGAGAGCGGTGGCTAGCGTCCAGAGAAAAGCGGAGTCAAGCGGAAGAACGTTGTTAAAAATGAATTCAGAAACCCGCGACACCTGCTCAAACGAGCATGAACTGCACACGAAGAGGGAACATTTCGGCTTGTGTCTGGCCGCCGATCACCGTATCCTGCGCAGGTGAGCCGTAGTCTAGTGGTTAGGATGCCGGAATGCATCCGCGCAATCTGGCAAGATTGCCTCAGCACCTTCCGCTTTTCAAGCCGGAGACAGTGGTTCGATTCCACTCGGCTCACTTCACGAAGCCAGTAGCTCAGTCAGGTAGAGCACCTTTTCTGCGCATTCTGTCAAGAATGCCTCAGCACATTTTTTCGCCTTTACAGCGGGTGGTCGCGGGTTCGAGTCCCGCCTGGCTTCTTACCCCCCTCAAAACCCGGCCACAAGGCCGTTTGTGAGGGGCACAGTACGAAAATTTCAACGGAAATCGGTCCGCTTCGAGGGACGAATCGAGGAGTTCTATGGCACCCTGGATTCGTGCCCTCCCCGATCACAGAAGCCTCCGTCCGAAGACTGCGGATGGGCGAAATCCAGATGTGTTCGAGGCTACCTGGCTTCGGGGTCAGGCAGTCGGCGAAGCGCGGAGTGATCCGGTTCTTCGTGCGCAAGTCGGTCGCCGGAGGATGTCCGGCGAACGATCGGGGTGTATCCGCAAGTAAAAGTCCGCGAGGCGAGGACGCTGGCGAGGAAGTGGTTGGCGGAGGTCGAGAATCTTCGCGGATGTGAGGTGGCGAATAAGAGCCCGCTGGGGGCCGTTCTCGAGGAGATTCTTTTACATGTACGACCAACGAAATTGCCGGCAATGTCGGTCGCTGAGGTGGCCGCAGAATTCGAGATGACGTTTGTCGGGCTACACCCAGTGACCGATCGAAACTATCGCCGCTACCTGCGTAATATCGTGGGGTACTTCGATGATCTGACGATCGAGGAGGTGACAGCGAAGCGGTACAAGTTGCGAAAGCGCGAGAGCTTGACGAAAAGGCAGCGGGAACAGTTGGTTGGAGAGCTTGCGGAGCGGTTGCGTAAGCCCGACCCCACGCACTCGCTACTGGCGATCGCTGTGATCTTGTCGACCGGTGAGAGGGCCGGTGCGTGTGTTTCACTGCGCGTCGAAGAGGTCGACTTTGCCCAGAAGGTGATTCGAAAGGTCCGCAAGGGCGAGAAGGTGGAGAGTATTTCCGATCTCCGATTATACGGTGGAGTTGCCGAGACGAATTGCGCCGCTCGAGGGCTCCTTCTTCCCGAGTACAAGTCCTCGAGGACATGTCATTACGCAGTGCTTATTGAAGTACTTCAAAAGGTGTGTCGAAACTAAACCTCCGTGACGTGTACGGGAAACTTCCAGTGATTCATTCGCTGCGCCATACGTGGGCTTCACTGCTGGCTGCGAAAGGAGTGGCCCTTCCGGCGATTCAGAAGCTGCTGGGACATTCGGATCCGAAGACGACACTTGGGTATATTCATGTCGATGGGGCGGATGCTCGGGTTGCGAGTAATATGGCTGCTGCGGAGGTGGCTGTTCCACTCGAGGGGTTGGGTCGGTCTCGGTGAGGTTGTGTTTTGGGATCCGCGAAGTGTCCGTGGGGTCAGGCGAGACCTTCGGCGAATGCTTCGTCACCCACGTTCTCAGTCCGTATCTGTATCCTGATGCATTCCATGGCCGGAACTGAACCTTTTTGCCGGAAAGGTGCACCAGAGCGAACACGCGTAAAAACCGAGGATGTTTGGCAAATCTGTCGGATCGAGCAGATTGAAATTGAGCTTGAGATTGACGGTGTTTTTGTCCTTACTTGAGGCGTGAAAGGTCGAATTACGGAAGGTGCGGTTCGGCGCTTGCGGCCGGGCGGCTGGCTCATGTCCGACAGGCTCGTCGGCTTCGGGGTGCGAAAAACACCCAAGACCAAGCGCGTGGTTTACTTCGTCCGCCGAGTCCTTGGCGGCAAAGATCATCGTCTCACAATCGGTCGTGGTCATCAACTGTCCGTTCGGGCAGCTCGGAAGATTGCCGCGCTGCGACTCCTGGAGATCGAGCAGGCGGCTGGCGAGCCGTTGCCACCGTCCCGGGTGTTGCCGGCCCCTGCCCCGGATCCCCGGATCGATGAGATTCTGACGCTTGTGCGGCCTTCTGTGCAGCCTGAGCGGGCGAGTCTGACGGTTGGGGAGTTGTGGGAACGGGTGAGTCCGGGGTGGCTGGCGCGTGTGAAGCCGGCGACTCGGAAGGATATCGTGACAGTGTTTCAGTCGCGGATCCTGCCTCAATGGTCATCTACTCCGGTCGATCAGATCCAGACGGGGAATTTGACAAAGTGGTATCATTCGTTTCTCGATACTTCACCACACTACGGTGCTTCCGCCACTCGGAAGCTGCTCTGTTTGCTGAGACTTGGCCATGAGCAGGGGTTTGTCGCCTCTCTGCCGGAATTCAAGGTTCGATTTGTGGCACCCAAGCGCAGGCAACCGATGGAACAGGATGCTGTGTGTGTACTTGTCGAGGCTCTCGAGGGTGTCCTTCGGGACAATGGGAGTCATGTCTACGC
>CAZUPD010000221.1:0-10556 GCA_964621785.1 uncultured Nannocystaceae bacterium
GTTCATCCCGCGTTTTTGCCAGTACACGGGCGCCGTGGGTCCGCACCGCTTCCAACCCGACCACCTTCGACGTTCCGACCTCCGCCGTTTTAGGGATCGGATCGGCCTGCACCGGATCGTCGGCAAATACGAGCACACCGCGGAGACGACCTCGGGAATCGGCGGCGAGCACCCGCTCCGCAGTATGCGGTGTGTCGACAAACGCGAGCACACAGTCGCTGTCGACCAGAATCAACTCGATTTCAGCGGCTACGATCGATGGGTACAAGGGCACCGAGACCGCGCCGGCCATGGCCACCGCGAGGTCGACAAGCGCCCACTCGACCCGGGTCTTGGCCATGATGGCCACCCGGTCGCCGGGGGAGATCTGATAGCGGTCGACCATTGCGGCCGCGAGTTGGCGACTCGAATGCTGCCAATCCCGCCAGGTGTGACCTTCTTTAAACCGCAGGGCCGGTGCGTCGGGGGTCTCGGCGACACGTTGGGCAAACAACGCGACCGCATCGGCGACCGGCGAGCCGGAGGCGGTCGATCCATCAGTCTGCGACACCGCGGCACGCCTCCTCGATTTGCCGGCTTTTCCCGCGCGTGTCACGACCACGCGCGGTCAAACGGGACCCTGTGCGCGACCCAAGCCGCCCGCGGTTCATCGCGCACCGAAGCTCAGGAAACTCGGCTCTTGCGGCGCTAGCGGGAGTTTCACGGAACCTCCGCGCGGTGAACTCGAGCGAGGCGACGACGACTCGTGGCTGCACAGTGTTCGACTACCATACCGGCCCCCCGGGTGTCTCCTGCAGCAGGCCTCCGGCATCCGAGCCGGGTGGTCCCCCAGCTCGCGGCCTGTGGATTTTCTCGACACGCGCGCGCGGGAGAAAACCACCGGTTACGAGGCTCAAAACGCTACAAATGCGCCACTTGTCCGCAGCCGCCAACTTCCGGCAGACTCGTGCGTACAACAGGTCAGAGTCTGTGCGATTGCACATCGACCGATTGCCGTACCGCCCGTGTGATTTGTTGTAGACCTTCCACGGGCCCACTTCCCTTACTTGTTTTTGCTGCACCCGAGCCCTCTCACCTGGACGGGACATGTCCACGCTCATCGGATCCAAGCTCGACAAGTACGAGATCGTTTGTGAAGTCGGCCACGGCGGGATGGCGGTTGTCTACCGCGGTCGCGACTCGGTGCTCGATCGCGAAGTCGCCGTCAAAGTCTTGCACCCCCACCTCGCCGCCCGGGAAGAGTCGCGCATGCGTCTGCGTCGCGAGGCCCTGACGGTCGCCAAGCTGCGTCACGAGAACATCCTCGAGATCTACGATTACTCCGGCGAAGACGTCGAAGAGAGCTACCTCGTCACCGAGTTCATTCACGGTATGACCCTGCGCGAGTGGCTCGACACCCGCTGGCGACCGCGCCCTGCCCTCGCGGCATTGGTCATCCATCGATTGTGCGTCGCCCTCCATCACGCCCACTCCGCGGGCGTGGTGCACCGCGACCTCAAACCTGAAAACGTGATGATCCGCGAGGACGGTGTGCTCAAGTTGATGGACTTTGGCATCGCCCAGATCCTCGATACCCAGAAGTTGACGCTCACGGGTCAATTGCTCGGTAGCCCGGCCTACATGGCCCCAGAGTTGATCAGCGGCAAACCCCTCGACGCCCGCACCGACCTGTTTGCCGTCGGCATCATGCTCTACCAATTGGCCACGGGTGCCCTGCCGTTTTCCGGTCGCAATCCCCACGAGGTGCTCAATCGGATCATGGATGCCGACTACCCGCCTCCGGCGACGATCTGCCCATTGGTCGACGAGGACCTCGAAAAAATCATTGCACGTGCACTGGCTCAAGATCCCGACGATCGCTACCAGGATGCCAAGAGTCTTGCGTCGGACCTCGAGGACTACCTCGAATTTGTCGGCGTGCCGCCGCTGCACGACGAGGTGACAGGTTACTTCACCCGCGGCGACGCCTATGTGCAAGAGCTCGACAAGCGCGTGTGCAATGCGTTGATGGACCACGCCGACGAAGCCTCGAAACGTGGCCAAAGTGCACGTGCAATCCGCCTATTGGGTCGTGTCCTCGAGCTCGAAGAAGATCAAAAACAGGCTCGCATGATGCTCTCCCGCCTGCGCACGCGGGAACGCAGAATGAAGAGCGTGATGGTCGGTGTCGCCGGGATGGTCGGTGTCGGCCTGTTGTCCGCCGGCGGGATGTGGCTGTACCTCAGTCCACCGATTGCGTCGCGTCTGTTCGCCCCCGAAGAACCGCCGGTACTCGAGCCTGAAACTGTCGACTACGTCGTTTCGGGCGTCAAAAAGCCGGTGAAGCCGACGCCCAAGACCCCGCTGAAGACCGAGACCGAGACCGAGACCGAGACCGCACCCGAGCAACCGCCGGGCAAGTCGAAGGTGACGATCCGCGGACCCAACCACAATACGCCCAAGCCCAAGCACGCGACTGCTGAATGTACATTGATACTCGACGGCATCCCGCTTTCGACTGCCCGGGCGCACCACAAGTTGATGGTCGACGGTCGGGTCCAAAAGATCGATGACCTCTCGATTCCGATCACGTTTGACCGCGAAAGCGCCAATGTCCAACTCGTCGGAACCGGGACAAACTCCCGCTACCTCGGACTGTGGGCGATCCGCAGTGACGACTGTCAATCTGGGAAGGTGGTGCGCAAGACCGTCAGCCGCAAGCCCGCCCGGCTGCTATTTAGTGGTCTCCCAGCCAATACCGCCGTCGAGTGCATCTCGGGCGGATGCCCACCGCAGCGCACGAGTCTGGCCGAGAAGTATCCCGTCATCCGGATGAAGGACGATTCTGCTGAGCTCACGCTGAAGTTCAAGTCCGAGGGCTACGAGCCCAAAACCAAAAAAATGACGATCTACCCGGGCAACAATCCGATTTCGGTCGAGCTCCAGCCCCGCGACTAAATCTTTGTATATCCATTTTTATTTGGGTGTATCAACATTTTCTGGCGCGAACCAACGGGCTGAGTGCGAAGTCACTTTCACCGACGAGATCGCGCACACCTCGCAATTGCAACGCTCCGCGTGCGCGATTGCGTCCGAGACTCGCGACCACCCCATGTTCTCGATTTTCTGCGTTCCCGAGCGATGGGTCGAGCGCATCGGCAAACGACCCGAGGTGGTGACGCCATTCCCAAATCGAGATAGCCTCCCCCGGACTACGTGCGGTCCGCCTTCCATCACGCCCGTTGCCTCGGGCGCACTTTGACCTTCGCTGTCGCAGTGACGACAGCCGCCGCACCGGTTCACGCCGCACCACCGCCGATCCCCGAGGCCCCCAAAAGCGAAGAAGAGGTCGCCGTCGACAGTGCCCTCGCCGCGTGGGAAAAGGGCAACTGGATCGAAGTCCGGGGGATCCTCGACCCAATGGTCCAGGGCGGGCGCAAACTCAAGGACCCGGTGCTCAACGAACAGGCCCTGCGCCACCTCGCCGACGCGACCCTTTCCGACGATAGCCTCGACCAAGACCTTCGCTCACAACTCGCTTCGACATACATCGATCGCCTGCTCGCCGACGATCCGCAGTGGCGGCCACCCGAAGGGATCCACAACGCCTCCCTGTACTCGATGGCAGCCGATTTACGGGCACAGCGCGACCAGGTTCAATTCGATGAGTGCCTGGCCGAACGCGCGGCCTGTGCCGCCGATCGCGAGGACCTCCAGGAGCGTTACGAGGAACTCGAGAAGGAACACATCGATCTGAAAAAAGCCTACAGCGAGCAGGAGGTTGAGGTCCGCGAGACCGTCGCCCGCAACCGGGCCGTCGCCCTAGTCCCGTTTGGCGTCGGCCATTTCTACAATGGCAATCGCGGCCTCGGGGCAGCGTTCTTGGCCAGTGAGGTGATCTTCGGCGGTCTCGCCATCGGTATCTTTGCCTACCGCCGGATCAACTGCACCCGCAACGAGGACGGAATCCTCGACTGCGATGGTCGACGCAGCGAGACGCATTACGTCCGCGTCCGCAACACCGAGCAGGTGTTTGGCTGGGCGATCCTCGGCGCCCTCGCGGCCGACATCATCGTCGCGCAGATCCTTTTCAAACCCTACAAGGCGCAGGAGATTCGCCGGGTCAAACGCAGCGAGCTATCGGGCAAGGACGCCCGGCCTCCGCCGCGCAAAAAACCGAGAAAGCGGCGAAACAAACGCAACGGTGGTGATAAGCTCCAGGCGCGGCCCGTGCCGACGTTCCTGCCAGGGGGCGGTGGCATGGGCGTGTCTCTCCGATTCTAAAAGCCCATGCCGCATCTTCAGTACAGGGACCCGAGCGGGTCCCAGCAACACTTCCCACTTGTAAACGCCTCACCGTCATTGGGTCATCCCCCGAGTGCCACGTCGTCCTCGGGGGCAAGGGCGTCGCTGCCAGTCACTGCACGCTGGAGCACGAGCCAGGTCGCTACAAGCTGACGTCGACCGCCCGTAGCAACCCGTTTTACATCCGCGGCAAGAAGACCCGCTCGTACGAGTTGCGCCACGGCGATGTGTTTACGGTCGGCGACATCGAAGTCTGTTTCTCGGCCGTCGACGATCTCGCCACCCAAGCCAAGCCCAACCCCGAGGACACCGCCCTGCAACAGGTCGAGGCGATGGATAAACTCCGGTTGTTCTCAGAGTTGCTGTTACAACCAAAGGGAAATCTCGGAGACCTGCTCAACGAACTCATCGACCAGGTCGTATCCCTCACCCGCGCCAGCAAGGGGTTTTTGGTACTGGCCGAAGACGAGGGCGAGTACTCGATCCGGGTCGCCCGCAACTTGGAACGCCAACCGGTCGACGACCCCCAGCAACTGCTTTCAGACGACATTATCAAAGAGGCGATCACCACCCGCAAACCCCAGATCATCAGCGATGCCTTCCACGACCGCAGGTTCCAAAGCAGCATGTCGGTGATCAACCTCAAGCTGTCGAGCGTGATGTGTGTGCCGCTGATCGTCCGCGGCGACCTGCTGGGACTGATCTATGTCGGCAACAACTCCGTCGTCGATCTGTTCAAGTCCTCGGACCTCGAGATGTTGCGCGTGTTTGCCGGGCAAGCGGCACTCTTCATCAAAAACGCCAAGTTGCTCAACGAACTGCAAAGCGAGAGTGCCGACCTCGCCACGCGCCTCAAACAGGTTCGCTTTGGCCAGATCATCGGTGCCTGCCCGGCGATGATCGAGGTCTACAAGCGGGTCGAAAAAGTTGCCGGAACCGATCTCAGCGTGCTCATCACCGGCGAAACCGGAACCGGCAAGGAGCTCATCGCCCACGAGATTCACAACCGTTCGCCGCGTGGTAGCGGCCCGTTTGTCACCGTCAACTGCGGGGCGATTCCCGAAAACCTGATCGAATCCGAATTGTTCGGCCACATCAAAGGTTCGTTCACCGGGGCGGTGTCCAACCAGGTCGGCAAGTTCCAAGCTGCCCACAACGGCACCATCTTCCTCGACGAAGTCGGGGAACTTCCCTTGCAGCTACAAGTTAAGTTTTTACGGGTGCTGCAGGAGCGAAAGGTCCAACGCGTCGGCGAGTCCAAAACCACCAGTGTCGATGTGCGCGTGGTCGCGGCGACCAATCGCGACCTGACCAAAGAAGTCGCAGAGGGCAGGTTTCGCGAAGACCTCTACCACCGACTCAACGTCATCGGCGTCCATCTACCGCCACTGCGCGAGCGCGGTGACGATGTCCTGTTGATCGCCCGTTATCTGGTCAGCCGCTACGCCGAGGAATACGGTGTGAAAATCGATCCGGCGGCTGCGTTCGATACGACGGCAACCCGTGCACTGATGCGATTCGAATGGCCCGGGAACATCCGTCAGCTCGAAAATCACATCAAAAAAGCCCTAGTGCTGGCCGACTCTCCGATGCTGACCGCGAAGGATTTGGAGCTCGACTCCGGCGGCGGCCAAGCATCCGGCGATACGGGCCCACAGGCCGATGGTCATGATGTGATGGCCCTCCCCGACGAGGTCATCCCCCTGTCCGAAGCCCGCGATATGTGGCAGCGCCGCTACATCAACCGGATTTTAGCGCTCAACAACGGCAACCGAACCAAGACCGCGCGCGACCTCGGGGTAGATCCGCGAACCATTTTCCGCCATCTTGAAAAAGAGGCTCGCTGATGTCCCCCGCCGCTCCCGACCTGTCCCATCGCACACTCGCAATCGCCGGGATAGCGATCACGGGCGCGGCGATCATCGCAGCCTGCATCCTCCCCGACACGATCCAAACGACCGAATCCGGCCGCGACAACCGACATCCTGTGCGGATCGTCGATGCGATGACTCTTTCGGCTCAGGCCGACCTCGCCTGCGTCGACTTGGACTACTCCGACGGTTGCCCCCAACCCGGGCGCAGCCCCGAGACGGTCCTGCCGAAGTTCCTCGACCCGTCCAACGCAGATTACCAATACTGTTCCTGTCCCGAGGGACTGGTCCACCGGGAAGCGCAGCCCGCATTTTCGGTGTACCTCGAAGATCGTGACGGCGCCGAAAGTGCCGACTACGACACCCTCTACGCCGCGCTCGTCCTCGATTACGACCCGACCCGTCCGGCGACCGACAAGATCCGCTACCGCGCGTTCATCGATCCAGATGCTGAGGTGCCTGCGCCACTGCCCCTCCCTGCCGACGATCTCCCGATTGGCCGCCCAGATCCCGTGCTTCGACGTCTGCAACTCGGAAGTGGGACGACCAAGTTTGACTTTTGCAACCTGTCCGGAGGGTCACCTCTGAGCGAGGGCTATCACACCCTGACCCTGATCGTCACCGACCGCCCGTGGTTTACCGAGGTTATCGAGTACGACAGCGAAGGGCCGGATCAAACCGTCGACACGGCTGGGACGCAAGAAATTACCCACGAAGGAGTGCCCGACCTCGCCGGCGGGGCGAGCTTTGATACGGCGACCTATCTATTTTACTGCTACGACCACGCAAAAGCCTCTGACGCCGGGATTTCGTGTACATGCGCCGACCCCAACGAGCCCGACGAGTAACCCGATCCCGCGGGGCCCCACGGCAGTGTGTCGAGAAAATAGTTGTACTCGCACTCATAGCAGGCGCGTGTTCGTCGGCCGTCACCCCGCCCGAGCCTGACTGCCAAGACAACAGCGACTGCGAGTCGGGAGAAATCTGCTCGATCGAACAGGGAGGGTATTGTGTCAAGGCCATCCTGCCCGACAGCAAAGATGTCGGACTGGTGATCAACGAAATTGCCCGAGTCGATGGTGATACACCTTTTACCGCCGAAGTCCTGGGTATCGATGCGAGCGTCACGATCGACCGCAGCAGCTTTCCCGAGCGCTTCATCCTCAATAAAAACAACCAGACCCGCGACGGCTTTCCCTACCCTGGGATCCGCGGGATCCTCGAGTTTAAAGTCCTCGCCCACAGTTTCTTCGCCAAGCAGGATGCCACGCCCGAAAACCCGTATGAGCCCAAACTCCTGCAGGGAACGGTGGTTGTTTCCCAGGATTCCCGACTCAGTCGGGCTGCGACCAGTGCCAACGCAAACTATCCTCCGGTCGTCCAAGAGGGCGACGATCCGATCGAGAAAATTGTTGTCCCCTGGCAACACCTGACCTCGACGGACACCAGCAGCGACCAACCCGTGGTCGTGACGCTCGCCCCCACGAGCGCATCCGAAATTCCCCAAAGTAATGTGTATCGGCAAATACATGTCGATGCCATGGTCGGTGAAGAGGCACAGGCCAAAGCCATCGATCTCGAGTACTATGAGGAGTGTCTGCGCAACATCATCGTCGCAAGCAGGGTGTTGGGCGTCGGCATCGAACCCCCCGAGATCGCCAGTGTCTCGGTCCGCTACGTGTCGCCGGTCTCCGACCCGAAGACGGTCGTAAACTGCCCGGAAGACGGTTGCAGCTGTGAAGATGACGCCGATTGTGGTCTCAAACAGGTTTGCAATGTCGCGGACAACAGGTGTGCCCTCGACTTGACCGGGCGAACGGCGACCTCGTCGGCGAAGATCGATGTACAACCCGATAACCTGCTGATCACGTCAAACGTCTACACCTACTGCGATTCAAAGGTCGGCGAATCTTCCAAACTCGACCTCGCGTTCACCGTCACGCCGGGGCCGGATACCGGACTCCCGCGCCTCACCTACCTCGCTGCAGAGCAGGAGTTTGGCCCCCCAGACGCGGAAAACGATCTACTTCCCGACCTCACGCTCCCCGATCCGCTGTGCCTCCCCAATTGGCTCCCGGCCCAGGACATTTCGTTTGTCCCCACCGGCCAACCCAAGTCGGTCGGTCAGCGCAATCAACTCAACGTCCAAGACTTCGTCTGCTGCCACGTCAATTGCCTGCAAGGTGAAAATCCGGAGCCGCCGTCCGAACAGAGCTGCGCGCCGGATGTCAGCGCGACATTTGTCGGGACGTTTACGGTGCCCGATACCCCGGGGGACAACTGGGATACCTATGATTGTCTGCCGCTGTACAGCTTTAGCGACCCGTAAGAGGAAGTCACCTCCGTCCGGTTCAACCGATCGGCCGCCTACGACGAGATGATCGCCAAGTACACCGCCAAGCTGTCCCCCGGGCAAGTTGAGGAGCCGCTGACCTACGACGTGCGCATCGAACCCGAGGTCGGTTCGATCTTTCGCTCGACCCTGCGGACCGTGGCGATCACACCGCAAACGACCGAGCTCTCCGAGATGGCGCTGCTCGACTACCGCGTCCAGTTGCGCGGCAAGGTCCGCCCCGAACAAGCCCTGTGTACCGAGTCCAGCGAATGCGTGATCTCCCGCGAGGCCGAGGTCGTCGCCGAGCGGATCCGTCTCGCCAGCGAAGAGGGCAGCACCGTCCTCGGTCCCTACGTCTACCGCACGCAAACGTTTGCCAACGGCGAGTTCACACTGCCTGTCAATCCCGGCGTTTACTTGCTCTCGGCCTTCCCCGCGATCGGAAGCCAAGGTGCACCATCCGAAGTCTTCGTTGTCGATCTTCGCCTCGAGTCCGACGAGGTCAACATCCGCGAGGATGGTGTGCCCGAAGCGGAGCTCAACCCCCTGCTGACCGAAGGTCGGTTGGCGACCCTGGAGTTGCGAAACATCGACCGCAGCGCATCGGTCACGCCGATCGACCGCGGAAGCTGGGAGGGTCTTATGTTCGAGAATAGTCCTCTCGACCTCAATAGCGCGACGACTTGCTACGGTTCGGAAGGACGCGGCTGCCGAATCCGGCAGCTCGTCTTCGGCGACGCCGATCTGTTCCCCGACCAAGATGGGTTTGTGACCTATAGCTCGCGAGGTTGATGGCAACCGGCTTCCAGGAGTCAGAGCATGGCCGAACAAAGGGGCAGATCCCCCGCGAGCGCGAAGGGGCCCGTCCAAACGCTCGCTACACGTGCCAAAACCCGCTGAGATAGCCGGGCAGATCACGCCCGCTCGCTTGACCGACCCGCGCGAACCTGGGACACTCGCAGCGCACTGAAACCCTCCCAAGCACCACGTCGCGGCCGTTTCTTCACATGGGTACGGGTGGCTGGGTCACTGGCCACAATCGCCTATATCGTTGTCGGTCTCTACCTCGGACTCGCACAACAACTCTTGGTACGGCCTGTCGAAAACCTCGACTGTGACTACCGAATTGACCTCGTCCGCGATCGCTTGGTGAGCCTGATCGAACAGGCCCCGCGCGTGCGAATCGAACGCGCTCGCAAGGGCAAGCACAAATTCTCCAACCTCCTCCAGGATACTCAGACGCGCTGTTCCGCGACCGACCCTGAACTCAAGGCGAAGATCCATGAAATTCGACGCATGTACAACGAGTTCAACGACAGGAGTGCAGCGGAATCCGCGGCGATTGAGCGACTTCTCGATTTATAGGATGTTCCAATGGCGAACCCCACTTCGTCCGACACACAGTTGGACGGTGATTCCGATGACCTAACCTCCGCTTCCACAACCAGCCAAACCGCCCCCGAGGAAGCTCCTTCCCACCCCGAATCGCAAGCTGCACAGACGCATGACCTACCCGGATCGGCCGAACAGGCCCCGGTGGACAATGCGCATGAGCCCCGCGCGGAGCAGTCGGTCGAGGCCGAAACTTCGATCGACGCGCAACCTGTTGCTGAAGATTCTCGATCCGAGATCGAACAATCGGACGAAACTCCTGAAGGCTCGGCGAGCGAAGATCAGCTTCCGGAATCCTTCGATGAACTGGGTCTTCCCGATCGCATGCTCCAGGCGATCGCGAAGATGGGCTGGACGCGGCCAACACCTGTACAGTCACATTGCCTTGGGCCGATGACGGCCGGTGAAGATGTGCTTGTCCAGTCCCATACCGGAAGCGGCAAGACTGGTGCTTTTTGCATCCCTTGGCTGGCCGCCCGGTTCGACCCGCGACCTGCGAGTGAGACCGGCGTCCAGTTACTCGTGTTGCTACCGACCCGCGAACTGGCCAAACAAGTTTGCGAAGAGCTCGTGCGCCTCGCCGCCGAAACCCCCGTAGACGTACTTCCGGTCTACGGTGGAACCGCGATGCGACCACAGCTCTCGGCCCTCGAACGCGGTGTTCACGCTGTCGT
>CAZUPD010000222.1:0-10347 GCA_964621785.1 uncultured Nannocystaceae bacterium
AACCCGCAACCGCCTGATTACAAATCAGGTGCTCTACCAATTGAGCTACGCCAGCTTGTGGCTTATCGTTTGCGGTCTCTCCTGTCGGTGGGTATCGCCGGGCCCACCTGAGTTGGAGGCGGTGTATAGCTCCCGCTCTAGAGCAGTGTCAAGGCACCTACAGGCTCCATCACACGTCGTAATACTGCCGTCTGACGGGTGCTCGACAGGAGACCAAGGCCACCGAAACGCCCGCGTACGAAGTTGGAGCGCGCGGCCTCCTGCGACCCGTGGCCCATCTCACTGGTCAATTTGACCGGGAGCACCACAAGGGGAGATCGCTCGGTCGAGCCCGCGAAGGTTAGAGATAGGTCGGCTCGGGGACGAACAACTTGCGCTCACTGGCCGGAGCCTCTTGCGACGTCTCGGGGCCCGTGGTCGGCACAAGTCGGGCGTCGGGGCGTCCCCAGCTGGCATCACCTGCCAACAAGATCGCCTGCAAGCCCGACAGACGCTCTCGCGTCTGCTCGGTAAACGCGTTCTCGTAGCCCAACTTGCGCGCCACCTCGAGGTTGCGCTCGAATACCCAAATCGCCTTGGTCACCACCGGGCGCGCCTGCTTCTTTAACTCCTCGTAGTAGATCTTGCGCTGCGAATCGTCGAGCCAGTCGGGCACCGGCGCGTGCATCAGTGCGTCGTAGAACTCCTCGAACAGGCTGCCTAGCTGAAAACCGGCGGCGGACACCCAGTAGATGTGCCGGGCTTCGACCGTGTGGTTGTAGGCGTCCTGGGCTTGTTGCAGCAGCTCGAGCTTGCGCGCGAGGCTCTTTTCCATCTGCGCCTCGGGCAGCTGCAACTCGACTTTGCGAAACGCCCGGTGATAGCTGGCCGCCAAATAAAACCTCGCCATCCCGACGAAGTAGTAGTTGCTGAAGCGTTCGCTGCGACTTCGCTGGGCCGCCTCGAACACCGCGTCCGCCTCGCGCAGCCGCTCTCGAGCCGTGGTGTCGTCCCCGGCCTCGTGCAGGGCATACCCCTCGCGCGCCAGCATTTCGACCTGCGCCGAGGCCAGCAGCTCCCCGGCCCCACGGGCCGCGGCAAAACTCTGGGCTGATGCCGGCCAATCTTCGACCTCGGCTTCACAGGCCCCGCGGCGGGCAAACATTTCGGCTCGCTCGTCGGCGGCGGCAAAGCGATCGAGGTAGGCGTTGTACATCCGGATCGCCGCTTGGAAGTCGCCGATCTGCTCGAGCGCACGGGCACACCCGGGATAGGCTTGGCGCAGCGTGTCATCGGCCCGCGGGCCCTCGACCTGGGCAAGCAAGCGCGCATAGAGGGCGACTGCCCGTGCCGGATCGCCAGCTTCCATCGCCGCTTCGGCCTGCTCCAACGTCACCGCACTCGGGCGCTCCTCGGGCGGTCCCGGCAACGGCGGAAGTTCAAACACCGGAGCAGCTGGCGGCGTGGTCGAGCTCGACTGCCCGGCACATCCGGCGGACAGGCCGGCGGCGAGGAGACAGACGCAACAGGCGCGGATCATGGCCCATCATGACACGAGTGCCGGTCAAATGTTCCAAAAAAGCTTGCACCCCGAACCCGTTTCACTCGCCCGCGTCGAGATCAGTGCAAGTACAAACGTTAAAAAAACGCCCCGTTTGCATGCACCCGCAATTTTTAAAAAATTCGTCTCACCGGGCGAGTCTCGCTCGGATCCCGCGGGCACCTCGCAACCACAGAAAACCGATGATCGGCGTTCGACCTTGGCGAGATGCGGCGCCCGGGTATGCGACGCGTGACCGAAAAACGGCTACCGCACCCAGATTTGTCCGGCCGTGTGATAGATATTTGGGCCCGCTGAAAACCCGCAGGCCGTTCGCCACGGGGCATCCTGGCCATCGGGAATATCGCAGCTCGACGTGTAATACGACGACGTGCCAAACCCGGCGGCATCGTTCAACGTGCCGACGTGGTTTTCGTTGTTGAGGACCAACCCAAACCGTACCCTCGCGTCGTAGCACGACTGGTCGTCATCGATGTTGATCCCAACCTCGATGTAGTTGGGGTTGATCGACGCCTCGTTGACGCTGCGCCCTTGGATCGTCAGCCACTCGAGCTTTGCGTTGTTTTCCTCGGTGAAGTACAGGCCTTTCATCGACACATCCGACCCAATCTCTGTATTTGCAAACAGATCGAGTGTCGTTGTCGGTTGTGGCAGGGGATAGATCTTACATCCGTAGTCGGTTGTATTCGGATCCTGTAGACACCCTCGGATCTCGTTGGCCTCAACATGGTTGTAGGCCGGGAACTTGCCATCCGACGGATCGGTGGGATCGGTGACCGTTTCGTTGACCACGGACTCGGTCTCCCAGTGCTCGGACCAAAAATCGAAGATTCCGTCGGTCGGAGCCGCCCGCAAAACCAGCGTCCACCCGCCGCCGTCGGTCGTCATATCGCAGTACGCATCAAACGGCTCGATCGGGCCCTGACCGTCTGGATCGATACTGTGGACACCGTCCGTCGCTTCGGGGTCCGCCTCTAAAATCGCCGCGCAGTTCGGTGCAAGTACACATAAACCCATATCGCAGCTGCCAGACAGGCAGTCGACGCCCTCCGAACAGACCTGGTCGATCTCGCAGCCGGTGCACATTGGACCGCCGCAATCGACATCGGTCTCCAAACCGCTTTGGATCGTATCGTCGCAGGCCGGTGCCGCGCACAGGCTCGTGCACGCGTCCGTCTCGTCGGCGTTGCCGTCGTCACAGGTCTCGACATCGGTATACACAAATCCGTCGCCGCAGCTCGCCTCGACACAGGTGCTCAGACACGCATCGGTCTCGTCGTCATTCGCATCATCACAGGCCTCCCCCATCTGTACGTTTCCGTCTCCACACGAGGCCAACGCGCATTGCGACGTGCACTCATCACCATCATCTGTGTTGCCATCGTCACAGGCTTCCCCAGGTCCGACAAATCCATCGCCGCAACTCGCCGCGACACATCCCTCGACACAGTTGTCCGAATTATCGTCGTTACCGTCATCACACTCTTCCCCGGGATCGAGCGCACCATCGCCACAAAATCCCGGCCCCTCGGTCGTCTCCGTATCGGAGTCGGACGTCTCGCTGTCCGACGTCTCACTGTCCGACGTCTCGCTGTCCGACTCCGTTTCTAGGGTCTCCGACGTCTCCGACGTCTCGCCCTCGGTCTCACTCCCACCAGTCGGGTCGGTCTCGGATGCAGTTGTCGTCGGGCCATCGGTCGTCGTGGTCGTATCCGTCGTCGTCGAGGTTTCGCCGGTCGTTTCGCTGTCCGTGGCCGACCCCTCCTCCTCTGGATTGTTACACCCACCTGCCATCACGCAGGCACCGAGTACCAACTGCATCAAACTCGTTTTGTTCATCGCAACCTCTTCGAGCGAAGATGTCTTAAAAGACATGTTTAATAAACGAAAAAAATCGCTCCCAGCGAATGTCTCCAGACACCGACAAACCCGCAAGCCGATCCACGATTCAAACGTGGGGTCGGAGCACGACGTGTAGAGATACGTAGCCAGTGCCCACACGGGCGACAGGGCGAGCGCGTAAAAATCCCCAAGGCAAAGTCATCAGGAGTCCAAACGATGCCGGTCGGCCGTCAAGGAGTATGAATATGTATTTGCAAATTTTGGAACGGAGCGCGCTGGGTTTTATGTCCTTGCAACAATTGGGTTCAATCCTCCTCGTTCTCACCAAAATCCCAGGCAAGAGATTGGGAGTGACTCACGCCGACGTTTGTCGCGTCTCGGTTCGTGAAGCCCAAATTGCGCTACGCGACGATTCGCGAGCCTGAAGCCGGCAAGAGAGCACCCCCGGCCGCAGCCCGTGGCCCAGGAGCGTCGAGATAATCCATGGGCCGCCAAATACTCGATCTGAACCTGTCAAGCTGGGGTCTCTCGAAATTTCCAGGCCGCGGCGTATGGATTGGGCCCCATGACCTTTGGATCAACGGTTCACGCCAGCCGAAATTCCGTTACCCTCCCGACACATGTGGACGCCTCCCCAGCGGATCCGACATCCTGTCCTCAACACCCGCTGGCCGACTCGCGAACAGGCCGAGCGCAGCCGGTGGTTTTCGCCACTGCACTATGGTCCGTTGCATCTACATGAGCGTACATGGGTCCCGGCCATGGTCCCTTGGCGTGCGACCGGAGACGGCCTCGTCACCCGGGATGTCCTCGACTGGTACGGTCGATTTGCCGAGGGCCAGCCCGGGGCAATCGTGGTCGAAGCGACGGGTATCCGCGATATCCCGAGCGGCCCCCTGTTGCGGATCGGCGACGACCGATTTGTTCCCGGGCTGACCGAACTCGTCAAACTTGTACACACAAAGAGCTGCGGACGCACGCGCCTGTTCATCCAACTGATCGATTTTTTAACCGTCAAACGCAGGCCGCCGGCAGAAAAATTTTTCCATCGATTTTGGCGACCTAGCAAGGAGCAGCGCTCGCGCCTCTCAAGCCTCTGCGGGACGGACCTTCAGCACGCGCCCCAGACACAACTCGCCGGGCTCATGCTCGACCACCCCGAGTATCACGAGCGGATCCTCGACAAGCGCGAGCTTCGCGATTTGCAGATGGGATACCGCGAACAGGTCAACGACCTTCATCTCGCACACATCCGGGAACTGCCGACAACCTTGCCCGGATTATTTGCATCTGCATCAAAACGTGCGCAAGCTGCCGGATTTGATGGGGTGGAGCTCCACTACGCCCACGCCTACACGATGGCGAGTTTTTTGTCGCGGACCAACACGCGGACCGACGGCTATGGGGGTGAGCTCAAGGGTCGGTTGCGCCTCCCACTCGAGGTGTATCGACGGGTCCGCGACGCGGTCGGTGACAACTTCGTGGTCGGATGCCGCCTGCTGGGAGACGAGGTCATCGCCGGGGGCAACCGCATTGAAGATGCATGTGCAATCTCCCGTCGGTTCGCCGAGGAGGGCATGGAATTCATCTCGGTGTCCAAAGGGGGAAAGTTCGACGACGCAAAGCAACCCAAGGTCGGCGAGGCGGTTTACCCGTACACGGGCCCGAGCGGCTACGAGTGCATGCCGACGGTCTACTCCGACGAACGCGGGCCATTCGCACGCAACAGGGGCCTCGCCGCCGCGATCCGACGAACGATCCGCGAACGCGGTCTCGACACTCCGGTGGTCGCCGCAGGCGGGATCAATAGTTTTGAGCTCGCCGAATCCATCCTAGCCGAAGGAGCGGCCGATATTGTCGCCGCAGCGAGGCAATCACTGGCCGACCCCGACTGGTTTCGCAAGATCCGACTTGGACGCGGGGCCGAGGTCCGAAGGTGTAAGTACACAAACTATTGCGAGGCGTTGGATACCAAACACAAACAGGTGACCTGCCAGTTGTGGGACCGCGTCGGCCTCGACGCGGCCGAGGTCGCCAAGTCAAAAGATGGCCGCCGGCGACTGGTGGCGCCCGCGTGGGATGGCGAGCCGTACACTGCCAACTAGCGCCCCCACCCATCATAAAGGCCGCAATCTGGGCGGACATCAATGACGCGTGACTCATCGCGAGAGCCCACGTCGTCCCGATGCATGTACAATCAAGTGTACGTCAGGTGCCCGAGAATGCCGGCTCGCGCTTGTCGACATAGGCCGCAATTCCCTCGGCAGCATCCTTGCCCGTAAACAGACGCTGTTGCAGCTCACGTTCGAGTGCGAGTCCATCCTGAAGACTCAAGTCACCGCCTGTCTGGCACGCCCGCTTGATCAATCCGACCGCTTGCGAAGCCGCGTGGGGCGGGGTGAATTTTTGTGCATAGGCATGTATTTTATCCTGAAATTCAGCGATCGTGGCGGTCTCCCACACATCGCTGACCAGCCCCAACGCCTGCGCCTGCTCAAACCCAAAGGTCGCACCGGTGGCCATCAACTCGATCGCCTTGGCCTTGCCGACGATCCGGGTCAGACGCTGGGTCCCGCCGGTGCCCGGCAAGACCCCGAGTTTGACCTCTGGCAACCCACACTTTCCCCTGCCCTTGCGCGCGATTCGAATGTCGCAGGCCAGCGCGACCTCGAGGCCACCACCGACACAGTGGCCATTGAGCGCGCCGATCACCAACTTGGGCGTCTGCTCTAAACGACAGATTGTCTCGTTGGCGTGCAGGCAAAAGTTGTACTTGAACACCGGATCGGCGCCGTTGAGCATGCTGATGTCCGCACCTGCGCAAAAGAACTTCTCGCCCGCACCGGTGACCACCAACACGTGTACCTCCGGATCGAAACGGGCCTTTAAAATCGCCGCGTCGAAGGCCTGCATCATCTCGTAGGAGTAACAGTTGGCCGGGGGGACGGTGAGGGTGAGGGTAGCGATGCCGTTTTTTGTGCTGTACTCGACCAGGGACATGGGCGGAGCATACACTCCCGCCGTGTCGACTGCAGTCCACATCCACCCTGTGCCGGTCCGCTTTGGCGACTGCGACCCCGCCGGAATCATCTACTTCCCGCGGTTTTTCCACTTCTTCCACGAAGCTATGGAGACGTGGTTTGGCGACACCCTCGGCCTGCCCTACGCTGAGCTGATCCACGGACGCAAACTCGGGTTCCCGGCGGTCCACACCGAGGCCGACTTTCGCGTGCCGTGCCACATGGGCGAGGTGATCGACGTCGAGTTGCGGGTGACACACGTGGGCAACGCTTCGATCCGTTTTGGCTACCGCGTACGCGGACATAACGATCCCCCCCAAGACCCTCCGCGACTCACCGGAGCGACCGTATGTGCGGTCCTCGATATGGATCCGCAAAGTCCTCGACACCGCCGCTCCCGGCCAATTCCCGAGGATCTGCGCGCTGCGATCGAAGGGTTTGGCATCTCGCCATGACCCCTGCGCCACCGTGGTCGATCGCGTTCACCGACGGGTGCAACAATCACTATGCGGTTGTCGCATCACAAGCCGGCGTGATCCAATTTGAATATACACCAATGACACCCGAGCGAAGCTCGAGTGGGTTGTACAGTGGCGGTGCACCGCGACGCGGCGTGCTTGTGCCCCCGCAGGTTGCCGAACTCTGGGCCCACGTCCGCACCCTCATCGAACAGACTGCGAGCCATGTTGAGCTGCGGACAAAGGGTACAGCGGTGATCAGTACGAGGGTCGACGGCATCTGTGTGTCGTATCGACTGGCGGCGAGTGAACCTCGGAGTGCGTTTGAAACCTGGCTGAGCGGTCTAGGTCCCGGCACCCATTGAGACCGCGATTTTCCAGCCACTGCTACAAGAGCTGCAACGAGCCGAGCATCAGCTCACAAACCAGGCGGCCGCCCACACGCCACAGGCCACGAGGCGGCTGCCCTCGGCCAACCAGGCCCAGCGTTTGCGCTCCAACAGACCTCCCCAACAGGCGGTCGTCAGTACGATTAGCGTTACAGCGCTGACACTCGCCCACGTTGGCATTTGTGCATATGCAATCAGCAAGGCCATCACGGCCCCGCTGACTGCAAGCAGCCACAACGCCACGTAGATCTGCAACCACCGTGGGGCTTTTGGATCGTATTTGCGCTCCCGGCGTTCTTGTAATTGCATCTTTGTCAGGCCCGGCTCCTCCTCGCCAGGACTCCACCCCGGATGATCAAACACCGCCCGAAGCCTTTGGCCGATGCCGCGGACACCGGCGGCCTTGCGGGCGATATTGGCGAGGTGGTCGACGTTGGCCCACACCGCGTTGTAGCTCTGGAGCGGTTTGGTCGTGCCGTAGACCGGACGCTCCTGTTCGGGCTCGAACGAGCCAAAGAGCCGATCCCAGATGATGAGGATACCGGCGTAGTTGCGGTCGAGGTACTGGGGATTGATGGCATGGTGGACCCGGTGGTGCGAGGGCGTATTGAACAGCTTGCCGTACCAACCTAATTTGCCGACGAGCTCCGTGTGGATCCAAAACTGGTACAGGAGGTTGACTGCGCGACTGAGCAACCACACAGCGGGTGGCACTCCCAACAGGGCCAATGGGACATGAAACAAGATCGCCGTCGGGCCCGAGATATAGGCCTGGCGCAGGGCGACCGCGAGATTGTAGTCCTCCGATTGGTGGTGGACGATGTGGACCGCCCACAACAGGTTGCACTCGTGACTCAACCGGTGCCACCAGTAGTAGACAAAGTCGACGCCGATCATCGCCAACACCCAGGTCCACAAACTGTCCGCTGAAAACTCGATTAGGCGAAACTCGTAGAACCACAGGTAAACCGCCAGCGTAGCTGCGGCGATAAAAATCCCGAGCGCCTGCTGGCCGATCCCACAGCTGATATCACAGACAGCATCGCCAAAACGGAACAGATGCCGGCGTTTTCGTTGGGCGAGCCACAGCTCCAGCCCGATGAGCAGGCCAAATGCGGGTATCGAGTAGGCGATTGCGTGCACAGTCGGTTGAGTATACAGCCGGGTCCAACAGTCAGGTACGGGGTCCGACACTGCGAACTCACCCAATCGAGAGTCCCTGTATCGTCCTGCAGCCCGTGGTTTTTCTCGCGCGTCCCCTCGCGCCGAAGATTTGGGCGGCGATGCGGTTTGTAAAACGCAGCTGCACCGGAGATTTGCGAAACGCAAGATCGGCAAGCGAGGGGGCGTGTCGAGAAAAACCACGGGCTGCTCGCATGGCACCAAAGCCGCGGAGAACACGGTGGAAGCCACCCGCCCCGTGGTACCCTGCCGCCGTGCACCCTCCCGGTTTTTGCCCCCGCCCAGCCCGGATGTCTCGCCACGGTTTCGCTGCGAGGGTTGTCATGGCAACCGTCCGTCGAGGGGCGGATCACTTGCTTGCAGGTGCAAGTACCTGGCGAACACGCGGAGGTCTGATCGTTTGGATCGCCTGTAGCGCCCTCGCGTGCAACACCTCGGGCGGTACAACAACCGAGTCGACGGCATCGAGTTCCGGCGGTTCCGAGACCGGCGACACAGATGTCACCGAGACCGAGACAGATGCCTGCCAAATGAGTTCCGAATGCGAGACCGACGATGTCTGTGTCGCGCCGTATGTGCTCGATCCGGAGCCCGGCCCCGGCGGGTCGCGAGGCCCCGCGAGTTGTGTGCCACCCGCATCATGCATCGCCGTCCCCAACGATATCCAAAGCTGGTGTTTTGACCACCAGGGTTGCTGTGGGGATCTGCGCTGCCGAACGGCCGACGGCGTGTGTGAGGAACAACTTGTAGACACAACAACTTCGGGTACGACCTCGGACACCACATCCGATGCGACCGACACGGACACAGACTCCGAGGCCGGTACCGACTCCGAAACCGAAACGGACTCCGAAACCGACGCCGAAACCGACGCCGAAACCGAAACCGAAACCGACACGACCGGGTAGGTCGAACACGAACGGGTTCAATCACCCGAACGTATAGTTGTGAACCAGCCGCGTGTACTTGGCCGCGAGTTCGCGGTGAAACTCCCCGGCCTCAGAACCCAACGTCCGACGAATTTTGCCGGGAACGCCCAACACGAGGCTACGTGGTGGGATTTCCATGCCGGCGGTCACCAGCGCACAACTGCCGATCACGCTGCCCTCTCCGATCGTCGCCCCGTCGAGAATCGTCGCCTGGATCCCGACCAGTGTACGCGCACCGATTGTACAGCCATGTAATACCGCCCGATGTCCGACGACCACATCCTCGCCGAGGATCGTCGGGTCGCGGTCGCCCAAGTGGACCACCGTCCCGTCCTGGAGGTTGCTGCGGGCACCGACCTCGATCCGGTTGACGTCGCCGCGCAACACACATCCGTACCAGATGCTGGCATCTTCACCGATTTGGACATCACCGATCAAAGCCGCCGTCGGGGCCACATGAGCACCGGTGGCGACCCGCGGCACACGGTCGAGGTAGCGTTCAAACACGGCTCCAGGGAACCGCCGACGCAACTGTGCGAGCGCCCGCTCGAGCGCGGGGAGGTTCGGAGGAGGACCGGCAACCTTGTCAACCGAATGGGCGATCGTCCGCGAAGCCATAGCACCGGGAGTGTAACAAGCGTTCCGGGACCGCGAGGGGTTCGCAGAACATTCGCCTGCACGCCATCTGTTGCCTCGGTGCCGCAGCATCACGTACAACCCGTGCTGTGGCTGCCTCGTCCAGATCTGCACCATCCGTGAAGCGCAAGACTTCGAAGCGAAGCAAAAAGAAGGTCGCAAAGAAGAAGGCCGCAAAGAAAACGGCCTCTGCCAAAAAGAGCGGCGCAAAGAAAAAGGTCGCAAAGAAAAAGACCTCGGCCAAAAAGAAGGTCGCAAAGAAAAAGGTCGCTAAGAAAACCTCCAAGAAGGTCGCTAAGAAAACCTCCAAGAAGGTCGCTAAGAAAACCTCCAAGAAGGTCGCTAAGAAAA
>CAZUPD010000223.1:0-1090 GCA_964621785.1 uncultured Nannocystaceae bacterium
GGAGCATGATGATGTCGCCTGTGTTGAAGGGGCGCTGGTGCGGGGTGTGGCTGTGCGGCGCCTCGTTTGGGGGCTGGCCGTTCGGGAAGGTATGGGTATTCGGGAAATGGTGTCCGTTCGGGGACTCGTGGCCGCTCGGTGAGTTGTGGCCATTCAGATGCTGATGGCCGCTGGGAGGCTGATGGGCGTTCGGGGGAGGTTGGTAACCCGGTGTGGGGTGATGCTGCCCGTTCGGTTGCTGCCCGTTCGGATAGCTCGCTACCGGAGGTTGCCCGTACTGCTGCGGCGGATGGTGGTAGCCGTAGTGTTGATATGGCCCTTGGAAACCAGAGATCTGGTAGCGATAGCCGTCGGGTTGATGTCCATTCGATACGTGATGGTCACTCGTGGATGGATCTTGGTTCCCAGCAGGATGTTGGTAGGCGTTTGCTTGATGGCCATTCGTGGGCGGGGCGTGGTATCCCGCCGTCGGATGTTGGTGGCTGTTCATTGGTATTTGGTGGCCACCCGTCGGTGGGGCTCGGTACGCAGTCGTCGGATGTTGGTGGTAGTCGTTCGGTTGTGTTTGATGGCCCTGCGTAGGGTGAATGTGATTCGCAAGAGGATGGCCCACGGGATGCCCGTTTGTTGCTGGGTTCCCGTTCGAGGAAAGGTGTTGACTTTGTGCGGGGGGCTGGACGGTCCGGTGACTCATGGGTGGTACCGAAGGGCTCGGATGTGCGGAGTGATCGACCTGTCCTTTAGATCTCGTCTCGTCTTTTGGAGCTTCCTGCGAGTGATTCGCATGCTCTGTGTCCTCGTGGGCGAGGACTGATGATGCGCTCGGATCCTCATCAGAAGTTGGAGAGGACTGCTCAGAGCTCAGATGCTGCTCAGCCGGCACGTCTTTCTCAGGTGGGTCTTGCTCGCCCGGTGCGGGTCTTGGGAGTGCAAGCCGTGCGGGAGGGGTATCAAACTTGATGAGCTTCTCATTGATGTAGAACTCCGCTCGATTCATGCCGCCATCTCGTAGCTCTTTCGCTAGGCGGTAAATCTCCTGCTGGTTCTTTGGTCCTAGCCGCACTACGTCCGTCGAGAACGCAGTCTTGAT
>CAZUPD010000223.1:1100-10271 GCA_964621785.1 uncultured Nannocystaceae bacterium
CAAATACACTCTTGATGATGAGGTAGCTAGCCATCGATATGTCTGTAGCAGACGTGATGGCGTTAATTCAGGTGCCAAATATTGGGCCGCAACTACCAAATATCGATCCACGGTCGAAATCGTGGTACCAGATATTAAGCCACGGTTACCAAATATTAGGCCACTCGAATGCTAGTTGTTGGTCGATGTCGCGTTGCGGTTACCAGATATTGAGCCACGGTTACCAAATATTGGGCCACGGTTACCAGATATTGGGCCACGGTTACCAAATATTGAGCCATGTGCAGTCTCGGTGGTGATGATCAAAAACTTTTGTGGGAACGAGGGAGATCACTTCACTGGGAGGAGGTTTCGCGTCGGTGAAATCGTGATTTCGAGTCCGAGGGCTTCCAACAGCTCGAGGATCGGCTGGATGTGAACGGTTTTGCCCTGGATGAACCTTTGGAGGGTGCCCCTGGAAAATGCACACTTTCGGCCGAGGCAGCGCTGTGAGAGGCGCTTGGACCGTAGGAGGCGCTCGACCAATGCCAATAGGTGCTCTTCACGATCGACGCCGCAGAATAGGAGTTTGTGGGCACGCAGGAATGCAAAGAAGGTGTCGAGGGCTGGATTGAAGCCTGTTTTGGCGTGTCGACGCAGGCTTCTGCGGGCGGCGCGGGGTAGCTCGGCGGTCGCCTCGGTCCAGGTGAGCCCGCGGCGGTCCAAGATGCGCACGAGCATGGCGAGTAGGTCTCTTCCGAATACTGACATTCGGGAAGTGCAGCACCGCGGGGCTGGGTGGGGCTACGCGCTAGGTCACGTGTTTTTGCTGGTCGGCTGGTCGGTTTGGTGGGCCGCGGCGGCGAGGGCAATTGTTTGCGTATACAAGGTGTTGTTGAGTCGGCCGGCCACCACGATGATTTCGGCCGTGGGTAGCGAGGTCGCGACTTGCTTGGTTGCAACGTGGTGTTGCATCGCCAGGTGGGGTTGTTGCAACGCTGGGTTGCACCGCCAGGTGAGGTTGTTGCAACGCCGGGTTGTTGGTCACGCATGGTAGTTGTCGGAACACCACCGCGTGCCGCAACACGAAGGGTTGGCCGATACACGCACGGGGTTGCGCAACCCCGACGAGTTGTGTCGCCGCGCGGATCTTTCTCAGCAGAACACGCCCTCGTGATAGATGTTGTCGCAACACTGGGTTGGTCTTGGAGATGGCTTGTCATAAAGTCGAGCGCCGTGACACTCCTCGAAACGCTTGCCGGCAAAGCGGCCTGGTCGCTCGGACTCAAACCGGTCGGTTGGGCGGCGGACGCGATGGTCAAACACGCGAAGGCGTGGCGTGCGTTGGAGCGGCGTCAGAAAGCGGCGGTCACCCAGTGGCATGAGGCCAACAAGCGACTCTGCGGCGACTTTGATCCGCTTGATTTTTTGTTGGAGGAGTACGCGTCGGCGTCTTCGGCCGAGGAGGAGTTGTCGAGGGTGTTGGGTGTGCCGCGGGTGCCCAGTCCGGCACACTGGCATGCGGTGCTGGTCGAGCGGTGGCGCGAGATTTCGGCGAAGCGGTTGTTTCGGACCTCGACGCTGATGAAGCTTAACGAGGCGGCGGCTGCCGGCCATCTTCGGTCGCTCGCGGAGGTCCTCTCAAATGTGCTGACAGCTGACGACTTGGCATATCGAAGCGAGGTACTTGCGGGTCAGCGTGAGTCGCATGCACTCCTTAAAAAAGTTTACGAGCAAGTCCAAGGGGGCCCGAACCACGAGGACGGAACGAAGGCCAAGCGCTACATCAACATGGCTGGCGACTTGCCGACCGGACTCGTGGTCCGACCGGAAGAACTCGATCGGGTTGTCGAGCACCTGATTACAGATGGCAAAACGAATTCGACGGCGTTGTCGACGGCACTGCGAGGCGCCGGGGGCATGGGAAAGACGATGCTCGCGCGCCTAGTTTGCGCGGACGAACGGATCCGCAAGGCGTTCCCCGATGGTGTCCTGTGGGTGACGCTCGGCGAGTCCGCGAACCCGGCCGCGGAGCTTGCTGCGATCCACTGTGCGTTGGCTGAGCGGGCGACGTTCGCCGGTCTCAGTGAGGCTATCCAGGCCGTGGGCCAGCTGGTCGCGGAGCGAGAGTTCCTGCTCGTGATCGACGATGTGTGGAGTCGCAGCGACACACACGCGTTTTTCGGGTGGGGAAAGCAGTCCGCGCGGCTGCTGACGACGCGCAACGTCAAGACATTGCCGGCAGGAACCCATGAGGTGTTGGTCGACAGCATGCGCGGGTCGGAGTCGGTGGAGATTTTGGGCCGGGGACTGGTGGATGTGGACCTCGTCCAGCGCGAGCTCGAGGAGCTTGCGAGGTCGCTCGGGCACTGGCCGTTGTTGCTGGGCCTGGTGAATGCTGCACTGCTCGAGCGAGTTGCCGATGACTTGTCGTTGGACGATGCGCTGGCCGAGGTGCGCAGCGAGATCGAGGTTGACGGGATGGATGCTCTCGATCTCGAGGACGAGCAGAGTCGGGAGTACTCCGTTGCGAAGACAATGGCAGTGGCTCAAAAGCCGCTCAAGCCCAAGGACCGGGATCGGTTCGGGATGCTCGGGATTTTTCCCAAGGATGTGGCAATCCCGGTGGATGTCTTGGCGGTGCTGTGGAACTCGACCACGTCAAAAACGGTGAGGCTTTGCCGTCGCCTTGAGGCGTTATCTCTCGCCCAGTCCTTCGGTGCGAGCGGGATTCGGTTGCACGACGTGGTGTGGCGGTACCTGCGGACGCGACTAGGGAAACCCGGACGTATCAGCGTTGTCGAGTGCCTACTGGCCGAAGTGCTCGGCCGGTTCGCTCCGCAGGCTGCCGTGTGGGCGGAACTCGGTCGGTCGGAGTATTTGCTCAAGAACTTGGTCAGCATTTTTGTGACGAACGGTTTGGTCGGCCGCGCATACGAGTTGGTGACAGATGTTTCGTATCTCGAAGCGAAGGCACAACGGTTTGGACGGTACGCGGTCGAGCAAGACGTCGGGCTCGTTTGCTCGCTCGAGAGCGGCGACAGACAGCGCGTCTTGACGACGATCGAACGGGCGGTACGACAAGGGAGCGACCGGCGGGGAGCGCTCGAGAGCCAGATACACACTGCGATGGTGTCTGCGGGGGAATCGGCAACGAGCTTGCGCAGTTGCTCGCCGCTTTTGGCGGCGAACCACCCTCCTCAAACACACGATGGGGCGGAGCGAATTCTTTGGGGTCACATGGGCGGTGTGGAAGCGTGTGCGGTGCTGGGTGATGGCCAGCATGTGGTCTCTGCTTCGCACGACCAAACCTTGCGGGTGTGGAACACCCAAACAGGAGAGACGATCCACGTCTTAGGTGGCCACACGGGCCGGGTGGTGGCGTGCGTAGTGCTGGGCGATGGAGTGCGAGTGGTTTCGGCGTCCGAGGATGCGACGCTGCGAGTGTGGAACACGGAGTCGGGAGAAGTCATTCATGTTCTCGAGGGCCACCTCGATCTGGTCCAAGCATGTGCGGTGTTGGAGGATGGGGTACGGGTGGTCTCCGGCTCCTACGACGACACGCTGCGAGTGTGGAACACGGAGTCGGGAGAAATCATTCATGTTCTCGAGGGGCACTCAGACCCAGTGTTGGCATGTGTGGCTCTGGGGAATGGGCGCGTCGTTTCGGGCTCCCACGACAGCACTTTGCGGGTGTGGGATGCACAAACGGGGGAGACGGTTCATGTCCTCACCGGGCACGCGGGTCCAGTGGTTGCATGTGCATCTCTGGCGGGAGGGTCACGGGTCGTCTCGGTGTCAGAAGACGAGACACTGCGGGTGTGGGATACGCGAACTGGGGAGCAGATACGCGTATTCAGCGGGCATTCAGGGTACGTAGGTGCGTGCGCAGTCCTCGGGGATCAACAGCGGGTCATCTCGGTTTCCTTTGACCGCACGTTGCGAGTTTGGGATACGCGAACAGGAGAAGCGGTTCACATTCTCAAGCATTCCGAGGGAGTACGGGCGTGCGCGGTGTTGGGGGATGGAAGTACGGTGATAGCTGCTGCCTATGACAAAAGACTGTGGGTTTGGGACACGCGAACAGGGCAGCAGGCTCGCGTCTTCAGCGGCCACTCCTATCCCGCAGTGGCTTGTGTTGTGCTTGGTGACGGAGTTCGGGTGGTCTCAGCTTCCCAAGACAACACGTTACGGGTGTGGGACACACAAGCAGCGAATCGGCAGCACATGTTCACGCATCCCGCCGAGTCGGCGAGTCGAGAGTCCGGCCCGTACTCCCATACGGGTACGGTGGTGATGTGTAAGGTCGTAGCTGGCGGCCGGGTAGTCTCTGTGGCCGAAGATCAGACGCTGCGGGTGTGGGACACGCGAACAGGACAACTCGAACACATCCTCACAGGTCACACGGACTCGGTGGTCGCATGCGCGGTGCTCGGGGACGGCGTGCGGGTGGTCTCCGCTTCCCGTGATCGGACGTTGCGAGTATGGGATACGCAAACAGGCGAGACCGTCCATATTCTCAGTGGTCACTCTGGTGCGGTGCTTACCTGCGCGGTGCTCGGGGACGGCGTGCGAGTGGTCTCCGCTTCCCGTGATCGAACAATGCGGGTGTGGGACACGCACACGGGGAAAACGGTTCATATTTTCGATGGCCACACTTTTTCGGTGTCGGCGTGCACGGTGCTGGGGGATGGCGTTCGGTTGGTGTCGGCGTCGAGTGGCACATTGAGGGTGTGGGATTCACGGACAGGAGAGACCGTCCGAGACCTCGTGCTCCCGGGCAGGGTGGTCGCATGCGAAGTGCTTGGGGATGGAACACGGGTGGTCGCGGCGTCGAACGACCACACGCTGCGGGTGTGGGACACCCAAACGGGGAATACGGTTCATGTCCTCAGTGGCCACTCGGGTTCGGTGTCCGAGTGCGTTGTGCTGGGACACATTGTGGTCACAGCTTCGGAAGACCACACGTTGCGAGTGTGGGACACGCAAACAGGGGAGCTGCTCCACATCCTCGCGGACCATTCGGCTCCGGTGGTTGCATGCGCGGCGCTGGGGGATGGAACACGAGTGATTTCTGCCTCTGCCGATGACACGCTGCGCGTTTGGGATGTCGACGCGGGCCGATGCTTGGGTGTTGCGCATGATATCCCGGCGGTATCGCTGGCGGCCCGAGACAACCTGGTTGTCGCGGGTTGCCGGGACGGAAATGTGTGGTTCTTCGAAGTTCGTGAAACGGCTGCCGACAGCGAACCCCACGGCACCTGGTTTCGCCGAGAGTACGCCCATTCCGAGCCGGGCTCGCCGATTGAGAGGGTCCGGCGGTTTTTGCTCGACGTATTCGGGGTTGCCGAACTGAGACAGCTCGCGGTCGAGGTCGACAAAGAGCTCGCCGATCGACTGCCCGACAACCGGCTCACGTCACCGACCGACCTGGTCAACCAGCTGCTCCGGAAATTGGCGGGGGACCGAGATCACCTCGAGCCCTTCGTTGCACTCGTCCGTCGAGAGCGCCCGAACCGAGACGACCTGGACTCCTTCGAGTTGCACCTACGGGCCGCAACTCGCTATCGGGCGTAGCGAAGAACGCGACGTTACATCGTCACAATGTGCGTGTACAATCCCGCGCATGCGCGCTCGCATACTCGCACTTGGTCTGTTGGCGTTCACCCTCGGCTGCAAGGTACCGACCGAAGGGACGGGCAACACCACCGGTGAGTCGACGGACTCCTCGGGCGACTCGACCGATGCATCGGACTCCTCGGACTCAACCGAAGCTGAAACCGACGCGACCACAAACGCAACGACCGAGCCCGGCACCACCGACGCGGAAACCACTGACGCAACGACGAGCGACGCAACCACCGAGCAAACCACCACGAGTGACACCAGCGAGACCACCGACGAAACCGGCTCGGAGACCGACGACCCGGTCGACACCTTTGACGACGCCATGCAGTGGTACTGCGGCGGCCAGTGCTCGCCGACGAGTCCTCCGGTCGGGACCCTCGAAGGATGCGAGCCGGAAGATGCCCACGCGTTTTGCCAGGTCCTCACCAACAACCCCGACTCCGTTGCGACGTTTTGGGAGCAGGCCGTCGCCGTCGATGGGCCGGGGTTTTGCTGTCTCGGGCTCGGGCCGGTCTATGAGAATGTCTTGGACTGGGATGAGGTTTGCTACTCGTCGGACAGTTTGTTTCCCGACCATGAGGGTGGCTCGGTGATCCTCCGCGAGGGGTTGGAGTGTGAGTAGTTCATCGTGGTGGTCGTTGTAACTTCCTCCCTAGGCTGCGTCGTTTGTCGTCAGCCTCGCAATCCTCATCGTTGCGCTCGTGACCCTGCGTTGCGGGTAGGAAGGAAGCCCAAGAAATTACCCGGTAGACCAAAACGAAGTTCTTGACAGTCAACTAGATTGTCGTAAGCGCCCGCAACTTGGGCGCATACTCCCGAAGACACCCGCGCGCGGTGTCAAACGCTCATCAACACCGCGCTTCGCCGGTATGGGCGCATACTCCCAATAACACCCGCACGAGGTCAAATGCTCATCAATACCGCGCTTCGCCGGTATTGCCTAGGGAGGTTCGCGCGCGACGGCAAGACGGTCAACCAGCTGCAGTGGCTCGCCGACCAAGGACTGTTTGACAGCCACCCCGACAGCGAAAATCTGCCACACTTCGACCGCCCCAAAGGCGACGCATCACTCGACACCCGCCCGCGCCTACCTCCACGCCAACTGTGCCCACTGCCACCGCCCAGGCGGAGGAGCCAACCGCAGCGGCATTTCCTTCCTCGCATGGGAGGAAGATCCCTACGAGTACGGAGTGTGCAAACCACCAGCGGCCGCCGGAGCAGGAGCCGGAGGAAATCCCTACGACATCACCCCGGGCGACCCCGACAACAGCATGAACTCGACGGTCCCCGACATCAAGATGCCCGAGCTACCCAACCTGGTGGTCGATACATTCGGGGTCGAGCTGATCAGCGAGTGGATCGCCGCGATGCCGCCCGAGCCGTGTGGGTAATATCATCGTTGCTCATACAAATTATTTTTGAATTATCTACCGGGTCGTTTTATCGGGAGGCTCGAGCCCCCTGCGCTTCGGCTTGTCCTTGCCCAACACCGCCGAGGTGATGTGGCGCAGACCATTGATAAACACCCAGAAAATGGTCGAGACGACCTTAAACCAGATTCGGAACTCGGGTTTTCCGATCTCGATCATGCGGTTGATGACCTCCTCAGCGTCGCCGACTTCTTCTTCGTAGATGGCTTTCGGGGCGATGATCGAGAAGAACGAAAAGACGCTCGAGACTCGACCTTGGGTTGCGGGGTGGTGACTTGGTGATTGTTTGAGTATCGGTTTCGGTAGGTGCTGTCGTTGCGGTCGCTTCTGATTCTGCCTCGTGTCCTTCCCCTGCTGCTTCCGCTCCCGTAACTCCTGCTGCTTCCGCTCCCGTAACTCTTGCTCGCTGCGCTCCCACAGCTCTTGCAGCTTCCGCAGTTCCCGCTGAGTTATCGTCGACTTCCGCTCACCCTCCCCCTTGCGCTCGTTCGCCTCCCACTGTTCGCGCGCCTCCTGCCATTCCTGCTGAAATCTCTGCCGCTCCCGCTCCCGCACCTGCTCCCGCACCTGCTCGCTCCACTCGTCGAAGATCGAATTCCACTGCTCCGCTTCCAACTGGTCCGAATGCTCCGACCGCGTGAGGCCAATCCGCTCACGTGCCGACGGCAGCTTCGATCTCTTGGGGAACAAAAAAATTTGCTCTTCATCAGGCATAGCAACCCCCGACCGGAATCAACGCTTGAACAGCAAGCAAACTCTCTCGAGCCACCCGCTCCCCTTCAGCCGTCAGCGAGTAATACGTCCGGCGGCGACCACCGCGTTCTTGCAGTGGCTCGCTCTGAAACGTTTTGACAAGCCCTTCTTTTTTCAGTGCTCGCAGAGCCGGGTAGACCGAACCCTGGCCGAGGACGATTTGTCCGTTGGTCTTCTCTGCCACCCGGTCGATCAACTCGAGTGCATAGCCATCACCCGAGGTCAGTGCCAGCAGCAGGACCTGCTGGGGGTTGAACAAGTTACCCACGTCTACGACTTCCCTCCTATATCTTTTTTTTTCAAGAAGATATTAAATTTTAAAAACGTGGCGACGGGTGCCTCTACAACAGAAACGATCAGCGACCTGCTACTCTCCGCGGCCATGAGTTCTCGCCCGCTGCTCTCCGCAAAGGGGCACTCGGACTCGGTGAACGCGTGCGCGGTGACACCAGATGGGCGCCACATCGTCTCCATCTCGAACGATTGCACCCTGCGGGTGTGGTCGCTCGTCGGGGGCGAGCCCCGCGTCCTCGAGGGCCATTGGGTTCTCGCGTGGGGGGTAACGCGTGATGGTTACCGATTTGGCGACGTGCCGTTCCCCTTCCTCTTCCTCGAGGAGCGTAAAAGAACAAGCCGCTACGTTCGATATTGCCATATTGAAGAGATGTGTATGGCGATGACGCCAGATGGCCACGCTGTCGTCGCCTTTGACGATGACACCCGTGGGTGTGGCCGCTCGACGGGGACGAGCCCCGCGTCCTACGGTTTTCGGCCGCGAACCGTTCAAATGTGTCGACGTCTCCTCCCCAGCTCTCGCGGCGGGTGACTATCGCGGAAACGTTTGGACTTTCGAGGTTGACCCGTCTCTCGTCGGGCCACCCGTTTCTCCGCTCCCGCTCCCCGAGGCATCGCCTGAGCCCGAGCCGGTGGATACACCCACTCTCTTCCGCATCCTCGTGCGCAACTATTCAGGTGCACTGGGCAACAAAGTGTTCTTGCTAGCGTTGTTCACCCTTGCTCCACTCGGCATCGGATTAATAAGTAAATTGGTCGGCCTCAAACTCAGCGTAGCGACGCTTGTCTACGTGGCGAACCACGGGCTGGGAATCTACGTGTGGGCCGGCGTCTACCAGGTCCGCAACGTGCCCGGGTTCGATGACGACGAACGCGACGCCGAAATTCGGAGGCTCGGCAAGCTGCATCGCATTGTCAACCCCTTGGGGTGGGTCGTGCTCGTGCTGCTCGCATTAACATTTCTGGCCAAGGCCGAGCTGGTATTAGGCGAACACTCGGTTTCAGCCTCGGGGCTCGTCCCGCAGTGGATCCGCGATTTCCTCGGTGCATGACTCCAGGCCGCAAATCACCACCCAGACAACCGCGA
>CAZUPD010000224.1:0-9952 GCA_964621785.1 uncultured Nannocystaceae bacterium
TGGTCCAGACTCCTCGGCGGAGCACAATCGACATCGACCCAACGGGCCATCCCCAGCCATTTCCTCGAATGTAACCCCGTCCGATCCTCTCTACAAGGAGAATGTTTAACCGGGTTTCATCAACGATCGGACCGAGGCCGGTCGGGATGCCCGTGATATTTTATGGGCCTGTAACTCGGAGGAAGTCTGGGGTGACCTGAAGCGAGATCTCAAACTCAATCGAATGATCACTCCTGGTAACCAGTGCACGAAGTGGGGCGATAAACTCTGGAACGAGGGGGACGGCGACATTCTCGACGACCCGATCCTCGTATGTGCCGAGGATTGCTCGGCGCAGGCCGGTGATCAGTCGCTGCTGTGGGCCGATGGGACCGCGAGTGGCTACCAAATTAAGAACATCTCGGCTGCAGGCGAGACGATGACGTTCGACCTCGTGGCGCCAACATGCCAGGACCGATGCGGCTCCTATGACGCCAGTAAGACGTGCCAATGTGACGAAGTTTGTGAGCAGTTTGGCGACTGTTGCAATGACGTCGAATACCTGTGTGAGTGACGCGACTGTGTCGCTCGCCAGCCATGCAAGCTGCTCCTCCTAGGGGGGCAGCTTGCCCGTTTCATGAGTCGAACGTCGAGGGTCTCGGGAGTCCTCAAATCACGCTTGATTCATCCGGCCAAGTCGTCACAAATGCCGCACCCCCGAGGGGGGAGGCCTGTGTAGATACATGTCCTGCATGGGCTCGTACGATTGCAGCGACGATTGCAAGGCCTAGACCCACACCACCTGTCTCGCGGCTGCGAGACTCGTCGACTCTCGCAAACGGTTCGAGAATCCGCTTTCGTTGATGCTCGGGTACCCCTGGACCGTCATCCGAGACGACGACGCGGACTGCGGCGTCCATCCGCGTCGCTTCGATTCGTACGCGGCTTTTGGCATGTCGCCCAGCGTTGCGCAGTAGGTTCCTCATCACCCGGCAAAATAGGTTTCGATCGGCGTTGACCAGGAGGTCTGGACCCACCTCAACTTCGGGGGGGTGGACGCAGGCAGGCCAGGGCACACTTTCGACCGCTGTTTTGAGCAGTTCACAGAGTCCTGTAGGCTCGCGTTGAATGGAGGGTTCGGCCTCGAAACGTGCGTAGGTCATGACCTCGTCGACTAGCAACTGGATGTCCGCGATCGCATCGGAACACTCGGCGAGGTACTGCAAACCCTCCGAGGAAACCGTGGGGCGCACCAGTTCGAGTGCGAAGCGCAGGCGTGCAATCGGAGCGCGACACTCATGCGAGACCGCATGTAAAAGCATTTCCTGTTGGTGAACGTACTCTTCTTCGCGTGAATCTACCGTGAGTCGAGCGGACACGTGTCGACTCATGGCCGCACCGCAAGTAGGTACCCCGACCCGCGTATGGACTTGATCATGGGTGGATCGCGTTTATCGTCACCCAATTTCTTGCGGATTCTGGAGACCCGTAGGTCGATGGAGCGGTCGAGACCGTCGTAGGGGACGCCACGTAGGGCGAGATGAAGTGCTTCGCGGGTCACGATTTTACCGGCCCTTTGAGACAGGTAAAACAGCAGGTCAAATTCGGCGGTCGTCAACGCAACGTGGGCGCCATCTAAACATACTCCTCGAGTCTGAGGATCAATCTGAAGGGGGCCCAAATCGATAAAGTGTTGGCGACGTCCGCCTCGTCGCAGCAACGCACGGATACGCGCCACGAGTATCTCCGGATCGGCGGGCTTGCGGACGAAATCATCCGCTCCGGCTTCGAAGGCCGAGACCTCATCCCGACGACTGTCGCGCGCCGTCAGGAAGAGGATCGGACCCGGATATAAGCCGCGAATCCGCCGGCAGATACTAAATCCATCGAGTCCCGGAAGCATGACATCCAAAATGACGGCATCGGGTCGACGTTCGAGTATCACGCGTTCTGCCTGGTCACCATGGGTCGCACCGATTGTCGCAAACCCGTGCTTTTGGAGGTATTCCGCCATGATCGCCGCGAGTTTGCGGTCGTCTTCGACGAGGCAGAGGATCGGTTGGCCCATGGGATTCACCCGCCCATCTTACCGCTCGAGCGTGTCGAACGGACCCTCGTGTGGCAGATAGTTGGGCATGTCTGTCGGATATCCCTGCTCGTCGAGCAACAGACCCACACCGTCATAGATCTTCCATGGCATCGTACGATCGTCGACCACAATCGTTCCCTTGCTCGGGTTGAACCCACCGGTAAAGCAATCGACGGTGTCTTTGGCAACATCGGGTGCCCAATCCGTGTATCCACAAAATTCGACGGAGTTGAGTTGATCGGCGCGCTCTTGGGTTTCGGGGGTCACCGACGCTTCGGTCATCAGGCCCGTCGCTCCATTGGCCTGTGTCACCCCTTCCAAGCCGGGTGGAGGCTCGCTGGGTGCCCCTTCAAAATCGACCCAGGAGACAGGAACCTGGATGTCGTCACTGGTGATGGTCAGCGTAAATGCGCTTGAGCCCACGCGTCCATCCGTGCAATTGGGTGTTTGTGAGCCGTTTTGATAGTCGACCATTTCGGTCACGAGCTCGAAGCCCGTCAGCGTTCGATGTGCGTCGATCCAGTCGATGCCGTTCGCTCCGGGAATACAGCCACGATCCCATATACGATCTAGGACGATTTCTTCACCGGATACACCCCGGACAACGAATGCGTCTTCCTGCTCGTCCTGCTCTTCGGTCCCGCACGCGGCAAGGATACCAGCACATACACATACTACTCGAATAAGTTTCTTCGTTGACATGACCCTACTGTAGCGAGTGCAACTGGCGAAGTCCGTCTCCTTTGTGTACGGGGCCAGATACAATCGGTTACAATCGCGGACTCGAGCGAGTATGTGTCGGGTATCACGGAGACTCATCCCACAGGTTTTCCCGTGTATAGGGGCCATTCGGGACCAGCCACAGGTCGCCGTTGACGTAGCGATGGTGGCGGTCGAGGTGCCCGATTTGTGCCATCTCATCATCGCTGAGGGTGAGCTTGGCTGCACCGAAGTTCTCCGCGATTCGGTGTGGTTTGACCGACTTTGGAATCACCGAGGTCCCGCGTTGGGTTGCCCAAGCGAGCACCACCTGGGCAGCTGTCGCCCCGTGGCGTTCGGCCATCGCTGCGATTTGGGGTTCTTCGAGCAACACGGGGTCACCGTCCTGGCGACAACGTTGTGGGCGACCGCCCGCGCCGAGGGGCGAGTAGCCCGTGAGATGGATCTTTGCCGAGGCACAAAAATCCAGCATTGCCGTTTGTTGGAGGTAGGGGTGAAGTTCGATTTGGTTCACTTCGGGACGACGCCTCGCGCCCCCGAGGAGGCTGCGGAGCTTTTTGATGCTGTAGTTGGAGACCCCGATGTGGCGGGCAAGGCCTGCGTCGGCAATCCCCTCCATCCCACGCCAGGTCTCGTGCAACGGGACCGCTTCAAGGCTGAGCAGGTCGGCGGACGACCGCACCATTTGCACTCCGGGGCGTACTGCGACGGGCCAGTGCACCAAGTAAAGGTCGATGTACTCGAGCTGGAGCTCGGCGAGGGTCTTCGTCAATGCCGGGAGGACCGCGGCTTGTGCGTGAGCGGTGTTCCACAATTTGGACGTGATCCACAGCTCTTCGCGTCGAACGACGCCCGAAGCGAAGCACTCTCGCAGGGCCGCACCGATTTCTGCCTCGTTACCGTAAACCGCCGCACAATCGATATGGCGGTAGCCGATCTGAATTGCGGCCTTCACGGCCGCACCGACCTCCCCGGGTGCTGAGAGCCAGGTCCCGAGGCCAATGGCCGGAAGTGTGTCGCCGTTGTCGAAGGGGATGGTGCGCATTGGCGCGACGATAAGCTGGTTTATCTCGGCTGTCTACCCGGCGACCTCGTCCGTCCGTCGATTCATCGTACTTCGGACCCGTTTCAAACGGTCGCTTTGTCGGCAGACGTCGGCAATGAGCGGATTGTGAGGGAGGTGATGGACTTTGATTGGTGCTTGTACATGTTTCTCGACGGTGCACCCTGCTTGAATCTCCATTCGGAGATAGGTTGATTTGGGTCAATTTTTCACTTTGTCCGCGCGGAGTGCTAGGGAAGACCTCCCATGAGTCGCTCCATCGCTGTACCTGTGTTGTTGACCATTGTTCTGACCGCTTGCTCCGGGAGCTCCGGGACACAGGAGGTGGAGGCACAGGCCGACCTCCGCGAGAGCACACAGATCTCAAACCCGGCCCAGGACCTCATTGGGATGGGTACGTTCACCGACAATGGCGACTCCGTCACACTCACGTTTGCGGTCACCGGTTGCCCCGCGGGCGAGCATGGTTTGCATATACATAATGGTATGAGTTGCGGCGCGGACGGTTCCGAAGCATTGATGCACTGGGATCCGCTCGGGGCAGATGTTCACGGTCAAGTCGGAGAGGAGGCGCCCCACCATGCTGGAGATGTCGGTGTGTTGACCTGCGCAGACGATGGCTCGGGTACATTGACGATCACGACGGACGAGTGGACCTTGACCGCGGGTGAGGCCACCAACCCCGTCGGTCAGGCGATGATCCTCCATGGCCTGGACGCCATTCAGCGGGTTGGCTGTGGGGTCATCGAGGCCGATGGGACGATCGAGATGCAGGCTACGACGCTTTCGGCGAACCCGGCGGCCGGGATTTCGGGCACGGCTCGGTTCAGTGAAGAGGAAAATGGCGAAGTCACGGTGCGCGTAGAGTTGACCGGTTGTCCCGAAGGCAGCCACGGCTTGCACATCCACGCGGGCACGAGCTGTGGTCCCGACGGTCAGGAGGCGCAGGGGCATTGGGATCCGCTCGAGGTCGGGGAGCACGGGCAGGTCGGCGAGCAAGCCCCGCACCACGCGGGGGACGTGGGTGTTGTCGAGTGTGATGCCGACGGCGTCGGCGAGCTGAGCCTGTCGACGGACGAGTGGGTCCTGTCCGACAGCGCTTCGGAGCTCAACCCCGTGGGACAGGCGGTTATCGTCCACGGGGTCGACCCGGCAAATCGTGTGGCCTGTGGTGTGATCGCTTCGTCCGCAGAGTGATGGCTTCCCGTCGATTCGGGGGATGGCGAGCCCGAGCGACGACCGCAAAAAAATGTAAGTACAATATTTTTTGCACGTCGCTTTCAGAGCGAAATCCTATGCGCTACGCTCTGTCTTCGGCTACTCTCCACGTATGCGATGCCGATTGCTCCTTGTTGCCGTGCTCATGAGTTCGTGCACCGGCGATGCCGGGATGGAGAAGACTGCGACCGAGACCACCGGTTCGGACGCGACGACCGGTACCTCGGGCGAGGAGACGACAGGAGGGCCTTCGACAGGGGAACCGTCGAGCGACGGGACCTCCGGCGGGACCGATGCAACCGAGACCGATGCGAGCGAATCCGACGTAACCGAGACTGATGCAACCGAAACCGATACGGCCGAGACAGACGCGACTGAAACGACTGGCGAGCCGATGCCCGCGTGCGAGGTGATCAGCTTTAGCAGCGCGGTACTCGAACAAAAAGTCCGCGATGTGCTCGAAATCCCCAACGGGCCGATCCCTCCGGAGGCCCTCCTCACCCTGACGGTCTTCGATGCCAGCTTGGGTGACAAGATCCACGACCTCGGCGGCATCGAGTGTGCCCAAGAACTCATCGATCTCGACCTCACGCAGGAAGAGCTTTCCGATGTCGGACCCCTCAAGTGGCTCAAAAAGCTCGAACACCTCGACCTCGCCAACAACGACTTTGCCAGCTATTCCGATGGCCTCGAGCCCCTGCGCGACCTCGACAACCTCCGCACACTCATCCTCAACGACACCGATGCGGCCAACATCGAGGAGCTCGGTACGCTCGACGCATTGGAGCAGCTCCACCTCGACTACTGCCGGGTCAAGGAGCTCGCGCCACTGGCCCCTCTCTCGACCCTCGTCGAACTGCATCTGCGTGACAACATGGTCAGCGAACTGGGTCCGCTTGCGGGCCTGTCCAACCTGCAGATCCTCGGTCTCCGCAAAAACGCGCTCGACGACGTCACGCCGCTGTCGAATCTTCAGGCGCTCACCTGGCTCGACGTCGGCACCAACGACATCACCTCCCTCGATCCGCTCGCCGGCCTCACGAGTCTCGAGGTGCTCAACGCCGAGGCCAACGCGGTCAGCGAGGTCAACTTGGGAAGCCTCCCCGAGCTGCGGGAACTCTATCTTTGGCTCAACCAGATCGATGACCTCAGCGGCCTCACGCAGCTGTCCGCCCTTACGATTCTCGATGTCAGCGCCAATGACATCGCCGACCTCACGCCGCTCACCGGGCTCTCGAACATCGAGACGCTGTTCATTCGGGCCAATGTCATTACCGATCTGTCACCCATCTCTGGGCTCCCGCTTGTGGACGTTCGCGCCAGCTCCAACGCGATCGAGGATGTTGGACCGCTCGCAGAGATCCCAACGCTGCGGACGATCGAGCTCAGTGGGAACCACATCAGCGACCTCGGTGCATTCGCAGATCCGGCGTGGCTCGACTTCGATTGTCTGCATCTCGAGCTGCACGAAAACCCACTCAACGCGGTGGCCATCAACGTCGTCATCCCATCGCTTTGTGCGAAGGGGGCGTTCGTCAGCTGGGGAGCAGAAGCCTGCAATCAGCAGTGTGTGCCGATGCCTTGATGCCCAAAAGCGTGACATCCGGGTAGCCGATGGTGGGCCTGTCCTGTAGGCTGGCGACCAAGCGAGTGCCAACGCCAGGAGCGACGGACGATGAAGCTGAAGGTCAACGGAGAAGAGCGCGACGTCGATGTTCCGGAGGACGTACCGCTGCTGTGGGTGTTGCGCGAGGAACTCGGGTTACTCGGCACCAAGTTTGGCTGCGGGCGTGCGCTGTGTGGAGCGTGTACCGTGCACGTCGATGGTGCCGCTCGTCGTTCGTGTGTGGTCGCTGTCGGGGACGTCGTCGGCCAGGCCATCACGACCATCGAAGGCCTCGGCGACGAGGCTTCGTTGCACCCGCTGCAGGAAGCTTGGATCGAGCATAACGTACCGCAGTGCGGGTACTGCCAGCCCGGCCAGTTGATGATGGCGGCGGCGCTTGTCCGCAAGCACCCCCAACCGACCGATGCCCAGATCGATGCGGTGATGTCGGGTTCGCTTTGTCGCTGCGGAACCTACCCGCGGATTCGCAAGGCGATTCACGCGGCCACCGGCACGTCGACGGGTGCTCCGGAAAGCGGGGAGTCATGAGCGAGGCGGAGCCAAAACGTCGCAAAGGGGTGGGCCGCCGGCGGTTTTTGCTGACCATGCTCGCCGGGACCGGTGCTCTCGTCGTCTGCGGAGCGGTGCGCGGTGCAGCCGAGCAACTCGCACGCCCCGAACCAGGGGACATCGAAGGTGCGTTCAAACCCAATGCGTTTGTGACCATCACCCCGGATGACCGGGTGTTGTTTGCCCTCAACAAAGCTGAGATGGGGCAGGGGATCATGACCGGGATGGCCATGCTCGTGGCCGAAGAGCTCGAAGTTCCGGTCGCCAAGATCGAAGTGTTTTTTGCCGACAGTCTGCCCAAGTACTCCTCGATCGATCGACACGGTACCGGCGGCTCGGCGAGCATCGTCGGGGGGTTTGTCCCGTTGCGCCAAGTCGCCGCTGCGGCGCGGATGATGCTCGTTGCCGCCGCCGCGCAAAAGTGGGGTGTCGATGCGAGTACGCTCCGGGCCGAAGCGGGCCGCGTGGTCGAGACGTCCGGCTCGCGTTCGGCATCCTACGGCGAGTTGGTGGAACTCGCCCGAGATCAAGAGGTGCCCCAAGAGCCAGCTATCAAACCGCGTGACGCCTTTACCGTGATCGGGACTCCGGTGCCGCGGATCGACAGTCGGGTCAAGGTCATGGGGACCGCCGAGTTTGGCATCGACGTCCGGGTCGAGAACATGGCCCGGGCAGTCATGATCCACCCGCCGCGACCTGGCGCAGAGGTCATCTCGATCGATGCCGCCGGGGCCAAACAGATGCCCGGTGTGATCGACGTGGTGCAGACCAAACGCGGCGTGGGGGTGGTGGCCGAGAAGTATTGGCAGGCCCAGCGCGCCGCCGCAGCTGTCGCGGTGACGTGGTCCGAAGGCGCCCACGAATTTAGCACCGAGACCCTGCGTGCCGAGCTCGAGGCAAGTGAGCGGCCCAATGCCCGGGTCGTGCGCGACGACGGCGATGTCGATGCCGCGATGTCAGGCACTGTTATCGAGGCGGTTTATGAGGCACCGTTTCTCGCCCACGCACCCCTGGAGCCGCTGAATGCACTCGCACATGTGGTCGATGGCACCGTCGAGATTTGGACCGGCAACCAGGGGCCCGCGATGCTGCAGGAAGCAGTTGCAGATGCACTGGGAATCGAGCGCAATAACATACTTGTGCATACACCTTACCTCGGCGGATCCTTCGGCCGACGCTCACACCCCGATACCGTGCTCGACGCGGTCTGGCTGTCCCAGGCCGTCGGACGCCCGGTCCAGGTGATTTGGTCGCGGGAAAACGATATGCGAGCGGGCTACTACCGGCCCCAGTGCCATACGCGGATGAAGGCCGCACTCGCCGATGGCGTTGTCACGGCGCTGGCGAGTGATGCCCAGTCGCAATCGATCATGGCCGACTTGGATATGGGTGCGTTGGTGCCGATTGCGATCCCGCCGCGAATCCGGCGGTGGGTCATGGGCAACGCCTCGCGGCTGATTGCCAGCAATGCCGTCATGGGCGATATCCTCGCGACTGAAGGTATCGTCAATCACGGCTACGCGATCGAGAATTGGCGGGTCACCTACACACCCTTTGCCACCCCATTTAAAACCTCGTGGTGGCGCTCGGTCGGGCATTCGTTCAACGGCTTTATTGTCGAGAGTTTTATGGACGAGCTGGCCCATGCGGCCGGGCAAGATCCCTACACCTTCCGCCGCACAATGCTCGCATCCCGTCCGCGCTGGCTCGCGGTCCTCGATGCCGCCGCCGAGATGAGCGGGTGGGAAAACACCCCGCCGGCCAAGGGAACGGGGCGAGGGATCGCCGTGGTCGAGGCATTCGGCAGTTTTGCCGCCCAGGTGATCGAGGCCCGTGTCGAAGGTGGTACGATCAAGGTCGATCGGGTGTACTGTGCACTCGACTGCGGGATCGCGGTCAACCCCGACTTGGTCGCCGCGCAGATCGAGGGCAGTGTCGTCTTTGGGCTCACTGCTGCCCTGTGGGGAGAAATCACCGCAGAACAGGGCAGGGTCCAGCAGGACAACTTCGACACCTATCGACTCATGCGTATGCATGAAACGCCGGAGATCCACATCAAGCTGCTCGAAGGTCCGCAAGAACCCGGCGGTGTCGGGGAACCTGCGGTTGCACCGGTTGCGGGAGCACTGGCCAACGCGGTGTTTCACGCGACGGGCGCGAGGCTCCGGCGCATGCCACTACAACGCGCGTACGACGAATGGGTAGCGCAACAGGCCACACCGAAAGCGTAGGAGGACACATGGCATCAACAAAACGTATTGGAGCCATTGCGCTGACCGTTGTCGAATGGATCGGGGTTGTGGTGTTTGTCCTGATCGGGATCGTCGTGCTCGGTGTCGGCATCATGCTTGGGTGGGTCGGTGATTCGCCACCGCCTTTGGGTGCGGGCGGGTCGGCCGTCGCCGCCACGCCGGTTGCGGTCACGGTCGATCGCGCGGTGCCGGAGCCGACCGCCGAGGAGGCCGCCTCACTGTTCGCCCCCATCTATGAGGTACTCGTGTCGCCGCGGTGCATGAATTGCCACCCGGACGGCGACCGCCCACTTGCGGATACGGGTGTGCATGCAATGAATGTAAGTCGGACAAGTTTTGAGTCTGGGCTCGCGTGCAGCACCTGCCACGCCGAGCACAACACCGAGCTCCAGGGGGCCCCCGCGGGGCCTCCCGGAGCGCCGCACTGGCAGCTTCCGCCAAAGGAAACGCCAATG
>CAZUPD010000225.1:0-9919 GCA_964621785.1 uncultured Nannocystaceae bacterium
CCACTACTTGCTGTCGTCGAAGTCGAGCACTCGCCGTCGTCGCAGGTCTCGTCGAGGAAATGGCCTTGAAAACAGCCTCCGAGCAGCAGCGAAGCTGTGAGAGACGCGACCGGTAAAATCCGAACGCGGGGTCCGTGCACACAAATCCAAACCATCGAATACGACTAAAATAGCACCCACGGACTCGAAACGCTGCTCCGACACCAGATGGTTTAAATTTTGATGACCTTGACGTGTTTGGACGCCCGGCGGGCGGGCCGAAACCGCAGGGTTTTGACGACTTTGGCGACACAGCTCCCGAGTGATGTCCCGGCCATGGTGCCTTTTTGGACAACCTTGGCGACTCGGCCGCTCGCCCGCACGTGAACCTCAACCGTGACCCCCATGCCAGGGACCCCTTTGGAGCGACATCGCTTGCGTACCTTTCCCTGCGCCTGCTGAATTTTGCGCTTGAAGTTTGTGTCTGAAAGGACAGCAGGAAGGCGTGGCCCTTTGTCTGCGCCGTCCGTATCTACCCCCCCGTCATCCGAATCACTGTCTAAAAAGACATCTTCTGTCTCGAAGGATGGTTCTGTGTTCGAACCGATATCTGTCTCGCCCGCAGTTGTCTCGTCGGGATCCGTCGTTGCCTCGGGCGAACCGGTTGTCCCGACAGTGGTTTCAGAATCATCGGGCACTTGTGCCGTACCGCCGCCAGCTGTCGTCGCGCCGGCCACATCCACGGGGGTTGTCTCGGATGTATCAGCAAATAACTGCCCAAACTGCAACATTAAGACCCCTCCGAGGATGAGGGCGACAATCGCAATCGTGACGACCGTCGCCCATCTCCGGGCGGGTGTCTTGAGCAGGGCGGCCAACAACCCCGCACGTCGGCTCTCCTCTTCGTCGCGAACCCGGTCGAGAATTGCGAGGAATGCCCCGGCAGTCTGGATGCGATGGGCCGGGTCGCGGGCGATCGCCCGCATCACGAGGTCATCGATCTCGGGCGGAATCGAGGCGTCCGGATGCCTCTTGCGCGGAGGCACTGCCTCGTCGAGCATGGCCTGGCTAAAGATATCCATCAGGTTTTCACCGGCAAATGGAGTCGTCCCGGTGAGCATCTGATAAAACACAATACCGAGTGCATATACATCTGCTGCGGGCGTCGGCTCGCTCCCGGTGATCAGCTCCGGTGCGATGTACTCGGGGGTTCCGACCAGCGAGTGGGCGCCCGAATTGTTCGAGCTTTGGAAGTCGGGGTCACTGACCTTGGCAATCCCAAAGTCGACCACCTTGATGAAGTCGGGATCGCCGTTGTGGTGGATACGGAAGAAGTTTTCGGGCTTGAGGTCGCGATGGATCACCCCCTGGGCGTGCGCCGCTTCGAGTGCCCGGGCGATCTGACGCACAATATGACCTGCGCGCTCCCAGTGAAACGGACCCTCGCGGTGCAGGGTATCGGCGAGATCCTCTCCCTCCAGGTATTCCATGACCAGGAACGCCTGACTTTTAGGTGTATAGCCAAAATCTGTAATATCAACGATATGATCGTGTTTGATCCGCGATGCAGCCCGCGCTTCCAACAGGAAGCTCTGCACATCCTTCGGGTTACGACTAAAATCAGGGTGAAGTACTTTGACCGCGACCTTCTTGTCGATGAGGATGTGCCGACCCTCAAACACCGCACCCATGCCGCCGTCACCGATCAAACGGCTGAGTTTGTAGCGCTCGGCGAGCAACTCCCCGAGCATCGCGTCGGGGTTCGACCAGCTCTCCAAATCACCCGCGGAAGCGACGATCGTCTTGCCAATTTGGTGGATCGCCGCCTCTTCGTTGTCGATATCGATATCGAGAACGTCGATGTACAACTCATCGCCGGCACCCGGCGGTGTCGATCGAACGGTCATGCGTACTGGTCACCAAGCATAGCGGATCGCCAACAGCGTTCACGTAACCATAACAGCGCAACTGCTGGGAAGGATCCGAGCGCTCGCGCGACACAAGCTTCCCCTTTGGCTTGTAAATGCACATGAACTTGTGAACGTGCTCCAGCGTAGCTCCGGCACCCACCCGCGGGCAATCTAGAACTGAAGCGTCAAACCGACGCCTTGCACCCGCTGGGTGAGGATCGGAAAAATACCGGCGATACGTTGTCGGGGGCGAGTCCCGATGATCAGCGTGGGTATTCCGGCAGCGAGCCCCATCACGGCAATCGCCCCGCCGACGACCGCGAGAATATTCCCCGCTTGGCCGCGCGCCGTGATCGATGAGAGCTCGGGATCATCGGGAGTCAGGGTCATCCCCTGCTGTTCGGCCATCTCGATCTTCGCGTCTCCGGCCCGCTCGGCACGCCAACCGACGATAAGGCCCGACGTCATCAAGCCGAGACCGAGAATCCCGATACCGGTTGTGATCCCCCCTGCCAGCTGCAGTTTGCGACGCTTTGAGGGCGATATCTCGTCCTGGGGCAGCTTTTCGGGTTCAGGCTCGGGAGCACTTACGGTGCCTGCGAGATGCTCGGGATTGTCACAATCAAACTCGCCTTCGGGCCGGAGACCATCGAGTTCACCGCGAAGTTGCTCGCGCACTTCCCTGGCCTTTTCGACATCTCGGGGGACATCCTCTTGATCGCCGAAGTTGTGTTTGACCTCCTCGATGTAGGCGGCGGCGGACCGCTCGGCAGAACACAGGTGGATCGGATCGCGGTCGAGGTTGTAGGCGCTGCGCAGAACTTCGACCTCGATCAGCATCATCGAGGCACGGGCCTCCGAATTTTCGACGGGCAGCAACATGTAGGCCTCGTGGAAGTCGTTCGCGGCGGTGACAAAGTCCCCCTCCTCGCGCGCACGAGACCCCTTCTCAAACAGTTCTGCGACCTTCTCCTGTCGCTCAACTTCGGTTTGATCGGGTTTTTTGTTGTTGCCCTTGCCGACCGCCGCCGAGGCCGGATGCGGCACCATCGACAGCGCGAGACACAGGCTGGCGAGCTGCCGCCAAAGCAGGCGCCTACGACCGAACCGAGGCCGAGCTGTTCGATAAGTCAGGACGTAGTTGGTTGTTGCGATTCTACCCACGTAGATGCCACACGCCTGGATTCGCTCACGAACGTGTCCAGACGAGAAGAGTATCGGGTGTCGCCCGGATGCGTGCAAGCTCGGTGTCTCGGTCGCTACCAATCACGAATTTTTTCGACGCGCCACCTCGCGCCTCGAGATCCGTCACCTGTCCCCTCGGCCTAATTCCGGGTTTATGACGATGGATCGTCCGCCTGCTCCGCGAAGTCGTGCCGGACGGCATAGGCGTCGGTGTCGGTGGGGACATTGATCAGCGCAGATTCGGGAAGCGGTGGTAAGGGCGAGCAGAACTCACGCGGATCGTCCGGCCACCCCGGATACTCGCTATCCAACCGCTCGAGCGCTGCCGCGAGCTGTTCGACCCAGCGCTCTGGATCGGAGGGCCGCGCATTTCGGTCCTTGTCGAGGGCCTGCAAAAACGTCCGATCAATGGCCTTTGGCAGGCTCGTCAAAAAGTCGCTCGGAGGTTTTGGTTGTTGATACAACACCTCGGCACAGATCCTTGTATATCCCTCGACCTCGACCACACGATGCCCGGTCAACAGCTCGTAACACACGCTAGCGAGGGAATAGAGGTCACTGAGCGGGTCGAGCTCCCATCCCATCAACTGCTCGGGCGACATGTACATGGGTGTCCCCATGACCATCCCCGTTTGGGTGAGAGTGAGGTTGTCGATGGCGGTCGATTTGGCCAGGCCGAAATCGAGGATCTTGATCGCGTAGCCACTATCGCCAGTGATCACAAAGATGTTCTCGGGCTTGATATCTCGGTGGATCACCTTGGCGCGGTGGGCAGCCGAGAGCGCAGCCCACCCCTGGCGCAACACCCAGGCCACCTGGTCGGGACGCGCGGGACCGTAGGTCGCCAAGAGATCCGCGAGGTCACTGCCAACGAGCTTCTCCATCACCAAGTAGGTCGAGCCGTCCTCGAGCTCGCCAAAATCGTGCAGCGCGATCACACCCGGGTGGGAGATCCGAGCGATCGTCTTGGCCTCTTGCACCAATCGAAGTTGAACTGTCTCATCGCGCAGGTGCTCGCCGCGGATGATTTTGATCGCAACTTCGCGATCGAGGCGCTCGTCGTGGGCCTCAAACACACGACCCATCCCACCTTGGCCCAAAAACCGGCTCAAACGATAGCGCCCGTGGAACCGGTACGGGGTCGACAACGGCTTGAGGCGGCCACCGTCGTAGCCGCAGCGCCGGGCCGACAACGGGTAGCACCGCCGACACTGGGTGCACATCTGGAGCTGGTCATCGGGTTGTGCCTTGGCTTTTTGCGCCTCTTTGCGTTGGGTCTCGATGAGATCACTTTGTATCCGCAAATATTGTAGTTCCAGGGCTGCTGTCAGCTGGCGGGCAAATGCCGCAAGTAACCGCTTTTCGTCAACATCCCACGGAGCTCCTCGGCCACAGACAATGATTGCGCCGATCGGATCGCCGTCGCTGCTGCGCAACCCGAGCAGAGTATTGCCCTCGTGCTCGAATAGGTCACCGGTGCGGGCGGCGTCGCTGACCTGCTCGAGCGATGGCAACGTCGTCCGATAGCCACCGCCAGCCATGGTCTCGAAGGACCCGTTTTCCGCGACCCGCAGGACTTTGATCGTCGCCGCTCCCAAACAACGACTAAGTTCACGCGCCAGTTGAGAAACCCATGCAAATACATCTATTTTTGCCTCGGCGGGGGGCTGAACAGGCGGATGGGGCTTTGGCTCTGCTGGCGCGGGCTGAGACTGTTTGGGGGCTGCTGGGGACCGCTGGGTACGAAACAGGGTCATGGCCGTGACGCCGATCCCCACAAGTAGACCTCCGGCGATCATCCACAGCAACCAGGTAAACGACCCAGCTCCGCCTCCCCCCTCACGCACCCAAACCTGCGGGCTGCCGACCATCTCCCACGGGCCACCGGACAGCGAGGTCATCAACTCAAAGGTGTACCGCCCGGGCGGCAAACCACTGTAACTGACCTTTCGGGCATCCCCAACATCGCGCCAGTCCGGGTCAAACCCGCCGAGTCGATGGCGAAACGCAACCCCGGTACGATTGGAAAACCGCGGTGCCGCAAACTCGACGCCCACCGTATGGACCGCAGCCGGAATCATCAGCGAGGCCCCCTCTTCGGGGAGGACAGCCGGCGTTTCGTCGAAGTCGACACGCCGCAGCGAAACCGGTGGCGGAGCAAATACAGGTGGCTCGTCGAGGCGGTCGAGCGTGCCCTCGGCCGACCCGATCCAAAGACCACCTTCATGGTCTTCACACAACGCGGTGATCCGCGGCGACGACAGCCCTGCACCCCCCCCGAGGTGTTCAAACGAACCGCGGGCAAACCGATACAGTCCGCGGTCCCCGATGCCGATCCAGATGTTGCCGCTGCTGTCACCGTAGAGCACGGTTACAGGCCCATCGGGGAGATCTTCTCGCCCGTGGTACGAACTCAAATTTTCGCCACTCCGGCGGTTGAGTCCGGCACCTGTCCCAATCCACAGGTCTCCTCCAGGGGCCGCGTAGAGACTGAGAATCGACTTCGACAACAGTCCGTCGGCGGTGGTCAGCAGTTGTTGCTCCCCACCGTCGAGCTCTTTGACGACCAACCCCTCACTGGTTCCGACCCACAGCGAGTTCCCGGAGTGGGCAATGCTTGTGACCGACCCGCTCAGCCCCTCGACAACGGGTGTGACCTCGGTAGACGTGATGCGGTGGACCGCATCGGTTGTAGCTGCAAATACGCCAGCTTCGGCGGTGATGAGCGCGACGATCCTCCCGCGGGCAAACGCAGTCGCGGCCGGCGTATCGGCCCCAGTTTCGAGCCGGGAAAGCCCGCGCTCTGTCCCGATCCACAGGTTGCCGGAGGCATCGGCTGCGAGCGTCGTGACGACCTCGGACGTCGGCAACACCATCTGGCGATGGGTCCCGTCGAAACGCACAAGTCCGAGGTGCGATGCCAGCCACAAAAACCCGTCCTTCGTCTGGACCAACCCAGCCGTGGGTGTGGGTGGCGGATCGACAGCTGCTGTCCACTCGAGCAGGCGGTAGCGGGTCACCGACTTTTTGGGGTCGAGTGCGTGGGCGGACGGCGACCATGTCAGGGACAACAGCCCAGCGATGAGCGCGTACCGAAGCCATCGCGAAGAGGAGTCACGCACGTGTGTAGTTTGCCGGTTGCGGCGCGCTGGACAAAGTCCTGTCCGGGTGCGCACATGCACATTGGCAAACGAGGAGTCAGTGCATCGAGACACGAGCACCCTGAGCGTGAATGGGGTTTTTCTCGCGTGGGCACATCGGGAGTCACAAACGTCCTCGTGCAACGCTGTACATTCAATGGTGCGGTTCAGGGGTCCCGCGCACCATGGCTCCACAGCGCCACCCCACACAGCTTCATCAACAACCGCGCGCCGACGTTGGCGTCCCACTCGTCCCAACCCGGCCGTGGAAACTCGGGTGACGGGGCTACCTCGACGAGGTCAAAGCCGACCACCCGCCTTCCGGATGTGACCAACGAAACAAGCAACGCCGTGACCTGGGCGTAGCTCAGCCCACCGGGAACCGGCGTACCGGTGTGGGGACAGTAGGTCGGATCGAGTCCGTCGATGTCGAACGAAACGTAGACATCGCTCGGCAGCCTCTCGACAATCTCGCGGCAGACCGCAGACCACCGCTCACCCGCGTCGACACGGCGATGCAAGGTGTGGGCGAAGAACGTTGTCACCCGCGGGTCGCTGGCGATACGTTCGGCCTCGCTCGACCCGAGGTCGCGGATTCCCACTTGCACCAACGCGTGGAGCGACAAAACCTCGCGCAGAGCGTTGTCCATGATGCTCGCGTGGGAGTGGGTAAACCCCTCGTAGGCGACCCGGAGATCTGCGTGGGCATCGATGTGCAACACCCCAAAACCGCCGGGAAGTTGCTCCCCGAGAGCAGTCAGTGCCCCGAGCGGAACACTGTGATCGCCACCGACGATCCCGACCAACTTGCCCGCGGCGAGACGGCGGGAAACTTGCTGATACACCCACTTTTGCAACGCATCACACCCGGCATTCACCTCGGCGAGCAACTGCGTTTCGTCCCCGTCGATGATCCGCTGGGCGGCGGCACACAGCGTCTGATGCCGGGTTGCCAGCTCGGGGTCGAACGCTCCGAGGTGCATGCCATAGGCCCACGGATGCCCCAATCCGAGTTCGTGGAGCTGTGGATCGTAGAGGTCGACTTGGACGCTGGCAGCGAGGATCGCAGCTGGCCCGTGCTGTGTCCCCCGGCGATAGCTCGTCGTCACCTCCCACGGGACAGGCAGCAGGTAGATACTCGCCTCGTCCGCGGTAAATGGAAGCCCGAAGATCCCCGCGTCGGCCCCAGGAGCATCGGGGTCAAAGTCTGCACAAGCAACCCGTTTGGGAACAAAATCGAATCCCGACATCGCCCTCGCGGGCATACGCGACACGGGGCCGTGGGCCAAGTTTTCGCCACAACTGAGGGCTACAAAACTCTGCCCCAAGTGAGCGAGCCTGCGTCCATCAACAACTCACCTGGATGTCTCGCCGGGCTAGGCGTCGAGCTTGCCGTAGTGGCGGATGTCGGTCCCGCGGATCATAAACACCACGAGTTCTGCGAGATTTGTTGTATGATCACCCATTCGCTCCAGCCATTTGGCGACCGATTGAATGTGGATCAACGCATGCAGACGTCCTTCGGTCGCGGTCGGCATGTCGGCGAGCAACTCGCGAAACGTTTGGTGATACAACTCGTCGATCTCATCGTCGCGGGCGATCACATCGCGGGCCTTGACCGGGTCCTTGGTGATAAAGGCATCGATCGCGTCGCTGATCATCGACTGCACAAGCTCAGCCATCCGCGGGATGTGTTCGTGGATCCGGATCGTCACCGGTGACTTGCTCAGGTCGATGGCCCGCTCGGCGATGTTCACCGCGAGGTCGCCGATGCGTTCTAAGTCGGTGACCATCTTGAGAGCGAAGGTAATAAACCGCAGGTCGGAGGCCATTGGTTGACGTTTGGCGAGGATCAGCAAGCACAGCTCGTCGATGTCGAGTTCGGCTTGGTTGACCTTGTGGTCGGCTTCGATCGTCGCCCGTCCACGATTGCCGTCACGCTCGGACAGCGCTGCCATGGCGTGGTCGATCATCTGCTCGACGCGACCTGCCATCAGCGTCAGGTTCTTACGCAACGTCCGAAGCTCGTGCTCGTAGGCACTATCTGTGTGTCGGGGCATCCGAGAGGCATCGGGCATCATACGCAACTTCACTGTCAAGGGACCACAGACTTTATCGCGCGACCCCGGCCCCACGCAAATCTGTTCTTTGGGACATTTTCATTAGCCGTTACCCAAACTTGCCGGTGATGTAATCTTCTGTTCGCTTATCTGCCGGAGCGGTGAAGATTGTGTCCGTCTCGCTATATTCGACCAGGTCGCCCTGTAAAAAGAACGCTGTCCTATCGGACACACGCGCTGCCTGCTGCATGTTGTGGGTCACGATTACGATCGTGTAGTGGTCGCGCAAACTGTGCAACAGGTCCTCGATTCGCGCGGTAGCGATCGGGTCGAGTGCCGAACACGGTTCGTCCATCAACAACACCTCGGGTTCGACCGCGAGCGCACGAGCGATACACAGGCGTTGTTGTTGCCCGCCCGACAGGCTGACGCCGCGCGCGTGGAGCTTGTCTTTGACCTCGTCCCACAGGGCTGCGCCCCGCAGCGCTCGTTCAACGATCTCGCTACCGCTGCGCCCTGCCGCCGGTTTGGCACCGGTCAGGTTGAGCCCGGCCAGCACATTTTCGCGGATGCTCATCATCGGAAACGGGTTGGGCTTTTGGAACACCATTCCAACACGGCGGCGGACCAACACCGGATCGATGTCCCCACCGTAAATGTCGACCCCGTCGAGTTCGACCGAACCCTTCATCCCGGCGCTCGGCATGAACTCGTGCATCCGGTTGAGGCAGCGGATAAACGTCGATTTGCCACACCCCGAGGGGCCGATGATCGCGGTCACGCGGTGCTGTGCAATCGCCATCGACACCGACTGGATGACAGTGTTGTCACCGTACCAAGCCGATAGCTCAGTCACGTTGATCTTGGTCACGGTCGCCTGGGACATAGAGGGCTCCGACTGGGAGGTTCGATACGGCGGACGGTCTGGGTGGACGGCGGGGTGGCTCGCGGTCGGCATGTGGGAACCTCGGATTAGCGCGTGCGGGATTGGAAACGATTTCGCAACAATACGGCCACACCATTGAGCACGAGCAAGGTCGCCAGCAGAACCACGATACCTGCTGCAGCATCGATCTTAAATCCGTCCTGGGGGCGCCCGACCCAGTTGAAAATCTGGATGGGCAAGGCCGTAAATGCGGCCCGCAATCCGTCGGGGAGGAAGTCGACATAGGTCAGTGCCCCGAGCACGATCAGGGGCGCGGCTTCGCCGATTGCTCGAGAGACCGCCAAAATCGCCCCCGTCAAGATCCCGGGCAGTGCCATCGGTAGCACGATCGACCGGGTGACCTGCCACCTGGTTGCCCCAAGGGCCAGGCCAGACTCCCGCAACCTACGTGGAACGGTGCGCAGGGCCTCCCGCGAGGACATGATCACGATCGGCAACACCAATAGCGCCATCGTCAAGGCGCCGGCCAGCAGGCTGCGTCCGAGGGCTAATGTACGTGCAAACATCTCGAGGCCGAGGAGCCCGTAGATAATCGATGGCACCCCGGCCAAGTTGGCGATGTTGACCTCGATGAGGTGGGACAGTCGGCCTTTGGTCCCGTACTCCTCGAGGTAGACCGCGGTCCCGACCCCCACCGGGAGGGCGATCGCAGCGGTCAACGAAATCAGGTAGAGACTGCCGACCAAACCGGGCAAAATC
>CAZUPD010000226.1:0-9829 GCA_964621785.1 uncultured Nannocystaceae bacterium
CCGCCGATAGTCGCAATCGGTGTCGCAGCGCACGTAGATCCTGTTCTTCGTCAAGCCAGTGGCGCAGTGTGCCCCAGCCGTTGATCAATGCTTCGTGGGCGATTTCGTAAACCGATCCTGTTTCGACGTCGCGGACCACCACAAGTCGTTGCTCGACCAACGACCCCAGTGCCGCCCGTCGATCTTCGTCGTCGCCAATCTCGCCTGCAGCGAGACTCGCCCGGGTATCGTCAATGGTCACGAGGCGAATGAGCAGTTTGCGAACCTCTCGCCGACGCTTGGAGGAGAGGGATGCGAGCATCCCGTCGGCGTGCCGGGCAAGTGCCCCGGTGACTCCACCAATCCGCTCGAGTTCCCCTTCCGTAATTGTACTTGCATCTTTGGGGCGCGCTTTCCACAATTCCGCGAGTGCGAATTGCAAGATCGGAAGACTCCCCTCGCGTCCTTCCGCCACGAGCGTGTTGATAAGCTCCTCCGATTCGTAGTGCACACCGTAGGCCTCGGCGGGCCCGACAATAGCCGAACGAAGTCCCTGGGGTGACAGGGGGCGCAAGAGATAGATCGCCCGCGACAGCTTATCGCCGATCGAGGGCACCTGTGCCACCCGCGTCAGAAAGTCGCCACGTACACTGCAAAGGACTCGAACCCCCGGTAGCCCAACCGTCAAAAGTCCGAGGATTTTGCCCACAATCTCGCGTTCGTCGGCGGCGCTGATGGTGACAAGTTCCTCAAACTGATCAATAAATAACAGGCGCCCCTCGGTCGGACCCAGTGCTTCGTGAATCATCCAACGCAGTTTCTCTGGTTCGGACGTGACGACCGCGCGGACACGTTGCTCAGCGAGCCCCAACGGGGTCACAAATGCCGCCAAAAGGGCCTGTAACGGCGTCGAACCGGGAATCATCGTACATGTCCGCCAGGTCCGGGCGCTGTCGATCGTACCCGCTTCCACGAGCGGGGCGACACCGGCGCGACAAAGTGATGACTTTCCCACACCCGAATCGCCGGCAACTGCGACGAAACTCTCCCCGCGAAGTCGATCGATGACCTCACGAATCTCCGCACCCCGGCCAAAAAATAGGTTGCTGTGATTCGAGTCAAAAGGGCGTAGGCCGCGATAGGGATTCCCCGCACTTGGCTGGGGCGTCTCGGACATGACGACGAGGCTCTCGAGCGCTTCCCGCAGCTCATCGCCGGAGTGAAACCGAGACGCCGGCGAAAACTCGAGACAACGTCCGATGATCCCTGCAAATCGGGTGTCGAAGCGCGCGATCGTACTGTGTACAGCAGCGGGTGCTCCCGCCTCCTGCAAACGGATCAGCTCCTCGGGAGTACGTGCTTGGTACGGGGTTTTACCAGTCGCGAGGATGTAAAGCAGGACACCGACAGCGTAGATATCGGTCTCGAAGTTGGCAGGGGCACCCTGCCACAACTCGGGTGCGACATAGTGGGGCGTACCAGCGACGTCGTGCGCTGACGTTGGCACGGGACTTTCCTGCGGCCCAGAGGTTCCCACGTCGACCTCGACACGCCGATCTCGCACAATTTCGGCAAGGCCAAAGTCGAGGATCTTTACTGTGTTTGTATCTGCACACAGCATAATGTTTTTGTGCGAGAGATCCCGGTGCACGATACCGTGGCGGTGCACGGCTGCGAGACCCCGGGCGAGCTCGGTGGCGACCTCCCGGAGACGTCGCCAGTCGAGTGGAAGGGCGAGTTCACCCAGTCGCTTACCATGCAAGAACTCGGAGACGAGAAACGGTCGACCATCGAACTCGCCGACGCGGTGGATCACCATCACGTTGGGATGTTGGATCCGCGCAATCGCCCGCGCCTCTTGTAACACCCGCTCGCGTTGAAACGCCTCGATCGACTCGGTATTAAACTTGATGGCCACGGGGCGGTCGAGCAACCGGTCGTGGGCCAAATAGACCTGCCCAGCCACCCCACCCCCGATGAATTCGACGAGGCGATACTCGTCGAGCTCGTCCGGTGGTTGCCACATGTGTCCGTCCTGCGTCACGTCCGAGCCGTTTGCGTTCTCCTCGCGCCGATCATGGCATACCACGGGGCGACCCGCCGATTCACGCAACGTTTTTTGTGAAACTACGCCGCGAGCTCAAAGTCGAGCTCGATCGGGGTACGACACTCTGCCACGTGAAGTCAATGAAGGAGTGATGCCCGAGACCGTCGCGGCGAGTCAGTCGTCAGGTGAGTATACAATCATTTATACACATCTTGTTACGGTGCCGCGAACCCGGCCGGGTGGGCATAGGACGCCGCCTCGGCGTAGCCGAACACCGACAGTCCAAATGGGCTCGAGCTGACCGCCCGGTGGTTCCCCGGTCCGATCTCAACGGTTGTGGTTTGGAACCCGTCGGGGATCGTCGTCCACGGCCCAACGACCTCCCCGTCGAGCATCACATGAGCGGATGCAACGGCGCGGATCAACTGTGCGTGTTGAACCGTGTAGCTCGTCGGGCTTGTAAATACATACTCGTGCGTCCAGCGGTCCGGGGCGATCATCTGGATCATCGACGGATCCCCGAGACCCAGCTGGGACCCGCCCTGGAGGTACTGCACACCGAGGATCGGGGCATTTGCCGTCACGCTGAAATGTTGGCCCACGTGCCCGGTCCAGCCGAACCATTCACCCCGGTTGAGCTCGTCGGGTACAGTGGTCACCGGCGGTGGTGAGATTTCGATCGCCGTCCCGTCTTCACCTGCGAGTACGCGGTAGAAAAACGACTCGTCATCGCGAACCGGTGCATGTACAGCGAGTGTCGCTGTCGACCATAGCGCCTGTGGCAGCATCTGCTCGCTCAGATGATCGCAGTGGTCGACCGCGCTGGGCACGTTGACGCACTCGGCTCCTGCGAGCAGCGCAATCGGACGGTCGCTGTCGACAATGGTGCCCGTGAGATCTCCGCTGCCGGCGGCCTGTACCTGGAGAATGCCGAAGCGGTCGAGCTCGACCTGACTTGTCTGACCGGGTAACGTTGCAGGTACACCTTGTCCAGCTGTCGTCGCCGCCTTCGGTGTCCATGAAATGTGGGTATTGGGCTCGAACGCGATGACTGTGAAGTAGCCCGGGTGCGAACCGTCGGCGTCGGGGTACGAGGCGACCACATGGCGCAGGCCGAGGTTGTGACGCGGCAGCAGCAGCGACGCGTCGTTCGAACCATCGGCTTGGCTTGGGGCGTGGAGACTGGCCGTGACCGGGACATTGCTGCGTAGCAAAAACACACCTCCTTGGCGTTTGCGCGACTGGTGGTCGATCACCTCGGTATCGAGCACAACCTCGGCATGCTCGCCCGGTGGAATAAACAGGGGAGCTCCTTGGGCGAGCGCCTGTTCGCCGTCGACCATCACATACCCGACTTCGACCGTGGCCGCGAGCGTGGGGGACGGGTTGGTGACCAGCACGACGTCGTTGAGCAGGGCATCGAAGTTGTCGAGTGGGAGGGCCATAAACTCACAGCCCACCGACTCTGCGTTGGCGGCAGCCGCCGCGCACAGGTCGAGACACCACCCGTCTGAACATGCTGCTTCGGGGCTACAGGGGTGTGGAACACCGTAGCCGGTACCTGCGTCGTTGCACACCGCCATGTTGTTTTCATCGACGCACGTGGTTGTTCCCGGCTCGCAGCTCGGGACGCACGTGCCTTCGCTGCAAATCTGGTCTTGTGGGCAGGGGACTGGATCGAAGGTAATGCAGTTGTCGGCGCAGACTTCGAGTTGGCCGTTCATGCATGTAGGTGCAATTTCTCCGGGGGTGCAGCTGCATCCGATGCTGCCACCGCCCGAGCTCGTGCTGGTCGGGGGGTCCGATGTGTCGGGGTCGCCGGTGCTTGCACCTGTGCTGGTGGTTGCTCCGGTCGTGCCCTGCGACTCGCTACTTTCGCCGGTCCCTCCACTTGTTTCGCCGGTGGCGTTTGCCGTGTCGGAGGTGGCGGACGGCTGCTCCGCCGGTACGCAGGCGACTAGCGCGATCAAACAACCCACACTGACCACGTTGGCGTACGTCGCAGGCGGAGCGGAACGTCGAGAACATCCACGGGCTATCCACAACACAATTGGCATAGTGGGCCCAATGCCCGGCGACAGCAAGCACTCTGCATCGAGGTGGGCTCCGCAAAAATCGCATGGGTGTGATTTTGCGGACTTGGGCCGATTGCAAATCTAAATTTAAAGACATGTCGAAAGGGTCGGGTATGACCGGAGCGTCTGCAAACCGTTCGCGCGGGTTCCGGCCGGCAGGATTGGGCCCGCGCCGTTTTGTATGTTAATTTGTAGATACATGAGTTGATTGATTCGCACAAATTGTGCAGTTACAAGCGTTGCGGCTCGTTGGACATGTCTGCGGATGCGCGTCATCTCGGGTGCACGCCTCACGATCGGCGGAGTTTTTGCTGACGTGCGCGTCCCCGGGCCTGCAGGTGCTTTTGCAACCGATGGGTCGCCCGCGGCATGAGGTTGGCGAGTTTTGCCATCCACGCGCGTGAGCGCGGAAGATGGATTTCGATCGGACGCGTGCGCATGGCCTTGAAGATCGCGTCGCCGACATCCTCGACCGTGAGTGCACGCGGGCCGGAAAACGTCAGTGAGGCTTCTTCAAATCCAACCTGCAGATCGAGCATCGGCGTCTGCACAGCGTCGGGGCAGATCGCGGTGACAGCGACTCCGCGGCCGCGCAGCTCGAGGGCCGCTGCCACCGAGTAGGAGCGGACCGCAAACTTGGAGGCACTGTAGAGACTGAGACCGGGAACCGGGGCGAGACTGGCCAGCGAGGCGAGGTTGATGATATGGCCGCGACCCTGCGCGAGCATCTGTCGCGCGGCCAGTTGCGTGCCGAACACCACGCCCTTGATATTGATATCGAGGTGGCGGTGGACATCCTGTGAGGTCGCGGCGTCGACCCACGCCGGACGCAAATACCCGGCGATGTTGAGATGCAGATCGATGCCCCCAAGATCGGCGACCGCGTCCGCAAACACCTCGGCATAACCTGTGTCATCGACCACGTCGAGTTCCCGGAGGACCACGTGCGATTCAGGCCAGGCGCGGTCCTTGGCGACCCTGCGAAGGGCGTCGATCCGGAGATCTGTCGCCCACACGCGATGGCCCGCCAAAAGCAAGCGCTCGGTGACATGCAGCCCGATACCGCTGGCGCTGCCGGTGACAAAAGCTCTCAAAGGTTGGTTTTTTGTGTCCGCGGACATGCCCCGGCTTTACCAGTTTCCCGCGGGTGTGACACCATGGCCCCATGCGAAAAGCCGTCACGACCATCCTGTTTGCTTTGAGCCTCGGCATCGCGTTTTTGGGCTACCAAAATTCGCAACCCAGCGACGAAGTTCTGATGCGCTCCAAGACAGTTGCGTGTGGGAGTGTCGACGGTTGTGAGGTCACCGGCGAGCAGCCACACACCCGACGAACCAGTATTTTCGGACATGAGTACGAGTGGACCACCAGCAAAGGCTCGGTCAAGGTCGTGTGCAAGCCGGAGTATTTTTTGGCGGGCAACTTCAAGTGCGAAAGTGTGAACGCGCCGGCGGGAGAGCCCGCTCCGGTGAGCTAGCGGCATCCATACATACTGGCCTGCACCACGACCACGCATGTTCATGCCAGTCGTGGATGTGTCGGCACACCGCGTGGCGAGCCCGGACGATTCGGACAGGCCGCGGTGCGAGTCGCACGCGTGCATTTGCGCAAAAAATGCAAATGCATGTAATCGAATCTCGGTGCGAGGGCGCCACCGTTCGCGCGCAGATGACCTGGCTAGAAGGTGACGCCGATGCCTCCGAGGACGCTGAAGCGCAGGTTGATAAACAAAAATGAATTGTAGAGGAAGTCGATGTTGATCGGTTTGAAGCTGAGGCTGAGCCGGTCTTTGATGAGGAGTTTGGCGCCTGCGCTGTACATCGCGTCGACGCCGAAACCAATTACCCCGAGGCCGGTACCGTAGCCGCTCATGTTGAACCCGAGGCTGAAGCTGTTGCACAGGTAGACGCCATAGGTTTCGCTCAGGGGTCGATCCCACTGCAACCGCAGGCCAAGCGTGTAGTCGCTGAAGATGCCGCCGATGCGTTCGATCGCGAGAAATCCGACGCCAAAGCCATCGGTCTTGCTCGCGCCCACATAGCGGCCGATCACCTGTTCGAGATGGGTCGTCGCGCCAAAGTTGCCGTAGCCGTAGTACGACCCATATCCAAACATCGAGTGGACAGAGCCGACGTTGAACTCGAAGTAGCTGCGCTTGCTCCCCCGCGGGATCAATCGCTCGGCTGTTCGGACCGGCTCCGGCCTCGGTCCGACCTCGACTCTCGGGGCCCGTTCGTCGTCCGAAGCCACAAACGGGTCTTCGACGGGTGTCGCAGGTGCCTCGGTTGGGGCGACTGCCGGGGCTTCGGTCGACGTCACCGGAGGTGGCTCGGTCGACGCAGCACCCGGTGGCTCGGGAACCGTCGCTTCAACAGGTGTATCTACACCTTCTGATGCTGCCGCCGCGGGTCCCTGTGGCTGGGCGACTTCGGCTGTCGTCTCGGGTTGGGCGTGTGCCGCTCCCGAAGCCGTGAGTACGAGCGTTCCGGCGAGGCTTGGAATCGGGAGCTTGTAGCGAGCCATTGAAGGCGATTATCCCGCCGGATCTCTGCGAACGGAAATGATCTTTCTAGGGCAAGAGCATGTTGCGACAAACAGCGTTTGAGGACTTCTCGCGCGGTCTTGTGTGGCCGCCGTGCCACAGAGCAGCCCGCCCGACCAAATTGCGCAGCGCCGATTTGCAAATTTGAAAGTAGTGACGGGTCGTTTCCTGCACATCGATCCAGACGGTTGTCCGCGCAGGTTTGGGGAGATCAATCCACCTGTCCAAAAAATCATGTAGATGTATAGGCGCACATTCGCCGCGACCCGGGATCGCGCAGGCGAGCACGGGCGGATTTCGAGGTTTGCAAATGCACCAAACGACCTGGATGACCGCAGGGATCTCGCCCCGAGGGCGAGCGTGTGGGTGGATTTGCGAGTTGTGTGAGCGCTCCGTTTTCGCGGCAGGACCCGTGGGACATGCTCACTTGGGCACGTGGACAACGCCGTCAACTTCCGTTTTTTGTGGTACTCCTAGACGCCCGAAGGCCGCTGTGTACGCGCCTTCATCGAACCTCTGGAGATCCCTGCATGGCCTGGCCTTGGGAAGCCGAATTTTGGTGTGAAGGCGTGCCCGCTGATCCGTCGACGTCGGCGGCTGACGGGTGGGATGCGGCGTGCTGCGACCACCTGGGGCGGTACTGGTTTTTTCGTGGCGGTCGCGTGCTCGATGCCAGGGTGATGTTACCCGAAGGTGTCGACGAACCGTGGCCGTCCGATCTCAATTTATCTGCCCTCGTCGACGGTCGCCCGCGGCTGCAATGGGGCACGTGGCGGGACCTCGGCGATGTCTTTACCGGTCTCACGTTTGTGCGGGTGAGTGCCGCCGTCGCGGTCGATACCCAGCACGCGTATCTGTTTTACGGGGATCAGTGTGTATGCATTGATCTGGGAACCATGGCGGTGCGTACCGGGTATCCCTGTGCGACCGCGGAGCAGTGGTTTGGGCTCGATGCGTCACAGCTCGACGCCGCCGTATTTGCCGGTGATGACCACGTGTGGTTTTTCCACGGCGAGACATGGTCTCGGTTTGACCTCCACGCGCAACGCGTCGTTGAAGGCGATCCGCGTGTGCGCACCACTGAAGATGTTGCCGGTACCCGCACGCTGAGTGCTGCGGTGTCGACCGGCAGTCCGGGGGAGATGCTGTTGTTTTCCCCCGGCGATTGTCGAGGAAAGATTGTACGTACACCGAAAGCGGACGCCCTATTTGCGCGTCGTCTGTCGTTGGCGGCAGGGCTTTCACACGCGCGTGTCGAAGGCGCGCTCGAGCGATGGATGCGACCCACTGCAAAGGCCACGGGACGCAGTCAGGAAATGAGACGGGACATGGAACGTATTTTTCGCTTCGCCCTCTCCCCGGAAACCGGGGGGGAAACCCATGAGGACATCGTCATCCACTACCAGACCTGGGATGGCTCGAACTGGACGGCGCGCCTTTTGGGCACGATGTTCCGCCACACCGCCCAGGGGTCGGCTGTCAGTCACGACAGCCACGAGCTGCGGTATCAGACCTGGGACGACTCGAACTGGAGCTTGACGATCGAAGATGGGAAATTGCTCAAGCGACCCGAGTCACCGACCCGCAATCCGGCGGAGCAGGTGCACCACAACGACCGCTTCCGCTATCAATCCTGGGACGGCAAAAACAGGCTTGCAGTTCTGCTGCCACCCCGCGACCCGATGGCCAAGGTCCGCGCGGAGATCACGAGATGCACCGCGGCGCGGGACCATGCAATTGCACGTGCAAATGAATTAGCAGATCGCGCGCAACAAGCAGCGGACGGAGCCCAAGCAGCGGCGGCAGCGGCTCGGGTCGCCGAAGAGCGGGCGCGTCGGGTACAGGAAGAAGCGAGGGCTGCGGGCGAGAAGGCACGCGCAGCTGTCAAGGATCTCGAGCAGGTGGCAACCCGCGCCCAAGCCCTCAAGCGCGAGGTCGAGACCGCCGAAGCGAGTTTCAATGTGCTTCAAGAGTCAGGTGAATTAGATGACGTCCTGCTCGACTACAAGGCCTGGGACGGGGTCAATCACCGGGCACATATCGTCGGCGGAAAATTTTTGATTTCGCGTCAGGGGAGTGCAGACGTTGCGCGTTCGAGCGAGTTGCAGTTTCAGGGGTGGAACCGCGAGCCGTGTTGTGTGAGCCTGCGACAGGGGGAACTGGCGTTGACCCTCGGGCCCAACCGCGAGCCCGGGTGGATGCATTTTCGCCGCTGGGACGGGAGCCAGGGACGGGCACGTCTCGTATTTCAGACGCAGGATACCGCAATCGAGTTGCCCGAAGTCAAAGCGCCGGCAGCTGAAATCGCAGATGTGGTCGACATGCCGTCGCGGGCCGCTCCCGCGGAAACTCCGGACGAGTCCGCACCGGTCGCCGTGATGTTTTCGGATGTGGACGAGGACGAGAGCGATGATCCTACATCCGAAGTCGAGGAGTCGCCCGAACGCGCCGTCGAATTGGACGGAGAGGCGGAGGAGCAAGAACAAAGTGCATCTGCAAGTGGAGTGGATGCGTCGCCCGAGGCTTCACATGCGATCGCCGAGGATGAGAACGCCGACCAAGCTAGCGTGTCGGACATGTCCGAAGATTCGTCCACGGACTCCACGCGAGAGAGTGACATTCCGGAGAGCGCAGAAGATCCGGCCAACTCCATGCAGATACAACCCGCGGAGGTGCCACAATCCGAGTCGTTGGCGGGCGAAGCAGGGAGCGTCACCGTAGACGAGCAGGCCGATGCTGCTGCGGGAGCCGAGGCAACGCAAGTCGGAGACCCAACTGGAGCTGAGGGGTCCGAGACGGAATCCGAGGGTGAAGCGGTCCGAGTCGAAGGTCCTGCGGACGACGGCGGATCCGAAGACGCAGCAAGTCTCGCAGGTGCAGGAGGTTCGGATTTCGTCGCAGACCGAGAGGTCGCGGACGCAGGCGAAGCGGAAGCAACGGCGGACGAGGACGAAGCGGCAACGGATACAGACGATTCGGAAGTCGCAGCGGACGCGGGCGAAGGAGGCGAGTCGGACGAGGACGAAGCGGAAGCAACGGATGCAGGCGATTCGGATGTCGCAGCGGACGCGGGCGAAGGAGGCGAGTCGGACGAGGACGAAGCGGAAGCAACGGATGCAGGCGATTCGGATGTCGCAGCGGACGCGGGCGAAGGAGGCGAGTCGGACGAGGACGAAGCGGAAGCAA
>CAZUPD010000227.1:0-9767 GCA_964621785.1 uncultured Nannocystaceae bacterium
TCTCGTGCGAGAGGCCAACGCACCCGGCCCGGGCCTCGAACTGCTGTTTGCCAACGCGAGCGGCACGGTCCTGCCCCAGACCCGGGGCGAGTACTTTCCGCTGAGCTTCGACCGCATGCGTCTGACGCAGGTGCAGGAGTTGATCTGGGTCGAGCGCTATCAGAGCCTGCTTGTCCAGGACATCGCTCCACATCCCGAGCGGGCTGGTAAACGCCTGACCGAGCGTGTGCACCTGCGTCTGTTCGACTTCGAAGCAGGCCAGATCCACCCGTGGCTCAAGCCCCTCGTCGCCGGTGTTGGTCAATTCCACTACAACGAAGACACGCAGGGATTCTCCTCCTACTTTCACGAAGGCGCAGTGGCCCTCGATCCACGCACCGCGGTCCTGTATCAGCTCGAGCGGGCACGGTCGAGGTTGCTGCGCATCGACGATGGGGTGCTAGGCACGGCCAAAACCTCGGAGGTCCCCCACAAGCGTCTCGGTTTCAGCAGTCCGCTTTCGTACAAGGGAGGTCAGCGTGCGTTCGAGCGCTTCAGGCCGCAGCAATTCTTCACGCGCCGCGCCCAGCCATTGGCCCGCAAAGGGCCCTATACCTGTTTGATCGTCAGCTCATCGCTGTTCGTCATGTCTGAAGCCATCGGGAAGTACTCGCTGGCGCGACGTCTTGGCCAACATCTGCGTTTCGACCTCGGGGTTCGCGAGCGTATGGAGTTGCAGGTTTTCCAGCGAATGGCGGTCGGTGGACCACTAGCGAAGCAAATCAGACTCGTCGAGCAATTTATCGAGGGCGGCGGCAGTGCCGATCTCGTGATCTTCGAAACGAACTCTTCGAGATTCCTCGACAATGATACCCAGCAATCCGATGTCCTCGCGCAGCTCGACCAAATGCTCACCTATGTCGAGTTGCTCGGTGCAGTGCCGATACTAGTCGACAGTTCTCCCTACATGATCCGTCACCGCGATGGGCCCCGCGCGGTCCCTTCCCACATTCGCCGCTTCTTCGAGCTCGCGCGGGCCCGCGGCGTGATCGTCGTTGAAGTTGGCGACCAGATGCTGGACGAAAGCCTCGAGGTCACACCATTTGGGACCCCGCCGATGAGTGGGACGCACCTGACCCCTTGGGCCATCGACGCCATCGCAGGGCAGCTTGCCACGACGTTATCTCCAACCGTTCGCGGGCGACTGCGTGGGCGCGAGCCGGCCTATTTTCGTCCGCCAGTCGAGCTCATCGGTGAGGTTCCTGCGCGAGCCCTCCTCGATGGAGTGTTTGCCGAGGTCGCCTACGACTGGAACAGCGATGGAGCCCAGATTCCATTGCGGGCACTCCAAACCAACTTCGAGGGCGGCGTCCTGCACGTGTTCATCGACCTCGGTCTGCTCGGGGACAATCTCGACTCGGACGACCTCGATGCACTGGTGCTGTCGAGCCTCTACGAGCTGACTGTACGCCAGCGCTTTGGGGCTGCGAAGGCCATGGTTCGGATCGGCCGCTTCGCCAACTACGACGAGTACGGGGAGGGGGTCGCCGATGGGGTCAAGGTGGTCGATGAACGTACGCTCAACCGTGAGGCGTTGCGTTCACTCGCGCAGCGTTTCGCCATGCGTTGACATCCAGGCCGGGCGTCACCTGCGAATCACAGAAGCGAAAATTAAACCAAATCCCCGCTCCGGTCGAATTCGACATGTCTTATATGACATCACCGTGGGTGGGCCATTTCGGACCTGAGCAAGTTGTCAACTTGCGTAACTAGGAATTTGGTCCGCGCTTGCGCGCCCTCCGCCGAGCCAATTCGAGCTTGTGCAACCTCCTTGTGGGCCGGTTCAATGGTAGTCTTCGCGCATGCGATTCGTCGTTCAGGGAGGGACTCGGGTCACGCGGACTACGCTTGCGTGGGTGACGGCCATTGGACTCTCCTCGTGTGGCAGCCCCACCGAGGAAGTCACGACCACCACTACGACTTTTTCGCCGTGGACCACCGAGCCCATGCCCGAGCCAACGCTTGCGACCTCGACGGGCGAGCCACTCACAACCTCAAGTGACACGGACACGACCGACCCCGGGTCGACGACCGGTCATCCGACGGACACCGCCACCCCCCCAGACTTCGGCGAAGGCGGCCCAGACTGCAACGGCAAGATCGACATCTTGTTTGCGTTCAACCGCACTTGGGACACCGAGGAGTTCTGGCCGCGGATGGACGCAGCGCTGACAGTTGTTCGGCCGATGATGATCGAGTGGTTTGCGAACTTCGACACCCACTGGATGGTTGCGATGACCACTCCGAAGTGGGGGTTGGTGGGGTGCGAGGAAGAATGCGCTGCCAATGACGGAGCGACGTGCGAGCCGATCGGCCCGCCGGACTTCCCGTGTGAACCCTACACCGATGGCACGCTCGACGACTGCGACAACACCCTCGGTGCAGGGGCGGTGTTTCCGGTCGGATTTAGTGCATCCAATACGCGGTGCGAACTCGCGGGAGGAAAACGCTACATCGAATCGTCGCAAACCGAGGACCTGCTCGGGGAGCTCGAGTGCATCACACAAACGGGATGGACCAACGGCGATGGGGCCACCACGGAGCCAGCAATGGTCGAGGCGTTCAGCCCATTGCTCAGCAAGTTGCCCAACAGTTGCAACCTCGGATTCGTGCGCGAAGACGCTCTACTCCTGATTGTGTTGTTCTCAGGTTATCAGCACACTGGGCTCAGCATGGCCGGTCCACCCGAGGAGTGGGCGGCGAAAATCTACGAAGCGAAGGGCGGCGACCAGGACAAGGTCGTCGTGCTGGGGATCGTGACCGATCAAACGAGCCCGGAGCCGACGCTGTGCCCGAAGTCGGGATCTCTAATTTACAATTCCGACGTCGAGCACTTCCTTCACTACGACATCAAACACGCGATCCACGGGATCCAGTGCGCTGACGATTATGTCCCGTTCTTTGTCGAGGCGATGGAGCTCGCGCTCGATCTGTGTGGGGCTGAACCGCCGACCTAGTTACGGGTTGACGATTAGCAGGACTGCACGCGAGAGCCCGTTGGTGGTCACTTCACCAACGATGTGCGTGTTGCCGTGGCGGTCGATCACCAGGTCGTGGATTTTACCAACGTTTTCATCAATGTAGGCTGGGGTACCTGCGGATCGACGATGGCTTGGTCGGTCGTCAGCGCGTCGTTCACGTGCCGCTGAATTGTACGTCGCTGAACACCAGCGTCGGTACCACCGTGGACGAGTAGGTCCACGGGTCGTTGCCGACCTCCGCGAGTCGGGAGAACAGCGCGATGAGGTTCCCGGTCACGTTCATCTCGCTGACCGGTGCGCCGATCTCACCGCCTTCGATCAGGTGCCCGCGGATCCCGTAGGAAAAGTCCCCGGTGGTGCTGTCGGCGTTTCCTCCGAGCCACGAGGTCACATAGACCCCTTTTTTGGTGGCCTTGACGATTTCGTCAAACCCGCGCGTGCCGGGCGTTACGATCCGGTTGGAGGGACCTCCGCTGGTGGGACGCATCTTGAGCTTCCGGGCATAATAGGTGTCGAGGTAGTAGTTTTTGAGCGCGCCACTCTCGATCACGGGCATGACTTTGGCCGTGAGCCCCTCGCCGTCAAACGGGCGTGAGCCGAGTCCACGCGGAAGCGTCGGATCGTCGATGATCGTCAACTTGCGCGAGAGGACCCGCTTGTTGAGTTTGTCGGCCCACATCGAGCGCCCCTGCTGGACCGAGTGCCCGCTCGCACTGCCGAGCAGACGTGAGATCATCGCGCCGGTGGCCATCCGATCGACGACCATCGTCGTCGTCAATGTCGGACCCTTCTCACTGCCGAGACGCGCGCTCGCACGTGCAAGTGCCTCGTCGCCGATTGTCTCGGGCGGCATCAGGGTCGCCAGCTGGTGGGCGCTGCAACCCATTGCACCCTCGGGGCGCTTGTCGTCGCGGCCCTGCATCGTGACGGAGCTGTGGTTGCCGACATAGGTCGACTCGTAGCTGCCCTGGAAACCGTTGCTGCTGACCGCGGCGAACTGGCCGTGGCCGTCGAACATGGTGCTCGTCCCTGAGATCACGTGTTGTTTGCCCTTGAACCGGGCGTTCATCGCCTGACACCGCGCGACTCGTTGCTGCTGGGTGAGGGCGAGGATCGCCGGGTCCATAAGATCGAGTCCTCTCGGGCGCGTGCCACCGTAGAGCGCGGGGTCGGGGAGGGCCCGATCGGGGTCGGGCTCGAGCGCACGGGTCAGTGCGACTGCTTCGGCGATGAAGTCGTCGAGGCCGTCGACCCGTGTGGTGCTGTGGGTCGCGTAGCGGCCATCGACGTAGAGCTCAATGCTGACTGAACGAGATGTGCTTTCCTGCAGCTTCTCGAGCACCCCGTCGCGGATCTTGCACTGGACACCGCGCGATTGGTGCGTGTGCACGAAGCACTCGCTCGCACCGGCCTTCTTGGCCAGCTCGATCACCTGGGCGGCCTTGTCGATGAGTGATTCAGGCATTTTTCCCTCCCACGGTCATGCTCGAGACGAGCACGGTCGGAAGTCCCTGCGAAACCGGTACGCCCTGACCGTCTTTTCCGCACGTCCACCCGCCAGTGTCGAGTTTGCTGTCATTGGCGGCCATCGACACCTTCTTGAGCGCGTCGGGGCCGTTGCCGATGATGTTGGTGTCCTTGATCGGGTAGGAGATTTTGCCGTCCTCGATCATCCAACCGTTCTTGATGTAAAAAGTGAAGTCGCCGGCACCGATCTGGACCTGTCCATTGGTGAAGGTCTCGGCGATGATCCCCCGCTTGACCGAGGCGATGATTTCTTCCTTGGTGTGCGGGCCGTCCTCCATAAACGTACAGCGCATCCGCGGCAGCGGTGTATGGCGGAACGACTCGCGTCGACCCGATCCGGTACTCTTGCCCAGGTTGTAGTGCTTGGCACTGATCTGGTCGTGGAGATAGGTGGCGAGTACTCCTTTGTCGACCAGAACCGTGCGCTCGCACGGGGTGCCCTCGTCGTCTGTGTTCAGGGCGCCGCGCTCGGACTCGATCGTCCCGTCATCGACGATCGTCACGAAGTCAGGGGCGATCTTTTTGCCGATCATGTCGGCGTAGATGCTGACGTTCTTGCGATTGAAGTCGGCCTCCATCCCGTGGCCGATCGCCTCGTGCAGCAGGATCCCGCTGGCGCCCGAGGCGAGCACCACCGGCAGCTCGCCGGCGGGGGGGCGGCGTGCGTCGAACAGCACCATTGTGCGGTCGACCGCCTCCTTGGCGACCTGTTGCAGACGGGTGTCGTCGTACCAGTCGAGCCCGCGCCGCCCGGCGAGGTTCGAGCCGTTGGCCCGTGTTTCCTGGCCCTTTTTGGCGGTGGTCGAGACCCACAGCCGGGTCATCGGGCGCCTGTCGGTGACGATGTTGCCGTGCAGGTCAACGATCATCACGCGCTCCTCGGTGTCACCCCAGTTCACGCTGACCTTTGAGATTGCAGGATCGCCTGCGCGCGCGAACTCAGCGGCGCGCTGAATCACCGGGAGCTTTTTGTCGATTCCGAGGCGGGAGAGCGGAACCTCGAGGTTGTAGTACTGGCTAGAGCCCTTGAAGGCGAGGTGTACGGGCTGGGCGGCAGCTCCGGCATTGGCGATTGCGGCGGCTGTCTTGGCGGCTGCCAGCATCGCCTCGAGCGAGAGGTCCTCGGTGTACGCGTAGCCGACCTGATCGTCCACGACGACCCGCAGTCCGACGCCCTGCTCCTCGCTGGTGTGGGCGCGCGAGATGATCCCGTCTTGGAGTACAATGTTGTTGCTGCGCGAGTACTGGAAGTAGAGATCAGCGTGGTCCGCCCCGCGCGCTGTTAGCTCGGCCATCACTTGGCGCAGACGAGCCTCGTCCACAGCAAACCAGTCGAGGAATGGGTTTTGGGGCAGGGGCGTGGGGGCCTCGGCAACGGCCGGTGGGGCCGCGGTTGTGTTCGGCCTACACCCGAGTAGGAAACCCGGGATCGTCAGCACGCCACCGGCGGCGGCACTGTGTTTTAGGAACCTTCGTCGACTGATGGGATCGTTCATGGTCGTGTGGTGCTCTGACCCGATCCGAAGCTTTGCAGTTTCGGGCTAGCGTGCGCGCCACACGGTGGCGAGCCACGGCTGCTCGTTTCGCGGTCGTCCCGGTGGTCGGAAGTAGTGCTCGATGAGCTCGAAGCCGGCTGCTGTGACGAAGCGACTCCAGGTCTCGAGCGTGAGATAGGAGCCGAAGCGCAATCCCTGGAGACGCTCGACATCGGGACCGCGGGGGTTGCTACACATGAGCACGCCTCCGGTGACCAATGTTCGATGGAGTTGCTCCAGCACGCGGCCGAGTTCCTGGGTCGGCACGTGGAAAAGGACTGCGTTTGCGAAGACGCCGTCGAACCGTTTGGCCGGCAATTCGAGAGCCAACAAGTCCTGATGCCAGACTTCGCAGCCCAAGGCCCGGGCCATCGTCACGAAGGCTGCCGCGCCGTCGAGGCCTACCGGAGCGTGGCCGCGGGCGGCAAACGTGGCGAGGTCGCGGCCGGGGCCACAGCCGAGATCGAGGATGCGTTGCGGGGACGGTCCGGGTAAGTGACGGAGCAATGCGTCGACGTTTTGTGACACGTCGTGGTCTTTGGTTCCTTCGCGGAAATCTTCGGCGTGTTGCTGGTAGTGCGACAACGTGGAACGAACGAGGGCGGACAGCTGCTCGGGCGTGAGGTCAACCAGCGGGCGCGGGGGGTTCGACATCGCCAGGAGTTTATCGTGCCGAGCCTCAGCTTGACGCAGTCAAGTCGAAGCCTGACGGGAAGTCGGCGCAAGTGCTCGTCGATCGTGAACACGAGCCTACGCGCTGTCACCGAGTGGCGCGCTCCATTCGATCGAGAATCGCAGTGTCAGTGCCCACCCCGGCTCATCCACGTAGTAGCGCAGGAGGCTCGTGTAGTCGCGGTAGCGGCGATTGAGGAGGTTGGCCCCGCGCAGGGACAGGCGTATGAGGTGCTGCTCGCCCGGGAACTCGATCCCAGCGCCAGCGCCGAGGAGGATGTAGCCCGCCGGCGGCGGGGCGAAGTCGGCCTCGACGTCAAACCGACGCTGGCGCGCGACCACGGTTCCGTTGATCTCGAGGTAGCCGCGCACGCTCACCTTGGTGTCGGGCCACAGGTAGCGCCCCGCGAGTTTGTAGCGGTCGGGCGGGACAAGCGAGATGAAGCCGTCGCCGGACAGGTCGCGCGCGCGCACCCACGAGGCGTTCCCCGAGATCTCGAACGGGAGTTCGGGCATGGTCAGATCGACGCGCAGCTCAGCGCCCCCGAACAGTGCATCGACCGCTTTGAACGCGAACACTGGCAGCGGGCCTCGGGTCGTGCAGGTCAGCGGGGCGCACTGGCCCTCTTGCGGCTCCGGGGTGAAGTTGATGTAGTCGTCGATGTAGTTGGCGTAGCCCGACGCCTCGACCAGCAGCCATTCGCCGGCGTATTGCGCGGTCGTGGTCCCGCCCCAGGTGCGTTCAATGCCCAGTCGCGAGTCGCCGAGTCCGAGGATCGGGAACGAGGGGGCGGCGCCGTTCATGAACTGCTCGTCGATCGCGGGGGTGCGCGCGGACGAGTTCAACTCGAGTCGGACGCTGAACTCGGGGGCGCGTAAGATCGGGCGCACGAGTACCCCCGCGGTCGCCGACGGAGTGTGGAACACCTCCCTGCAGCGGGCCCCGCCGTCGTCGGTGCGCGCGCAGACGTCGTCTTCGAGCCGCCCGCCGGCGTACTGCCCGAGGTAGTCGCGCTCGGCGAGCCGGGCGGTGCGGTCGAGACCCTCGTAGCGCGCGCCAACCTCGAGTTCGACGCGGTCATGCACGAACCGCTCGACCGCGAACACGCCACCGGACCACTGCTGGTAATCGGGGATCAGTGTGGTCGCTGCATCGAAGTCGTTGCGCTGGCGGGACACGCCCGCGCCGACCGTGCCGGCGAGCGACCATCCGCGCCCGAGTGTGAGCGCGGCTTGCTCGTAACGTATCCCGCCGGTGTGCGTACCGAGCCCGAACGTAAGCTGCGGGCCGGAGATGCTCTCGCGTACCACTTCGAACTCCTTGCGATCGTTGAACTGGTAGGCGTAGGTCGCATGCAGTTCTCCCGCCTGCCCGAGCTCGATCCGCGTGCGCGCCATCGCCAGGTGGTGCCAGATTTCCTGGAATGCGCGTTCGATCTCGAAGTCGGGGGTGTAGAACTCGGCGCCGAGCGGCCTCGACCGGTCGATCCCCTCGGTGAACTCCTCCGGCGACGACAAGCGCAGGCAAGAGCATATCCCGGCGCGTAGGCGCATCACTCGGTAGCCGACCTCGACGTCGAACGGTTCGCTGAGGTAGCCCGCTCGCCCGCCCGCGTTCCAGGTGAGTGCGCCGGTGTTGTCGAGCGGATAGTCGGGCGCCAGGACTGCGCGGTGGCGGGCGATGTTGGCCTCCGCGCGCCAGGCGAGTCCCTTGAGGCGGGGCGGTGCGTAGTCGATCCGGGCCGCCCCACCGCCCCCCAGTGCGTTCGAAGCGCCGACTGAGCTCACCTCTCCCCCGACGCCGGGCGAGCGCAGCAGTGGGCGCGGATCGACGAGCACTGCCCCGCCGATCGCGTCGGGGCCGAACCGGGTGGTTGCCGCACCTTTGATAACCGTGATCCGCCCCGCCGCGTAGGGGTCGACCTCGGGAGCGTGGTCGATCCCCCACTTCTGCCCCTCGTGGCGAATCCCGTCGAAAATAATCAGGTTGCGCCGTCCGACCGGTCCGCGGATCACCGGTTTGGCCATCCCACCTGCGGTCCCCCCGAGGGTGGTCACTCCGGACACCTGCTCGAGCGTATCGGCGAGGCCCACCCCGCGGGTCTCAGCCAGATCGGCGCCCGAGATGTGCTCGCTCGTCAGCATGGTTGTCGGGCGATCGTCGTGGACGATGACAACGCGCTCGACACTCTCGCTGTGGTGCTCATGCAGTGCCTCGAGCCCGAGGGTTGTCTCGGTGATGGCGTCGACGAGCTCGACGTGACGTGCGAGTCGAGCGTGCTCGGCCTTCGTCACGACGACCCGCATCGTGCCGCGGCACAGGTCGTCGACGTGCACGTTCCCGTTGTCGTCGGTGCGCGCGAACAAAGGTTGCTCCGCGCCTGCCGGGAGCAGCTCGATCACCGCGTTGGGCACTCCCACCCCGGTGCCGGCGTCGACGATCGTTGCCTCCCATACGGCGTCGCACGCGGGCGCGGGCGCCTGCACGGTGAACAGCGAGAAGGCGAGCGCGCTCAGCATCGGCGGAGGAGTCTCCCGCGGGCGATGTTACTCGACACTCAGCTCAAACGACACGTCGATGTCGGCATCCCCCGGGAGGGCGTCCCCGTCGGCGAGCGCTTTGGGCAGATCCGCGGTCTTCTGCGGCCTTTCGTTGGCCTCGGGTAGGTGGCGCAGCATGACTTGGAGCGTCGAAGTCCCCGCGTTGTTGGCTGTGATCGTGTTGATGAGCCCAACTGGGAGGTCGTCGCCGACAGCATTCGCGCCATAGTCGGACTCGAGGTCCGCATAGACATGCGTGACGAGGGGACTAGTCTCCTCCGAGGCAGGTCCGTTGACGGCGTCGCCGTAGACGAACAAAAAGTGATCCTCGGCCTCCTCCCGGATCTCCTCTGTGATGTCGACGGAGGGCATCTCGAGCTCGTTCGTCAGCGTGATGTCGAGGGTGTACTCGACACCGAGTTTGAGTACGATGGGCTCAGATTCGCCAGAGACTCCACCGTCGCCGTCGGGG
>CAZUPD010000228.1:0-9752 GCA_964621785.1 uncultured Nannocystaceae bacterium
CGGCCGAGCTCACGGGCTGGATCCTGACCCTATTCCCGTACATCGAGGACGATGACGAGCGACTGGTCTGGAACCCGTACCTCGAGTCTTGGCGCGCCCGCTGGGAGGCGGCCGAGTCGCGCGAGGGCCCGCTGTGGTTCGGCGCCGCGGTGGAAGGACCATGGATCGGTCGGATCCCCTCCTCACAGGTGAGTGCGCCGGTGCGCTACATCGACATGCCGACACAGACGCAGTACCCGCTGCGCTTCGTCGCCGGGATATTCGGCGTGCAGCAGCGTGGGGACTCCGGGGCGCTCGCGCCGGCTTTCGGCTGGGCAGTCATCCACGACGAGACCTGCGAGAAGCCAGGCCGGATGTCCCACGGGACATAACGCTGCTGGGGCATAGCGAACCGAGTAGGGCCAGTCCCCGTACCTCGACTACCGACGGTCGGGAAGGGCGGTGTGAATTGGTGCTGTGGAAGTCGTGTCACTCAGTGAGTTGGTTTGCGGAGTTGAACTTGCACGTTGCTAAGTATATGCATATACAATTTATTAAATCTCATCGAACACAGCGACACACGAATATGCGCAGACCCGCCGGATGGTCCCCCGTCGGGCAGTGGCGGCTCAGTTTCAGGACGTCAAGGTCGACCACACGAGGTGGCCGACCAGAACCAGCAGCCAACGAGAACCTCACCGAGTCATCGCGTGATTCCTCGTCGTTGATCAGCCCGTCCATCAGCAGCCGCAAGCGTGCTCGTCGATCTTGAACACGAGCCGTCGCAGCGAGCGCGTGGTGATTGGCGGCGAGCGGTGCACGACACCGAAGCCACGGTTGCCGGGAAAGGCCTCTCCCTTCATGAGGAGTACATCGCCAGAGGCGCACTCACGCACCGCGTCGGCAACTCGGAGCACGGAGCGGTTGGCAGTCTCGAGATCGACGTACGTTCGCCCGAGGTTCCCTCGCACGGCATCCTCGTTTGGGACCCACTGCGTGCCGGGTCCCACGTAGGTGCACAACAGCCGCACGGTGACGTTGTCGGTGTGGAACTTGCGACACCGGTCGTCGTCTAGGACCTCCAACTGTGCGTGAAGATGGCGGCGGCCCATCGCTGCGCCAAAGACTCGCGCGAGCGACTCGATGTCCTGCGCGAGAAATCGCCGGGCCAGCAGGTTCGAGACTGGTTGGAGCAGCTCGGATAGGTCGAGGTGCGAAACGTCGAGCCGTGCGCTGGTGGCGAAGAACTCACCGCGAGCCGTCTCCTCGAGCACGCTCACCACAGGCTCCGCGAGGTTTCGTTTGATCAGCAGCAGGTTCTCCCGGGACTCGAAAAACCGAGGAAACCGAAAAATAGGACGTTTGTGCGCTAGAGCCGGTCGCGGAGATACAGACAGGACAGCAGTGGACATGCCACTACTTCTAAACACAACCTCACACAGATGCAACTCAATTGCAAATGCAACCCAAAGGCAATTCAGGCGGGTATATCTCGAAGACGACTTGCATATTCTTTTGCGACTGGGTTTGGCACGAATCCATCAGCCCCTAGCGTGCTCGTCGATCTTGAACACGAGCCGTCGCAGCGAGCGCGTGGTGATTGGCAGCCGTCTGGATCACTCAGGAATGCACAGCGTTGGGTCCTCGGGATCGAGCTGATAGCCCGGGTCGCAGTGGCAGTGGTCGCCATGCATGTGGCCGTGACCACCGCACTCCTCCTCCGTGCCGAGGGCGTCGAGCAGGACGTCGAAGGCCCATGCGTTGAGGTGGAGTACTTCCCCGTCGGTGACGGGGTGGGTCTGGAAGTCCTCGGCGATGGTCACCTCTTGGAAGACGAGCTCGCGGAGTTCGCCAGTGAATGGCTCCCCGGCTTTCGCTCCGATCGCGTCGAGTTGCACCTGACCTTCGGCGCGCGGCATGAAGGTCCGCTCGCAGTGAAAATGGTCGCCATGGGCAGTGCAGCCGGTCCGAAAAATCAGGCACGTCCCACAGGTGGCGTAGTTCGTCTCCACATCGGTGATGTCGACGACGCCGGGCGAGGTGGGGCCGCCGAAGGATTCGTAGATCTCGAGACCAAGGAGCACATCGCCGTCCACTGCCTCGAGCATCCATATCTGAGTGCTGTCGTCCGCGGTACCGGTCGCCGCTCGTGTGTCCGAAGGCTCGAAGACGAACTCGTCATCTTCGCCGGTGTCGCCGGTGTCGCCGGTGTCTGTGTCGGTATCGCCGGTGTCGCCGGTACTGTGGTCATCGCTGGTGTCGTGGTCGCCGGTATCGTGATCATCGTCGCCAGAGTCCTGTTCGGGGAGGCAAGACAGCTCGTCGTCCGAGAGCACAAACCCGGGATCGCAGTGGCAGTGGTCTTCGTGTAGTTCGCCGTTTCCGCCACACGCAGGATCGGGAACGCTGTCATGCTCGGTGCAGCCTGCGAGCATGAGACCAGTCAACACCGAGACGAACAGGCGCGCGCCAACGAGGTGACGGGAAGGGGCGGGCGACATGGACTCTTTGGAGAAGTTGTGCATGTGTGTTTATTTCTGCAATTCAATTGCATGTGCTATATACATGCAGAGCGATTGCGATTGCAAGCCGCCAAGATGTTGACGTCCCGGACAGTTTCCTGCACGCGCGTATTTGATCTCTTGATTAATTGAAAATGAAAATTATTTTCAACTATTATAATCACTACGGAGCGCAACATGAATCCCACACACAAGCGTATCAATCCCGGTCTCACGGGTGTCCCCGAGACCATGCTCTGGACACTACACAACCGGGCCAACGAGTCGATGCGGCCGGATGGCGTACTCAGGGATACCGAGGTCGAGCGGATCTACAAGGCCATCGACTACGACTACGAAGCGAGCTTCCGTGCCGGCGATGCCTCCCACTCCATCCGCTCCATCATGTTCGACCGGTATGTCAGCGGTTTCCTCGCCGAGCACCCGGACGGGGTGGTGGTCAATCTCGGGGTCGGCCTAGAGACCCAGCGTTTCCGCCTCGACAACCAACAGGCGTTGTGGATCGGCGTGGATCTGCCCGAGTCCATCGCCATCCGCGAGCGGTTCATCGCGCCAGACGAGCGGCACCGGCACATCGCGGCCAGTGCCATGGACGAGAGCTGGTACGACGAGGTGCCCGACGGCAGGCCGGTGTACATCACCGCCCAGGGGCTGCTGATGTACTTCGACGAGGAGGAGGTCAAGCAGCATTTGATCAGCCTGTCCAAGCGTTTCCCGGGAGCCTGGTACGCCTTTGATGCCATCCCCCGTTGGATGTCGAGATTGTCCGTCAGACCGGGCGGGTTCAAGCTCACCGACTCCTACACGGTGCCGCCCTGTCCTTGGGGCGTCAGCCGCCACGAGGTGGAACGCGTGCTCCGTTCCTGGGTGCCTTCCCTGGACAAGGTCATCCTGGACAAGTGGGACCGCTATCCCCGCGGCTTCCTCAACCGATATGTGTTCTGGTTCATCTCGTCGATGCCCGTGCTGAGGGGGATCAGCCCCACGGTCAACCGGGTGCGCTTCGGCGGCTGAACACCACACAATCCTGGGCCGTGGCCCATTCACCGTATCTGTTCGTACAGCCAGGCGAAGGGCAGCTCGCCACCATTTAGCGGCCACCGGTTTTCGTCGCGGCCGACTTCGAGACTCTCATGGAAGTCGACGAGATATTGACTTTCGCGCTCTCGAAGTCGCGAGGTCGCTCAGCCCGTCACCGGCGATCCTGTCATGCCCGCGTCTTCACCTGCGAAATCGAGGCACGCCCAAAGACGTTCCTCGAGCGTCTCTGGATTCGGCGACTCGCCCTGCACCACGAGTTCGATACGTGAGTCCCGGCGATGTCCGGTGGGCCACATCTCCTCGGACCCATCGACCAGGTTGAACGCCCACCAGCCCTCATTGGTCCGCAACACCGCCTTGACCCGTCGGACCGATTTCGAGGTTGCGAGCTCACGCAACCACAGGTGTGTGGTCCGGGGGTCGAATATCAATCCTTCCCAACAGACCCACCCAAGTGACGACGCTAGCTCTGCGTGATGATGCCGGGCGAGGAGCGGTCGCGTCGCGCTGCAAACCAACGGCCCTGGGGGCCCTCGCTCGGTTTGCTCTTGTGATCGGTACTCGTGATGGTACTCGCCATCGTGCGAGTGGTACGCGCCATGTCCGTGCTCGCCGTGGACCGCAGACGTGTCGTGGGCTTGAACAAGGTCGAGTAACTCGATCGGGAGCTGGCCATGCACCGCGCGACCGACAAAACGTTTGGCTGGGAACAGGCCCCGCGCCCATATCAAAAACGCAGCGAGCTGATCGTTGTCTGCAAGGTCTGCCCGGCTCGCCAACACAATGTCGGAAGCTTCGATCTGGTCCTGTACTTCGACTTGTCGCGCGTCCCGGCGATAGGTCGCGGGATCGAGTAGGCAGATCACAGACCGAATCTCGACGGATTCCCGAATTCCCGTTCGCCCCAACGCATCGAGGATGCCCGAGACATTCGCCAACCCCGTCGGCTCGATGAACAGGCGATCCGGCCGCTTTTGCAAAAGAAGCACCAAGGACATCTCGAAGATGAATCCGGCGCTGCAGCAGATGCATCCGCCTGCAACTTCTTTGACGGTGACACCACCTGGCTTCGTGGACTCCGCGATCAGGGCTCCGTCGAGCCCGACCAAGCCGTACTCATTCACAAGTACCGCCCAGGTTTCGCCTTCGGGCCGAAGCGAGAGCAAGTGATTGATCGCCGTCGTTTTACCGACGCCTAGGGGGCCCGAGATAATGTTGACGGGTATCTTTTCCCGATTACTAGATGTCATGCCTCACTACGGCGGAGCAACCAACCGGCCCGTGATTACTCGTGATCGTGATCGTGGGCATCTTCCGGTTCACAAACACCAGCTTCTTCACCTTCTTCGCCCTCATCGCTTTCATGCTCGTGGTCGTGATCATGCGTATGGCACACAAGGCCTTCGTCGCAGTCGCTGTCTGCAGAGCACGGATCACCCTCTTGGCCAGGAGAATCGCAGGCTCCGAGCATGAACAGGGCGATGGAAGCAAGCATGAATCGAATCCGCATCGTGTGCGACTTAACATGCCAGTTTTAGTTTTGCAATCGAATTGCAAAAAGTGTTTGAGCTACTCTGGCTTGACGCCGCGTGCGAGTAAGCCCGGCATCGCGAGCTTCACGCCGCCTCGCAGACGAGGTCGCAAGTAGGCCAGAACCTTGGCCTCGATGTCGGGCCAGGCTTCACCTTTGTGCCGGCGCAGATGTGCGACCGCAACGTTGCCGGAAGCTTCGGCCCAAAAATGGTCACCATCACGGACTTCTTGCTCGTTGGCGAGTTTGCGTACCGCAACGTCGACAAACCCGGCTTCGCGCAGGCCGCCCGCGAGCAGGTCCTCAGTGTCCCAGGCCAGCGGGGGTCTCGGCGGGGCGTCCGGGTCAGGTGGGTTGGCGATCCGCATCGCCTCGCCGAAGACCTGCATCATTGGGGATTCTTTAAACGGTACCCAGGACGAAATGAAGACCTGTCCTCCGGGGCGCACGACACGGAGGAGCTCGCGCAGGCTGGCGACCGGACCGGGAAAAAACACGAGGCCGAACATCGAGAAGGCAGCTGCGAAACGGTCTGCCGGGAACGCCAATGCCTGGCCGTCGCCAACTGTAGCCGTGATGTTGGAAGCCTCGGGCACGGGCCTGTAACACCTCGATCATGCCTGGTGAGAAGTCGACCGCGTGGACCGAACGCACGTGCGGGGCGACTAGGCAGGTCGTCGTGCCGGGCCCGCAGGCAACGTCGAGTACGTCGTCGTGGGGCCCGAGCCCCGCCCACTCGATCGCGGCGGCAGAGAAAGGCTCGGTTCGCGCACGGGCTCCATCGTCGTAGGCAACCGCAACAGCGTCCCACGATGCGGGGTTTTGGATGACATCTTTCATCACGAAAAAGCCTAGTGCTCGCCTTCTGTCATGTGCAAGAGCTTCTTGCAATTTAATTGCAACTAGGCTCACACTCGCCGGGTCCAAAACTTCAGGAGGGTGTCGTCATGATCGAAGCGAGGGGTTTATCAAAAGTCTTTGGCACAGCTTGGGCGCTGCGGGAGCTCGACTTGATCGTCCAGCCGGGAGAACTCGTGGCACTCCTCGGGGCAAACGGTGCTGGCAAGACGACCACCATCAACCTGTTCCTCGGCTTCCTCGAGCCTTCCACGGGCGTGGCGCTGGTCAACGGTCAAAACGTGCGGGAGGCACCGTTGGCCACCAAGCGCGAGCTGGCCTACATCCCCGAGCAAGTCTCGCTGTACCCGCTGCTCACAGGTCTCGAGAACCTCGAGTTCTTCACCGCACTCGCCGGCCACTCAGGCTACACAAGGGCCGAGCTACGTGCGTTTCTCGAGCGTGCAGGACTCGCCTCGGCGGACGTCGATCGACGCGCCGGGACCTACTCCAAAGGCATGCGCCAAAAAGTAGGGATCGCCGCAGCCATGGCGAAGCGCGCGACCACGTTTCTCCTGGATGAGCCGCTGTCCGGTCTCGATCCCAAGGCGGCCAACGAATTCAGCACGACGCTGCGAACCCTCAAGCACGAAGGCATCGCTATCTTGATGGCCACCCACGACATCTTTCGCGCCAAGGAAGTTGCCTCGCGGATCGGAATCATGAAAGCGGGACGACTCGTCGATGAGGTCGATCCCGGTTCCCTCGGTCACGCCGAATTAGAGTCGGTCTACCTCGAGCACATGCGGGACGAGGCGTCAGCCCCTGCCGCGAGGGCGTCATGATCTCGGTCATCCTCAAAAAAGAGCTCCGTCAGTACGTCCGCGATGGTCGCGTCGTCGTGATGGTGATGGTGTTGTTCGGGCTCGGCTTCGCGGCGGCCTTGAGCGGCTGGAACACGGTGCAGTCGATGGAGGAGCAACGGGCTGCAGCGAGTGCCGTCGACCGCCATGTCTGGGACCACCAGGGACAAAAAAACCCGCACACAGCGGCCCACTTCGCTCGCTACGCGTTTCGTCCGGTCACCAATGTTTCGGTGTTCGATCCGGGCGTCAACGCAACCGTCGGGAGTGCAGTGTGGCTCGAGGCACATCATCGCGATCCTGCAAATCTGCGTCCGATCGAGGATGCCGTCGAGATCCATCGCTTTGCCCAGCTCAGCCCCGCCTGGATTCTCCAGTGTTTTGCCCCCTTGCTGCTCGTCTTGCTGGTGTTCTCGAGTCTGGCGGGAGAGCACGAACGCGGGACGCTGCGCCAGATGATGAGCGCGGGGGCTCGCCCAAACAAAGTGCTGTGGGGCAAAGGGCTGGCTGCGTTGATCGTGCTGTGTACGCTCGCACCGATACTCGCACTCGTGGTTGCGCTGGTGATCGCCGGCGGCGCGACCTCACTCCCGGACACCGCAGTGCGCAGTGCAGCCCTTATCGCAACCTACGCGGTTTATTTGCTTGTGTTCCTGTTGATGGCGTTGGCTGTCTCCGCACGCGCCACGCGGTCGCGGACCGCACTAGTGATCTTGTTGGGTTTTTGGGCGCTGTCCTCGGTCATTGCCCCACGACTTGCCAACAATGTCGGTGCACGCATGCATCCGGCACCGCAAAGTGCAGAGTTTTGGTCGGCGCTCGAAGAGGCGTCTTCGAAAGCTTTTTGGGGCACAAGTGAGGCGGCCAAAAAGCGACAAGACGCCGTGCGCGAGCGTGCATTGGCTGAGTTCGGGGTCGCTAGTGTCGACGAACTTTCCATCAACCTCGACGGTTATATGCTGCAGGCGAGCGAAGAATTCGCAAACACCGTGTTTGACGAGCACTACGGTGCGTTGCACGACACGCGCATACGCCAGCAACAAACGGCACGGTACTTCAGCATCCTGTCACCGACGATCGCCATTCGCAACATCTCGAGCGCGCTCGCTGGTTCGGATGTCGCAGCGCACCATCACTTTACCGACGCTGCCGAGCAATTTCGGCGAACGTTCATTCGCTCGCTGAATGAAGAGACCCAACGCGCGGGGAAAGACGGGTACAACTATCAATCGGACAATGCATTTTGGCGCCGAGCACCTGATTTTCAGTACACACCGCAGGCTGTCAACAAGGTCTGGCCTCGCATCTGGTTCGATGCGCTGATCCTCGCATTGTGGTGCCTGGCAGGGCTCTTCCTGGCGATCACCGGCGTCCGAGCTTGCTTTGCCCAGGAGTCAAAATCATGAGACATGCCGCCATCATCTCGCAGGAGCGTCGCGCCCTGCTCGCAGACCGGTCCCGGCTGCTGTTACTCGTCGGGTTTTTGCTGCTGTGTCTGTTCGCACTTGCAAGCGGCGCGGTGCACAAATATGAACTGACGCGTTCCACCCAAGCATTTGTCAGTGAGAAGCAGGAGGCGCTCGACAAGTGGCGCGCGCAGGCGCAATCGGTTGAGTCTGGCGCGTCCAACCCCGAAGCCGATCCGTGGGCGGGGCTGGCGATGAATGTCAAACTTCCCGTGAGTGCACAGCCAGGGCCTTTGGCCGACCTCTCCGTCGGCGTGTCGGATCACCAGCCGACGACCGCCGAGACCTCGCAGTGGCGAACGATCGAGCGACTGTTCGGCAGCTACGAGTTTCAAAGTCCTGCGGTCCTCGCCGAAGGTCCGTTTGACCTCGCGTTCGTGGTGATCTTTGTGATGCCGCTGTTGATGATTGCGATGGCGTTTGACGTGCTCACCGAAGATCGTGAACGCGGGCGACTGAGCCTCATTCTGGCACAACCTGTGTCGGTGGGTACGGTCGTCTTCAGTCGGCTCAGCGTTCGCCTCGGTGCGCTGTTCGTCGTCCTCGCCGTCGCCCTCGCGTGTGGGTTGTTCACGGGTGCCGGGGATCTGAGTGTAAGCGCAAGAATCGGTCGGTTTTTGCTGTGGACTGCATTGGCAGCCTCCGTCGCAGCGGCGAGGCCACCTTGCTCGTACTGGTCGCGACATGGGCGTTGACCTGTCTGATCGGTCCGGCGTGTATCAGTGCAACAACCGAAGCCGTCTACCCCACTCCGTCTCGCTTGGAGCTCCTCTCGCAGGTGCGACAGGCTTCCAGCGAGGCCTACCGCTCACGGGCCGACCTTGTCCAGGGCATGACCCTCGATCATCCCGAGCTCGAGGCCGACCGATACTCGCTGCCGGAATATATTCGCACTGCGTATGTCGTGACGCAGACGGTCGATGACAGCGTCCTCCCGCTGCTCGAGGAATTCGAACAGGTCCACGCAGATCGCCAACGCTTTTTGGGTGTCGCGCAGTACCTCTCACCTGCCGTCGTCACGCTGCAGGCGTTCAACGAGACCGCGGGGACCAGCCTTGCCAGGCAGCGGCAATTCGAACGACAGGCCCGCCTGTTCAAGCGGACACTCGCGCAAGGCATGGAGCAGCACGTCCTGACGGGGCGGCGAATGACGGTCGAGGAGTTCGACGCACTCCCGCGGTTCTCGTTCGAGGAGGCAAAACTGTCGCAGGTACTCGGACACATCGCCGCGCCACTCGGATTCCTCGTGTTGTTGGCCGCGATCTTCGCTTCGCTGGCGGTCCGCAACTTCGTGCGCTTCGGCGTCCGTTGGAAAGAACGTTGAGCAACGATCTACTTGCAACTCAGTTGCATTAAGATGCTGTCGATGATACGTGGCTACGACAGTGCTCCTCGCCTGTACACGCGAGGAGCGCACGAGTTCCGTCCACTCAATCGAGCCCAGTTCATGAACACCACACGTCACTCGGATCAACGTCTCCCGGTCACGGTCCTGTCGGGCTTTCTCGGCGCC
>CAZUPD010000229.1:0-9751 GCA_964621785.1 uncultured Nannocystaceae bacterium
CCATACTTCCCCGCCTGGGGGGCAACCTCACCAGCCGATCTCGATGCCGCAGAAGCCGCTCTATCTGAGCGGGATTTGCACAACCTCGGCACAATCATCGAGCACAGTTGCTTCAAGATGCACGCCTGTATGATGGCGACCCAACCTCCGCTGGTGTACTGGAATGGCACCACGTTGGAGGTATTCCACGCGCTGTGGGCGGCGAGATCCCGGGGACTGGTCGGCTATGCGACGAGCGATGCCGGGCCGCATGTCAAAGTGCTGTGCCTACCCCACGCGGCGGCCCCACTGCGAGATGAATTGGCCAAGGTCCACGGGGTGCACAAAGTCGAAGTCGTCAGGCCCGGACCCGATGCGCAGGTGGAGGTGAGGACGTGAACACGTGGGTATCGGCGCCGGGGAAGGCGTTTTTGATCGGCGAGTACGGGGTGCTCTACGGGGGAACCGCACTCGTCTGCGCGATCAATGCCCGGGTCCAAGCGTACCCGCACCGCGGTCCGGAGGCGACGACTTCACGGGTGGTGATCGAATCCGCGAAACAGGTCCTCGCCCACCTGCAAGCGACCTCCCCCGAAGCGTCGATCGGTCCGGCCCCCACGTTGGACAGCGGCCGATTCAACCTGGGGGGGCGAAAACTCGGTCTCGGTTCGAGTGCTGCGGTCGCAGTGGCGACAGTCGGGTTTCACCTCGCTTCTGCGGGCTACGAACTCGACGATCCAAAGACGCGACAGCTCGTACACCAACTCGCCCACCGGGCCCACTGCGATGCGCAAGATGGACGCGGCAGCGGGGCCGATGTCGCGGTTTCTGCCCTCGGCGGGGTGCTGGCGTTTCGCCGCAATGTTTCTCGCCCAGAGCTCGAACCCGCCGAGCTACCCGAGTGGTTGCACATCGGATTTTTTGATGCCGGGCAACCGGCGAGCACAACTGCCTATGTCGAGGCCGTCGAACAGGCGCGGCAACTCGGGGAGATCGACCGGGCGATCGCCCAGATCAAACGCGCGAGTGAAGACTTTCGCTTCGCGCTCGCTCGTCTCGACGGCTTTCTCGCGCTCTCCCGAGCTGTCCGCGACCACAACGTGGGACTGCGACGCCTCGAAGCTCTCGCCGACGTGACGATCTTGACCCCGACGATCGATCTGATCATCGACGAAGCTGAAAAACGCGGTCTGGCGGCGAAGCCTTCGGGGGCAGGTGGCGGCGATTTGGTCGTCGTGTTTGCCCGTTCGCGCAGTGCCCTCGACAAACTCGCCGTCGAGCTGTTCAACATCCACGGAATCATCCCGCTGTCGACCCTCGAGCTGTCGTCGCAGGGGGTACGCCGGGATCCGCGGCCACCGATGAACTCGCGCCTGGCCGGGTTTTTCAAACTCAGTGTCGAAGATCGGCGGCAAGCCGTCGCCCAGACGACCGGGATCGATCCTCGCCGGCTGCTCCCACTCGACGCCGGAGGATTGAGTGTCGAACGTGCCAACCACATCATCGAGAATGTCGTGGGTACCCTCGAACTCCCGGTCGGGATCGCGACCAACTTCCAACTCAACGGGGTCGATTACCTCGTGCCGATGTGTGTCGAAGAGTCGTCGGTTGTCGCGGCGGCCTCCAACGCAGCGAAGATGATCCGGACTGGCGGCGGGTTTATTGCCCACTCCGATCCCCCGTGGATGATCGGCCAGATCCAGCTCTCGCCTCCCCCGGGAAACACAGCTCCGCCGGCGACCGTGGCCCTGCGATCCCTGCTCGAGGCCCGCAACGCCCTGCTCGCACTCGCCGACTCTGCCCATCCGCGTCTGGTCGCACGCGGCGGAGGTGCCCGCGACCTCGAGGGTCGGGTACTGGCCGATGACATGATTGTGTTGCATGTCATCGTCGACTGCCGGGATGCGATGGGAGCCAACCTCGTCAACACCGTCGCCGAGATCCTCGCTCCGCGGCTGGCCGCGCTCAGCGGATGGATCCCCGGTCTGCGGATCCTGAGTAACCTGTCCGATCGTAGGTGTGCCCACGTACGTGCCCGGGTCCCGCCGATTGCCCTCGCCAGCAAGGGATGGCGCGGCGAAGATGTGGTCGATCGGGTCGCCCTCGCCTCGCGGTTTGCCGAGCTCGATCCCTACCGGGCCGCCACCCACAACAAGGGGATCATGAACGGCGTCGATGCGGTCGCGCTGGCCACGGGCAACGACTGGCGCGCGCTCGAAGCTGGGGCCCACGCCTACGCGGCCCGCTCCGGGACCTACCGTCCGCTGGCTGTGTGGAAAAAATTGGAAAACGGCTGGCTCGAGGGACACATGAGTCTTCCAGCAGCGGTCGGCATGGTCGGCGGGGCGACCAAAGCCCATCCGGTCGCACGGCTCGCGCTCGAGATTCTCGGGTGTGAAAACGGTGCGGCCCTCGGCCAGGTCATGACTGCCGTCGGGCTCGCCTCGAATCTCGCAGCACTGCGGGCGCTCGCCACCGAAGGTATCCAGCGCGGGCACATGTCCCTTCATGCACGTACGGTCGCATTCGAGGCGGGTGCATGTGGGGACGAAGTTGAGGACCTCGCACGTGCACTCATCCGCGACGGTGACATCAAAGTCGAACAGGCCCGTATTCTGCTGGCCTCGCTGCGCACCGCAAAAACAAGTTCTCGTGATCCGAATCGCAAATAAGCGTTACTAACCACCCAGGGAGTTATCCACATGGTCAGTGCCACCGAACCTCATCTCTACTGCGTGCAACCACCGAAGGTCGACGGCGATCAGAGTGGCCAGTTCACGCCGCCGGACGGGGCGCCTCCCGGACCCTGGACCTGTGAAAACGCCTACCGCTACTGCGAGCGCCTCGCGACCACCCACTACGAAAACTTCCCGGTCGCCTCGAGGTTCTTGCCTGCGCAGCTGCGGCCCAATGTCATGGCGGTCTATGCATTTGCACGTACCGCCGACGACTTTGCCGACGAGCCGCGGTTTGAGGGTCGCCGCGCGGCCGCACTCGACGCGTGGGAACAGTTGCTCGAAGCCTGTTACCACCGCGAGGTCAACCACCCGGTGTTCGTCGCCCTGCGCGACACCGTGCGGCAGCACAACATCCCGATAGCTCCGCTCAAGGCCCTGATCACCGCGTTCCGGATGGATCTCACCAAAACCCGGTACGCGACGTTTCAGGAGCTGCGCCAGTACTGCAGCCACTCGGCCAACCCTGTCGGGCGACTTGTTTTGTACATACATGGACACCGCAGCCCCGAGCTCCACCGCTACAGCGACGAGATCTGCAGCGCGCTGCAACTGGCCAACTTCCTCCAAGACCTCAGCATCGACACCCCTCGCGGCCGCTGCTACCTCCCCGAAGAAGACCTGATCCACTTTGGGGTCACGCGCGAAGACCTGCTCGCCAAACGCCACACCCGCAACTTCCACGACCTGATGGCGTTTTCAGTGGCCCGTGTCCGCAGCATGTTTTTGCGCGGGCGCCCGCTTATCCGGCTGGTTTCGCCCGGTCTGTCGATGGAACTCGAGGCCACGTGGCGCGGCGGGATGGCGGTGTTGCAACGGATCGAGACCGCTGACTACGAAGTCCTCGGCTTCCGCCCGACACTCGAGAAAAAAGATATGGCCGGCATTGCCCTGCGCTCGCTGTTTGCTTTTGGGCGCAGGTTCTTGAGCGGAGAAGCGTGACCGGACTATCCTCATCATCAGCGACTTCCGATGTCGCCGACGTCATGGCCCTTCTCGATCGTCTCAAGCAAGTTCCCGATCAGGTCGGGGCATTGGTTACGCGGGTGACCAAGCGCTCGTCGTCCAACTTCAAATTTGCGTTCCTGTTTTTGGCGGCCGAACAGCGCGAAGCCCTGCGCCATGTCTACGAGTTTTGCCGGGTGGTCGACGACATTGTCGACGAGCGTGAGCCCGGGCCTGAGGGGGCAAAAGCCGCCCGTGTGGCGCTCGAGGAGTGGAGCCGCGAGATCGCCCGGATCTACGCAGATCCCTACATCGGACTGGACCCTCCGCGCACCGAACTTGGACGGCAACTGGCGCATTATCACCAACAGTTCGAGTTTCCCCGCGAAGCCTTCGACGAGATCATCGCCGGCGTCGCCATGGATCTCGAACACACGACCTACCCCGACATGGCAGCACTGCGCCTATACTGCTACCGCGTCGCCTCCTGTGTCGGATTTTTGTGTATCGCCCTGTTCGGCGACCAAGGCCCAAAAACCCGTGCATATGCAGAGCATCTCGGGCTCGCTATGCAGTACACCAACATCCTGCGCGACGTGGCCGAAGACGCGATGCGTGGTCGGATCTACCTCCCCCAAGAGTTACTCGCCCGCCACGGGTTAGAAAACCGCGACATCCTCGAGTTTCGCTATGACGGACGGTTTGTCGCCGCGGCGTCGGACTTTGCCGCGGCCGCTGAACGCGAGTACCAAACCGCCTGGAAACTACTCCCCAAGACCGATCTACGAGCCCTTCTGCCGGCGGAGATCATGGGGCGGACCTACTACGAAATCCTGCAGGAAATCCGCCAACGCAACTTCAATGTATTTACAAACCGCACGTCCCTGCGCCGGCGCGACAAACTCAAGGTCGCAGCCCTGGTGCTCGCGCGGATGGGACTGGCCACGATCGGCTGACGGTTGAGGGTGCGATCCGTGGGGGAATCGGGTAAGAAGGCAGCCGAAGTGACTTCGATTGCGATCATCGGTGGCGGACTTGCCGGGCTGGCGGCCGCCGTCAACCTCGTCAGTGCAGGTCATCGCGTATGCGTCTACGAGGCCACCAAAAAAGGTGGTGGGCGCACACGTTCGTTCGAGGACAGCGCGTTCGGGCGCGAACTCGACAACGGTCAACACCTGATGATGGGGTGTTACCGCGAGACCCTCGCGTTTTTACAGGCCATCCATGCCCGGCCCGAACAGACCATTTTTTTTCAGCGCAACCTCGCCGTCGACATGGTCCGCGAAGGTGGTCGAAAGGTCAGCCTGCGGTGCCCCGCCCTGCCCGCACCCCTGCACCTCGCCACGGGACTGCTGCGCATGCGAGGCGTCGGACCACTGCACAAGGCCGCGGCCCTACGTGCCGGATTGATGTTCCGCAACGAGGTCAAGCGCCCCGACGACAACGAAACGTGTGACGCCTGGCTGCGCCGCCTCGGCCAGACCGCGACGATCCGCAGCGTGTTTTGGGAACCGTTGATCTGGGCTGTCCTCAATGACGATCCACTGGTGAGCTCCGCGGCGATGTTGATGGCCGTCATCGAACGCGCCTTTTTGGGGACCCGCGACGGTTCGCGCCTCGGCATGCCGATCCTTCCGCTCTCACGTCTGTATGTCGACCGCGCCATCGACTTCATCCGCAGCCACGGTGGCGAGGTCATGCTCGGCCAACCCGTGCGAAAACTATGTATCAGCAACCATAGGGTCACCGGATTTACGCTCAAGTCGGGAGAAACCGTCAACGCCACCAAGGTGATCACAGCTGTCCCCCCCCACGCCCTGCTCGATCTGCTGCCCGAAGCGCTCCACAGCCACCCCGTGTTCCACGACATTGGCAGGCTCAAAACAGCCCCGATCGTCAACATCTGGGCGCAACTCGACCGCTCTCCGTTCCCGGACCGACCGTTTGTCGGGCTCGTCCACAGTCCCCTGCACTGGTTGTTCGACCGCTCCCAGATCGAAGGCCAGCACGCCGGCGATGTCCTCCTCAACGCCACGATCTCGGGTGCCCGCGCTTTCATCGAAGACAGCGCTACAAGTCTGCAGCAGTTGTTGGTCGACGAACTCAAACGGTTCTTCCCCGAGCGTCCGGTCGCGGTCAAACGCGTGCGCGTGATCAAAGAAAAACGGGCGACGATCTCCCACGCAGCCGGCACCTACCATTGGCGGCCCAAGGCCCGTTCTCCGGTTGCGGGGTTGTTTTTGGCCGGCGACTGGGTACGCACGGGACTGCCGGCGACGATCGAGTCTGCGACCCAGAGTGGACACGAGGCCGCCGCGCTGGCGCGGGATGAAAATTAGATTGTAGCTACAAATTCTTCCCACGCGGTCAGCATCTGTTCGACCGCCTCAAACGGATCCATCCGCCCGACGCCCGTCCCCATACTCGGGCAGCCGAGACGTTCGATCGGTGGGGAGCCGACCATACGGGCGACCCGGAGTGCAGCTGTCATCGCCCACCGCACATTGTCTGTGCCGCGGATGTTCTGGGGAACTCGCATCGTCGGAGCTGCGATCATGCGCGTGATTCTCGGATGCCCCGTCGGGATCGCCACGGCTTCCCCAACCGGTAACTCGCCTGCGTACTCGCGTTCGATCAACTCCTTGAGTCGAACCTCGACCGTGAGGCCGAAGAAATTGCGATAGGCCCGGTCGATCCCTCCGTCCATGTGTCCGAAACTATTCGCCGGGCTGACCACCGCATCGACCCCGGCCGCGAGCAGGTCGCCTGCTCCAAAGTTCACATTCGGTGCACCGCCGAAGACCTGGGAAAACGCCAACACACTCATCGGGTCGAGGTCGCGCAGTACGAGCTGCATCCCGGCACTGTGGCGGATGGTTCCCAGGTATTCAAGCTCGGCCGCACTCGCACCGGTCGGCTCGAACACGCACACGAACGGAAGACACCCTCAATCCGCGGGCGGACGGGCATGTCGAGCCCGTCCACATGCTGGTAGACTGCGTCGTCGCATGGGACCGAACTCCAACCGAAACTTGGTTCCTTTGGCCCTTAGCGCACTTGTACTTGGACTTGTCACGTCGCTGTCCGGCTGCCACCCCAGTCTTCGGCGCGCCGATCGGGAAGCGTTGTTGTGGCCCGGTGGAGCTCCGGCGGCACGGGGTCAGCGGGCCCACGACAAGCCGAAGCTGTACTACTTCTACCCCACTGGGCAGTCGACCCAAACTGCTGCCATCGTCGCTTCTGGTGGGAGTTACGGCCACCACGGCGGACTCACCCGCGAAGGTGTCGAGGTTGCCGAATGGCTGGCCTCCCACGGAATCCTAGCAGTCGTACTCCGCTACCGCGTCGGCGAGGTTGGTGGCTACAACTATGAAGCATTCCTCGCTGACGGAGAGCGTGCGGTCCGTACGGTCCGCGCCCAAGCTCCGGAACTCGGCATCGATCCCGAGCGGATCGGAATGATCGGATTTTCTGCCGGGGGCCACCTCGCATCCTCTGTGGCGACCGGTTGTGTACACGACCAGGGCCGGGCCGAAGCCGAAGACCCGGTCGAGCGCCAGTCGTGCAAACTCGCCTACTCGGTACTTGTATATCCAGTGATCACACTCGACGATCGCTACGCCCACCCGCGAAGCAAACGCAACCTGCTAGGCGACGCCGATCCGACCCCAGAACTCATTCGCGCGCTGTCGGTCGAGCGCCAAGTGACGGTCGATACGCCGCCCGCGTTCTTGGTTCACTCCGAAGGCGATCGCAAAGTCGACCCAAAAAACAGCCAGTTGTTTTACGACGCCCTCGTCGAACACGGAGTTCCAGCCGAGTTGCAGCTGTACCCCGACGGCGGGCACGGTGTCGGCCTCGCCCGCTCACGCTCTGCGATGCCGGAGATGTCGACCTGGCCTGAGCGTTGTCTCGCCTGGCTACGCAGTCAACAGCTCCTGTGGACAGACGCGAAGCCGGCCGATGATGGGTCCAAACGACTCGCGCACACACGCGATTGACCCACGTTCGTCCTTACGTAGGATCGCGGGCGTCCACCTCAACTGAATGTACTCACATCTAAAGTTAACAATTGCATGTATTTACATTTTTATGAAAGACTCGGGTGTGCCCGTCGTAGAAGCTCGGTCACCGCATCATGCCCGCCCTCGATAGCTTCCTCCAGCGGCGTGACCTGACGGCGATCGGCGGCCTCGGCCTTGGCCCCGCGTTCGAGGAGCCACGCGACCAGTGCTTCATGTCCCTCGGCCGCCGCTAAGTGCAGTGCCGTACGCCCGTCGTAATCGGCCGCGTTGACATCGGCGCCCGAATCGAGCAGGCGCCGGATCGCCTCGAGGTCACCCAAACGGGCTGCCGAACACATCAACACCGGATAGAGGGCCCCTGCGACCCGTGCCCGTTCTCCCGGGGCCGTCGCGTGAAGTGCATCTGCAACGGTTCGGACAAACGCCTTCTCACCCAAGCTCGGGACGATCGAGGTTCGTCGGGGTGTCAACTCTCCGCGCAAATTTCGCTGTATCTGCATACGAATTTTCTCAGGATCGAGTTCTTGCGACAACAAGTACGCCAGCTTGGTCAAAGCTGCCTCGGTAGTCATATCGCCTCCACCGACCACCCCCGCCTCGGCCAATGCCGTTCCGGCCGCATACTCCGTCGCCACATAACCGCGTGAACACTGTGTTGTATTGACGATCACAACGCCGCGCGCACTCGCGTTGCGCAGGGCGGCCAACAGCTCGGGGCGATTGTCTGGCGCATTGCCGACGCCGAACGTTTCGAGCACCACCCCCTGCAGTGGCGAAGCGAGGAAGTTCTCCAGCACGTGGGCTGGAAAACCGGGAAATAGCCGCAACACAGCCACGTTCGCGTTGGTGATCGGACGTACCCGCAACGCCCCGCCGGTCGGCGCTCGCACACGCTCCCAAAACACTTCGATATCGATCCCCACACGCGCGAGCTCGGGGCAGTTTGCCGAGGCGAACGCACTCAAACCCGAAGCGTCGACCTTGCGTGTCCGATTGCCGCGAAACAGGTGGCTGCGGAAGTACAGTCCAACCTCGGGAATCACGTAGTGACCCGCCAAGATCAGCGCATCAAGTAGGTTGTCGACCCCGTCGTTGCGCACCTCGCTGAGGGGGATCTGCGAACCGGTTACGATCACTGTCTTGGCCAAATTTTCAAACATGAACGAAAGCGCAGATGCCGTATACGCCATCGTATCGGTGCCGTGGAGTACAACAAACGCGTCGTAGTCGTCGTAGTGACGCTCGACGTCACGCGCGATCCGAACCCAATCCTGCATCCCCATATTGGACGAGTCGAGCAACGGCTCATACTCCAAAATCTCGTACTCGATCCGATGTCCGTATCGGGACGGGGGTGTCATCCCCGGAGGCATCGTCGGATCTTGAAACGCGGGATGGGAGCGGATTGTCTGGGCCAACACCCCGGCCGCGGGTTCGTATCCCCGGGCGCCGCAGGTCATCCCGATGGTCCCCCCGGTATAGATCATGAGGACGCGCCGCTTCGTGGATCCGAGGCCCATGCCTGAGATGTACCGCTTCCGACGGGCATTGAACATCACGCCCGCGCAACTGCCCACAAACTCGCACCGGCATCCGACGGCGATGTTTGCTCGCTCGCGCGCATCACGAGAACACTGAAAATTCCGCCAAACACCATCAGATACACAAAGATTGCCCATTTGGCAGCATTCCCCCGCGGCCGGGGAGACCGTCGGCGACTGGGGGATTTCGCGCACGCCTCGCAGCGGGATGTTTCTCGGCTGGCAATGCGGTAAATCAACGTTCTGATTGCTCCCCACGCGCAAGGACTCGGCGATGACATACGACCTCAAAATCACCCACGGCACCATCATCGACGGCACTGGCCGCGAACGCTTTTCCGGTGACATCGGTATCCGCGACGGCAAGATCATCGATGTTGGGATATGCAACGGAACTGCCAAACACACGCTCGACGCCGACGGAGCGATCATCACACCTGGCTTTACCGACATCCACACGCATTACGACGGCCAGGCCTCGTGGGACGGCCCCCTCGCCCCCTCGTCGCTACACGGCGTCACCACC
>CAZUPD010000230.1:0-9514 GCA_964621785.1 uncultured Nannocystaceae bacterium
CAGTCGTCCAAGTGTTCAACTACGGCGCCGTCGATTCGGCCGAAAACGTACCGGTCACACTCTATCGCAAGGACGGCGATCAGTACGAGGTACTCGAGACGCAAATCATCAGCGAAGCGATCCCCGGAGGTACCGGAACCGGAGGCCTGGTATTCTCCATGCCACTGTCGTCGGTCGGAGCCGACGGACTCGCTGTCCGAGTCGATGACGACGGAAACATGATGTCCGTACAAACAGAGTGCGATGAGACAAACAACGAAGGGTTGTGGGACGATATGCTGTGCTTCGGGGAGTGAGACACTGCCTATTCATCGCACCCAAGATCGTCCCACGGGGTATCTCGTGGGGCGATCTTCGTCGGGTCCGCGTGTACGACGGCAATCAAAATGCTCGGAATGTCGGATTTTTGGTATTCTGCTAAAGATGTTCGCTGTCGAAAGCAGGAGTCTGACGATGGGAGACCACTCGAGGTTGTTCGGAATTGCCTTGGTAAGTTTTTGTGTTGTGAGCTGCGTGGACAAAGCCGGTGAAACCACTGAGACGACGAGTTCCACAACTGCCGGCCCATCGACGGGTGGCGAGACGACGGTTGAGCATACAACGAATGCTACACAAGGTGAGAGCGAAAATTCGAGTGGGTCGGCAGAACCGACAACTGACGAGCCGACAACTGACGAGCCGACAACTGACGAGCCGACAACTGACGAGCCGACAACTGACGAGCCGACAACATCGAGCGGTGAAACCTGCGATTTCTTGGACTGCGACTATCCCGACCTCCCCGCGATTCAGGAATGCAACACCTACGAAGAAGACTGTCCTGAAGGCCAGAAGTGCATGCCCTGGGCAAACGACGGTGGCAACGCTTGGAACGCCCTCAAGTGCGTCAATGTCACGGGTGAAGGTCTACATGGTGACCCTTGCACGGTCGAAGTCGATGCTGTTAGCGGCATGGATGACTGCGCCCTCCATCATATGTGTTGGGAGGTCGACCTCGACACCAACATGGGGCACTGTATCTCCTTTTGCGATGGCACACCGAACGATGCCACCTGTGATGAGCCGGACACAGTGTGCATCATGACAAACCAAAATACGCTCAACATCTGCCTCCCAGCCTGCAACCCGTTGCTTCAGGATTGCCCGGAGGGTGAGGGGTGCTATCCAGTCAATCACAACTATGCGTGCGCGCCGGTCGGTGTGCCTGACGAAGTCGGGTTCGAGGGCGACACCTGCGAGTACGTCGTCGCCTGCCAGCCAGGCTTTTCGTGCATGGATGCCGAGCAGGTCCCAAACTGCATGTCGCCGTCCTGCTGTACTCCATTTTGCGACCTCACCGAACAAGACCCCTGCCCCAACCCCGAAACGCAATGTATCCCCGTGTACGAGGACAATCAAAATGCTCCGAATGTCGGGTTTTGTGGTGTGCCGTAGGGGTCTCGCCCGACCCCTCGTTGCATGCGGTCGGTGCTCACAACTGGCTGTGCGAAAGACCGCTGACGACATCACCGGACGAGGGTCATGTGAACATCTTCCCGGGGAGTCTGCCCCTGCTCACAAAGATGTATGTTCATGGAGAGGGCCGGATGTCACAGTCACAACCCGTCGATCTGTCGACGACAGCGCGAGGCGAGCAGGACTCCGCGAAATCGCAGTTGCTCCTCATCGACCTCGACAAAGTCGCGTAGGGCTGGGAGTTGGCTCTCGACCCCCACTTGCACGGCCACCCTGTGCAGGGCCACAGCACAGTCGCGTGCACGACCGAAATGACCGCGATCGAGCTCGGAGCGTAGCTCCTGAAGCCCGCGCTTGAGCGCATCGCGCTGCATCCTGTTGATGCGATTCCCCGCGTGCTCCGGCGCGTGCGTCGATCGGGTGTCCGTTTTGACGGATGCGACCTTCGCAGGCGGCACGACGAGATTGGCGACGCGATTGCAACGCGCGAGGGTACGGGCCAAGGACTCGAGTGTGAACGGCTTGCTCAGGTAGTCGTCAAATCCCCCTCGCAACATTCGCTCGCGGTCCCCCTCGAGTGCATCTGCGGTCAACGCAATGAGTCGTGGCCGTGCCGGAAGCCCGGCATAGGCCTCGAGGATACGACGTGTCGCCGCCAGGCCGTCGAGTACAGGCATTTGTATATCCATTAAAATCACATCGTATGGATCGCTCATCGCTGCTGCCAGCGCTTCTTCGCCGTTCTCGACCATTTTTGTGATCGGCTGTCCGAGGCGACCGAGCAGCAGCTCCGCAACAACTTGATTGACGGAGAAATCCTCGGCGACGAGGATTCGCAGGGGTACGACGAGCTTGTCCTCGAAGGTATCGTCGGCTTCTTCGTCGAGCTCCGGGATACCGACCGCGGCAGCGACATAGTCAAACAGTGTTGAGGCGTTGATCGGTTTGCGCACCACCGATTCGAACGGCCAGACCCTACTCATTTTGTCCTCGTGTTCATCGGTCACGAGATTGGCGATGCGAATGACGCTTGTGTTGGCCTCCGTTGTGAGCTTGTACATCAACTGGTGACCGCCCAATTGGCCGAGCAGGTGGTCGGTCACGAGCGCGACGTCGAAACGCTCCCCACGTTCGATCCACGCAAGCGCGCTGCGGACATCTCGGGCCCAGTGACAGCTCATCCCCCACCGGCGTGTATTTTCGTCGACGATCCGGCGCGCGAGCTCGGACTCGTCGAGATACAACATCGTCCGCCCGCGCAGAGCTTCCTCCGGAAACCGCCGGTGTGGCCCAGCCACGCGGTCGGTGGCAAACAACGGGATGTCGAGGGTGAAGGTCGAACCGACGCCGACGGCACTGTCCACAGTGAGCGTGCCACCCATGAGTTCGGCGAGCCGACGCGAGATCGTCAGACCTAGCCCAGTTCCCCCATACATGCGGGTGGTTGCCGCATCGGACTGGGTAAACGAGTCAAATACCGCATCGAGGCGATCGGCCGGGATTCCGACTCCTTGGTCGCGCACATCGATACGACACCGCTTTTGTTGTGGGTGGTCGGTGACCGAAACCTCGACAACGACCGAGCCGCGCTCGGTAAACTTGACAGCATTGGAGACGAGGTTGACGACGATCTGCCGCATCCGCGTGGGATCACCCAACACCGTGTGTGGAACGTTTTCGTGGATGACAAGCCCGAGGTCGAGCCCCTTGGCGAGGGCCGCTCGCCCGCTGAGATCGATCGGAACTTGTAGACATGTCGGAAGGTGCACAGGCACATGCTCGAGCTCGACGGAGTTGGACTCGAGTTTGGACAGGTCGAGAATGTTGTTGATCAGCGCCAGCAGGTGCTCGGCACTCGATAGGATCATCGCCAACTGCTCGGCCTGTTGCGGCGGGACATCAGCACCCTTCATGAGGCTGGAGAGGGCGACAATCGCGTTGAGGGGGGTGCGCAGCTCGTGCGACATGTTGGCGAGAAAGACCGATTTTTGAAACGCAGTGCGTTCGGCTTGCGCACGGGCACCATCGAGTTCGTCATTGAGTTTCTCGAGCTTCGCACCATGGGCGCGAAGCATTTCGTTGAGCTTCGCATGGGCCATGCCCTCGTGACGTGTGCGCATCTGGGCCAGCTGGTAGTGGCTCGCAAGCTCGGTGGTCATGGACCCGACAACCACGACAAACTCGGCGGCGCGCTCGGGCTCCTCGCGCACGAGCGCGCGCAAAACCGCATTTTGAGTCGCTAGCACAACCGTCAGGTCGACTTCGCAGGCGACCAACATACGCCCGAGCTCATAGGTGGCATCCTCATCGTAGGCACCGTGTAGCGCTGCGTCTCGCAACCCGTTGTACAGTTGCTGGCGAGGTTCCAAAGTGGGCTATCTCTCGGTGACGAGGCGTGCGTGTTCCCGGGCTCGCTCAATCGCAATGGCCACCAGATGGGCACTGTAGTCCGCGAGCTTGCGATCGCGTGCAGACGGGGACTTCACCTCGCGATGATACATCGCAAACGTGGCGACCACTGTGCCGTCGCGCGCCTTGATCGGCGTTGACCAGCAGGCACACAACCCGTGCGCTTCATAGGCAAGACCGCGGAATGGGGACCAGTTCGGGTGCTTGCTGATATCGGACACGGCAAACGGCTCCCCCGTCGCTGCCGCGTGCCCACACGAGCCGACTCCTTCGCCAATCGTGATCCCATCGACGGCCTCGCTGTAATCCTCCGGCAAGTTTGGAGCTGCCCCGTGGAGCAGGCACTGTCGCTGTTGGTCGACCAGTAAGATCGATGTCAGCATGCCCTTTGCTTGCGACTCAATGAGCTCGCAGATCCGCGTGAAAATGGCAGAGAGGTCCCTTCCCTGGTCGATCATCTCGAGAATCTCGCGCTGGCCACGGAGTTGCAGCTCAGAGCGCGCAACTTCGTCAGTTCGTTCTCGAACATCCATATACGGTGTCTCCTCAAGCGCCATGATAACGCGACAACCGGAATTCCGCCAAGTCGACCTCGGCGTTGTTCGACCGGCCTCGCAGTCCGTTCTCTGCGCTCACCAACGCCACACCGTTGACGCGTCGTGTCAGCTCGTCATCGGCGAGTGCCTGAACTGTCACTTTCAGGCACAAGCCGTACCGATTGCATGCCCGCGAGAGGTCTCACCAGCCCGCTTTACGACGCAGCATCTTGCTGCTCCCAAACACGCTTGAAGCTCGGCCGCTCGTGGACGCGGCTTAACCAGCGTTTCACGTGGGGGTGGTCACCGATGGGCAAGCCGCAGAAGGTGCCATAGGTCACCGCACTTCCGACGACCAAATCCACCAGCGTGTAGTCTTTCCCGAGCATGTGGTCGCGCGAGGCAAGCCGTTTGTCGAGGATGGAGAGTAGGCCTTGAAGCTCGGCACGACTCTGTTTGGCGTAAACTTCTGAATGGAGCTCCTTCGGCACGCGGTCACTTGTGGCGAGGAACATCCGCTTGAACGTCGATGAGAAGGTGACATACGTCCATGTCGTCCACGACAAGGCTTCGAGGCGCAGCGGGTCATCGGTTGCCGGCCACAGCCCTCGCGCGACGCCATAGCGGTCACCGAGCCACTGCATGATCGCAACCGCCTCAAACATCGGTGTGCCATCCACAACAAGGGTGGGCACCTGGCCGTTGGGGTTCAGCGCGAGGTATTCCGGCTTGCGTTGCTCCCCCGCCGACAGATCCAAGAGGACGAGCTCATGAGGAACATCGAGCTCGGCAAGAACTTGGACGACGGGGATGGCACTGGACATGGGGGCTGCGTAGAGAGTGATCGACATGGTGTTCTCCGTTGCGAGCCAACCTAGGTGATGATGCGGACAGTTTCTGTCCTCGATAAGCCTTTGTGCATACATTCCTACGTTCCCATCGCCGACAATGAGGGGAGCCCAGTCAATGACTGCAGTTGACGGTCGCGTGTGCGAAGTCTGGATCAAGGCAAGATCACCTGGGTCGGCATCAAACGGTTGACTTTGGTCCCGTCCCCGACCATGCCCTCCAGGTTCTGGCCCCAACAGTAGAGCTCGCCCCCATCGATGGCGCATGATGTACGGCCCGCGACGTCGACCGTATCGGCGCTCGCCAGCCCTACCGGGGTCACGAGTTCTGGGCTGGCCTCTTCATCTCCGGTGCCGAGTGTGCCGGATTGGTTGTCCCCCCAGCAGCGCAGCTCGTGGCCATCGCCGAGGAGGGTACAGGCACTGCTCCACCCGATTGCGATCGCTCGCGCATCGGCGAGGCCTGGCACGGACGCGGGCGTAAATTCTCCCTTCCCGACCTGCCCTCCTCCCCAACACAACCCCTCGCCTGCGATGGAGGCACAGGATGCGGTTCCCCCGGCGGCGACAACCTCGAGCTCGGTGTTCTGGGCCAGACCCGAGACCGCAGCAGGATCGGCTTGGTCCCCTTCGTTGCCGGTGCCCAACCTCCCGGCCTGTCCATAGCCCCAGCAAAAAACGCCTCCAGCCTCGAGGTAGATGCAGCGATGGCCCAAGCCCACCGACATCTTCGCCACTGGCGAAATCCCGTCCACTGGCGTTGGCGACTCGACGAAGCTCGAATCGGAAACCTGGCCGTTGCCGTTCTCTCCCCAACACAATAGTTCTCCGGAGCTATTGAGGGCGCATGCGTTGATCCGGGCGGCGTCGATATCTTGGATATCATTGAGGTCCATCAGGACAGGTTCGACAGCGTTGGGCGCCTGCTTGTCGCCACTGCACATCGCGCCACGACCCCAACAGTACACCTGCCCGTCACCGGTCCGGGCCAACGTGAATCCGGCACCGAGCGCGACCTGAACGACTCCGTCCACGGCGTCCACCCAGTGCGGTGTCAGGCGCTCGTCCTCGGAGTTCGGCAATGCGAGCGCCGACAGAGAGTTGGAGCCCCAGCAGTAGACAAGGCCATCCTCATTGGCAGCACATACATGTGAGCCCCCGACACCAACGTCGAGCACCGGCGGTCCGTCCAAGCCCGTGTCGGTCTCGTCGGTGTCTGTGGCCTCCGTGTCCGTGGCCGTGTCGGTCCCGTCCGTGTCCGAGGATTCTGTGTCCGTCGCGCCCGTCTCACTCTCGCTTGTCGCATCGGTATCTGGGCCGGTGGTCGGCCCGGTCGTCGGATCTGTGGTCTCGGAATCCGAGGTGTCTGTCGTCCCGCTGGAAGATCCGGCGGTAGTCTCTTCTGTGGTCCCGTCTGAACTCTGCGTGGTGCTCGATGGACCCGTCGAACTCGTTCCGTCCGTGCTCCCCGAGCTCGAGGTTTCGGTTGCGGTCGGCCCCGAGGTGCCGTCGCTCCCCGAACAACCGAGGGGCTCGCAGAGGAGAACAGGCAGCAGGAGTGCAAGGTCGATGCGACGAGCGGTCATAGGCGCTCACTTGTACCGCATCGACCACGGTTGCGTACATCCGCTCGGTGTCATGCCGGTGACGAAGGAGGACTTCAAGCCCTCGAGCGCGCGACGATCATTGGCGAGGTCACGGGGGGCGGCGCGCACCCCATCGAGCCGGTCCGCGTGCACGACCACTGGACGGTATTTTTGCCGACGTCGCGGGCGATCAACCCGATCACCAAGTCGAATTGGGAGGGCACTGGTGTGCAGCCCGACATCGTGGTGCCCGCCGCGGAGGCGCTTGACAAGGCGCTCGAGCTGGCCGCGAAGCGCGAGAACTGAATCGCGCAGGTTTCTTTCTTGGACGGCGGATTAGCGAGGGAATCAGTCTTTCCGGGTGTGGTGATTGACCCAGCCAAGACAACCGACAAGACAACCGACAAGTCGGAGCTCGTCCCTTGTAACTTGACCCTCTGCCCAGTAATGTAGGCCGATGGCCTATCGCGAGAAGCCTGAGCGATTCGAACCTGGTAGCATCGAAGCATGTCCCGGGTGCCATGTTACTGTCGTTGTGCCGAAGACATTTATCTGCCCGTCGTGCCAGGGTGATATGCGGCGCGCACACGACGACGGTCAAAGGCGCATCACGGTCTTGGACCTCGAGCCACTCCCTCCGATCTGTGCGAGCTGCGGCGCAGATACACAAAATTACGAGAAAATCGTTGCCCGTCGTTCCTATCGTGATGGCGTGGGTCCACTGGGTCGATTTGGCCTGTTCCTGTTCTCGCCAATCCTAGCCGTGATGGCTGGCGACAAACAAGTGGCGACAATCGAGGTCGCGGTGCCTCGGTGTTCGAACTGCCAAAAAGGCCCGAAACTCAGCCCTGCGCATGTCAATTTTGAGACCGGTCAGTTGACACTCCTCGTCCACTATCGCCTGAGCGATGCGCTGGCACTACTTCGTGAGGACGCATGAAATACCGTCTTTGCGCGTTTGATTCCCTCCACAATGTATCGTGCATTGGCGATCGTATCGGCTCGACGGGCACCGCTCGCCGTCGACCGATGAAAGTGCGGGATCGCGGCTCGAGTCAAAACACGAGTTCAGGTGGCTTCTCAGACAGGAGCAATTGTGCTGGAGGTACAAAGAAAGATGTCCCTTCGATCCGTTTCTCGCTCTGGCGGGCTAGCTTTTGGTCTACGGGTTCGCTACAACGAACAGATGGCGCTCTCGCATTGGCTCCCGTGTGTCGTGGTGATGGTTTCCCTTGTTTCCTGCCAAAATGGCACAGGTGGCGAAGCAGACGTCAACAGTCAGATCGATCCAAACGACCCGCTGTTGCTCGAAGCTTGGGCCGACAACTGGTTTGCGATGTACGTCGACGGCGAGCTCGTTGTCGAGGATTCCGTGTCGATTACGACCGAGCGTTCGTTCAATGCCGAGCGGGTCTCGTTTGCCGCCGAACGCCCATTTGTCGCCGCATTTGTCCTCAAGGACTTCAAAGAGAACGATTCGGGGCTGGAGTATATCGGAACCGAACGCCAACAAATGGGTGATGGTGGATTCATTGCCCAGATCATCGACCAAGCGACCGGTGCGCCGTTATTGGTGAGTAACGGGGAGTGGAAGTGTCTGGTGATTCACGAGGCACCACTCGACAAGTCGTGCGAAAGCTCGAGTCAACCGGATGTCGATTGCGAATTTCGATCGGAATCTGAACCCGAAGGCTGGCAAACAGCAGAGTTTGACGACAGTGCGTGGAGTCCAGCGACGGTCCATTCTGCGTCGAGTGTCGATCCCAAAGATGGCTATGATGCCGTGACCTGGGACGCGAGCGCCCAACTGATTTGGGGGGCGGACCTAGAGGCCGACAACACGATTCTATGCCGTGTTCTCGTCCAGTAAGCTCGCTATGGAGATCCTTATTTCGCAACGGCACGCAATCATGGCATGTACGTGCACGCCATAGCAGATTGCGTCGACCCGACCGGTCCAAGGCCGTGCGCCACCGCGCAGCTGTCTGCTGGTCGACATGCTCGACTCACAACGTATGCACGCGGTGACCGAGGTCTCCGGTGAGGACATTCGCGTCATCGACCTGGGAAGTGGTACCGGGGCCGGGGCTCAACGCGTAGATCCACATTCGCCACACGATTCGCCCCGTTGTGTAAGATGTAGGGCGACATCTTCGTTGACGACCTGATGACTTCCACATTCCGACAACTCCTCGCCCTACTGGTGCTCGGTGGAGGTTGTGCAGCCAAAACGCCCCCGGTCGCGCCCGACATCGCGCAACCGCTGGCGACGGTGCATCCGGACCCAAAAGATGCAAAAGAGGCCAAGCTCGCCGTCTCCCCCGCGCATGCACTCGCACGACCAAGCCCTGCCGTCCTTCGCCGAGACGCCCTCGGGAACCAGTCGTGCACACTCACCTCTGCTCATCTTTTGTCCTGCTCGAAAAGACAGGATCTCCCAGGTGTTGTCGACTTCCAACTGGTCGGCAACGACGCTCTGTGTGCACTCGACAGCGATGGCCGAGCGCTGTTCGCCGAGGACGGCGGCCCATTGGAGCCCGTACGCATCGACACTCCTGCGGTCCAGGTCGCTCACGCCGGTCATGGCACGTGTTGTGTCTTGACGGCGGATGGCTCGGTTTACTGCGTCGGACGTCGCTACTTTGAGGCCGACCGCCCGCGGGTCGCCCGTGCCGAGGCG
>CAZUPD010000231.1:0-9503 GCA_964621785.1 uncultured Nannocystaceae bacterium
TCCGAGCACACGCCAGAAATGAGCCCGGGGCTGGGGTATGTGAGCCCGGAATGCCACAAAAGTCAACGGTCTGAGGCGAAACGTTCGGTGTCCGCATCTGCCGCGTGCAACAACTACCGAGCTGTGCCGATACTGTTATTGTCCGGGGTGCTGCCCGGAAACTGGGGAGATAAAGCATGCGTGATCCTGATGAAGTCAATCCCGATGAGCAGTTGCGAATCGACCGCCTGCAGTCAGCGAAGTCGCCGCAAACGAGCTCTGAGGTCATGGATTCACCCGAAGCCGAAGTTTCACAGACGGGCCAGATCGGCGCTGTTCAAAGTACGCAAGCTGCGCAGTCCACTCGCGAAATCGAAGCGACGGGCGATATCGGACTAACGAATCCGCTCGCCGAACTGACCCGAGCGCTCGCCACCGGGGCCATCAGTCCGGACGACGCACGCGAACGACTCGTCGATCAGATCGTGCGATCTCAATTACCCGCCGACACATCCGAGGCTGCGATCGAGCGCATCCGCTCCGAAGTCGCCGAAATGCTCCGCCTCGACCCCACGGTCAAAGCGCTACTCACTCCCTGAGCGTGTTCGCAATCTGTGTATCCACATTCGTACCGGCGCCAAGAAGCATGCTGATACAACAAATTACTGACTCATCTGCAACCCGCTCGACAGACATCTGACGGGTACAGACTCCCTCCGGATCCTCGAACGCACTTGACAAATGCGGCCGTTCAATCCACAGCAAACGAAGTCCCGTGCCTAACCGAGCAACCGACGCACCAGAGACATAGCAATCGAAGTCCCGTGCCTAACCGAGCAACCGACGCACCAGAGACATACCCAACGCCGCCGTTCAAGCCACAGCAAACGAAGTCCCGTGCCTACCCGAGCAACCGACGCACCTGTGGCGAAACATAGTGCGCTTGGGTGTCTAACTTGCTCAGGGCATCGGCGAGTACCTGCAGGCGTTCAACAGGCTTGAGCTTGCGGTCCATGATGACTCGCAGCTGTCCGCGAACCTTGCACAGACCACCACTGCCGCGGCTGAGCCCTGTCATGGGTTCGTAACTCACCGCCACACGCATCGCCTCGGCCAATTGTTCGAGTTCCGCGAGTTGTTTTTGTGCGTCGGCCATGATCCGTTTGACCATGCACCAACTCGTCGGGGCGGTAAACCTCGGACGTGCCTGTTCAGCCGGTATCACCACGCTTCCAGCTGCAAGTGCACAGGTTGAGCACGTCACCACCGCCCACGCGGGCACCGTTGGGATCTTTGCTTCGACTCGAGCCTGATCAGTCGGCCACAAACTCCCGAAGAGCCGTGAGCTTGGGCGTCAACTCGGGCAGTTCCCCGGTCAGTTTTTCATAGTCGTTGAGCAGCTTTTCGACCCGCTCCCGCCCCGCTGGCGAAAGTTTGGCGAGTTTGGGCGTCTCGATCGAGACGACGACAAATTGGTCACCGGGCGGGCCCTGGGTCCGCGGTACCCCCTGACCACGCAGCCGGAGTTTGGTCCCCGAACTGACCCCCGCCGGGAGTTTGACCGACACGCTGCCTCGAAGTGTCGGGACAGAAACCGACTCACCCCGGACCGCGGCAGTCAACGAGATCGGCACCTCGCAGTGGATGTCCTGACCTTTGCGTTCGAGCCACTCGTGTTTGCGGGTATTGATCGTGACTTTGAGATGCCCGGGAGGCCCGCCGAACTTCCCCGGTTCCCCCTGCCCGTCGACGATTTTTTCGGTCCCGGAATCGGTGCCCGGTGGGACCTTGATGTGAAACGCCCGCCGTTCGCGTCGTGAACCCTTGCCACGACACTTGGCACAGGGATCGACCTGAACCATGCCGGTCCCCCCACAGCGTCCGCACTGGGTCCACCGCGACAAAAACCCGTCACCTTTGACCTCGCCCTTGCCCTTGCACAACGTACAGGTGACCGGCCGTTTTCCCCCGGGTTTGGTCCCCGAACCCTCGCAGGTTGAACACGGACCGTTGGCCTCGAATTCAATTGTATGTTCACATCCCAGCGCGGCCTCGGGTAGGGTGAGCGTCAGGGTGTAGCGAATATCGCGTCCGCGCCTGCGCTGCTTTCGCTGGCGTCCAAATACATCGCCGATAACTGAGCTCAAGAGGTCACGCGCACCTTTGATGGTGATCGGTTGGGTGAGGTCGAGGGCCTCGGGCATCCGCCGTTGCATGTTGAAACGCGCCCGCTTTTTGGGGTCGCTGAGTACGGCGTAGGCCTGGCTGATGCTGCGAAAGCGTTCTTCGGCCTCGACATCACCGGGATGGCGATCGGGATGGGTAGCGAGGGCGAGCCGGCGGTAGGCCGACTTGATCTCGTCGTCGGTCGCATCGGCGGCGACCCCTAATACGGCGTAATGGTCCTGGCTTGCCATCGCGTGTCGCCCATCACCCGAAGGCGTTCAATTGGCTTCTCCGGTCGACTCGGGGCTGGCGATCACCACCCGAGCGGCGCGCAACAGCTTGTCGTTTCGGCGAAAACCCTGCTCGTAGACGATGACCACCGTGCCCGGGGCATAGTCGGGAGACGGGACCTGCTGGAGCGCTTCGTGGTAGGCCGGATCAAAAGGTGTACCTACACCAGGTACCGGCTCAATCCCGTGTTTGGCCAACGCCTTGAGGAATTGGTCGAGTACCATCTCGATCCCCTTAGCGATGTCGGCCTGCCCTTTGGCCGTATCGAGCGCGCGGGTGAGGTTGTCGACGGTCGGCAAAAAGTCGGACAACAACCGTTGGCTCGAACGCAGCACAGCGTCGTCGATCTCGCGTTTGGTGCGTTTTTTCTGATTGTCGTTTTCGGCGACCTGGCGCAGCCACTTGTCTTTGAGCTCGCGGACTTGATCCTCTAACTCGGCGATTTTGTCGGCGGCGACTTCCGCTTCGCTCGCCGCTTCAACCTCGAGCTCACCCTCGTTTTCGGTTTCGAACTGCTCTGCACTCTCTTGCGTCATGTCGCTCACACTCCGTTGGCGGCCTGTGATTTGCTCACCCGAAACGAGATTGCAACCCTATGCCCGCGGGAGATTTCCTCACATCCGCGAACGCGTCTGACACTACCAGCAACCGGCGCTTCGAACCCGCGGTCGATCCGTTGCAACGCAGGCGAGCGCGGCCGCGTCCCTGGCGGCAAAAACGGCACGAGCACGCATCGTGACCTTCGTGAATCTGGGTCCGGGTTAGTGTTCCGAATCGGCTCCCGGATCTGTTTTGGGGTGGACGCGGGCGAGAGCTTCGGCCGCGTACTCAACTAGAGGAATCACACGCTCGTAGTCCATCCGGTCCGATCCGAGCATGGCGACGACGCCGGTCGTCCCCTCATGCGCGGGCAACCGACAACCAACCACGCTGAGCCCGCTCGGCGATACCGCCCGTTCGCCCGGCGTCAACTCGACAGCCAGCGAGGGGGCGAGCCCGACATGGACCTGTGCGCGCCGTCCCCCGTCATCGCCGTCGGGGAGTAGCTGACACAAAACCTCGGCGAGCCGGTGGTAGTCCTCGAGGAGACCCAAGACCTGCTCGAGCGCTGGCCCCCCGACCCCGTGCCCCGGACCGGCCAGCAACTTTCGGCCAGCAACTTGTAGCCACAACGGTTCGAGCGACGCGGCCATACAGATCCACAACCCGATCCGCAGCCCTTCGCCGAGCAGGGCGTCGAGCTTTGCTTCTTCGGCCGCCATTTTATCTGTGAGGACCGACCGGGCCTCAGCCAGGGTGCGTCCCTGACACAGATCGGCGAGCCTGGTTTGAAGGTTCTTGAGCGCGTGGGCATCGCTACGGGCGATGACACTGGCATCGAGTGTCACCGGCTGCACCGTCGACGGTCCGTTGTCGAGCTCGAGCAGGACCAGGGCCGAGGATTGTTGCATCGGCATCAATTCGAGTCGGCGAATGACACCGGACTGGCTCTCCCCGACAAATGCGACGGCCACACAACCAACTGCCTGACTGAGTACCTGGGTCGCTGGACGCAGGCCTGCAGCGTGCTCGACGGGTTTGGACAGGGAAAAATCGACGGCCCGGCACAGAGCTTCGGGCGGGCTTTCATGTACACGCAATGAGTTGATGTAACACGAGATCGCCTGCGCGGTGGGCAACCGGCCGGCGGCGTGATGGGGTTTGCAGAGGTAGCCGTACCGCTCGAGTGCGACTAGTTCACTGCGGATCGTCGCCGAGGACCAACGCAACCCTTGGCTCCGCGCGAGCGTGGCCGATGAGACAGGTTTCCCAGTTAAGATATAGCCACGGCACAGCACGAACAGGATTCGTTGCTGGCGGGAGGTCAACCCAACCTGTTGGATCCGACCCATCCTGCAGGTTGTACCACGGTTGCGAAGCCGCTTGTCGAGCAGAGTTTTGCGGGTCTGCCGGCGACTAGCCCAAGAGGTCTTCCGCAACTGTGTCGTGCCATAGCCACCTGTCCGGAGCGACCCGAAGGACTTGTCGGCCCTCGGCCCACTCGAGGTTTCCGAGGTCGAGTTGACGGGCGACGACCTTTGCCAACCATCCGTGATCGATCTGGGGAAACGCGGCCAAGAAGTTGTCGACGGTCACTCCTGTCAACCGGCGCAGCCCGAGCCACAAGCCCTCGCGCGCTGCCGCTTCGCCGGTGAGAACCTCGAGCTCCGATTTTTCCGGCGTCTTCAACCAATTCTTTAGTCCGCGCACATTCCCGCGTCGCGTGACGACGCCCTGTGTATAGCGGGCTGAATGTGCCGATGGGCCGATCCCCATATAGTTCGACCATGTCCAATACAACTGATTGTGCACGGCTCGGTGTGCCCCGCGGCCGTAGCTCGCTACCTCGTAGTGGAGGTACCCTCGAGTGTGCAGCAGGTCGTGTGCAGCCCGTAATAACCCGGCTTGAGCGTCGCTGTCGGGCATTTGGCGTTTACCTCGGTCGACCAGCCGAACCCACGGCGTATCAGGTTCGACCGTCAGGGCGTAAATCGACAAATGACTCGCCCCAGAAGTTGTAATTGCATCTATATCAGCTGCGAGATCGGCCTTGTATTGGCCGTGATACCCGAGGATGAGATCCGCGCTAACCTGAAGACCGATTGCATGTGCACAGGCAATGGCATCAAGGGCCTGGCGCCTGCTATGGGCCCGTCCGAGTTCGGCGAGACCGTGGCTGTGCAGGGTCTGGACACCGAGCGAAACCCGAGTCACCCCACACTCGAGCAACCGCCTAAATAGGAACGTTGAGGCATGTTCGGGATTGACTTCGACGGTCCACTCTCGCTTGCCGCTGCCGGGAAACGCCTGTTCAACGAGCTGGCACAGCGACGCAAGCCCTTCGGACCCGAGGAGGCTGGGTGTCCCGCCACCGAAGTACACCGTGTCCCAGGGTCCAGGCTGGATCTCCCCCTCGGCGCGCCTGCTCGCAATCTCGCGGCGCAAGCCTCCAAGATACGCGTCGACATCCGGCTGGCGCCCGACCTCAAAATCGAAGTTGCAGTAGGGACAGGCGCGGGCGCAAAACGGAACGTGAAGATACAGTCCTTGCATCAGCAACGAACACCACGCAGGACCGCGCTCGCCGGGTGTCAGTCGGCAACCAACGCGGAGAACTTCTCCCCGCCTGGGAGCTCATCGTGGAGGTCGACCCCCCCATCGCGACGAAAGCGAGCGGCAATTCCCCGCCACCACCATCCCGGTAGTGATTCCAAGTCGATCCCAGCATTTCGGATGAGGTTGTGCTGCCCCTCGATCGAGCGCAACACGAGTGGATCGGGCGCTCGCCCGGTGCCCCGCATCTGGTCACTGACACGAATCGAAGCCCGGGCTGGTGCGGACTCTTCGACCCAGTCGAGCGCCGCGACAAATGCCCGCCGGACGATACCTAAGTCCGGGAACTCGTAGATCTGACCGCGAACGATGACTTCTTCGCCGACGATCAAACTGAGCCGAGATGCGAATTGTGACAGAACATGTTCGTAGACGACGTTTGAGTTGCCGAGGCGTCCGACCGCATCCTCGCGCACGAGCACGAGCACCTCTTCGGTGTTTGCATAGACAAACGACAAAAGCTGGGATTGTAGCAGGCCGACCCCCGCACGGAGGACTGCCTGCGAAAGGGCTGGATCAAGGGGGTCTTGGGAGCGTGCCCGGGTCGCTGCGATCCTCGAGATCGACTCGCGCGCAGGCGCGAGTTGCATGACCAAACGAAATCCGGGCATCGGCTTGTGGTCGCTGATCACCCGAAAGACGGAGAACTTTTCCCAGTTTTGATTGGCCGAGTCCGGGGTCATCACCACCTCACCTCACCGCATCACTTGATTGTGAAAACCGAATAGGCGATCCAGGCGAACAAACCGATGCCCAACAACACCAGTACCCATGTGATCGCTGTAGAGCCGCGTTTTGCCTGTTGCCCGCTCATCACGCTGTGACCGAAGGACCCACCGGTTGTGACCGACATCGACGGATCGACCGCCGCCAGCGAACTGGTGGTGAGAGGTGCACGCGAGCCTGTGAGCGAGCGGTTGGAACCTGTGGTCACGCGACGGCGCCCGGAACTTCGGGGACGTCGACGGGGACCGGAACCGGAGCCCTTGTTTGTTGTATCGTCAATTTTTGCAGCCGACGAGCGTCCAGAGATACTCTTGTAGGTACCCGAGCGCTTGTTTGGATCGGCGGCAGAAGGAGGTTGGTTCCCGGAGTGCGGCGTCACTTCGTGGGACGCGGTGTCGACCTTGATGTCGCGGACCAACGCCTCGAGGTTGCCGATCGTCATGGTCCGCTTTTTGCGGGCCCCGGTCTTGCTCGCGGGACCTGCCTCTAAGGACTGCACCCAATCCGGCGTTTCGGAAACGTCGACCGCGAGACTCTCAAATTGGTCGAAGTCGAGTGCCTCGTCGACCAAGTCGTCGTACTGGTCGTCGTAGTTGACCTCGGCGGGCGCCCCCTCACCGAACATCTCGGCCATATAGGCGCTGATCATCCGCGGTGTGCAGGTCAGACCAAACTCGTGCATGAAGTCGTCGAGGTCGCGGTACATGTGATCGCAGTTTTGATAGCGATCGGCGAGCGGGACCTCTAAGGCCTTCATGAGGATGGCTTCAAGCGAGGGCGGAAACTCGGGGTCGATGAAGGTCGGCGGGGGGATGTCGCCTTCGACGATGCGGTCCGCAACTTCCTGACGTGGCCCTCGGAACAGACGACGGGAGAGGCACATCTCGTACAGCACGACACCGAGGGCAAAGATGTCGGCCCGCATGTCGATGCCGTGTCCGAGCACCTGCTCGGGGGACATATAGGACAGCTTGCCGGCAAATCGACCGTCGGCTTGGTCGTCTTCGAGGCTGGCCCGGGTGGCCGCGATCCCAAAGTCGACGACCTTGCACAGGCCGTCGTAACCGACGTGGATGTTGGTCGGGTTGATGTCGCGGTGACACAAACCCAGGGGCTGACCGTCGTCACCTGCCCGGGCGTGCACGTAGTGCAGGCCCTCGAGGGTTTGCATCACGATCCCGATGGAGATGTGCAGCGGGAGGATGTAGCCGGTCGTGACCGACCGACGCAGCACTTCGACCAGCTCCTGACCTTTGAGGAGCTCCATGGCGATGTAGTACTCGCCGTGGATTTCACCGAGGTCGTAGGTGTGAACAACATTGTTGTGGGTCAGCGTCGCAGCGACCCGGGCCTCGGCGAGGAACATGTCCACAACACTCGGCTGGGCGGCATATTCTTCGCGCAACCGCTTGATGACCAGCTCCTTGGCAAAGCCTTCAATACCGGAGTAGTTCGCCCGGTAAATCTCCGCCATCCCACCGGTTGCGATGTGCTCGATCAGCACATACTTGTCGCCAAAAGGCGTGGGCTCCATGTTGCTCAAAGCGGCTCTAGCCTAACGGAAACCAGATCCAGCGCCAAGCCCTTGCCAAGATTTCTCGCCCGGGCAAACGGGCTATCTGGCGCCCTCGAAACGTGCGAACAACCCGCGCCTCGCGACATGTGGGAACGGCGCACTTGTCTCGACTCACGCGCGAGGTCTCACTCCCGCTCGGACTTGAGTTCTCGGCCCATCAGCGAAGTCACCGCAAACCGCACGCTAGCTCCCCCGTAAAGGAGCGCGTGCATCATGCTGGCAATCGGCATCTCCACACCTTCGCGGGCCGCCAGCCGATTGGCGCTCAGCGTGTTTTTGACCCCTTCGGCCACCATCCCCATCTCCTCGAGGATCTGCTCCAACGTCTGTCCGCGTCCCAGCGCAAGTCCGACCCGGCGATTACGCGAGAGTCCTCCGGTACAGGTCAGCACCAGATCTCCGAGCCCTGCGAGCCCGGCTAAGGTGCTTGGAACAGCTCCGAGTGTCACACTCAAGCGGCTGATCTCCGCGAGTCCACGGGTGATGAGGGCCGCCCGCGCGTTCTGTCCGAGGCCGGCCCCGTCGCAGACTCCCGCGGCCAGGGCAATGACATTTTTAAATGCGCCACCGAGTTCGACCCCGGTGACATCTTCGGTGACATAAGCCCGAAGGCCATGACCCGAAAGCCAGACTTGAATCTGCTCGGCGACGGCGACCGCTGTACAGGCAACCACCACTGCCGTCGGTTGTCCGGCCGCAACTTCTGCGGCGAAAGACGGACCGCCGAGGGCGGCGATCCGACCGTGATGCACCGGGTCGAGTTCTTCGTCCATAACGGTGGCCATGGTTTTGAGCGAGTCGACCTCAACCCCTTTGGCCGCGATCAAAAACCGAGGTCGGGTCTGTGGCAGGTTGCAAAGTGCAGTTGCAACGCCGCGCGCCACATCCCGCAACCCGTGACTCGGAACGGCCATGATCACCAACGAGGCACCCTCGAGGGCCGAGGTCAATTCATTTGTGACAGTCAACAGTGGTGGAAAAACAGCGTCCTTGAGGTAACGGGCATTGACGCGAGACTGTTGCATATCCCGGGCACGGGCTTCGGTCCTCGCCCATAACCTGACCCGATGCCCCCGTCGCGCCGAGTGAATTGCCAACGCTGTTCCCCAACTTCCGGCACCAATGACTGCGACCCGAACACCGTGTTCCATTGCGCTGTTCTATCAGAGTCGGTCGCGTTTTTCCTACAAAAGCTGATGCGGTTACCCAGATTTGGTACACATGCATGTTGTCACTTGGTGACGGCTGACGGAGGACTGAGATGAACAACGAGACACTGGCTTGGAAATTCCGCGGGCTCCTACGGCTCGTGGGTGTACTAACTGCGACAACCTGCTTGGTCGTGGGTTGTGGCGGGGAAAAGACGAGTACGGGGGAATCGGGAGAGAGCGACTCCAATACCTCGAACCCCACCACCGACGATCCGACGACCACAACAGGTACATCGGGTACATCGACGACCGACCCCACCGAGGGTCCGACGACAACTGCGGATCCGACAACAACGACTGCCGATCCGACGACAGGATCAACGACGAACTCGTTTTTGGTCGACCCTGACATGATCATCTCGGGCTCCTGCGTCAGGTCGGCGTCTGACCGGTCTTTCACA
>CAZUPD010000232.1:0-5116 GCA_964621785.1 uncultured Nannocystaceae bacterium
GCGGCGCACGAGATCAGCCGCGAATTCATCGAGCTTCTTGGTGGCGAAGTATGCCTTCACGAAAGACGGGATGCGGCGGTAATGGACATCGGCACTGCGCTCGGCAAGCGCCGCCATGTCGGTACCCGGCTGCCCAGCTACGTCGAGTAGGAGCCCGACGCGGTGCGGGCAGTCGCCATGCGGGTCGTCTGGACTCTTTGGGTTCATCGGGCACGCGGCGCACGTCGGGTCCGCGCCCTTGCGCTTCACGAGCGCCGGCAGGAGCTTGAACAGCCGCAAGTGGTAGAGCGCCAGATGGAATGCGAGCAGGACCTTCAGGTAGTCGACCATCACCGAGCGCGGGATGAAGCGCTGGTAGAAGAGCAGCCGCATTACGTCTTCGGCGAGGAGGTCTGCCGCACCGACGCAGAGCGGCGGGTAGCTCTCCCGCCCACTGCGCGTGTCGGCAGCGTCGTCCACCTGGTCGAGCAGGCGCAGGAGGGCCTGTGTCTCGACGTCGAGTGTGGCGCTGTCGTTCGACCGGCCGGTGACCTTGTCGTGCCCCTGGAAGAAGAAGTGGTCTAGGTGGTCGAGGGTTTTCTGCCCCTGGCCACTGCGGGCGCCGTAGAGCAGCTCGTAGAGGTGTTGAGCTGTCCCGTAGTCGCGCGAGTGCTTGGGGTTGCGGAAGCGATAGGTGAACCCGTGGAGCGGCCGCGGCGCGGCGATGGCCTGGTTCGGCTTGCCGCGGTTCACGACGTCCATGAGATGGGTTTCGATCCACCGCGCGAGGATGTCCTGGTGGGAGGCGAAGCCAGTGAACCACTCGGGGTGCTCGAGGAACTCCTCGACGAAGGCCTCGATGGTCAGCTGGGCCTTGCGCCGCAGCCGGCTGGGGAAGCCGTTGTGAGCCAGGCGCGCGAAGAAGGCCGTGAGCACACGGTCCATCTCGAGCTGCTTGAAGTCGAGGTAGCTGATCTTGGGGAGGCGGAACTCCCGGTCTCGTTTCGACAACGCCATCAGACCGCCTCCATCCCGAGCAGGTTCATCTCGAGGCGACCGTCGTTGTGGCGCTCGACGCGATAGAAGTCGTGCCCCGTTGTGGTGAGCAGCACCTCCTGGTAGGGCTCGGAGCCCAGCAGGTTCTTGAAGACGGCGAGGCTCAGGTAGTAGCCTTGCTGCTCTTCAACGCTCGGCCGGTAGCCCTCGTTGAGTCGCTCGAGCATCTCGAAGACGTCGAGGTTGATGCGCAGTTCCGCCCGGTTGCCTCCCGGCCCCTCGTACTGAAGGACGAGCCCGGTCGGCATGTGCTCGACGAAGCGGGTGGCGCTCGCCGCGAGGATGCGCATGCTGAATCGATCTGCCGGGAACACGCGGTAGCTGCGGACCGTGCCGCGCTCCACGTCACGCACTTGAAGCGCGAGCTTGCCCCCGAGTCGATCCGGATCCGTGAGGCCCTCACCGCGGTTGATGGCGCGGATGATGGTCGGCAGCAGCTCGCCGTTCAGCGCCGCGTCACCAGCCTTGCCGGTGACCAGGTCGAGCATCCGCTCAGCGGACCGGTAGGGCAGCATCTGGCGCCAGGCCCCGTCGCGGCGCTCGAAGAAAGCACGTCGTCGCGCCATGGCCACGTAGCGCTGGTGGGCCTGGGCGCGGTGCTCCGAGGGGCGGCCCGAGAAGTCGCGGGGCAGGTCGTCGAAGAGGCGACGCATCACCTCGCGGTCGTAAGTGCCGCGCTGGTCGAAAGCGAAGAGGCTTCGGTCGGTCGTCGGGGAGACGAAGTCGATGGCGCGGTCGAGCCGAGGATCGCTGGCGACGCCCATGTCGACGTCCTTCAGCAGCGTCAGAAGGCGGTCGGTGTTGGGCGCGTCGCCTCCCATACAGCTGTTGAAGTAGAAACCCTGGACGATCTCGTCGCGGTCCCCGGCGCGGTAGAGGTCGTGGATCTCGTTGCAGTCCCGAGTGCCCACCAGCATGTAGGCCAGCGCCGATCGCAGGTCTCGCAGCGTGATGTGCAGGTGCCCGCGGAGGTGCGTGAGCGTGTAGATGGTCTTGAGTCGCTCAACGACCTTCGGGCCTGCGGTGCCGTCCTGGAAGCTGCGGGCGTTGTGGAAGGCATAGCAGCGGTCCTTGAGGTCGCACGCGTGGCATGGCTCCCAGAAGGGTTCTGCGGTCATGCGCCGCATCAGCCGCGCGAAGATCGACTCGTCACCGCCCTTGGGGTCTCCCTCGAATCCCATGGGGTCGGTCACGACGCTGCGGAGGTTGAGGTTCACCACTGCCACGCCGTGGTCGGGCACGCCAGTCACGAGCCCCTCGTTGATGACTTTCGCTAGCAGCGGGAACTGCGTTCCCTCGGACGCGAGGAAGTCGACGAGGCGGCCCTCATTGATGGCGATGAGGCGGACCTCGTTCGTGGGCCAAGCGTTTTCGTCCGCGAAGGGAGCGAAGAACTCGCGGAGTACCTCATCGCTGGTCCGCTCGCCATCGTCCTGGCTGCCGTCGTAGTTGGTGACGAAGCTGAGGCCTTGGAGCGTGAAGCTGCGGCCGTTGGGGAGTGGATCGGCGAACACGGCCTGTTGGTCTTCGGCGCGCTTCTCGAGGCGCTGCAAGAAGGCGGTCTTGCCGTCGCCCGCGTTGCCCGTGATGAGGACCAGTCCGAACTCGCCGGTGAGCACGGCCGGCTCGAGGTCGCGGTCGAGCGCCGTCTCCACGTAGATCTGCTCGCCGAACTCATCGAGGCCGCGGGTGCCGACGTTGCTGCGCTTGCTCTGGCTGTAGACGGTCAGCAGCCGATGAACGTAAGGGTTTGTGTTCGGTGGGACTGAGCCGCCGCCGAATCCGGCGACGGACCAGGAGCCCGTACTCTCAGCCTCGGGGCGAGGACGACGCGCCTGCTTGACGCTTTCCAGCGCCGAGGCGAGCTCCGTGGCCGAGGCGAAGCGTTCGGCGCGCTTCGGTGCGATGGCCTTCAGGATGACGTCGACGAACTCCGGCGAGAGGTCGGAGAGCCCCGAAAGCTCACGTGGGTCCTTCGGGGCTTCACCCGGCGGGGGCGTGGTCGCATCCCACGGGTACTGCCCGGTCACCGCCTCGTAGAGGGTGACACCCAGGGCGTAGAGGTCGCGGTCGGCGAGATCGCTCGGTTGCGGGACCTGAGTGAGATCGAGGTCCGGCGGCAGGTAGCGCCGCGACCCGCCTCCGTGCCCGTTGTCCGAGGTAGCGAGCACCGAGACGTTGAAGTCGATGATGCGAACGCCGTCGTTGGTCCACAGCAGATTTCGCGGCTTGATGTCGCAGTGGTAGATGCCGTGGCGATGCAGGTGCACCAGCCCCTCGGTCACCTGCCGCGCGAGGTCGAGGGCGTCAGACGGCGCGAACAGGCTGCCGTCGACCATCTCCCCAACGTCGAGGCCGTCGATGAACTCGAAGACTATGAAGGGAGGCCCGCCTCCCGGCAGCAGGTCGGCGTCGATGACCTTGACGACGCGGGGGTGGTCTGGCGTCCGCAGGAGCGTGCGGTACTCCTTCTTGAGCCGGTCGAGAGTCGAGTGGCGGTCGCGCAGGATCAGCTTCACCGCGCGGGTGACGTCGCCGAGCGTGTCGATGACCTTGTAGACTACGCCGAAAGAGCCGGGCCGACCGAGGCGCTCCTGGACGACGTACTTGTGGGTGAGGTTGGTGCCCGCGGTGAGCCGGCTATAGTCGAGCTCGGGAGCCGACTCCGGTTCGGGCGCGGGCTCCGGCGGTGGCTCGGCCGACTCCTCGGTGCCCACCTTCGGGGCCAGAAGCGCAGCGAGGTCGGCGGCGGCCTGGGCCGCCGATGGCCGCTTGTCGGGGTCGAAGGTGCAGAGCTTCTGCAGCCACCCGTCGAAGCCCTCGGGCAGCTCGCCCCGGGCGTCGGACGGCTTGGTAGCGAACACACCACTGAGGTCGAATAGCTCGGTGGGGCCGGAGAACGGCTTCTCGCCGGTGAAAAGCTCGTAGAGGACGAGACCCGCGCTGAACACGTCCGAAGAGGGGCTCGCGTTCTGCGGCTCTCGGAACACCTCCGGCGCCTGGTAGGCGGGCTCGAGTTCGTCCACGATCTCGTGGGCGATGGTGAGCGTGCGGTCGGTGCCGGTGCGGGCGAAGTCGAAACCCATGACGCGTAGGCGGCCGTCACTCCCAAGCAGGATGGTGCTCGGTGTCAGGTTCCGGTGCACCACGTCGTGCTGGTGTGCGTGCCCAAGGGCGTTGAGCAGGTCCCCCGCGACGCGCAGCTTCTGGTCGAGCGTGAGCGCAAGGTTCGGCTTGTCGATGTACAGCTGAAGCGCCTGGCCGGGCACGTCCTCTGTGACCAGGACGTAGCGGTCCTCGTGTTCCGTCCCGAAGAAGTCCCGCACCCCGACGATGCCGGGGTGACCCGGCATGCTGTTGAGGGCGTTGTAGGCGTTGGCGATGCGTGCCCGCTGCTGGGCCCGCGCCTCGTCGGGCAGGTAGGGTTCGGCCTTGTACGCTCGGAGGAGGACCTGGCCCGAGCGCTTGCCGGCGAACACGTTGTAGGCCCGGTACTCGGTGTAAGCGTCGGTGCCGCCGAGCTGCTCGTCGACCTCCCAGTTGCCGAAGCGCAGCGGGCTGGAGCGCTTCTTTGCCACGGCCTGCACCGCCTTGAGCACCATGTTGTGCAGGCGGCTGATGTTCTTCGAAAACTTCCCGGGCACCGCAGCGGCGTTCTGGAAGAATGCCACCGACTTCCTCAGCGTGGTGACCCGCGTAGCGTCACGCCCGCCGGGGTCCTGGAGCACCGAATCGGGTGCCGCGAGCACGATTGCGGCGTCGATGTAGATGTCGCGTAGGTCGCTGCGGCTGGGCTGGCTGTCGGTGATGATGCCCTTGAGGCTGCGGGCGTGGCCGCGCAGCTTGATCAGCGGCGACGTGTAGGGCTGCCGACCCTCCGGGTACCACTTCGACCCGTAGACATCGATGAGGCCGCGGGTGCCTTTCGTGTCCACCAGGTAGACCGCGTGCGGGGCAATGACGGCAAGATCCACCTCGAAGAGCTCGCCACCTCGCTCCACCTCAAAGTTGTGGAGGATGATGTAGCTGCTCGGCAGGTTGTCGCGCAGGTGCGCGATGGTCCTGCGCTCGGCCTCGTTGA
>CAZUPD010000232.1:5126-9485 GCA_964621785.1 uncultured Nannocystaceae bacterium
CCGGGTCTCCGACGGGGATCACGGTAGCCATCAGTCCCCCCCTTGAATCGCATTCTCGAGCTCTTGGAACGCTTGATCCTCCAGCGCCCGAGCCGAGGTGATCTTGTCGAACGCCGACCAGACCACGCTGCCGACCTGGCGGCGGACTTCCTCGTCAGGCCACGGCACAACCATGTCTTCTATATGAGGGTCCCACACCCGAGGGATGCTGTTCCCACTTGCTTGTCGGCGCAGTAACGCTTGGCCGATATTGGAGGCCAGCAGCGCATAAAGAAAGCCCCCATCTTCCAACGATTTGGGGACGAGCCGATACATGTCATCCGCAACGAATGCACCGTCGAGCCACCCGTGAACAAGAAGCGGCGTCCCAAACAGACCGTAGACCTGTCCCGCCCCCTGGAAGAGAAGCCATCCTTTCTCAACGATGAAATCCGTGACGTTGGGCGTCCGCCAGCTGACGTAGCGCTGCTCGGTGGGCCGGACTCTATAGGCATCGTTACCGCTCACGAAGGCGGGGCCATACTCGCCCGAGTCGACCCAGAGCCTCTTGAACATCGGCGGTTTGAAGTATCGACGAACCACCTCCCGCAGGGGCTTGACCGTGACCGTGGATTGCTTGAGCGCCGATTGTGCTTCCACAGCCGCTCGGGAGTGGTAGGTCGCGTCAAATCGTAGGCCGATCTCGCTTGACGAGACCGTGGATGTACCGAATGCCCACGTGCGAGCATCTTCAAGTCTCGTCAGATCGCAGAGTTCTGAGAACTGCCTATCGGCATCACTCAGCAAATCGACCGCAGCGGCTCGGAGCGCAGCGGCTTCGAGAATCCGGCCATCGATTGTGGCTTCAAAGTCCGACCCGAAACGCGGAACGGGAACCTGCGCGACGTGAGCGGGGTCAACGTGCTTGATATTGCCGCCATAGATCTGTCGCCGTATCGCCACCCGGGCGAACTTGGTGGATAGGTAGGCGTACAGATAGCCAGCACCGATGCGTTCAGCGTCAGGCACGACTCGGATAAGGTCCCCCGAAGCGCACAGCCCCGCCATGTCCCTGCGAACCAGGATGGCCTTTCCGAGGTTCATCCCAGAACAGGTGACTAGGACAACCCCCTCGTCGAGTGAGAGGGAGTCAAGTAGCCTTCCGTGTAGGTGTGAGATGTAGCCTGAGTTCTCAACAAGAACTCGCTCGAGATCCTTCGCAGAGACATAGGGGCGGCCGTGGTCCGGTCCCGAAGCTTCGATTTTTCGGAAGAGGCCGCCCTTGAATACACGAAGAGCAACGTCTGCTACCTGCTCCGCGTCAGCTCCACAGACACGCTCGAGGCGGAGAAGGGCCTGCTGGTCTTCCGATAGAAAGAAGCCGCCGTTGAGCCGGTAATCCGCCGACCGCAGCAGATCACTTGAAACGGATCCAGTTCTCATCGCCCCGGCTCCGTGTGCTTGGCCCTAAAGTCCCGATAGGCCGCCGCGATGTGTGGGAGGTCATCATCAATCACACGCTGCATCCGGCGAAGGGTTCGAGTCACCGATTGCCCACCTACTCGGATCCTCTCGGTTTCGGTGACTTCGTTAAGAACCTCTTCCCCGTCTGGAGTTCGCACGTAGAGAGGATTGCCACGCCGGTCGAAGCCGACGTTCTCCGCGACAGCCATGAAGAGCTGGTAGTCAGCCACGCCGCCCAAGTCCCCAGCTTGCATCTCCTCGGCCGACTTTCGCTTCAGGAAGAGCAGGCTCGTTAGGATGTTGACGTTGGCCTCAACGACAAACACCTCTACCGGGAGGTCGACACTTGCGAGCACCCATGTGTGTCGAAGTAGCCACCATCGGATGTACTGAGTGCTCGGGTTGCCGAGAATTCCATCCGGCAGGACGATGCCCATGCGGCCCCCAGGCCGCAGCCAGTCAACGCAGCGTTCGATAAAGAGCACTTCGGGGGCGACGCTGCTCTGCAACCGGCCCGTGTTGCGAAACGCTCCGTCTTCGGTCGCCTCCCAAACATGGGCGAGTTCGAAGTGCCGGAGGATGTTGGGATCTGTCACAGGAATGTCGGAGCCGAACGGTGGATTCGTCATCACGACGTCCATTGTGCCGAGATCGGCAGCTTCCTTGGCATCCGCAACGCCGGTGAGGTGCCCGGAGGGGAACTCGAGCGAGTTCATGTTGAAAAGGTGACCCTCGGCGTCTGAAGCCATAACGACATTCATCTGAGCGGCTCGAACGAGGAAAGGGTCGAAGTCAGCACCGAAGAGATTCGCTCTCGACCACGCCGACAGCCGTTCGCGTATTGTCAGGAACTCGTCCGTCGACTCAGCACCGACATCGACTTCGGCCTCTGCGTGAAAGAGGCGGTTCATGTAGTCGAGTGCAGCTACCAGGAAGCCGCCGGTGCCGCACGCTGGGTCCAGAACTCGCTCGCCCGGCTTTGGGGCGAGCATTTCCACCACGAGCTTGATCGCCCCACGAGGGGTGAAGTACTGGCCGCGGTCGCCGCGTAGGTTAGTTCCGACAATCTCCTGGTAGGCGGCACCCTTCGCATCCACGTCCGTGCGACCGAAGTCGTACTTCGCGAGCTCAGAGACCATAAACGCAAGTGCGCGGTCTGAGAGTGTGATCTCCTCATTACCTCGGAAGATGGTGGAGTACTCCCGCTTCACCTCGTCGAAGAGCGGGATGACGCGCTCGCGAATGGCCTTGCGGCCAGCTTCGTCGAACTGCTCCGTAGGCCCGGCCCAGAAGCGTGGCTGCTCGTCACGGGCACGCTTCTCGTCATGCATCTTGGCGAAGATGAGGTAGAGGAACTGCCAGAACGCCGCATCCTTCGGCATTCCCTCGTTGCCGTGAATGAAGTTGTGGCACCGGCGGAACGCCGTGCGGAGCATGTCGGGGTCGGCTCGTCGGAGGCGGGCGTGCGAGACGACATCGCGCGTTCCGATCGATTCGTCGCCCATGGGCCAATCGCCGATAGGCTTGAACTTGACGTCGAAGCGCGTGACCTCCTTGTCGAAGAAGAAGAACTCGAGGCCGTTGGTCCAGAGCCCGTAGCCGCATCCTTCGGCTTCGGTCATCGCCCCGTGCAACAGGCCGAACTCCTTCTTGGCCTGGACGTGGTCGCGCATCTTGTACGCACCCTTGCTACCCTTCTTCGGCTCCTTGCCGCAGATGACGATGCGGCGGAGGTTCTCGACGGTGTGCTCTTCACCCGTAGCGAAGATGGCGATATCGACCTTCTTGCGGCGACCGTCGATCTTCATCTTGAAGTCGCGGGCCATGTCCTCAACTGAGATCCCGTACTCGTGGAAGAGGGCTCGAGCGATGCGCTGACGCACCTGCTCCTTGGTCGAGTCCTTGATCGGATCGCCAGTGATGTAGTCGAGGATCTTGCCCTCTTCGAGCGAGGTGACCTCGTCGTCGCCGGCCTGGTCGCTCTCTTCGACTTCGAGGTCGTTAATCATTCGCTGCTCTCCTTCACGTCGTCATCCGAGTCACTGGCCGCGCCGCCGTCGCGCACCCACATGTCCACCCGCTTGAACTTCCAGAAGAGGCCGACCTTGTAACCAGGCATTCCTTTCTTGGTGACCCACGCGTAGACGGTCCTTGCTGACACCGAGGTATTCGGCGATCTCGTCTACCGACACCAGCGGTCATCGGGCGCGCGCTCCACTGCTCCTGCGTGCGGGATTACACGCAGCCTCCTGGTTAACAGAGGATTTACACCCTCGTCAACCTGTTTGAGTCGGGTTTGGTCGGATTTGACCGGAGCGTGGTGGTGCCTGAATGCGTCTCAGGCAGGATCCGGCCGCAACTCGCCCCACGCCGCCCGCTGAGCTCCCAACACAGGCTGGCCATCACCCGAGTGCAGTCTCGTTGGCACGGCCGAACCCCCGCAGCAGGAACTACGCGCTGTTTGCGACTGTGACGGCAAGAGCACATCACAAACTGGGTCTCCGACGAGGAGTCGCACAGATGGAGTTTGGCGGCGATCGTGGACGCGTAGGTGTCAAGGTGGTGCGACGCATTGGGGCGAGGGAAATGCGGCCATGTGTGCCGAGGTTTGAGCGGCGGCCTCGCTAGGCGGCGATCCATTTCGAGACTCCAGTGTGTATCGAGAAGACCGAGGATAGGAAAGAGCGGAGTTTGCTCATGTTCGAGCCGACTTTTAGCGATCAGCCGGCGGGCGAGTATAATTCCTCGGATGAGGAACGCTTTGCGGCGCTGCGGAACTGTGAAGATGTGAAGGTCGAGGCCGAGTTGCGGCCGCTCAAGTGGGAGCGAGAGGCGCGTACACGACACCATGCGCGGCATGCTCGGGACGATCTGGCTTACAGGACAGCTCGCGCCGTTCGTTCACTATCTCCATCT
>CAZUPD010000233.1:0-9308 GCA_964621785.1 uncultured Nannocystaceae bacterium
GTTTGCCCAGCAAAACCTCATCACCGACCCGCCGTTTTCCCGAGTCGACCTGGTGAGCTGTCGCAACCTGCTCATCTATCTCAAGCCCGAGTACCAAACCCGCGTTCTCCAACTCTTTCACTTCGCACTCGTCCAAGATGGCTATCTCGTCCTTGGACCGTCGGAGACCGTTGGTTCCCTTGGATCGCTATTCCACACGGTATCGAAGAAGTGGCGCGTGTACCAACGCATCGGTTCGCGACGTCGACCGGTCGTCGACTTTCCCAGCACCGCCGGGGAGGTCGCGCAGGTCCGCAGATCTGCACCGAAAAAACGAACCCTGTCCTTTCGCGAGGCAGCCCGCGATGCGTTGCTCGAAGCCTATGCCCCGCCATCGGTCGTGGTGTCGCGCACTGGCGAGGTCGAGTACTACATCGGTGATACGACTCCCTACCTGAGCACGCCACAGGGGCCACCGACCCAAGATATTGTGGCGCTGGTCCGGGGTGAGCTACGCGGACGTGTTCGGACTGCTCTGCTGCGCGCAGTCCGGGAAAACAAGCTGGTCGCCTCCGCGCCGTCCAATCGCATCATCGTATCGATCCGGCCATTCCCGATCCCCGAACGCGAGCAGCTTTACCTACTGTCGTTCACCGAGCAACCCGATAAGGTCGAGCCCGCCGAAATCGTTGTCGACGACGACGCGGGCAGCCTGATCAAACAACTCGAACGCGAGCTCGAATCGACACGGGAAGACCTACAATCGACCATCGAGGAGTTCGAGACCTCCAACGAGGAGCTCAAGGCATCCAACGAAGAAGTGATGTCGATGAACGAGGAGCTCCAATCGACCAACGAGGAGCTCGAAACCTCGAAAGAGGAATTGCAATCACTCAACGAAGACCTTTCAACCGTCAACACCCAACTTCAGGAGAAAGTACTCGAGCTCGAGGCGAGTAATAACGACATCAACAACCTGCTGGCCTCTACCGAGATTGCGACCATCTTCTTGGACCGCTGCCTTCGGATCAAGCGGTTTACCCCAACCACGACAAAGTTGATGAACGTGATCCGCACCGACATCGGTCGTCCATTGACCGATATCGCCGGGGCACTCAGCACCGAAAAACTCGAAGCCGATGCGCTCGATGTACTCGGCGATTTGCAGCCGAGAAAACGCGAGATCAAACACAGTAACGGGCATTGGTACCGCCGTCGTATCGCCCCGTATCGCACCGAGGATGACCGGATTCTCGGCCTCGTCGTCACACTTGTAGACGTCAATGAAAGTAAGCTCGCCGAGCTTGCGTTGCGCGACCGCGGCGAGCTCCTCGAAGAAAAAGTCCGCCAGCGTACAGTCGATCTTCAGGAGGCCGTCCATCTGGCAGAAGACCAGGCAAAACGTGCATCCCAGGCCGAGAAAGCACACCGGCTCGAACACGATCGACTGCAGACCGTCCTCGACACCGCGGTCGATGCAATCATCACGATCGACGAGCGCGGCCGCGTCGAAACCGCGAATCGTGCGACAGAACGAATGTTTGGGTACACCGCTTCCGAGCTCGTAGGCCACAACATCAGCAAGTTGATGCCTGACAACGGATATCTCCAAAACTATCGGCGCACCGAGGAGAAGAAGCTCATCGGACAAGGTCGAACTGTGGAGGCAAGGCGTGCCGACGGAAGCACATTTCCGGTCGAACTCGCTATTGGAGAGTCTGCGACGACCGATGGTGTCCGTTTCACCGGTATCCTGCGCGACATCAGTCAGCGTCATCGCCTCGAAGCCGAGTTCCGCCAAGTTCAGAAACTCGAAGCAATCGGCCGCCTATCGAGTGGGATCGCCCATGATTTCAACAACGTGTTGATGGGCATCAACGGGTTAGCGCAGGTCCTGATCAAACAGCTCCAAGACAACCTCGATGCCCGTAGCATTGCCGAGGACATCGAACGCGAGACACGCCTCAGCACATCGCTGACACGCCAGCTGCTGATGTTTAGTCGGCGTTCGGCGCATAGCAACGCCATCACCGATATCACGCAGGCCATCCGGGAAATGCGTTCGATGATCGAGCGTCTCGTCGGCGACCACATCGACGTTTCCTGGCAGCTCCCGGATGTCCCGACCCGTGTGCGTTGCGACGTTGGTCGCGTCGAACAGGTGGTGATGAACCTCGTGATCAACGCGAAAGACGCGATGCCCTCCGGCGGTCGTCTCGACATCGCCATCCACTCGCCCGTCGAACCTACCGGGAGTACACGCAAACGCAACGTCATCCTCGAGATCCGCGACAACGGCTGCGGCATCGAAGAAGCGACACGCGAACATATGTTCGAACCGTTTTTCTCGACCAAAGACGAGTCAATCGGAACGGGGCTCGGCCTTTCGACCGTGTATGGAATCGTCGCGGACAGCAAGGGTCATATCGAGGTCGACAGCACCCCTGGGGATGGAACCACGATTCGTATCTACTTTCCCGAGTGCACCGATACACCGGTCGAACCCGAAGAACAGACAAGTGAACAGCAACTCGACTCGACGACGGTTCTTGTCATTGAGGACCACCCGCAAGTCCGCGCACTCGTCGAACTCTACCTGTCTGAAGCGGGGCACACGGTGTTCGATGCCGAAGACGGGGTGGCCGCAGAAAAGATCCTGAGCACCACACCGGTCGACGCGATCATCAGCGACGTCGTCCTTCCGGGCGAGTCTGGGCCCGAATTTGTCCAGCGAGTCGCAAGCGACATCCCGACTGTCTTTATGTCGGCCTATCCGCGTGAACAACTGGTCCGCGAGGGACGAATCAAAGAGGGCGCGCTGTCCCTGCAAAAACCATTTGATGCAAAGAGTCTACTCAAAAGCCTCCACAATGCCCTCCAAGGCGACGCCCCATCTGGTAACGACTAAACAAACATCGCCGCACCTACGTAGGGCCAAGTCAACGTCACACATATGATGATTTGATACCAGATGACGTGGCGATCAAACGTCATCGACACCACATCACGCGCACGCTCGAGTCCGCAATCAGCCCGTTCACTCGGACGCCGATGCATCGAGTGCTCGCGGACTTGAGCACTCGTCGGCACAACCTATCATCGGGACATCGCGTGCGGAAATGTCTTTTTTATGTGACTGGTCACACACTCGCACCAGCATAACAGCTCATGTCGCGAAAAAATTCGTGGGAGTTTTCGACCGGATTCTTTCCGGAGACGATACACTATGCGGTTCGACAATGCCCTTCGCAGCGCCAAACATTGTTTCGCGAAAAAAGTGCGCAAATTAGGGCAGTCACTTCTGGGAATGAAATTTTTGCATCCCTCGCCCCAAATCTGTGTCATTTCGCCACACTTCTGTTCGTGCGACGACTATCCTACATTTACGATTGTTAGTACATGTTGTTTTAGTCATGTATGCATTAGGCGCCACCGTAGCGACACGGGCATACAACGAAAAAAAGATGCATCGCCAAGAAGCAAAAAATACTGGCGAAACTGGAATCCTGTGCCCACACTAATGAAGGTAGTTTGTGGAGGTACAGATGCAGGTTGTTCGAAGCAATTTCAAGGTAATGCTCGCTTTTTGTTCGTTATGCACTGTGGCAGGTTGTGGTGAAGGAAATTCGTTGGGGGCAGAAGACCTCATTGAGGGTGAAGACCCTGTTCCGACGTTTCGCGATTATGACAACCTACAGGTAAAGCTCGCCAAGTTCGTGCGGGCGCGGGCGCAATATCAAGGGATCGGCCCCATGCCCGACGCGCCCGAAATCCGTGAGGAGCTGGTCGTACTCGGTCAAGCGCTCGCCTTTGACAAGGAGCTGAGCGGCAACCGAGATATGTCGTGTATGACCTGCCACCCGGCGGCGGCCGGAACCGATGACGATCTCAATCTATCAATTGGTGTTGGCGGTATGGGCGATGGCGCAGGCCGTTCGCACCCGGACAACATCTTTATTCCACGCAATGCCCCCCCGCTGTTCAACCTACACGATCTCGACACGGTATTTTGGGATGGCCGCGTGAATGTGCATGGAGAAGTGTTCGACACGCCAGCACGTGAACACCTGACACAGGAGATGATCGACGTATTTGAGTTCGGCGCCCCGGCAGCGCTCGCGATGTTCCCGGTGACGTCGCGTGCCGAGATGCGCGGCTTTATCGGTGAGAACGAACTCGCGTTGATCCAAGATTCCGACTTCACCGCGATCTGGGAGGCGCTGATGAACCGCCTCGGCCAGATCCCCGAATATGTAGAGATGTTCGAGGCCGCGTACCCCGGTACCAACTTCGAAGACATGACATTCGCACATGCGGCGAATGCCATCGCAGGCTTTGAAATCTCAAGCTTCGAGGCGAATGATACTCCCTGGGACCAGATGCTCCGTGGCGACAACACAGCCATGAGCGTGTCGGCGCTGATCGGTGCCAATCACTTCCTGGGCAAGGGCAAGTGCTCGTCATGCCACAACGGCAGTTCCCTGTCGGATGAGTCGTTCCACAACATCGGGCTGCCGCAGTTCGGCCCCGGCAAGAACAACGGAGCGACGGTAACCGATGATTGGGGTCGCTACAACGAAACGGACGATCCGAGTGACTTCTATCGATTCCGCACGGCACCACTGCGCAACGTCGCGCTCACCGGCCCCTACGGCCATGCCGGTCAGTTCGTCGAACTCGAGGACATCGTCCGTCACTACCTCAACCCCGAAGCCTCCCTCAACAACTACGACCCGACGCAGATCCATCCACAGCTCCAGCCAACCGTGCTACCGACCCAGGAGGCCGTACTCCGTCATTTGGACCCGGCCTTCGACGAGATCACCTTCAACGAAAATCGCGTCACCCAGGTCATGAACTTCCTCGAGGCTTTGACAGATCCCAACAGTCAAGACCTGAGTCATGTCATCCCGCAAAGTGTCCCGAGTGGGCTTCCGGTGCTCGACAATCCCCAAGTCGTGCCGGCCAACCGCGCAGGAACATTACCCGTCGAGCTGGGACTGCCGGGCTCTGTGTTCCAAGAGTTCCAGGTGCAGACGCCCGAAATGTGCGAAGGCGGCGGGACCATCAACATTCACTTCGATCGCAACGCCAACACGGTCGTCCTCGAGGGGACCATCGAAGGGCTGCCGTATCGCCCGACACTGTGCTACGAGTACAATCCGAGCACGCCCTACAACAGCTTCCCCGACTGTGTCTCCGACGGGAAGTGGCAGCTGTGGCTGGTTCCACGCGTCTTCAACAAGGTCACAACATTCTACTACGACGGGGTTACCGGAGATCTGATCGGCAGCATCTACGATGTTCCCGACCCCCCGCCAACGGCTTTCCCCGTCGATCTCCCGGGAGTGCGGCAGATTGGGTCTCCGTATTTCGAGTCCGATCCGGAGACGTTGGTCGCCAACTTCTCGTTCGAGTTCCAATACGACGCGATCCTCGATCGGGTCGGTTCCGCGGGAGCGGCTTTCGCAGTCCTTCCACACAACATCTTCCAGCCCGACGTGCTCGGCACCTACTACTCACAGGGCGGTCTTCCGCCGGAAGAAGCGGTCTCGTTCGACGACTTCATCCTGCAAAACGGCGAGGAGCGTGGCCCGTTCGCCATCGCTATGAGCTATGAGCCGGATCCCAAGCCCGAGTACCTCATCGGGCGCGACAACACGATGCTGGCGTTCTCCGGGTTCTGGCCCCAACCCCACCCCGAGGACACGATCCTCTTCGAACCGCCGGTGGAATGTGGGACAAACTTCCAGTGGCCGTTCCCAGGTGTGGGCCTAGACCCCTCGCCCGTCCCCTGATCGCGGTGGACCGCGGGTTCACCTTCCGCTCCGGTGGGGGATGATCCCGCGGCGAACCACAAAGGCCCACAGTGCTGCGCCACTTGCGCACAAACAAGCCTCGCTCTGCACACCCAGACGACCGCGAGGGAGGTTGGAAACAACGTTGCAAGGGTATGAAACCATTGGACGCCTGGAACCAACCAACGACGACGGTCACAGCTGCGGCATCCACGAGTTGCGTGCATTTGCAAGCAGCGGCGGAATGTTGGATGAGAAGTTCTTCCTAGCTGCTACCCCCTTGTATGCGCTAGAGTGACTCTCTGAGGGAGCGTAAGTGAGCGCGGACTTTTCATTCGAGATTCACGCGGCGAGTCAACACCAGTTGACGATCAGTCTCGGTGGCAAGCTGACCGGTGGTGATCTCGAACGCGTCGAATCCGACGTCCGCGAAGCCATCGGCAAAACAGATGGGGACGTCGGGATCCTGTGGGACCTGCGAAAAGTCCGAACCTGCGATCTCGGAGCCCGTCAATCGATGCAGAAGCTCCAGAGCGAGATCGCAGCAAAAAAACTCCGTAGCGCCTACGTGGCCTCGCGTCCGCGAATCCGCGGAGTCGCGCTCTGGATTGTCCACACCTCCGGCGACGCACTCTCGCGCCCGTTCGCCAACGCCGACCAAGCGTGGGACTGGTTGGATGCCTCGTCGGGGCGGGTCGAGGCAATCGTCAAGCGCGCCGAGGAGTTTGTGTCGTGGTCTGGTCGCAAGGGAGGAGGCCGGTGGTGAACACCAAACCTCTGACAATCAGCGAGCGCCTGACAGTCCGGTTCGTGTTGACGATGAATCGGTTGGTGACCGGTGAGGTACACCCTCCCGAAACCGCCGAGGAATTTGTCCGCTTCATGGGTGTGCGCGGCTTCATGCGCTACATGAACTTCCTCGGCAAGTTCAATAAGAATATGGATCGAGCCCTCGGCCCGGCCAACGCCCAGACGCTGGTCGGGCTCGCTGCGCTGATGGCCGGCTGTGGCTTTTGCGGGTACGGACACACGCTGACAGGCGCGTTGTTGACATTCAAGCTCAGGGGCCAACTCCACCCGGTCCACCCATATTCAATCGCCGAGCTGTACGAACTTGAAGACCACGAGGTGATCGACAAGCTCGACGAGATGCTCACCAAGCCCGGATTCGAGGATATCCGGCGGCAAACCAAACGTATGTACAAAATCTTCCTCGGCGAGCTCCAGCCCGAGAGCTACGAGGACGAACTGCTCAAAGGTATTATCGACTTCTGGCGCTGGTCCGTGGAGTGCACAATTGTCGAGGGCGTTCACATCGTGCCAGAAAATGCCAAGACGTTTACATCGATCGGCCGCGACAAGCTGCTGAGACGGCGCTACGAAGAGGCCCGCGCAATGGAGCGTCAGGCGACTCCGAAGAACTGAGCAGCTCGAGGTGCGTGTTCCGTGTCGGGCCCCGACTCGCACACGTAAATAACCTCCATTCTCACAGTCGACGATTTCGCCATATTCAACACTGTCGACTGGCACCTCGATCAACACATCCGCGGGCGGCGGCTCATCGAGATGCAGCGTACAGTCGATCAACTGCCCCGATATCCCCTGCAACGCGTCTGTCAACCCGTTCTGATTTTGCGTATTGTAGACAGTTCGCAATGGTCGCGGGCGCGTCGAGTGAGTAGTGACATGTCCGATGAATCATATGCGCGTTGCCCTGTCGCGGTGTCAAACTGGCCGATGCATGCAGTTGCAAGCCGCGGCTATTGGTGAGATACCGTGAGTCGCAAGCATGCCTACGCTCGAGCCACACACAGACCTCGGTATTTGCGCGAGCGCGATCGAAGCCTATCTTCGCCACCGCTTCGGCGATCGTGCGGTCTTGATACGGCTGTCTGAGCTCGGACAAACCACGCAGGAATCGCTTAAGAGTTACGGCTATGGCCGTCCCCTTCGTATCGACTTCGAGGTCGACGGCGAGCGCCGGCGGCTGGTCCTTCGAAGCATGACCGCAGATCCCTTCGGCCATGAACGGCGTGCGGACCGTGTCGGCGCACTCGTCCAGGATTTTGATACCTTTCCGGGGATGCCTCGGCATATCCAGCCGCTCGCTGTCGGAACCTTCGACGAACAGGGTGCCCTCGTCCCCATGGGCCGCGGCGAGGCATGGTTGCTCACCGACTATGTCGAGGGCGAGCTGTACGCCCACGACCTGCGTGAGCTCCAAGGCTCGAAAATCGCGTCACAGCAGGACCTCGCACGCGCGCGTGCACTCGCCACCTACGCGGCTGAGATCCACAGCGACCGCGGTTGTCACGGCGAGTGGGATAGATCCATGCGCGACACCATCGGAAGCGGAGAAGGCATCTTCGGGCTGACCGATAGTTACCCCCTCGACCACCCCATCGCAGCAACCGAACGCCTCGAACGAATCGAGACGCTCTGCCTTCGCTGGCGCTGGCGCTGGCGACGAGAAGACGTCGGGGTTCGCCGAGCGAGGCGCATCCACGGGGACTATCACCCGTTCAACATCTTGTTCCGCAAGGGCACGGACTTCACCGCACTCGATTGCAGCCGGGGGGCCTTTGGTGAACCGGCAGACGACGTCACCTGTATGTCGCTCAACTATCTTTTCTTTGCCCTCGCAGGTGGTAGCGAGTGTTTTGACGGCGCCCTCCGACAGCTGTGGGATGCTTTTTTCACCACCTACCTCGAGGCCTCCGGCGATCTGGAACTTTTGAACATGGTCGCTCCCTTCTATGCTTGGCGCGGGCTCGTGGTCGCCAGTCCTGTGTGGTACCCGGGTATCGCAGACGGCGTCCGGGAGCGCATTTTCACGTTCATCGAGCGACTCCTCGAGGGGGAAGCATTCCACCCCAGTCGAATCGATGCACTTTTGGAGGCCCGATGAGGCGTGGCGGTGCAATCTGGGTCGTCGGGGTCCCCTCGAGTGGAAAGAGCACAACAGCAGAGGGATTGATCGCGGCGTTGAGAATCCGCGGTACACCTCATCTGTGGCTCGACAGCGATGATCTGCGTCCCTTTTTAACCCCCGCGGCGGGCTACGACACTGCTGGGCGCGACGCGTTCTACCGGGCGATCGCCGAGCTCGCCACACGTGCGGCACGCGGAGGTGCGACCGTCGTCGTCAGTGCCACCGCTCCCGCGCGCCGCTATCGGAACCGCCTTCGAGAGGCCCTCGCACGCGAAGAGCGTCCCTTCGTCGAAGTCTACCTCCGCGCCGACCGTGAAGTCCTCGAGGCACAGCGGGACAAAAAAGGCCTCTACGCCAAAGCCCGTGCCGGTGAGATCCAGACACTCCCTGGCCTCGGAGCCCCATTTGAGGCTCCAGAGGCGCCGGAAGTCACGCTTTCCACCACACGATTTAGACCTCCTGAGGTGATTGGAGCCGTGATCGACTGGATCGAGAAAAACCAGCCCGAGCTCCTTTCTCCCTGACGTACAGAGCTCCAATCCCGAGCTTTGCGGCACCGCGAATCCCGAGGAGCTCCGTGCTGTGCTGTTTTTCCATCG
>CAZUPD010000234.1:0-7096 GCA_964621785.1 uncultured Nannocystaceae bacterium
ACTTTTGCCTCCGACCGATTGAGAACTTGGCGCAACAATTGACTTTGACCCCTCGATCCATTGTGTAAAAGTGGGTCCCGTGACCGACTTGATCTCGCGGTGGAACGAGCCTGAACTCGTCACGATTCTTGCCAGTGGCCAACTCGATCGGCGATGCGAAAACGGTGCGACGGGGCTTTGGCATGCATGTATCTTTGGCCGCGCCGATTGGGTCGAGCGTTTGCTCGCCGCCGGTGCACAACCGGATGCACACGACGTTCGCAAGCTCAGTCGTGACGGAGCAGTCGATGTTTGGCGCGGGGTTCCGGATACTGCCGCCGCCGCGCCGACGGGCGACAGCACGCTCTTGCATGCAGCCGCAGCTCGAGCGGGTGAACCGAACGTTGCCGATACTTTAATCCGCCACGGGCTTTGCGTCGACGCCCGCGACCGGTTTGGTTCCACGCCGCTGCACATCGCCGCGTTTCACTCGAACCTCGCCTTCGTCGAGTGCTTGCTGGCCGCTGGAGCAGATCCCAACCTCCATGATGTCGCGGGCCACACCGCACTCGACCACGCGATTTCAAAGCCGGAACTTGTGCGGGCACTGTTGGCCGCAGGTGCAGATCCCAATGGAGGCCCCAAGGTTCCGTGGTACGGTAAGTCTTACGAATGGTCGGCGGTGACGAGTGCCGCCTATTTCGGCCGCGACGGAGTGCTCGAGATGTTGTTGGCGGCTGGTGCCGATGTCTCACGCCACCCCGAGGCCTTGCCGCTTGCAGCCAAACACGGGGTCACGCATTCGGTGCAGATCCTACTCGAAGCCGGGGCCGATGTCGATGCTGTGACGCACTGGCGGTTTGGCGATCGACCGGCCCTCGAAGCGGCGGCCATGTATGCGTCGGTGGCGTGTGCCAAGCTGCTGCTCCCTCAATGTCGTCACCAACTCGATCGAGCGCTGCAGACAGCCGTGGCATTTTGTTGCGAGGATACATCCGAAGCACCCAACGATCGTCTCGTGCCCCGTCGGGAGCTCGTGCAACTCCTCCTGTCCGAAGGTGCAGATCCAAATGTAGCCCTGTGCGAAGCTGTCGGTACACACATTCGCCAGGTGGAGAACGACTTCCTCGAGTTGTTGTTGGCAGCAGGTGCCGAGGTCGACCGCGTGCAGGCAAACGGCCAGCGTGCGCTTCATGTCGCCGCTGCAAGTGGTCGCGCGCGTGCGTTCAAGCAACTACTCGCCGCCGGTGCAGACCCAAAGGCACCCGATCGCCAGGGCGAGACCCCGTGGAGCTTGGCAAACGCCGCCTACCGCATCCATCACCTCGCCGATGCCCGCCTGATCCTCAACGCGCTGCGCCGGGTCGGAGCTGCACCCGAGCCGAGTCCGGAGAAATCCGCGGTGCCGGCCCCAGCAGGTTTGTCGGTAGGCGACCGATGTCACCACGCCAAGTTTGGTCCGGGGGCAGTCCAAGCAGTGGAGGGGCAGGGCGAGAAGGCCAAGGTGACCGTTGCCTTTGATAGCGGGGGACAACGCACGTTGCTAGCGCGGTTTTTGACCCACGGCGTGTGAGCAGATACGGGCCGTTGCACCGCTACAATGAGTTGTAGATGCTCTCAATTCCAAAAAAATGTGTATACATGATGTGAGAATCGCTCCGTAGGTGTTGGGTGCATGCCGCCGAGTGTTGGTGGCATCGATGCTCCAAAAAACATGCGGGTACATTTATTTTGGATGCCGGCATCCGGCACGGCTTGGAGCCCGCGGCCCTGCGACACGAGAATTGTTGACAATTGCGGTAAATGAGGACCACCCTGCTCGCGGTTCGCCACGGGAGACCACCGCGTCGACGAGCAGGGGGATTTTTCGTACGAGGGGCCGCATGGACCGGCAAAATCGATTCGTGAACGTTCACCTACATTGGTGGCTCGTAGATCTGCTCGACATCGGCCCCGCCTGGGAACGCATAGGAGCCGGCAGAACCGTAGCCGTAGGCCATCACACCAAAGGGTGTATCCCCCTTCATTGAATGCACACCCGCGGCCACCGGGCAGCGCCGCGATTCGTAGGTCTTACCTTGGACAGTACCGGCGGCCGTGACCACACAGTTGTTCGGCACCACATCGTCGATTGTGATGACATTGTCTGGCTCGGCCGAGAGCACGATGTAGTTACTCTGCCAGCCCCACAACCCATCGTCCGCCGGTGTCAGGATCCGGTATTCGTCGCGGTATTGGTCGACTGGTGGGAACACTGTCAGTGCCGGATCGCCGGTGTAGGGACCGTCGACGTATTCTTGGCTGATCAACAGTTGGGCGATCATATAGGGCTTGGTGCCGGTCGCGGTGAAGTCCTTGTCGGCCCACGTCGTGCGAACCTCTCCCGCTTGTAGGCTGAAGTTGTTGAACGGTGCCGGCAGCGAGGTGGTCACCTGTGTTGTCTCGGCCACGCCGACAAACCGGATCACATCGGGTTCGTGATAGCTGCCAGTCGATCGGATCGGGCTTCGCGTGATTACATAGTCGACCCCGAGCGACTCACCCGGGAACATCTGTTCCTCGAGGTGGTCGAGACAGCAGGTATCATCGTCGGTCCATCCCGGGTGTGTGGGAATATCGACCACCCCGCCCGGGGCGGCCGTCGATTCGACACCGGAGAACACCGCCACCGGCTTGTCCGAGTAGACCACCGTGCCGGAAAGATCGGCGATGGTCTTGGGATCATCTTGGAAAATTCCGTCATCGGTCTCGAGGTTGAGTACATCGAACGGTCCGAGGGTGACCACGATCGGCTCGCCGGGGGCTGCTGCCGGAATCGGCGGATTGCCCCGGATCCGCCAGCTCGGCACCACTGTCACCTGTGTGTTTTCCTCGGTACCGACGACCGTGACCGCCGAACGGTCGATGATCCCCAGGATCGGAATGGGATGTCCCGCCGGCCAGCCGAGCACCCGGTAGTACTTGCCGAGTGCCGGGGTGGGCAACAACAGCGAAGCGTCGTTGGAAAACGCATTTTTAAACACGTTGAACTGGTAGACCACGATCGGCGCCGCCGAAGTGATCCGGTAGGCTCGGGACGACAGGCACGTGCCTGGCGATCCGTAGTCGTTGGGCATTGCCCCGCAATCGAGCTCGCGCGTGGGCAACTCGACGGGGACAACCTCGTCGGGTCCGATGTTGAGCTCCATGACGACCTCGAGATCGAGGGGTTCACCCGGAGCGGCGTTGTTGATCTCAATGACCACGAGTGTATTGCCGGCTGCGGCACTCGAGATCGCCACCCCCCACGGTGCGCTCGCAGGATCGTTGAAGGCATCCTGTTGGTCCATGTCGACCGCCCAGAACTCGCAGCCGAAGTTGGATGGTTTGTCGGCCGCGTCGTCGCAGTACACTGTCTCGCCGCCGGTGTCGGTATCTCCATCGGTTTCGCTGTTGCCGACATCGAAGATCGACGTATCGCTGCTGCCGGTCTCGGTGCCTTCGGTCGTGGTCGTGTCCGAGTCACTGTCTGAGCCAGTCGTGTCGCTGTCTGAGCTCGGGCCGGCGGTTGTCTCGCTACCTTCGCCCGTAGAGGTAGAGGTTGCGGTCGAGGTCGCGGTCGTGTGCGCACCCGTACTCGCGGAATCGGTTTCGGCCGAGCCGTCGTTGCATCCGCCGAGTGAGGCGCCGAGGAGGATCAGAACAGGGGGCAGGGCAATGCGAGTGAATGTATTCATGACAACCACCAGAAAACTATCAGATCAAGCGCCCGTACCGCCAGTAGCGCAGTGAGCTGGACGAAGACCATCTGGAAAGGGGCTGGCGGCTCTCGTTCGGCAATCAATGCGTGTACACAGTCGCCGACGGGTGAACGGGATCTCGCAAACTCCGCGTGAGTATACACGCGATCTTGTGATCCGCGACGTCGGTGTGTTGTTCATTCGGCAAGTCAGCCGGTGTCACAAGCATGTGACCGGGTTTTCAATGGGTGTGCATACATGCCGCCGACAGATGCGTCATTCTTGTAGTCTGGTTGGCACCATTGATGCCAGTTCTTGAGGTCGACACGTGCAATACAAGGACTTTTGCCGTGTGCGGGAATTCGTATGAATTGCAAGGAGTAATGATAACAAAAGATAGTACTGAATCGAGGGAGCGGTGCCGTTGGGCGGCCAGTCGTTGCTTCGGACAAAATATCAGCGGCGAGACCACTATCTGTGGGCACATGTAGTTCCTTAGTAGATGTGTCTGGTGGGCTGGAGGTATGTCTGCCCTGTACCTCCAGTGATCTGGCGACTGCATCGCGGGTAGTCACGGTCGTTAAAGTGCCAGCGTCAGTTTGGTCAATGAACCAGGGGACTTCTCGGAACAGTGTGTGAGGTGGCTTGACGGCTTTCCTGGGGAGGTGATAATTCTTCGTCATGGACTCGTACGCCCAGTGTGTGCGCGCTTCGGAGCAAGTTGCCTGGACGCTCGAGGAGACACTCCCAGCGGATGCTTCCCTCAATGTAGACGTTCCCTTTATGCCGTGGGGGATGTGCGCTTCAATTCCCGACAGCAAGTTCTCCGCGGAGCACCGACTCACACTCAATCAGATCTACGGCAACAGCTACCTCAATCTGTTTGCTGTGCTCGAAACCTATATTGCGGCCGATGCCGCGAATCGGGCGATAGCCTCGCAGTTCGGCAATGACAACGCGTTTCGTGCATTTTTGCGGTTTGCAGATGAAGAGGTCAAACACCGGATGCTATTCACCCGGTTCCGGGAACTGTTCGCCAGGACATTCCCCAGCCGGTGTGAGGTCTTGCGAAATGCGCTCGAAATCGCCAATACGATTCTATGTCGCTCGCCTGCGGCCATCACGTTGGTGACGCTCCATTTTGAGCTCATCACCCAGGCGCACTACACATCGTATGTTCAGGCCGACGCCATCGATCCTTTGTTTGCGAAGATGTTACACAATCACTGGCTCGAGGAGTCGCAGCACGTCAAGCTCGATATTCTCGAGCTCGGGCGGATTGCACCGTTCCTCACGGAGAAGACCCGTCACCAAGCGTTGGTGGACTATCGTGAAATTCTACATGGTTTTTCACAATTATTGCGTATACAATCAGAACTCGATGCGGACAGCATGGTACGCGCTCACGGGAACGATCTCAAGCGCGTGCGAGATGAAACAATCGACTACCAACACCAGACCTATCTCAAGTCACTACTTCAAATGGGGTTGGGTCATCCGCGGCAACAAGCGATCCTCACTGGACAATTTGCCTGTGACCCCGCGTGGATCGTTTCTCTTGAGCAGGAGATTATGTCATGATATCCGAGCCGATGCGCAACCTCGTTGTAGAAAAACTCAGTCGGATCCTCGGACCCGACGAGGCACAGGTGATGGTCGACAAAGTGTTGTCCGAAGCCAATCTCGACTCGCTCAATTCCCCTGAGGACTTGTTAGTATTTTGCAAGCAACTCGAGGTTAAAGCCGGATTTATTCGCTTCATCGCCCAGTCACTGCGGGCCGAAGCGATCATCCTCGGAGCATCTCCTTCAGCATAAAGTCATCGCGGTATGTCACCTAGCGAAGAGCTTGTCCAACTGCGAGAGCAGGTCGCAGAACTTCGCCAAATCGTCGCAGGTCTCGACCAAACTGCGATCGAGGAATTTATCCGGATCGATGGGGAGCGTCAGGCCGCGGTTGCACAAGCCGAGGAGGCCCGGCGCGTTGCCATTCGAGCCGCCCAAGAAAAGGCCGCTTTTCTCGCCAACATGAGCCACGAAATCCGCACACCCATGAACGCGGTGCTTGGGATGGCGAACCTGCTCAATTCGACCGACCTCAGTGGCGAGCAACGCGAGTACGTCGATACGATCCTCGAGAGCGGTGGCCACCTGTTGGGCATTATCAACAGTATCCTCGACTTCTCCAAGCTCGAGGCCGGCGAGCTGCGGCTCGACAAAGAACAGTTCGATGTGCGTGCATGTATTGAGTTGGCCTTGGTGATGGGGGCTGCACGTGTTGCCTCCGGGGTCGAGTTGACCTACGAGCTTGACGAACAGCTCCCCGATACACTGATCGGCGACGTCGCGCGGGTACGCCAGATCCTTGTCAATCTCGTGGGAAATGCCGCAAAATTCACGAGCGAGGGCGCGATTTGCGTCTCGGTGACGCGAGGTGAAAGTGACGACATTACATTTTCCGTGAGTGACACCGGCTGCGGAATTCCGGCCGATCAATCTAGCGAGCTGTTTCGGAGCTTTGGTCAGATTGCCCAGCCGGGCCGCCAAGACGGAACCGGCCTGGGATTGGCGATCTGCAAACACCTGTGTGAGCTGATGGACGGGAAGATTTGGGCACAAAGTACGGTCGGGGTCGGCTCGACATTCTCGTTTCGGATTCGCCTACAAGCCGGCAGGCCGATCAAAATTCCCAGCCTTCCCGGAAATCCGCGGGTGTTGGTGGTAGAGCCGTCCGTGGTGACACGCCGGACCCTCGCCGGGCAACTCAAACGTATCGGTGCCGTCCCGCTGACGTGTGCGGACGAGAACGAGGCGCGACAACTGATTGAGGCTCAAACGGTCGATGTTGCACTCGTCGCCGACCAACTCCCGGATGGAGACGGGCTTGCGCTCGCACGCCATTTGCGTGCCTATACAAATAAAAATGCGATTGTGATGTGCCCTTCGAGTCGGCGCTCACAGTTGAATTTTCAAGGTCTCCAGGACATTCTCAAACCGATCCGAACCACACAACTGTGCCAATTCCTCGCGTCTACGCTCGATTCGAGCATTGTCGAAACGAAGGATGAAACCACAGAGTTGCGCAAATATGAGGCCTTTGCATGTCTTCGCGTGCTCGTCGCCGAAGATTGTGTGGCGAGTCAATTCTTCATCATGCGGGTGCTCGAAAAACTCGGGTGCCCGGCCGAGTTGACGACTACGGGACGCGAGACTCTCGAAGCCCTCGCAACCCGTGACTACGACCTGATCCTACTCGACATCCACCTGCCCGAGATCGACGGGATCGAACTTGCCAAGTATATCTATGCAAACATCCCCCGCGAACGCCAACCCCATTTGGTCGCCTGTTCGGCAAGTGTCCTCGATGACGAACGACAGGCGTGTATCGAGGCTGGTATT
>CAZUPD010000234.1:7106-9209 GCA_964621785.1 uncultured Nannocystaceae bacterium
CTGAGTTTGTTGCCAAGCCGATAGCGATACCTCAATTGTGCAAGGTCTTGGCCGCGCGCGCTGATCGAAAACAGCAAGCGACTCAAGGCCGGCCCACGCCGCCCACGGTTGCCAAGTCGATCGATCCTCCGTCCGTCCGGGCGGTTCCTGTGATGCGTCCGAGTCAGATGCCGGCGGTCGCTCTCGTCAAGATGTTCGGTGCCGCGTCGGCATCCCGATTGATCACAGTTTTTCTCGAGTCGAGTGCCGAGCTCATGCGGCGTTGCAAAGATGGTGACCGCGTCCAAGATGCAGCTCACCAACTCAAGGGTTCATGCGGGATGGTCAAGGCCCACAATCTCAGCGAACTCGCAGGATCCGTTGAGGCAATGGCCAGGGCGGGGCAAACACTCACTCCTGAACTCTACGGTGCGATGGCCGACGAATACGCGGTTGTGACCCGCGGGTTGCGAGACCTGCTCGAAGATATCCAAGGCGACCGCGCGTGACACCTACGAGCGAATCGACGCAAGCGAGACCATCGCGGATATCTCGATGGGAGCCGTGATACTCTCGGACGGTGACATCCACTCCCACGCGTCCGGTGACTGCAGCCGCCCCATGGGCCGAACCCTTTTTCACGTTCGGGGTCACCGGTACCAATGGCAAGACATCAACCTGCCGACTTCTCAGCTCGATCCTCCGCGAAGACAGTCGTTCGGTGCTCGAGATTACGACCCTCGGTGTTCGCCACGACGGTCGCATACTTGCGCGGGGGAAGGGTTTTACAGACTTTCTCGCCACGCTCGAGGCTGTTGCGAGGGAGGGCTGTCGGCACGCGGTCGTCGAGGCGACGAGCCACGGACTTTCTCGCGGCTACGCCCGTGCGTGGCGGTTCGATCTCGGTGTATTTACAAATCTTTCCCCTGATCATCTCAATCGCCACAAAACCTGGGAACACTACCTGGCATCAAAAGCCCAGTTGTTTATCCACCTCGGACCTGGATGTCACGCGATCTTCAACGCCGGCGATCCGCACTCTGTGTTTCTCGATCGGGCGACGCCATCAGATGTTGTCCGGCGGTGGTTTTGGGCGCCACATCGCGGCGAATGTCTGCACCCGAGTGAACTCGCAGCTTCGTCGATCGAACTCAGCCCGCTCGGGACCACGATCGAGCTCGAACCATCGATGCTGGCCGATGCTCTCGGGGGTCGACTCGAGACCCAACTGATCGGTGAGGTGTTCGCCGAGAACACCCTCGCGGCAGCCCTTGCAGCCCTTGCGTCGGGAATACCTGCCTCTTCCGTCCGGTCGGGAATTGCCGCCTGTCCTCCGGTTCCGGGGCGATTCGAGGTGGTCGACCACGGTCCCGGGAAACCGATCGTCGCAGTCGATTACGCCCACTCTACCGACGCGCTCGTCCACACTTGTCGAACTGCCCGGCGTCTCGCGGCGGACGAGGGAAGGTTGATCGTCGTGTTCGGGGCTGGTGGTGGTGCGACACCAGAAAAGCGCCGACCGATGGGTAAAGTGGTGGGAGAAGCGGCTGATCTCGCGTTTGTCACCAACGACAATCCGCGCGACGAGGACCCCGTTGCGATCGCCCAGATGCTCGTCGATGGTCTACGAGAGGGGGACCGGGCAAAGTGGCATACCGAGCTCGACCGGCGAACGGCGATCGAAGCCGCGATCGATGGGGCTGGTGCCGGCGATGTCGTCGTCATCGCGGGTAAGGGACACGAAGAGGGCCAGACGATCGGTGGGACTGTCGTTGCGTTCTCCGATAGCGAGGTTGCAGCAGCCTGTTGTGCGCGTCGTCGCGTGTCCGTTGCAGAAGCATCGAAGTGCTGAGGATCTCAGCACTTCATGCGTCGTAGCGGCCCGAAAGTTTGTCGAGGGGCCGAAGTGCCGAGGAGCTCAGCACATCGCTTCGTCGGATTCGTCAGCACAGTCTGCGAGCTCGTCACAGACCCAGTCCGCCGGAATCTCCTGTCCGTCGTCACAGGTGAATGGTTCGAGCCCACATCCGCTGACTTCGTCTGATTCGTCCGGGCAATCGGGAACCTCGTCGCAGATCCAGCTCTCGGGGATCTGGTACCCGTCCGAGCATGCCCACCCGGGGA
>CAZUPD010000235.1:0-9115 GCA_964621785.1 uncultured Nannocystaceae bacterium
CGACCTGCACGCACGCTCGAAGGTCACCACGAAATCATCTGGGGGCTGGTATACGCGCCCGATGGTTCGACCTTTGCCACTGCTTCGGACGATCACACCGCCCGAATCTGGGACGCGAACTCCGGGCGGATCGTCGCCACACTTCGGGGCCACGACGACATGGTGCGTGTGCTGGCCTACTCACCGGACGGGACACGCATCGCCACCGCGTCCCACGATCACACCGCGCGTGTGTGGGACGCGAACTCCGGTGAACTCCTCGCCACCCTTCGCGGCCATGAGAACTACGCCCTCGCGCTCGACTACTCACCAGATGGGACGCGCATCGCAACTTCCGGCTACGACGATACCCTGCGGATCTGGGACGCGCACTCCGGCGACCTGTTGACCACAATCCAATGCGGGGACTCGCTCGCGCTGGCCTACTCGCCGGACGGCTCCCGCATTGCCACCGGTTGTGCCGATCAAACGGTCATCTGGGATGCGACTTCCGGAAAACGCCTCGCTACCCTTCGCGGCCACGAACGCGAAATTTGGGCACTAGCGTTTTCGCCAGACGGGGCACATCTCGCCACAGCTTCACCCGACAAAACAGCACGCGTGTGGGACGTTCGCAAGGGAACACTCGTCGCCACACTTCGAGGTCACAGCGACTACATCCGGACACTGGCTTACTCGCCGGACGGATCCAACATCGCCACTGCGTCCGGTGACGAGACCGCACGGATCTGGGATGCCGACTCCGGCGATCTCATCGCCACTCTCCAGGGCCACGAACGCGAAGTTTGGGCCCTGGCCTATTCGCCGGACGGCTCCAAACTTGCCAGCGCTTCTGGAGATAAAACAACGAGGATCTGGGACGCGCAATCCGGCCATCTGCTGGCCACACTGCGAGGTCACGAACACTTCGTCGCCGCGCTAGCCTACTCCCCGGACGGAACGCGTATTGCCACCGTTTCCGGCGACAAGACCGTGAGGGTTTGGGACGTACCGCCCGAAAACCAGCTGACCACGGTGCGAGGTCACCAACAACCTGTCTTCGCACTGGCCTTTTCGCCAGACGGGTCGAGCCTGGCCACCGCTTCCGCCGACAAGACCGCACGGATCTGGGATGCCGACTCTGGCCACCTGCTCGCCACCCTTCGAGGCCACGACATTGTCGTCCGAAGGCTGGCATACGCCCCGGACGGCTCGCTACTCGCTACCCAGGGAGGCGATAACGAGGTCAGGGTGTGGGATGTGTTTTCCGGCGACTTATTGGCCACACTCCGCGGCCACGAACATTGGATACAAGCACTCTCTTTTTCGCCGGACGGTACGAAGATCACCACCGGCTCCCTCGACCACACTGCCCGCATCTGGGACGCGTACACGGGCGATCTGCTGGCCACCCTCCACCACGAATTTGGTGTCAGAGCGCTCGTATTCTCACCGGATGGCACAAGCATCGCCACCGGTTGTGACGATGCCACTGTACGCATCTGGGATTCGATTTACGGTGATCTTCTGACAACACTCCGCGGCCACGAAAGTGCAGTATGGGAGGTTGTCTATTCACCGGACGGATCCCGTATCGCCACCGCGTCCAAGGATAAAACCGCACGGATCTGGAATGCAGCCTCCGGCCATCTCCTGCACACGCTCGGAGGCCATGAAGACGAACTCGCAGCACTGGCCTATTCGCCCGATGGCTCTCGCATCGCCACCGCATCTCTCCATACGGTGCGCCTGTGGAATGCGCAATCAGGTCACTTACTTGCTACGCTCCAAGGCCACCAAGAGTACGTAGAAGCGCTGGCTTTCTCACCGGACGGCACGCGACTCGCCACTGCGTCCAACGACGATACCGCAAAGGTTTGGGACACCACCTCGTACACACTGGTGTCGACCCTTCTAGTCCACGACCGCGACATTCACGATATCACGTTCTCCCCGGACGGTACCACCATTGCCACTGCTAGTAGTGATTTCACGGCCAAGATCTGGAACCCAGAGACCGGTGAGGTCGTCATGGACTTTAAAAACCGCATCGGATTGCGCCAGTCTGACGGCACTGTCCAATGGCCGATCTCACCCCGCGAACTTACGCGGATCGGCTGCCAGCGCCTCCAAACGTTCGATCAAAACGACCAAGAGACGACGGATATCTGCGACCGACTCGTCGGCGAATGACCAGCCATCACGCACCCCGAGTGCTCACCCGTGCGTGCGCTTGGCTTCCGCAACTGGTGCGAGGGCTGCTGATTTGTCGTGAGTCGTAGGGGCAAAAACCTCTACCTCGCCGGATGCCTGGTGAGAAGTTTGCCTGGTCGAACGAGCAGGTAACTGCAATCGCGCCCCTGCCAGCCGTACGAGACGCCGGTTAAAAAATCTTCTCCCGGGTCAATCTCGAAGCACCCCCCTGGAACTACTCGAGTAGAAGGAGAAATCGCCATGACGCTCATCACTATCACCGTATTGACTCTCGCCGTTGTCCTGCCCCTGTTCTTTGAGGCCGTTGCTGTCATCAACCGTCCTCAGCAGCGGCGCTTGATGGCACACTCGATCCACAAGGCATTCTCGACATCAAACACCAACTTGTCCATCACGGGCACATCGTATGCGCAGTTGTCCATGTTGAGTGAAACCTTGTGACCCAACACCATCGTGATGCTCGACTGTTGACTGCGATCAAAGGTCGCAGGAACTACCGAATCGGCCACTCGTAATTGCGGCAATCTACAGGAAAGAGAGACGAAATATGACACACATCAATCTATACTCATCGACGGGTCTGAAGCAGTGGATAAAACTGGCCACAGTCTCCCTGGCGGTCGCTACGTTGGCCACTACATCGGTTGCCTGTGAAGACGGAGCACCCAACGAATCGACGGACACATCCGCCGATGATACCGCAACCGACTCATCCTACGACGATTTGACCGACATCGATATCGTCAAGGAGGGCGGCCGCGCGTGGGAGCCTCCTATCGACAAACCACTGTCTTGGGTGCAGCTGGAGGCCCTGATAGCCGTCGGAGCCTACGCAGACTTCACGGGCAGCCTAGCTGCAGGCTATGAGCGCCTCTCGTCGAACTACGCGCCGTCCAACATCTTCGTCGCCTTCTCGCCCGGCTGGGACGGTGAGGGCCTTGGAGTGTGGCTCGATCCCTCGCTCGACGAGCTGTTCATCGACGACGACAACGTCACGGACGTGGGGGGACTGTACACAATCGATCAGTTCGGCGTCTCCGATGCCCATTGCGGCTTGACCAACATCGACCCCGAAACCGGCGGTGCGAACAAAATCCAGGGAATCTGCGCCAACCTCTCGGTCCTGCACTCACTCGTCGACGTGATGGGGGTGATCCGACGCGACTGGGCGGGAGTCCTCGACGGCGAGAACTTCTCCGCGGAACTGGTCAAGAAGGTGACCCGCGCGGGAGGTTCCGACCCCGAGGACCTCCCGAATCGCGGCCTTCCCTGGGACCAGATCGACGACGCGCACGAGGCCGAGTGGAACGCAGACTGGGAGGTGGTCAAAAAGACAGATGGTTGGATTGACGAGGACCGCGACGACTGCGGTTCGCTGAAGACCTGGTGCGACCAGCTCGAGTACGATGTCGAAAACGACAATGACGACTGTGTGCTCGGCCTGCTCCGACCACCCTCCGAGCCCGAAGCGAACGATGGACGCGCACACGCCATGACTGTGTGGCATTCGTTCGGCGAGGACCGGGACCAGGCAGTCGAGTACATCGAAACGGACCGCAATTGCTACTGCGACATCCGAACGTACAACACCGGTAAGCAGGACAACGGTCGGGGCGACTACGTCGTGCCCCACAGCCCGGGTTTCCAAGTCTGGCGTATCTACCCCGATCAGATCGTCGTCCCCATGTCCGAAAACCGCGGCTTCTGGCTCGGCCAAGGCTACCAGCACACGATGTTCGCCTGTTGGGACGAGGACCCCAAAGACGGCGTGGACGTGCACGACGTGGGGCAGCCCGGAGACGCATTTCTCCCCTAATACGGGCGATAGTCAGAGCATGCCATCCATCGAAAAGGCAGCCCGTGACGGAACACTTACGAGTATACTGCTCCTGACGTCACAACCCGTCGGCTCGGCCGTCCCCAACTCATTGCAGCTCAAACGCCCCCACGTCGCAGCGGTCATGAGCGATGCGTGGGACGCCCCGCTGGTCGAACTCCAGCAGTCCCTAGCCGCCGATCTGCGCACCCGTCTGAATTCCCTCCGTCGATTGCGGGGCTTTGTCCGAGGTCCGGTCCGCAGAACCTTTGGAATCTCAAGGTGGACCACCCCCTCGGCATGTCCGTTTTTCTGGCCATGCGCGTAGCGAGTTTTGTCCCGGGTCCGTGCAGGGCCGGTATCGAGCGAGTCACCCGTGGGCGGCCATCGCTGCAGGCGTAGATGCGCCACCCGTCGCCCAGTGTTCCCGCCCTCGAATCGGGGCCATCCTCGAGGAACGGTTTGCGCTACTCTGGGCGAGGTGGTACTTGAGCACAATCAGGCTCGGTGATGCTGCACGCTGTGGGCGTGAAATCACACGGCGTGCACGCCTCACATTTGCCTGGCTCGCGCCCGGCGTAGCCGATCTTTTGGATCACCCAACCGTCTACCTTTCCTCCGTCACAGCCCGTCCATGAACCTGTCGGCGCCCCTGGACACTGGAGACCGATGAACGTGTCGCAGCGGTCGGCGCAAACGCCCATTCCGCGACAGGCACCACCTGCTGCACAGGTACCGTAGCCCAGCAGCCGATCGACGGTCTCGACGAGCTCGTGAACGGCGATCTGTGTCTCGGTGCGCAGTGTGTCCCCGGTTGGCCAGCAAAGCGGCTCGTTTCGAACGATCGCTAGCCCGGAGCGCCGCCCGGCGATCGACACCTGAGCGTTGCGTCCGCAGGCCCCGGTCCAGATGTTCTTTGTTCCGCCAAACACGAGGTACAGCGGCGTCTCGTCAACCCGTGGTCCGGGGAGGCTCGCGCCGACGCTCGGTGCAAGCCATTGCTCACTGAGTTGATCCCAATCGAGCTTGCGCGGCGGGGGGGCGAGCGTCCACGAGCCCCGTAGCTCGAGCCTCGCCTCGCCGCGCCAGTACTGATTGAGGTTGGAGCCGTTGATAAGACAGTCGAGGAACCGGTCGATCTGCTGGCGGTCAGTGTCGCCGGAGCCCGCGAACCAGACCGCGTAGACCCCGATCACAAGCTGCTTGTGCGCGCGGTCGGTTACCGCACGAGAGGGACCGCAAGACAGTGGGAGCACCGCAAGCGCGAGGCCGACGAGTACAAACGCCCGCGGTATCCCGAGAAAGTTGCTAAGGATAGATATTTGGGAGCGTCGCTCGCCTGCGCATCCCGTGTTCGCGCTTAGAGTTTGGGGCACGGATCGCAGGCACCATCGCGGTCGAGTACGAGACAGGCTGCGCAGTCGCAGAACTCCCGGAAGATGTCACACACCGCGGGTTCAGCGGCGGTGTCGTCGCAATCGATTGCAAGGCGGGACTCCAACGTCGCTGGCGTCTGAGCGACCGCGAACGCCATCAGGAGAATGTACGGGGAAATGTCCTTAAACCCATTATACTGCTCGACGACCTGCAATGCCTCATAGCCATCGCTAACCGTGACGATGTTGTCTTGGCTCTCGCCCGCGAACGTCCATAGATCGTAGGTCCCGTCGGGGTTTTTGGAAACGGCGACTCCCTGTTCGAGATCGCCAAATGTGATGTAGTTTTGGACCGTGTTGTACAGGAAGTAGCGCGAGTCGCTGCCGTCCGTATTCGAGACGAAGAGTGTCGTATCGCCCCCGAGCGCCATCGGCGAGATGATCGTCTCCGTCGAGAGTTCGCTCTCACCGAGGCCGTCCACGCTGATCTTCCCGGATCCAGTCGCAATGATGGTGCCATCCTCAGTCTCGAGGGTATCCCAGTGCTCGGTGAAGCCCGTGACTCGGATGCCCCACTTCTGCTTGAGGTACTCTTGGACAGTCTCTTCACCGGTGTCGCCGGTAGCGTTGTCGCCTGTACATGAAAGCGCTCCCACGAGCGCGCTGGCAACCCAAAACGATTTCCAACCCTTCATCATCACCTCCCCAATAACGACATTTATTATACTTGGAGTGGCAAAATCCACAACGTGCAAGGTGGCGAGCGCCGCTGCCAAACTCCTTGATAGTCCCGTCCGTCGAAATACATGTCAAAAAAGACATGTTGGAACGAGCTCCTGAAACCTCAACGGGGAAACCCGTCCGTCGAAAAATCTGCGGCGCGCTACTCGCAGGTGTGATGCACAAGCGCCCGAGCGCTCGTTTCGTCGCCCTGTTGTACGGACTCGCGGGCCTATCGATGGGACTCGCGTTGGCGCACCCTGCGTTTTGGATCGGCGCTTGGTTCTCCGCCGCGTGTCTGGCCGCCGCGCTGACCTGGTCGGAGTCGACGCTCGCGGTCCTCGTGGGCGCGACCGCAGCCCATGCGATCCCATGGATCACCGGCGTGAGCTGGGCAAAGAGCATGAATGAGTTGCTCTTCGACCTCTCCCCGCTACAGCACGATGCGCTACTCCTCGGACAAGCGCTCGCGTGGGCGCTCCCCGTAGCAATACCCATCGCCCTCGCGCATGCTCTATTCCACCAACGAGTCGGGGTCTGCTGGTGGCTGCCGGTCGCCTGGGGGGCGGGGGAGCTGGTTCGATTCGAGTGGGTCACAATCAATATCGGCGACTGGCTGTGCACACAATGGACCGTGGGTCCGGTTCTGCGCGCAGTCGGGCATCTCGGCTGGTGGCCGACGCACATCCTCTGCCTGTTCGCGGCGTCGTGCCTGGGCCAGGCGCTTGCGACTCGCCAACGCACAGTGACAGCGCCGTGTGTGCTTGTGGTCATCGGCTTGTGGATGCTTCCACCGCTGCCGGAAACCGGCACCGAACTGCTGCGTGGGATCGTAGCTGTACATACAAACTCAACCGTGGCGTTGCCCCACGCCGATCCCACAGGCGACGGCGACGAGCCTGTCGAGCTCATCATCTGGCCGGAGACCGCCTTCCACCTGCTGCCAGTGCTGCGCGAAGGCCCTGGATTGGGCGCGCATCTCCCCATTCTTGTACCCGGCAGCGAGGCGACCCAGCTCCTCGGCCTCGAAACCCAGCTGCTCGGAGGCGGGCGGCAAAACTCCGTCGTCGTTGCCGACGCGAACGGTCGCGTCGTCGCCAGCCGAGCCAAGAAGCTGCTGCTCCCAGCGGGTGAGCGGCGCTTCATGGGACTCGGCCGAGACCGTTTTCAGGCTGGCCACCAACCGGCGTTGTTGAACGCAGCGGGTCGCGCCATCATCCCACTGATCTGCGGCGAGTTCCTCTCGCGTGCGCTGGTGGCTGAGGGAGTGCAGGCGGGCGGTGAGCTGATGGTTGTGGTCGCGCGCGACCATATCATGGTCAATGATCGCGCAAAGCGTCAGGTACTGGCCGTCCAGCTGCTGCGCTCCGTCGAGTACGGCATACCATCGGTGCGCGCCTCCTATGGCGGCTGGGCCAGTTTCATCTCGTCGGATGGTCGTGTCCTGGCGCTCAGCGGGGACACAAAAAACGGTCTTCTGCGATGGGATCCCGAGCACGGCGCCCGTGATGTCGACTTCTACGGCCGGACGCTCGACACCGAGTTGGACCCGGTCGAGTCATCGGCAGACATCATGGTCCTCTACGCACGAGACGCACCGCAATATCGTACTCGTTGCCCTGAAGGCCGCTGTAAGTACGTCGCTATTGAGGATTTCCGCTGCCCACGTGCTCCTGTGAGCACGGTGATCGTCGCGGGTCACGGCTCGCCTCCGTCCTACTTGTCTCAATCGCACGAGAAGATCGGCGAGGCGCTGCGTTGTCTGTCGCCACAGCTCGTCGTGATCGACACGTGCTTTGGCGCGTCCATCGAGTTACTCGGAGAGCTCGACTCGCTCGCAACCCTGGTCGTCGCCGCACCGTTTTTGCTGCCACCCGCGGGACTCGAGTACGGCCCTGAGTTTTTCGAGCCCGGGCCTCCAAAGCGGCGCGCTCGCGCAATCGAAGGTCCCCCGAGCGGTCAGCTGTTGCGATGGAGCTCGAATGCAGCTGAGCTGCTCGACGCGAAGGCCCGCGCAGCGGCAATGGACGCATCGGCCCTACGCGCGAATCTCGTTCGCCGCGATCCAGCTTATGTCGGCATCGAACTCGATACCGGGCGCGTGCTCGTGCCCTTCGACTGGAGGCGGATGCAAGGCGGTCAGCACGAGTTCAAGCGAGTACGCGCGCGAAACTCTGGTTCGTTCGTGCCTAGACCGGGCTCTTGACTGACCGCTATCACGCAGTCGCCGCAACGATGACTGACGAGCACGAAGGACAAGAACGCTACGAACACAACAATCTTCCGGACCAGGTATCAGCGAGCGACCGGAGATAGCCCCGCGGGTCCGAATGTCGTAGTTGCGGTCCCCAAGTGGCACGAAAAGCCGACGAAATGCTCATCACCATACCGGCTATTGGCCCAGCCAGTGACCGATCTTGTACCTGCAAGTACAACTTTAGATCTCGAAGCCAGGACAAACCCCGGCCACATTGCGACATGACCGGGTTGTGCCGTTCAATCTGTCGTTGTTCCCACCGGCGCGTGAGGTTGTCTCGGTCAGCGGGAGCGAGTAGAAGTCGGCCCGCCGCAGGCGAGTTGTTCCGCGGCCCGTGCTGAGGTTGGCGCGCGAGGCCGAGTCGTGGTCGACTGCCGTCACCTCATAGCGCCCCGGGGGAATCGCGAGGGTGAGCGCATCACCGGTGCGCTTGTCGAGTTCGGCCTCGAGTCGCCCTTGGCTGTCGCGAAAGCTCAGGTGCCCGCGAACATTCGCATCCACTTCGACCTTAGCCGACGCAGCACGCAAATCGGTCAGGACGAGATCACGGGTGCCGGCCAGCTGGATCTCGAATGCTGGGTGTTGGGCCCCGCCGATCGTTGTCTCGGTACTTGCGAGGGTTTCGTCGTAGGCAAACCGGTAGGCCTCGCCAAGGGTCACAAGGCCATCGCGGTCGACATCTGCCGCGCCGCGCAGACCCGAAATGAGTGCATGGGTGAAAAACGAACCGCGAATGCTGTCAGACTCTTGCGC
>CAZUPD010000236.1:0-8970 GCA_964621785.1 uncultured Nannocystaceae bacterium
GGCGGGTCGTCAAGCTCCTCAAACTCAAGTGGGACACTGAGTGCATTTACAAGTTTACCAAGAGTGTCGAGCCGACACGTAACAGCGCTGCCCCGCAGCGTCGCGGAGATTGTCTGACGACTGAGCCCCGTGCGCTCGCCAAGCTCCGTGTTGTTGAGCTCGAGGCTGTCACGGACGCGAGTGAGTAGTCCGGCGACTTCTTCGAGTGTGTTGGCCGTAGTACCCCGAAATCGGACGCCACTTTCGGTCATGAGCTCGAGTAGGAAGGCGACAGAAATCTGGCTAAGCAGCTTCTCAGAGTCCGCGCCATCTCGCATCTGCGCGATCAACTTTTCGATCGTCCGCTTTGTCGCCATGGGGTTAGCGTATCTCGACCTGGTATTTGGGTCAGGTATTATTTGGCGGGCGGTGGCGGTTGGTTATGCAACTTGGCGCGAAGTCGAAGTCGTCGGGTGGCACAACGCGGCAGATGGTCCATCGCGATGACGAACTCGGCAACGGTCGCTTGGCGACGAGCTCCGAGATTTTGTCTGATCGCGCAATGGTGGTCCGAACCGACCACGGCTTCGGCAGAATGATGTCCGATCGCACAGGTACCGGTCACCGCGACGAACGAGATTATGTTCGATCGAGCAGGTTAGTGGTTCAATCCGATCGAGTAGGCCGAACTAACAATGGGCCGGGAGGCCGGCCGGCTAGCGAGAAGGCCGAAGGCGAGGACGAGGCGGCTAGCGAGAAGGCCGAAGGCGAGGACGAGGGCGCGACGGACACAGCACCCCCAACCCCGTTCAGCGACGAGGGAGCACAAACGGGAGACGGCGCGTCAACCGGCGAGCAACGGCACTTGTTCGGGAGGCGACGGCCGGGGGGGGCGCGCGAGCACCGTGGAGAGACAGTCGCGAGGACGTCGTCTTTGGGCCATGGAAGCGAACCGCTGAGGAGCTGAGCACTCCAGCTGAACTGATCGGTTGCCGCGTCCACCTCATCGCCGCTCCCCGAGCACGCGCTCGCGGCGGGCGATGCCAAAGTCGCCCGTGGTGATCATGACATTGTCCGGTTTGATGTCGCTATGGATCAGCCCCTTTGCGTGGGCTGCCGTGAGTGCGTCGGCGACCTCGCAAAGCCAGCGTAACTTGGTACGGTGTCGTCGCCGATGTACGCGCTCAGCCTTGATCCACTCAGCAGCCGAGCATGAAGGCATGGAGGCATGGAGGCATACCTCGAACAAACCCACACGAGCGTAGGAGTCTGCTAGGATTGACGTGGTGGAGGTGGAACATGCGGGGCTGGAAGATGGTGGGGATATTGTGCGTCGTTGCCTGTGGTTCTCCGGAAGGTAGAGAGTCTGCGAGCGAGAGCTCGAGCGTGACGCCGACTGCTGCCACAACAGCTGGGCCGACCGGGGACGAGACTGAGAATACGTCGACATCAACAGAGACAATGGCCGCGGGGACAGATAGCGAGACGTCGAGTTCAGGCGACACCGGCGAGACCGAGACGCCGACCGACGAGCCAACGGACACAGGGGAGGCCGGGACAGACAGCGAGACAACCGACACTGAGATGACCACAGAGACAGGAGCGACAGAGACCGGAGAGACCGACTCCGGCGAAACCGAGATGACCAGCGACAGCTCTGACACGGGAGAACTTGTCTGCGACGGGGCCGTGCTGTGGGATGACCCGTTTGTCGACGGTTCCCTGCGGCTCGCCGGTACCGAACACTACGGCTTCGACGCGGGGCCGCACGAGCATTCGTGGATCTGTGTTGAGGAGCTCGCGCGTATCAACGTGTGCGAGAATACAATCATCGAGCTCGTAGACAACGTCGACACTGTGATCGGCGGCGACGGGATCGGCCCGCTCGCAGATGAGCCCGTCTCGATTACGCTCGAGACCAACCATTCAATCAATGTACATATGCTCGTAGATGTTACGGGCCCGCCGGTCGATGTGTGGATCGATGCGCCAAATGCCTGTGTGACCGTCACCTCCAAAGGCCAGAGCGAGCTCGGATTTGGCGGGACCAGCTCGGCCGTCAGGGTCTCAACAGAGGGAGGCTTGGTCCTCAATGGCTATACGGGGACGGGGGCGACATTGTGTCCGTTTGAGGCGGAGTTTAGCGGTGGGGGCGGCGTGATTCCCGCTCCTGCATGTCCGCTGTAGTGTCGGTAATGGTGGTTCGCGTCAACTGCTGACAGCGCGGGTACGTTATACTTCCCGCATGTTTCGGCTACGCGCGATACTCCTGGTGACGCCCACACAGCCGCCCGTCAACCTTGAGAGCGGCGATCGGTCTCGCGCCCTAGCTGCCCGTGACGTACTCGCTGTTGCGCAGGTCGAAAATGATCGAAACAGACGCCAATTGACTGTAGTTGGAACTGCACATTTACAGATAGATGGCCTGTCGATCAGCCGGTTGCGTCGCCAAGTTTTGCGTTGAGCCCGGCTGTGCGAAAGCATCCTCAGCCGTCGATGTTGACGCATTTTACCCGATTGGTTGATTTTCGCCCATTTCGGTTGCTACCTCGGTCGTGAACCGTTTTGCACCTGATACCGGCTATCATGCCATGTATGGAAAACTCGCGGCGCGCGCTTCAGTTGGGTGACATTGCTCCTGACTTCACGGCTCCTTCGACCCATGGAACCATCGAGTTTCGTCTTTCCGTCGTTCGTCTTCTCCTCGCACCACGCTTTTCGCCTTTGAAATCTCTTAAGCGCGAGACCGCGTCACTTTCCTGTTCGTTGGGCGCTCGACCGCCAAACTGGACACGCGCGTGACGGCCGCTCGCTTGGTGCTCACTAGCCATAGATGGATCGACTCCCCGTTGCCAACCTCCGCAGAAACGAGTTCAGCAACGGGGAGTTTTGCCGAGAGCTTAAGCTTGACAGATTTGAGTATGTAGGTCGCACATATGGCAATCCTATCCTTGAGGCGATTGCGTTTGCAACGCTCAGAAAATCAGCATACTTTGCCTCTTTGCTCTTGATGTTAAACAACCTTTCGGCATCCTCATCTCGTCTGCTAAGCTCCTCCAGAGAGAAGGTCATCGGGCCACGGTCGGCATGCCTTGCGTATAGCAGGGAACGGCAGAGGTATATCGCTACGTCCATAAAAACGCGAGGATGCGTCGCAAATGCAATCTCGTCGGCATCGACAATCGGACTAGCCGATGTGACCGACTTAACCGCGGAGGTTTCAAAACTGGACGGACGGCGGTAGCAAGCCGATAACTCGTCTAGAATCCGTCTATCCCCTGCCAGAAAACGACCTTCCGTTAGAATGTGATAGAGGAACAGGTTGCCATCACTCGCCATTTGAAGCAGGTCTCCACGCGAGTACGTGTGCAACGAAACGTTGCGTGACAACTGACGTAGCCTGGCTCGCTTCTCACTTATTCGAAGAAGGTCGATGTCAGAATCACTCCTGACGTCTCCGCGCGCGCAACTTCCGTATAGAACGTAGCATTCGTCTCTTAGGAGGGGGGAAGGCAGAATGTGTTTCAGAGGTTTCATCATCTAAACATCCGTTTGCTTAGCGTCGGGATTAGCAGTCCGTACCAACAACATCCGGAAATCGCGTTGAGCAATGAAAAAATTTCCAGTCCGGTGATGCTACTGCTGGAACGAACGTATTTTGAGTATCCGAACACAAGGCCGCAGTCGAACGCACGTATAACAGCCTTCCCGCACGCTTCATTAAAAAGGAATATATAGATCGCAGTAAACAAGGCCGTCGACAAAAACATCAGCCACATCGACTTGAATGGAGATTTTCCCCAGTCGGTTAAAAATCCCGCGACCTTTGTGAGCAGCAATCCAAGGCGCAGACAGTTGCGCCAGAGAAATCGATAGTGCCACGCCGTCTTCTTGAGTTTCCCTCCAGTAACTTGCCATCGTGCCTCCTCAATACGCTTCCTTCTTTCCGCCAGTTCGAAGCACATGTTTGCTTCGAACTGCAAGTCAAGTTCGGGTTTGTCCCGAACTGACAAAAAGAGAGAGCGTGCGATTTTTGCTTTGTCAACAAGCAGGCGAAATTCTTGGTGCTGCGGGGTTTTATCCCCCGGGAGGTGAGCCGTATTTGTCTTGAGTGCCTGGACGAAATGGGTTGCCCGAACAGTTGTTGAGGAAAACCGGATTTGCTCTGCTGACATGGAGATATCATCAAAGCTACAGTGAATAAATTGCGACTCCTCAAAATGAACGTTCAGGAAGTGGCATTTCTTGAATATACATGTACTGAACTTAACGTTGGTGAAGTCCGCCTTGATAAACCGACAGTCGATGAACTCACAACGCGAGAAGCTTGAGTCCTTGAGTCGAAAATGATTGATATCGCACCCTCGAAAACTCTTGTTCCTCAGGTTTATTGCACGGGTTCCCTCCTTTGTTTCAATCGTAACATCCTGTTTACCAGTGTCTGTGGGCAGAGCTGCAAACTGCCAACGTGGGCGTTCCACATCGTTTGGCGAGAAGGTTATTTCCCAATAGTTTCCGCGCGCCACTTAGGATGCCTCCGATCGCTGCGTCTCGCAGCATACACCAACCGAAAATTGAATGAACATACAAACCTGCGCAGCGCACTGCGCGTTGCGCAACAGCCGCATTCGGGCCCGCCACCTTAGCGTCGACTTCGACGTATTCTACGAGCACCGCCGAGTAGGCCGGGCTCTTCGTTGATGGCGATCGAGGATGAAAAAATCCACCGGATATCCGCACCCGACACGTCTCACGTTGAATCGTCTGGCGCGTTCGAGGCGGATCTCCGAAATTTATCAACAAATCTAATATATTAGGTCGGCGGCATACAAGAAATGCACACCTACCAAGCGTCGAGCGTATGGGTGGAGGTTCTTCCTGCCTCCAAACGCCGAATATGTCGGCGCCTCACCCTGCATATCCCCCCGTCGATCCAGGAACCCTGCAACCGGCTCATCGTCGTCGCATCATCGGCTATCCTTGCGATCACTCGCCGAGATCGCTTGGTCCATGCGATCCGCAGGAAAACAGCTCCGGCGGCGAAGATTTTTGCTCGGCCGTTGAGGTACCCGCGGGAGTCGTTTGAGCTTGTTCGGAGGTTTCAAGATTTCAACGCAACACCGTTGCTCGTATTTGACGACCCCGACCAACCGAACTCATAGTCAGCCTGGTGAATCGCCGCTCGCATCGAAGGCCCAAAACCACGCGAGAGCTCGAGGCGTGGCTTCGCCAACGCTTCGGGCTGTCAAACTTACGTGAGGGCCAACTCGAGATCATCGGGGCACTTCTCGCCGGCCGGCGACGCTATCTCGTTGCACCCACCGGCCACGGCAAGTCGCTGTGTTACCAGGCCCTCGCGGCGAGCCCCTGGACCACGGGCACCGTCCTTGTGTTTCAGCCACTTAAGGCTCTCATGACCGAACAGGTCGAGCGGGCGCGGGGACAGGGGTTGCGGGCCGAGCTCATCAACAGCGACCTCGTGCACGAAGAGCAGGCCCAGGTGCTCGACAAAGTCATCGCCGGCGAGGTCGACATCCTGTTTCTCGCACCTGAGCGCCAGCAAAATCGGCTGTGGCAAGATCGCATCGCCCAGATGAACATCAAGGGAGTGGTCATCGACGAGGCGCACTGCATCAGCCAGTGGGGCCACGACTTTCGCCCGTCCTATCAGCGTCTGGTTAACGTCACTCTGAATCTCGGCCTTCGCACCCCGGTGGTAGCGCTCACTGCCACAGCGCCCGGCGACGTCGTCGACGATATCTGCAGACAGATTGCGCCGAGCGGTGAGCAAGTCGATGGCGTTCGCCTCAGCTCTCACCGCGCCAACATCGAGCTGGCCGCTTACCGGGCAACAGGCTTTGGCGAGCGCCTCGCCTACGCACTCGAGATTGCCGAACGTCACCGGGGTGACGCCGGGCTCGTCTATGTTTTGACGACTCAAGAAGCTTTGATGGCAGCCGATTTCTTGAGCGAGAGAGGGATCCCTGCACTTGCCTATCACGGGCAGATGCCGCCCGAGAAGAAGGACGAGGTGCTCGGACGATGGAACGCCAACGAGGTGACGGCCGTATGCGCTACCTCGGCCCTGGGCATGGGCATCGATCGCAGTGACGTTCGCTGGGTCGCCCACCTCGGCATGCCTGACAGTCTGATTCGCTACGTACAAGAGATCGGGAGGATCGGTCGAGATGGGCAGCCATCCTCTGCCTATGCAATCCACGACCCAAAGGTCGACTACAGCTGGCTCTTGAAGTCCGGTTTCCCAGACCCGGACGACTACCGAGCGATTGCCAAGGCGCTTTCGGATGTGCCTCAAAAACGCAGCCAGCTCATCGAGGCCACCGACGTTCCAGAATCGCAGGCTCAGCGAATCCTCGAAGATCTACGCGAGGTGGAGTTCGCCGAGCAAACATCCTCTCGCCCCGCAACGTACATCCGCTCCAGCTCGCGCAACGTGAACCCTGTCCCCGACGGCATCGAGGAGGCCAGGCAGGTCCGAGAACAATTTTACCAGCGTGCACAGCAGTACCTCGCTGGCTCGGGTTGCCGGGCGCGCCTGCTTGCTGCAGCGATGGGCGACGAGACACTTCCCGTGAACTGTGGTTCCTGCGATCGCTGCCAAGACCGTCCTATGCAACCCCAGCCAGGCATCATCAACCTGGCGAAGCGCTTCCTCGCCAACTTCCAGCCCAGCATCAAGGTCCGCGGTAGTACCGGTCATGCAGGTCGGGCCCTCTCCGTTTACGACATGGGCCAGATCGGTGAGGCGGTGCGTCATGCCAAGTACCGTGGAAAGAACGTGCCGGACCTGGTCGTCAACGCCGCGCAGAAACTTCTCAATGATTCCAGCGGTCCCTACGCCGGCGTGCGGTTCGATACAGTCGTGAGTATCCCGTCGACGAGAACAGGGGTCTTCGTCTCAGACTTCGCACAGCGGGTGGCGAAGCGTCTCGGGGTCGTCCACATCGAGTTGAGCAAAGCCCGTGACACCAAACCACAGAAAAACTTCCGTTCAAGGCTTCACAAACAAAGCAACGTGAAGGGTGCCTTCACCTGCGCCACAAGCATGCGCGACCGAACTGTGTTGCTTATCGACGATATCTGGGCGAGCGGAGAGTCCATGTATGAGGCTACACGCGTTCTCAAACCTGCTGTAGTTTTCCCTCTGACGATGGCTCGCGCACGACACCAGGGAGCATCATGAGCTCGATCGATCGACGAGAGCTGCCCTACTGGCTCACGCTCGCGTTTCATCTCGAGCGCGCACGCGTTCGCGATAAAAATTGTCTCGTACTCAAAGCCAAGCAGGCGGGACTCAGTTTGTTGGAGCTTGTTGTGCGGGACACGGAGGCTCTCCCGGACTCCTTACGGCCGTGGACGCCGCTGCATGAACGACTACTCGACGCCGAGGGACGCGTGTCCGCGCAAGCCTTCGTCGTCGATCGGATGGCCCAGGCCAAGCTCGCGTTAGTTCCCGTAACCCACCCGGACTACCCGAGACACTTGCTCGAGCGACTCACACCCGACCGTGCGCCGACAGTGCTCTCGGTTGCAGGCGACATCACGTTGTTGCGTAAGCCTGGCGTCGCCGTCAGCGGGAGTCGCAAGGCTGGTCCCGCAGGTCTGCAGTTTGCGCGGCACCTCGGACGCGCGTTGGCAGAGGCTGGCCACACAGTGGTTTCCGGTCTTGCCCGCGGCATCGACAGCGAGGCCCTCGAGGGGGCGCTCGAAGCAGGTGGCCGGGTCATCGGCATCTCCCCCGAGGGCATCTTTCAAACCCGGGCAACCCGGCGTCGAGAAGTCCACAACGGGCGCCTCACAATCATCTCCGAGTTTGAGCCGTCCGCACGCTGGGCAGGCTGGGCCGCGATGAAACGAAACTCGACGATCGCCGGTATGAGTCGGGCCCTGTTCATTGCCGACTGTGTCGCGGAGGGAGGGACGACCGCACAATTCGATGTCCACCGGGATCTCGGCCTGCCGGTCTACATCCGGCGTGGACCCGGCGAAGGTCGTTTGATGGCCGAACTCGCCGCGAGACCCGGAGCCTACCGTTTGCCATGGGCCCGCGGGCCAGTGGTTCTCCCGCGCTCGCTCCAACACACGACCGGCCCCCAGCAGGAGCTTCGTTGCAAGGCGTGGCGCGAGGGTGGACGCGTGCACCTGACCGTGAACGCGCCCGACTCGACGACCGCCCAGGAAATCCTCGCCGCTGTGCAAAGTGAGCTCAGCGGCTCGAGCTTCGTGATGGAGGGAGCTCCTGGGAATGCCGTCGAGTCTTCAAACCCACCTGAGGTGCCGGCTCCTGCAGCTGCATCACCGGTCGACGACCCGCTGTTGCGAGTCCTCGCGAACATGAAAGATCGGCGAGGGACCAGTTCAGAGCTGAGCAAGCAGGTCGGTTGGTCGACCACGAAGACTCGAGCGAAGCTGCGGTCGCTGGAAGAAGCAGGGCGGGTCGAGATTGATCGCTCGAAACGTACACACGTGTTCATTTTGGTCGAGAAGTCGCCAACGCCCGAGCCAGTGCCGCCCGAGTTGTCGCGAACGCCCGAGCCAGTACCGCCCGAGCCGTCGCCAGTACCTGAGTCGTCAGTGCTGCCCGAGTCGTCGGTACCTGAGTCGTCAGTTCCGACCGAGTCGCGAGAGTGCCGAGCCGAGAATCTGGCGGTGCAGACGAGACGCACTCAGCTCGAGCTGCTCTCGGGTGGACCCCGCTGAGTCCCGACTGCTTGAACTACGCTCCGCCTTCAGAGAGTCACCACGATTGCTTGCACGGGGATATGTCCGATCAAACATATCAAAGGGTCTTGGGTGCAGTCTCTTCCGCCTCATGAACGACCTCGAGCAACTCTCGAAAACCCGCCCATCGGCGATCGCACACCTCCGCGTGGCGGGCCTCGACAATGGCCCGGCTGACAGAGCAATCTTCCCACGCCGAGAGTGCGCGGAAGACCCGGTCCACTCCGGCCGTCGGAATCACATCGACCT
>CAZUPD010000237.1:0-8957 GCA_964621785.1 uncultured Nannocystaceae bacterium
CGTCTGCCTGTGGAGTCGATCGCGATTCCCTGGCAGATCCCCGAACCGGAAATGGATTCGGCAATCAGCAGCCTTGCTCAAGCAGTGACGTTCGCAATGAAGTTGCTTCCGCGCGAGCATTCGCTCGACCAGGAAATCTTGCGAATAGCGGAGCAACTGGCCGAGCAATTCAAGACTGAGCGAGTCGAATCCTTTGTCCAGCAAAGCCATCGCCTTCCTCTCGCCTGGCAGCTGCGCCTCGATGCACTTGGCGATGCGTTGACAACCGCGATCGAGAACCCCACATCCAAGGCCCTCGCAGAAGTAGCGAAGGCCAGCCAAGCACTGTTCAACCACGACCTCGCGCAACACAAGCCACTCCAGTACGAGCGTGCCCAGATGGCCGCGCGCCCGCCGGCAAACTCGTCTCCGAAGTCCTCAACGCGACCAAGGACATCGGCGTGCTGGTACTGCTCATGGACGGTATGGCGTGGACACAGGCAGTCGAGTTGCTCGAGTCGATGGGCGAAACTTCGCGGAAGTGGGGGCCACTGGCCGGCTTCATCGGCCGCAACAAACCGGGAGACGGCATCTATCTCCCTGTGCTCGCCCAACTCCCAACCGTCACCCACGTCAGCCGCTCGGCGTTTTTCTCAGGCAAACCGACGAAACCCGGGCGAGCTCTCCGAACCACCGACGACCCCAAACGCTGGGCGGAACACACCAAAGTAAAAAATTTCGTACCGCCGAGGCAGGTCCCGGAGCTGTTGCTGCAGGAGACAGGACACAACCGCGATGGCACGATTTCCGAACGCGCACTGCGATTGATCGCCCGCCGCGAAGAACGGGTTGTCGCGTTGGTCCTCAATGTCATCGACGACGCCTTGAAGGGAAATCCCCAAAAGGAACACGAGTGGAACGTCCAATCGATTCGATCACTGCCGGCACTGATGGATGCTGCTGAGGGACACAACCGGGTGATCTTGTTTGCCAGCGACCACGGCCACGTCGCCGGCGACCTGCTGAGTTGGACGGGCAAACGCAGTGAGGGAGGCAGCCGCTGGCGACCCTACAAGGCTGGCGACGAGTTCAACGAAGAGTTCGAAGTACTCGTCACGAGCAATCAAGCCTGGCGTCCCCGTGGAACTGACGGAGTGGTGCTCCTCGCGGACGACCGCCACAACTACAGTTCAGTCAAACGAGCCGGTGAGCACGGAGGTGCAACCCTGGCCGAAGTTGTGACCCCATGTGTGTTGGTTGGACGCGACAATATGGAAATCTCGGCGCGCGGTCAGGGAAAACTCCAGGTGGTTTCGCATCACCGCCCGGCGTGGTGGTTTCTCGACGCCCGCCCAGCGACCGAGCCTCCAGGTCCACGACGCTCACCAACCAAAACCGGCTCGCGAAAACGGACCGACGACCAGACGTTGCTGTTGCCGATCGAACCAAAGGCAAAGCTCGTCGTTTCGACTCCGCCACAACACCATCCACTCGCCCTACAGCTCGCGGAGCATCCAGAGTTCCAGGGCCGAACCGAAAGTCAAAGCAAGCTTCGGGAACAGGTGCTCCGAGCTGTCAGCTACCTCCTTCTTCGAGATGGCATCTCACCAAAGCAGGCATTCGCCGCCAGCCTCAACCTCAAGTCTTGGCGCGTCGATCAAGTCATCGCCCGATACGCCGAAGTGCTTAACCTCGACGGTTATCCAATTGTTCGGGTCGACACACGAGCTGGGCAAGTCGTGTTAGAGCGGGACCAACTCGTCCAACAGTACGAGCTCACCGAACCGAGCTGAGGATCCATGGCCGAACCTAGCCTTCTCAAACGCCGCGAAATTATCGATGCCCTCCGCCGGGGTACGGTCCCCCGCCGCGGACTCGAACTGTTCGCTGTCGGTCTCGACCGATTTGCTTCGGGCATCGCCAGCGATCTCGATGCCGCAGCTACCGGACGAGGGGCATTCAAGGCCGTGCGCGGTGAGTACGGCACCGGCAAAACCTTCTTCGCCCGCTGGCTCGAACACCGCGCCCGCGAGCAGGGGTTTGCGACGGCACTGGTCCAAATCTCCGAGGTCGATACGCCGCTGTACCGAATGGAGACCATCTACCGAAGGGCTATCGACTCGTTGCAGACACGCGAGTGGAGCGAAGGGGCCTTTCGTTCGCTGATCGATCGATGGTTCTTCGACCTCGAAGACGAAGCGATGCAACAAGAGGGCATCGACCAAGACGATCCAAATGCCGTCGCAAACGCAGTTGGAGCCCTTCTCGAAAAACGCCTGGCCCACGTGAGTGCAACCCACCCTCTATTCGCTGCCGCCCTACGAGCGAGCCACACCGCACGCCTCCGGGAAGATCACGCCATCGCCGAGGGATTACTCGCCTGGCTAATGGGCCAGCCCAATGTAGGCGCATCGATCAAACGGGCCGCCGGCATCAAGGGCGACCTCGACAACCGAGGAGCCAGCGGATTCTTCCGCGGACTGCTGGCGGTTCTCAAACAAACCGGTCGTCGCGGCCTTGTGCTTGTCCTCGACGAGGTCGAAACAATCCAACGAGTACGCGCTGACAGTCGGGAGAAGAGCCTCAACGGCCTTCGACAACTCATCGACGACCTCGACGCTGCCCACTACCCAGGGATGTACGTCCTGATCACCGGAACGCCGCAGTTTTTCGATGGGCCGCAAGGGATCCGCAGACTGCCTCCGTTGGCACAGCGGCTCCACGTGGACTTCTCAGGTAACCCACGATTCGACAACCCCCGCGCGCCGCAAATCCGGCTCAACCCTTTTGACCGCGAACGTCTTCTCGAAGTGGGTCGCCGCGTCCGCGATATCTACCCCGCACGCTCCGATCGCAGCCTCAAACGGATCCAAACACGGGTCGATGATGGCGTCATCGCAACGCTCGCCGACGGCGTGGCCGGAAAACTCGGAGGCAACGTCGGCATCGCCCCAAGGATTTTCCTCCGCAAACTCGTCCTCGACCTCCTCGACAAGGTTGACGAGTTTGACGACTATGACCCAAACCAACACTACCAACTCGTTGTAGATACAGTTGACATGCGGGCCGAGGAACGGGCAGCCGCAGGTATCGAACGCACGGTCGACGACATCGCCCTCGATCTCGAATGACCATGCGCAACGCCTTCGACCAGCTCACTCCTGCGCTCCAATACCAGATCGTCAACACGCTGGGATTTCGCGAGCTTCGACCCGTTCAGCACCTGACCATCGATGCCGTGCTGAGCGGCGAAAACTGTGTGGTACTGGCCCCAACAGCAGGAGGAAAGACCGAGGCATCGTTCTTTCCCATCCTCTCGGCAATGGATGCCCACGACTGGCACCCAGTGTCCGTCCTCTACCTCTCCCCGATCCGTGCACTCCTCAACAACCAGGAGCACCGCGTCACCCGCTACGCAGGACTCCTCGGCCGACGAGCATTCAAGTGGCACGGCGATACTCCACCGACCGCAAGACGCCGATTCTGTAACGACCCCAGCGATATCCTGCTGACCACTCCCGAGTCACTCGAAGCGATGTTGATGAGCACCCGCGTACCGGCAAGACGCCTGTTTGCTGGATTGCAAGCAGTCATCATCGACGAGGTCCATGCTTTCGCCGACGACGATCGTGGAGCACACCTAGCGGCGGTCCTCGAACGACTTTCGAGATTTTGTAACCGCGACGTCCAGCGCATCGGCCTTTCGGCGACGGTCGGCAACCCACAGGAAATCCTTCGCTGGTTGCAGGGAAGTTCTCGCAGAAGCGGGCAGGTTGTCTCGCCACCCAAACCCAAAGTCGACCCACAAATCCGGCTGGACTACGTCGGCTCGCTCGCCAACGCAGCGACCGTCATCCGGCTGCTTCATCCAGGAAAAAAGCGACTGGTCTTCGTCGATTCCCGCCGAGGAGTAGAAGAGCTGGGAAAGATGCTTCTACAAGCAGGGGTGATGACCCACGTGATCCACGGTTCACTCGCCGCAAGTGCCCGCCGCGACGCAGAGAAGGCGTTCGCGGAGGGGAGTGACTGCGTCATTGTGGCAACCAGTGCGCTCGAGCTAGGCATCGATGTCGGTGACCTCGACCATGTTTTGCAAATCGACAGCCCGTCGACCGTAGCGAGCTTTCTCCAACGAATGGGTCGAACCGGCCGACGCGAAGGAACCGTGCCCAACTGTACGTTCCTCGCCACCAAGGACACCACGTGTCTCCAAGCGGCTGCGCTCATTGCCCTCCACGACGCGGGCTATGTCGAACCCGTCAAGCCAAGCCAACACGCGAGCCACATCCTCGCCCACCAGCTCATGGCCCTCGGAATCCAACACGAAGGCGTGGCCACGAGCGATTGGTGGGCATGGGTTGCCGGAGCAACCTCGTTTGAAGGGCTCGAGGAACAAGATCGCCACGATCTAGTCAACAATATGCTTCTACAAGGAATCCTCACCGAGCAACAGGGTCGATTATGGCTCGGGCCCCGAGGTGAGAAGCTCTACGGGAAACGAAACTTCGCCGAGCTCTACGCGGTGTTCTCGACGCCGAGGCTGATCACCGTATTAGCGAATCATCGAGAAGTCGGGACAATCGACGCAAACTTCCTGCAGGGCCTCGACGCCAACGCAGGGCCGCGAACGTTCACACTCGCCGGCCAACCGTGGAGGGTCACAGCAGTCGACTGGCGTCGCGGAACATGTCAGGTCACACCGTCCGAGCGGGCCGGGTCAACGCGCTGGGCAGGAGCTCCGCAATACCTCAGCCGAGCACTGTGCCAGGCCATGCGGCAACAACTCGTCAGCGACGAGCTCGATCCGAGGTGGTCTAAGCGGGCCACAAAAACCCTAACACAACTGCGAAGCGAGCATGTGTTTCTCCGCGAGGCAGAGGCGCCAATGGTGAGCTGCAACGATGAAATCACCTGGTGGAACCACGCAGGCGGGCGAGCAAACCTACTTCTAGCCCAACTCATCGAACACGAATTCGGAGGAAAAGTCGTGACCCGGAACGAGGCACTTGTGTGCAAGCAAGAGGCTGGGCAAAGCGAGTTGGGGCTTAAGAAGTTTCTCGCGCGGTTGGCAAATGCGGGACGACCAATATTGAACGACGCGTACATCCATGCCGAGTCCGCTGCCCGAAGTCGGGTGTCGAAGTTCGAGCCGTGCCTACCTGAGAAGTTGCTGACGCAGCTTCTAGCTGAGATAGTTGTGGATGTTACGGGAGCAGCGGCGGCTGTTCGGCAGGTTTAGTGTGGCCTTCGCGGGGGTCGAGTCGCTACTAAGGCGCTGGTGGTCGGCAAGGTCCCCAGGAACACCACTCTTGACGAGTTCTTCTACCACCTGAGCAGCACCGAGCGAAGCGACATATCCGAAAAAACGGTACTATTCGGTAAAATGGCCGGCGCTCGTGGTTTGTCGTCACGTGCAGGTCTGAACTTTCAAGGAGGCCACCACATTCCACTAGGAACCTCGCCCCGTACCGAAAATATTCGTCGCACTTCGACACTTCGACACGACATCGGCCCTCGCCGTCGACTGAGCCTCGGTCCCCGCTTCCGCTTCCGGGTCGTTTGTCGAGGGATCCGGAGGGAACGAAGCACCCGCGCCCTCCAACATTATCTCCTTGCCTTCTCGCACATCACGGATGGCCGCTTCGATGTCACCACGCCGTCCCTCCTGCCAGACGACAACCTGATCGTCTACGTACAGGCACCCTTCGGAAATTCGGGCTTTGCCGGCGAGCCTGGACTGCTCATTGACGACGACAGCTCCCTCGGGAAGCTCGGGCCAAAAGAACACCCATACTCCGTCAATCTGTGTCGAAATGAGATGACCGTTTTCAGGGGCTTTCTTGTCCGCGGTGACCTCACTTTTTGCCCTCGGCGGTGATGAAAGCTCCTCCTGGACTGCGGGGGTAACGACAGATGGTTTAGTTTTCCCGCCCTCACACCCGCTGAGGACGATAGCACCGAGAAACACGAATCGATATGTGGGTCGCACCATGGATGTATAGACCTTTGCCTCTAAGGGATCCAGGGCGAATCACCCTGGGACTGCGGTCATAGAACCGGAGAGATCCTCCGGCTCTGGTTAGATTACTTCTTCTTGACGGTGACGCCCAGCACAGATTCGGCCTGCCGGATCGGCGTGAAGAATGATTCAGAGGTCGATTGCACCACTCCCTTGTGCACGCCCCAAGCTGTTGTACCCCACGACCAGCCACCGCCACTGTCGCCACCGATGGTTGTGACGTTGTCGGTCTGGGCCAAGTTCGTCGTAGTCGTCGTACCATTTGATATCGAAACGTTAATCGCTGTCACTTCATGATCACACGATCGTGCATTCGAGAAACGGCCATAGATACAAACAGTGCGCCCCACCATGGTACCTGTGGATCGCGTCGCGGTAACGTCTCGGATGACGATGGAGTTTGCGTAGAATTCAGCGTACTCACCATGACTGGTCGTGTGGTACTCAACATCTCCGCCGGCGCCGTAGACCTGCTTTTTGAAACTCATCGAATAAGGCGTCACACCAGGCTGCTCAAATTGATTGAGGCCAGTACAATGCGCCGCTGTGATGACCCCATCACCATTGGGGTCACTGACCGACCAACCGCTGGTACACTCACGCACGCCATCGTCTCGTAGGAAGTTCCCCCCGCGACTGTGCTGTTCCTCGAACATTGGTTCATCGACTTCTACCAGCGAAATCTCGAACTCGTCGGCCGAAACCGGCACATTGAACTCACTCGACGCCCGCAGTTGTGCCGCAATATAACTCTTGGTATCGGCGATCATCGCCTCGTTCTCGCCAGGCTGTGATCCTGACGGTACCTGGAGCTGAAGCTGGATCACATCACGACTCGGGTCGTAGGAGCCGGATGCATACTCAACTCCAAGGTCAGCAATCGCTCGTACCGCTGACTCTGAACGAGCTACCTGCTCTTCAAGAGATAAGCGACCATCTCCCAACATCGAAACGGTCCCGAATTTGGATCCATCTTCAATCATTCGCGTAGCCTCGACGGGAACTTCACCTACGAAACGAATATAACCGCTGGTTGCCGGCACAGGATCAACCCAGACACCCGCGATCCGTCCCGGGAAACGCTCCGCAATATCATCGAAACGCTGCGAAAAAGACTCGTGGAACTCGATTGATCGCCGAACATCCTCGACGGGGAGACCCTTCTCGCTCGCGGCCAATTCGATATCCGCGGCCACCGCTTCGGCTTCGTTTTGGAAAACTAGGAACTCGTGCTCTTGTCCATCATCGTCGGATGGCTCGTCGTTTACAATAACGCCAGACTCCGCTTCGCTATCTGCAATCTCCGCATCGCAGCCCGCAACAAGAGTGGATGCACTACACAATAACAGGAGGATCGCTTGTCTTGTGACTTGTTTCATGCGCTTAGTTACGCATGGAAATAGTCAATGGCCACCGGAGCTGTGTAACACGTTGCCGCCAGGTGGAACTTACTCAGCACGTATGCTCATCGACGCCAGCATTCGCGGCAAATGGTGTTTCGTACCGAGTCTGAGTTAATATACAAAAATCACACTGCTCGGGTCTTACTCACCAGTGCACCCCACGCACGCCGTAACGGAAAACCGGCGCGATGGCCCGAAACAACCGAGCTACCCACCCACCGAAACAACCGCTACAATCCCCCGTGAGCCGAACCGACCCACGCCTCGAACAACTCGAGCGCTACTTCGCTGAACACGACCCCGACATCCTCGCCGCGGTCGCCGAAGTTGACCAACCCCTGCTACACTGGTCCTGCTCCCTCTCGCCGATCGAGCGCCTCCGGGCTGGCACGCGCGCCGCTGCAACCCTTGCACGCCTCCGCCATGCAGCCGCAAACCGCTGACCTCGAAGCCCTCCTGCGCGCGCTCGTTCGGGCTGACGTGAAGTTCGTCGTCATCGGTGGCGTGGCAGTCGTCCTGCACGGCGCACCAACGACCACTCGCGACCTCGACATCGTGCACGAGCAGTCCGAGGAAAATGTCGAGCGTCTGTTCCGCGTGTTGCAGCAACAGGGCGCACTCGTCCGCGACCTCGGCGGCCGTCGGATCGAGCCGTCCAAGGCCGCTCTGAAAGGCCGCGGCCAGATGTTGCTTCAGACCGATCTCGGATTCCCTTCAGCCATCGTTTTTTGCAAGGTGCTTTATTAGGGATACCCTGTAGGCGAAACGGCCTGAAGCTCGACCGCGACCCTTTCGCCCTCGGCCTCATCCGTCATGATCGTGAGACGAAAACGACCCGGCTGCGTCAATTCAAAGGTGTTGGTCGTGTCCGCGTCAAAAGCTACCCCCATCGCTGTCTGACCATTCTCAACCGCGTTGGGGATGTCGCCGTGAAATGGCGTCATTGTAGGTTCATTCGCCCATTGCTCGTCTTGGCAACCGACGATACGCACACCGCGACCACCTTTCATTTCAATCTCGTAGTGGCCGACTTGGAGGTCGACAACTCGCGCGATCGACAGGGCACCGCCATCAAATCGGGCCGACGTAGGAGCCTCGCACGTCACCTCCGCGAGTTCGAAGAAATGGACACCGTCGTCGGACGGTAAGTAGGGTGCATCACAGGCTCCGCGGCCCGGGTAAGCGTAGGGGGCCTCGCGTTCATAGGCATCGGCGAGTTGCTCGATGGTCGCTCCGTAGACGGATTCGACGTTGTCACCGATGAGTACACGACGAATTTTTGCATAGCCGTGTCGCTCGATCAGCCAGCGGACAAAGTGCCCGGCAGTGTTGTAGAGCAGGTCCTCAGCCTCGCTACTCTCGAGAGCTTCGAGAACCGAGATATCTCCCCGGTAGGTTCCCCGACGCTCGAACGCGGTGGCAATTCCTTCGCTCCAAAACAACGGAGGTGACGCGAACCGATCAACGATTGCATGTACAACTTCGTGGTCAACAGCGGGCCAACTGGTGCGGATGTAGCCTTTGCTCGGCGAGTAGCAGCCGAAGCCGTTACAGCC
>CAZUPD010000238.1:0-8867 GCA_964621785.1 uncultured Nannocystaceae bacterium
CGTCTTTGGCGAGCTATATGGAGGCGCAACCGAAACGCGTTTCGCGGCCGATATCCCAAAATCATACTGTAAGAAGAAGGGCTACCCGCGAAAACGCTGGAATTCGGTGATCAATAAGGCACCGCTAACCTCAAAAACCAACCGTATCCTCAGTGGCTCCGCACCTAGCGTCTACGTTGGGAAAATCGAGAAGAAGCACAAAATCGCGCCGAACAAGCTCAACGAAATGGTCTCCTCGCATCTCATCGATCCAAAGTTCCTCCGAGCCGACGACTTCGAATCATTCCTTGTACATCGGGCGATCAACCTCCTTGACATGATCGAACGAGCACTCGGAAAAGCGATCGCGGGACGGGATGCCGACGAGGTTATCAAGGTGTACGGGGCTGCGCTTGCAAACAATCACCCCTCGCTGCCTCGTCAGGTGGATTAGCGATCGCTCCATACCAGTTTTTCCGATTCATGGAGGAGAATTCCGAACTCGCCGCATCGCGTCGGCACCCAGTCGAGCTTCATCACACAGCTCACACTCGCGCGTGAGTCAAATCTCAAGTGTTCAACTGGGGCACCCACTATGCTCCGCCCCGGTGCCGCGCCCAACGAAACGATCTGCGCTCGAGACTCTCAACCGTACACGTTTGCTGGACCTCGCCGAGAACTTCGATCTGTCAGTGTCCAGCCGCGCGCGTCGTGACGAACTCATTGACGCCTTCGTAGCCAGGCGCTCTCTCAGCCTCGCGCGCCTTCTAGAGCCACTCAGCCGGGAGGAACTCAAGACGATCTGTGACAGCCACGGGCTGGATAGATCAGGCAGAGAGAAGGCCAAGATCAGGGCGCGCATCCTCGACCGTAGCCCCTCCTCCCCTGCCGCGAGCAAGACACCTGCTCGGTCCCAGGCCAAGCGAGTTGCCGCCAAGAGCGTCGGCAGGCTAGCCGAGCATCGCCGCCCCAGGCCCAAACCCCAGGCAAAGCCCCGAAGAGCAACCTCCCACATGTCGACCAACTTCTCCCAGACCGCCGCCTACATCTGGTCGCTCGCCGAACTCCTCCGTGGAAACTTCAAGCGGTCGCAGTACGGCCGCATCATCCTCCCTTTCACGATCCTGCGCCGCCTGGAGTGCGTGCTAGCACCCACCAAGGCTAAGGTGCTCGCGCAGGTCGACAAGCTGAAGAAGATGAAGAAGCTCGAGGAGGAGGCTCGCCACAAGTTCCTGCTCCGGGCCTCGGGCGAGTCTTTCTACAACACCTCGCCCATGGACATGTCGAAGCTCGGCAGCTCCGACACCAAGAGCAACCTGCTGACCTACGTGGACAGCTTCTCCGCGGACGCCCGGGAGATCTTCGAGTACTTCAAGTTCAGCGAGTTCATCGACGATCTGCGGACCGCCAACCTGCTGTTCAAGGTCGTGCAGCGCGTGGCCACGATGGACCTCTGCCCGAAGGTGATCAGCAACCACGAGATGGGCCTCGTGTTCGAGGAGCTGATACGCCGCTTCGCCGAGAGCTCCAACGAGACGGCCGGTGAGCACTTCACCCCGCGGGACATCGTCCGGCTGACGACCTCGCTGGTGTTCGGGGTGGACGACGAGGCCCTGACCGAGCAGGGCATCATCCGCACCATCTACGACCCAACCGCCGGGACCGGAGGCTTCCTGTCCAGCGGGATGGAGTACGTCTACGAGCTCAGCCCGACGACCGTCATCCGTGCCTTCGGGCAGGAACTCAACCCCGAGAGCTACGCCATCTGTAAGGGCGACATGCTGATCAAGGGGCAGGATGTCAGCCGCATCAAGCTCGGCAACACCCTCAGTGAGGACCAGCTGGAGGGCCGCCGCTTCGACTACATGCTCGCCAACCCGCCCTTCGGCGTGGACTGGAAGAAGGTCGAAAAGAAGGTCAAGGACGAGCACAAGGTCAAGGGCTTCAACGGCCGCTTTGGGCCCGGCCTGCCCCGGGTCAGCGACGGCTCGCTGCTCTTCTTGATGCACCTAATCAGCAAGCTGCGCGACTACGACCCCAACGATCGCAACAAAAACGGCGGCCGCATTGGCATCATCCTCAACGGCTCGCCCCTGTTCACGGGCGGCGCGGGCAGCGGAGAGAGCGAAATCCGCCGCTTCATCCTCGAGAGCGACCTGCTCGAGGCGATCATCGCCCTGCCCACGGACATGTTTTACAACACTGGCATCGCCACCTACGTCTGGGTACTCTCGAATAAGAAGGCACCCGCACGCAAAGGCAAGGTGCAGCTGATAAACGCGGTGCACCTGTACAAGAAGATGCGCAAGAGCCTGGGCTCCAAGCGCCAGGAGCTGGGAGAGGATGAGATCGAGCTTATCGTCCGGACCTACGGCGAAGCCGAGCCGGTCGAGAGCTACACCCTCGACGAGGAGGGGGCCGCATCCAAATCCAAGGACAAGAAGACCTTCGGCAGCAAGGTGTTCTCGACCCACGCGTTTGGCTACCGACGCATCACCATCGAGCGACCGCTTCGGCTCTCGACCCAGTTCACCGCCGAGCGAATCGCCGAGCTTCGCTTCGCCAGCGGACCCCTGAACGCGGCGATGCGCCGTGTCTACGAACGCTACGGCCCGGACTGGACGCAAGCGAGCTACGGGAGCCTGGCGGCGGTCGAGGACGAGGTCCGCGCGCTTGTCAAGGCCGACTTCGAGGGCCTTAAGGAGAAGCATATCAAGGCCCTTCTCGCGCCCGAGACCTGGACGACCCAAAGGTCGCTACTCGACAAGGCGAACGAGCTGATGGAAGCAATCGGGAGCGAGAAGTTTGACGACTTCAACGCCTTCGAGGACGTGTTGAAGCAGGCACTCCGGGATACCGGCGTCAAGCTCGACTCCAAAGAGAAGAAGCAGTTGCTCGCCGCCGTAACCTGGACAAACCCGGACGCGGAGCCGGTGATCAAGAAGGTGCTGAAGACCGAAGCCAACCCGATGTATGGCGCCTTCGAGTACGGCGGCCGCGTGGTCTCGTTCCAGCCCGACACCAAACTGCGTGACAACGAGGACGTGCCGCTGACCGAGGAGACGGCTCGGGGTGCGAAGGTCGATGCGTTCAACGAGGCGTACTTCAAGAAGGAGGTCGCGCCGCATGTACCGGATGCGTGGATCGACCCCGGGAAGACGGACGCGCGGGACGAACAGATCGGATTGGTGGGTTATGAGGTCCCGTTCAATCGTCACTTCTACGTGTACGAGCCGCCCCGCAGCCTCGAGGAGATTGACGCCGACCTTGATGCGCTGAGCGCAGAGATCGTGTCTATGCTGAAGGGGATGCACTCCTAATGGGACGACACCTCGCATACCCCGACTACGTCCCTTCAGAAACCGACTGGCTTGGGGAGGTCCCCCGCGGCTGGGGCTCGGTGGCGATCGGCCGACGCTTCCAACGGGTCAAGCGTACCGACTTCCCTGACGAGGAACTCCTCTCGGTCTATCGGGACCACGGCGTGATTCCCAAGAGCAGTCGTGACGACAACTTCAACAAGCCATCTGAGGACCTTTCCCCGTATCAACTCGTGTGCCCCGGGGACCTGGTGATGAACAAGATGAAGGCTTGGCAAGGTTCGATAGCGATGTCCGAACACCGGGGCATTGTGAGCCCTGCGTATTTCGTCTACCGCCGCTGGGAGCCCAGCGACACGCAGATTAACAAACGCTACGTACACTACCTCTTGCGCAGCCCGGCGTATGTGGCGCAGTACCTGCGACGTTCGAAGGGAATTCGGGTAAACCAGTGGGACCTCGATCCCATGGCGTTTGAACGCATTGAGATGCTGCTCCCCTCATCCGAAGAGCAAACCCAGATCGCCAAGTTCCTCGACTACGAGACGGCAAAGATCGATGCGCTGGTCGCGAAGCAGCAGCAACTCATTGCCTTGCTCAAAGAGAAGCGCCAGGCCGTCATCAGCCACGCGGTCACCAGAGGCCTCAACCCCGACGCCCCCATGCGTGATTCGGGCATCGAGTGGTTGGGGAGGATACCAGGTCATTGGACGACTTGCCGCCTGAAGCACGTGACTAGTTTCATGACGTCGGGTCCCCGCGGCTGGTCGGACCTGATCTCAAAGGATGGCACGGACACCTTCCTTCAAAGTGGCGACTTGAACGATAAACTCGGGCTCAATCTGGACACTGCGCAACGAATCACCCCTCCTCAAAATGCCGAAGGCGTCAGAACCCGGGTGGAAGAGGGAGACGTCGTTGTATGCATCACAGGCGCGAAGACCGGTCGCGTAGCCTTCGTCGAGAATCTTTCTCAGACTATATACGTGAACCAGCATTTGAGCTTAATTCGACCCGTTCATGAACTCGTACTCCCCCGTTTCTTGGCCACTATGATCGCCTCGTCAGCAGTAAAGGCATATTTTTCCGTGGAACAGTACGGCCTCAAGGAAGGGCTTAGTCTTTCCAAAATAGCCGAGATTCCACTGTGCCTCCCTCCTATTTCTGAGCAGCACAACATCGTTTCTCATCTGACGTCAAGCGAGATGAAAATGGACCGCCTCGAGAGTATGGCTGAAGCTCAAGTCGCTTGTTTGCGCGAGCGTCGTATGGCTCTTATCTCCGCGGCCGTGACCGGCAAGATCGACGTCCGTAACTGGACGCCCCCCCCTCCGGAGGCCGCATGACCGCCGACGCCAAGGAACTCGCCTTCCAAAACGACATCATCAAACAGATGACGTCCGCCGGCTGGAAGCTCGGCCACCCCACCAAGTACGACCGCGAGCGCGCCCTCTACACCTCCGACTGCCTCGACTTCATCAAGACCACCCAGCCCAAGACCTGGACCAAGTACCAAAAGCTCTACCCCACGAACCCCGAGCAGGCCTTCCTCGACAAGCTCACCGTCCAACTCAGCAAGGTTGACCCCCACGCCTCCAACAAGTACCTGCGCACTTACGGCACCCTCGGCGTGCTGCGGCACGAGCTGCGCGACCGGTCCGCTTCCTTCAAGTTCTGCCAGTTCAAGCCGGATCACGGGCTGAACCCCGACACGCAGGCCATGTACGAGGGCAACATCCTGCGCGTGGTGCCCGAGCTGGTCTACAGCCCGTACGCCACCGAGGCCCACCTGGCCGAGACCGGCGTCCAGGCTAAGGCCTGGCGCATCGACCTGGTCCTGTTTTTGAATGGCATCCCCATCGTCACGATGGAGCTCAAGAGCGAGTTCAAGCAGGCGGTCGAGCGCGCGATCAAGCAGTACAAGCGTACCCGTTTGCCCAAGGACCCGGCGACCAACAAGCCCGAGCCCCTGCTGACCTTTAAGCGTGGTGCGCTCGTGCACTTCGCGGTGAGCCAGTACGAGGCCCACATGACTACGCGCCTCGCTGGCGACGACACGCGCTTCTTGCCGTTCAACAAGGGGACGCGCGACGGTGGCGCGGGAAACGACACCCCCGACGACATCAACGAGTACGCGACGTCCTACCTCTGGACCGAGGTGCTCGCGCCGGCGAACATCATCCAGATCGTTGGGCGCTTCATCCACCTCGAGATCAAGAGCGTGGAGGGCTGGGACGGGCGCAAGCGCAAGCAAGAATCGCTGATCTTTCCCCGCTACCACCAGTGGGAGTTGGTCACGCGCCTGATCGACGCCAGCCGAGCCGAGGGCCCCGGACACAAGTACCTGGCCCAACACAGCGCGGGCTCGGGCAAGTCGAACTCGATCGCGTGGACGGCCCACCAGCTCGCTACTCTCTACAACGAGGCCAACGAGAAAGTCTTCGACTCGGTAATCGTGGTGACCGACCGGACCGTCCTCGACGGCCAGCTGCAGGCCACGATCTCACAGTTCGAACACGCCGACGGCGTCGTAGGACGGATCAACCGTGACGAGGGCCAAGGCTCCAAATCGGAGAAGCTCGCCGCCGCCCTCGAGCAGAGTCAGCCGATCGTGATCGTGACGCTCCAGACCTTCCCCCATGTGCTCAGCGCGATCGAAAACAGTGAAGTTCTCAAGACCCGCAGCTACGCGATCATCGCGGACGAAGCCCACTCTTCGCAGTCCGGCTCAACCGCGCGCAAGCTCAAGGCGGTGCTCTCATCGGGGGCGAAGGAAGACCCGGAAGATCAGACTGCCGAGGGCGACGAGCCCGTCGGGTCGCTCAGCGCCGAGGACATGATCGCGGCGACAGTGTCCCTTCGGCAGGCGGCCACGAACCTTAGCTACTACGCGTTCACGGCGACCCCCAAGAGCAAGACCCTCGAACTCTTTGGGCGGCTCCCCAACCCCGACGCTCCGCCCTCGAAAGACAACCGGCCGCAAGCCTTTCACGTCTACAGCATGCGCCAGGCGATCGAGGAGGGCTACATCCTCGACGTGCTACAAAACTACACCAGCTACAAGGTCGCCTATAACCTGGCCCAACGCGCGGCGGCGGCCGACGCCGAGGTTGACGCCAAGAAGGCGAAGGTCAAACTCAATCGTTGGGTTCGGCTCCACGAGCACAACATCGCCCAGAAGGTGATGGTGATCGTCGAGCACTTCCGCCGCACGGTGATGGGCCTGCTCAACGGGCAGGCTAAGGCCATGGTCGTGACCGGCTCGCGCAAGGAGGCCGTGCGCTACAAGCTGCAGTTCGACAAATACATCCAGAGGAAGGGCTACGGGCAGCTGCAGGCGATGGTCGCGTTCTCCGGTGAGGTGAGCTTCAGCGCGACCGACCCCACCGCTGTCGAACTCTTGGGTAAAAAATTCACGGAGACCAGCATGAACCCCAAGCTCGCGGGCCGGGACATGCGCGAGGCCTTTGACACCAGCGAGTACCACGTGATGATCGTGGCCCAGAAGTTCCAGACCGGCTTCGACCAGCCGAAGCTGTGCGCGATGTACGTCGACAAGAAGCTCGGCGGGCTCGACTGTGTCCAGACCCTCTCTCGCTTGAACCGGACCTTCCCGGGCAAGACAGATACCTACGTCCTGGACTTCTTCAACGAGCCCGACGATGTACTCGCCGCCTTTCAGCAGTACTACCAGACCGCGGAGCTACTCGATGTCTCTGACCCAAACCTGATCTGGGACTTGTACGAGAAGCTGCGGGCGGCCGAGATCTTCTCATGGACGGAGGTCCTTCAGTTCACTGAGGTGTTCTTCGTCAAGAGCAAGAGCAACGCCGCTCTAAGCAACGTCTGCAAACCAGCCGTCGACCGATGGCAGAAGCGCCAGAGCGCGGCTCGGATCGAATTTCTAGAGCGCAAGAAGCTATACGAGCGGGCCAAGGCTCTCGGCGACGCGGTGCTCACCGCCAACGCCGAGTCGGACATGAAGGAGGCCAAGAAGCAGCTAGACGCCCTCGACACCTTCAAGAAGGACCTCGTCTCGTTCACGCGCTACTACGAGTTCATGGCTCAGATCGTGGACTACGACAGCCACGACCTCGAGAAGCTCAGCCTCTACGCGCGACACCTCGCGCCGCTGTTGCGGGAGAAGCTCGATGAGGAGGAACCGATTGACCTCAGCTCGGTTGAGCTGACCCACTACCGCCTGTCCAAGCTCAAGCAGCAAGACCTGCGCCTGAAGGTCGACGCACCCGCGGATGAGGTCGGCCTCCACGTCGTACACTCGCTTGGCACCTCCAGGGCCCAGGACAAGCAGGACGCGTGGCTCTCCCAGATCATCGCGCGCCTCAACGAGCTATTCGTCACCGACGGCCTGTCCAACCAGGACATGGTCAACTACGCGCGCACCATCCGCGACAAGGTGAGCGAGAACCAGACGGTCATGAACCAACTCGCTAACAACTCGCCCGAGCAAGCCCTGCTCGGCGACTTTGGCGACGCCCTTGACCACGCCGTGATGGACAGCGGCGAGGCGCACCAAAACCAGATGATGCAGTATCTCAACAGCAAGGAAGTGCAGGCGGGGTTTCGGCGGATCGTGTTCGACATGCTCCTAGCACAACGAGCTTCGAGTCCCGGAGCTCGCTAGGGGCCTCCCTCGCTGCAAGTTTACGCTCGATATACAGCGGTGCCGCGACCGTGTGTCATTTTGGTCGGCGTACACCATTCAAATCGTCTGGACGACCTGTACCCGGGGTCCGGATGCGACAATAGCTACAACAACTATAAGTACGGACTTAATGCGATCCCAACCGGACACTAGGTCGCGGATCATCTGCCGACAATACCCGCAAGGTTTCTCGCCCAAATGTCACGTACCTGATGGGCGACGAGGATACCCTAGTCGACTCGAACCTCGATACGAGCTGTTCAGCCAATTTGCAGTACCAAAACTAGGCCAGGTGTTCCACGCTTACCTCGATGCCCGCGGTCCGGATTTTACCCGGAGTTTGAAACTCCCCTCAAAGGATGCCCCGCCCAGAGCCACGAGCTCGTGGTCGTTCCTGGAGTGGGACACTCGAAGAGCGGGATGTACGAGTCCGCGATCGGAAGGTGAGCCTCTACTAAACAATCTAGGCCAAGATGTTCAGTGGTTTTCGCACACAATCGCGGGAACACACCTTCCATGACCGTGCGCCCGCACAAAAACGTCCTACTCCGAAACTTCCGCGTCCGCTCACGAGTCCCGCGCGAGTTCGTACTTACGTATCAACGTATTTAGGTACGAGCGACTCATCTCAAGATCGCGGGCGGTCTGCGCCACGTTCCACTCCCGCTGGGCCAGCGCCGCAGCCAAAAATGACCGCTCCCACTCCTGGCGTGCACTCTGGAAAGTTCTCCCAGCATCTCCCTCAAGAATCGTAGAACCTGGAAACGCGTGACGCATCTCGATCGACATAGACCTATCGAGCCGAGCATTTATTATTGCTTCCTCGCAGAAGCTTGCGAGCTCGCGAATATTTCCAGGCCACTCAACTTGCTGAATCGCCGCCTGTACATTCGGCGACAACG
>CAZUPD010000239.1:0-8830 GCA_964621785.1 uncultured Nannocystaceae bacterium
CAGCGTATCTCCCCACCCGACCACGTTGACCAGCGATCTCGCAGCAATTACTTGCTATGGCAACAAGCGCGCGTGGTACGTCGGAACGGCTGGGGCGGCTGGCTATACCGAGGATGGCGGGCTGTCGTGGATTCCACTCGCCCTCGAGACCGCGGCAAATCTGCGAGATGTCGCCAGCACCGATCCGCTGCGGGTTGCGATCGTCGGCGAGGGCGGGACGCTGTTGCAGTCGACCGACGGCATTCAGTTTGACCCGATCTTCGGTGCGCAGGGGGTACTGACGGGGGTCGACTTGACCCCGTCTGGTCTCGTCGCGGTCGCGGAAGATGGGCAGATCTGGGTGCACGAGGCCAACAGCGAGGGGGCGCAGGTGGTTGTCGACACCGGAGCCTCCCTGCGCGCGGTCGATTTTGGTGATCATACACCGATTGGCGTAGCCGTGGGCGACGGAGGCACGCTGCTGTGGTCGCAGGACGGCGGATACACCTGGGAGCCCCGGGTCAGTCACACCCAGGTTGATCTGCTCGCCGTCCAGGTCTCGAGCACAGGCGACCAGGCCATCGCGGTCGGGGCCGAGGGGGTTGTGGTGCGGATCGCCGGACCATCGGTGATGGCGTTCGAAGTCGATACCGTCGATCTGCACGCGATCCACCTCGACGCCTGGGGCCGCGGTGCGGTCGTTGGAGCTGCGGGACACGTGCTCCACACCGAAGATGCCGGGCGCACCTTCACACCGGAGACGGTGACGGATGTCGCGCTGTACGGTGTCGATGCGCTCGGAGAGCGCCACTGGTGAGCAGTGTCAAAACCGCGGTGGTTTCGTTCGCCGACGCCACAGAGTCGGACCTGAGAAATTCAGGGCCGGGGGCACAGTCGGTCAAGTTCTAGAATTGCAGATGCATGCTCTGCGTGGCCGCTTCGCAAGTTTGCGGACGACCCGTTTCGGGGCGTTTCACGAGCAACTTTTTGCACGCAAGCAACCACGACGGATTGGATTTTCTCGACATGCTGGCCCTTTCGATGACGAGGCAGCGTTTCGTAAGATCGTGGCTCCGCGTGCAACTGATTCTCGGACCGAAGCACGTCAAAAAGTTCTGCGCGCGAGAAACCACGACACGGATTGCGAGCCCAGCTGGTACACTCTCCCGCATGCCGCGGATGACAACAGTTGGTCTCATGTGTTTCGCTTTGCTCGCCAGTGCCTGTAGCGAAGACGATCCCAAGGACACCGAAGACTCGGGCAGCTTTTGGGTTGTCGGCGATCGCGGAGCCGTGCTCGACGTCACGCCCGAGACCGAGGCAATTGAACATACAACTGAGGTCACCCAAGATCTCGAGGCCATCACCTGTTTTGGCCAGTCCCAGGCCTGGTACGTCGGAGCGGCTGGGCGTGCGGCATATACCGACGACGGCGGTGCGGTGTGGCAGCCGCTCGACTTGGCGACCGGGGTCGACCTCTACGATGTCGCGAGCATTGATCCGCTGCGGGTGGCGATCGCCGGCGAGCAGGGCACACTGCTCCTGTCCACCGATGGGCAACAATTCTCTGCAGTGGCCGGTGCCAGTGGGACGCTGACCGCAGTCGATCTGACCCCCGACGGACTGGTCGCCGTTTCAATCGAGGGAGGCATTTGGCTGTATCAGACGGGAAGTGATCAGGCGCTCGAAGTCGACTCATTCGGGCAGTCGCTTCACGGCATCGATTTTGGTGATCATACACCGATTGGGGCGATTGTCGGCGAAGACGGATTGCTGCTGTGGACCGAGGATGCAGGGTATACGTGGACGCAGCGGGAGAGTGGGACGTCCCACGATCTGCACGCGGTCCAGGTGTCGATGGACGGCAACGAAGCGATTGCGGTGGGTGAGGCGGGCACCGTCGTGCGAATCGCCGGGCCGACGATTTCGGTTCAAAGCGTAGACGAGGTCGATTTACGGGCGGTCCACCTCGATGCATGGGGGCGAGGTGCGGTCGTCGGAGATGGCGGACGGGTGTTGCACACGGTCGATGCGGGGTACGAGTTTCGCGCCGAGACGGTCAGCGCACAGCACCTCAAAGGTGTAGATGCATTAGGCTCGGTGCACTGGTAAGTCGGCGAGGTCCTTTCACGACCCCTGTTATTCGACATACATATTCCGCCTCTGGTCTGCGAGCGGGACCAGGATGTTCACATTTGCCGGCACGATATCCAGATTGGGACGAGCATGCAGGAGTCGCTCTGTTTCCATCACTTCGAGCACAGTCTCGAGAATCTCTGGATCTTGGCGTCCGATTTCATTGAGTGCATCACCGACGATCGCCGGTCGTGTCGACGACGCCTCTGCCATTTGCTGTGACACCTTAAAGGCCGTCTCGCTTTTGATCAGGCCCACTCGGTTTTCGCCATCTTGTTTCATGGCACTTGTGACTTGGACGAGGCGTTTGACGACTTTGTCGGTGATGTTCTCGACCATTTGTTGGTCGGTGAACGCAACCTTGCGGATGTAGACCGAGCCGAGCACGTACCCCCACTTCTCGGACAGCGGGGACACGGCTTTGCGGACAGTTCGGCTGAGGCTGTGACGGTCCTCGAGCATCTTCTCCATCTCGAGGTTGCTCAGGGTGGAAATGGTTGAACTGGCGACATTGGCCTGTAGCGAACCGTTGGGATTGGTGTTTGTAAACAGGTAGGCGACCGGATCTTGGACCCGCATCTCGTACCAAATCCCGACACCCATCGGCGTACCCTCCTCGGAGTTGACCATTTGACCCCGTAGGTAGTGTTGGCGAAGTGCTGTGCTCACCGGGTACTGTTTGCCGAAAAGCGGCACGAGCAGCGCTCGCAAGCCAAAGTGCACAATGGGGAAGTGGAGGCCGGCCTCGTCGATGGTACCGATGACCTTGCCAAACAGGGTAAACACCCGTGTCTCGCACTCTTGAATCACGGTGTAGAAACCCAGTACACGCAACAACCAGAGCGCGATCGGGATTACCAACAGTCCGATGGCTGCGGGGATGAGGTCAAGCGGATCGAGGTTCATGATCCACCTCCTCGACCTGCTTGCGCATCTGGAGCGACCTCGACCAGGGTTCGCGCGTGGGCGTAGAGCGGTACTCGAAGGTTGCGCACGTAGGCCCGCAGGGCAGTGCTGCCTCCTTCGGCCTTGATCCTCGCAAGCGTTGTGGCGAGTTCTCGCAGCGGGGCAACCTCCGCCTGGGCATTGTTCGAGGCGATTTCAACAGCCCGCTTGCTCATCGTGATCTGCTGCTCCGAGTCGGCACGTGCTGTGCTGATGTCGGCGGCGACCTGGTTGCGCGTGCTGTTGATCGCCGACAGAGCCCGGTCAACCGCTGGGGGCGGATCGATTTCGGTGATGAGTGCGGCGTCGAGTTCGATCCCGTAGCGACCTTGGGTCGAGCCGCACTGCTCCTCCATGTACTGGTTGATCAGCGGAAGATTCTTGCGCAAGTCGTTGATCGAGACGCCCTCCGAGAGTCCCGTTGCCTCGCCCGCCTCTTTGTCGTCGACGAGGCTTTGTCCCCTGGGATCCTCGAAGTTGGCGATTCGCTCACGCAGGACGGAGACGAAGTAGCCCATGACGTGTTGAAGCGGTGCCCGGACCCCAAACAGATACGCGTAGAGGTTGCTCTCGCTCACGCGGTAGCGCAGCTGCCCGTTGACGCCGGTGGTGAGGTTGTCCTTGGTGACACACTCGATCGTCGCTTGATCTTTGGTCGGGTCCCACACGATGTCGACCGCCTTGGTCGCCACGCTCACCTTGTGCACGCGTTGCCACGGCCATTTGAAGTAGGGGCCACCGGGCGGGATCACGCGGATCTGCGGGTACGAGTAGCGCTCGCGTTCTTCCTCGGTGAGCGTTGGATCCGCGCCGCCGTCGAGCCGTGCCACCCGGCCGAAGCTTGTCACCACCGCCCGCTCGTCTGGGCGGACAGTATAAAAGGCAGAAATACCTATCCTGAAAAACAGGTAGAGACCGAGACCGAGCAAGAACGCCATGCCGGTCATCGAAGCAACACCCGACGTGTTCGATGGGACATGGGGAGAGTCTATCCCAGGCCGTACCGATCTCTAAAGGGATTTCAATGTGCCAGGACTCGAGAGCGCGCCACAAAAAAGGCCCCGGGTGAGGGGCCTTTTCTCCGCGAGTCGACAACCGAATGAGATTGCCGTCGGTCAGCCGGAGTCTCGGGTCCACATTTGTATGTGCATACTCGGGCGATCGACTCCGGCTTGTGACCTGATTAGTTTGTCACGACTTTAAGTTGGTAATCGCTCGTTGCGTCCCAACCATTGACCGACACGTAGTATGTGCCTGCACCATTGAGGCTGCATGTTTCCGTCGACTTCCCACCGAGATAGGGACGACAGTCGTAGGTCGAGCTCGTGGGAGCACTGCCCTTACGGACATAGAGATCGGCATCGCCGACCGAAATCTCGAGGGCAGCCGTGGCCTCGCCCGAGACTTCGATAGGTCCGTAGTGGCGCCATTGTCCAGCATTGACGGTATCCTCGACATCGATGAGGGAAGTTGTCGGGCTCCCCCCGGTGGAGAGATCAAACAACGCGCGGACGTTGTTGTAGTCGATGACTCCGGCCACCATTCCCGGGTGCTTCTTGACCGGCAACCACAGGAAGTCGGGGTGGTTTTCGCGGGAGCTGCCGAGCCATTCTCCGCCGATGATTTCGCCAGCGGCATCGAGCTCGAGGAGATAGTCGTAGACGTCCTTGTGGGTATAGGTGTCGATGGTGGCGCTGAGATTGCCATCGACGTGTTGGGGCGATTCGGCGATCCAGTGTAGTTCGGTTTGGATGCGTCGCCACGCCACTGCATCGGGGTTGATCGCCGCATACGAGTCGGCGACTTCGCGGACCTCGGCCTTCACATCTACACTCGCGCTGGTGTAGCCGTGCACGGCGATGGTCGCAGTGGTGGCACCCTGCGGCACGGACAACTCGCAGACTTCGTCACTGCCGTTGAGGTACGGGCGGCAGTCGTAGGCACTGACGCTCGGTTGGGCATTCCACCGCACATAGAGATCGCCGTCGCCACTTCCTTGCATACTCACGCGAAGCCCTTGACCCGGGCTCACGGTGACACTGCCGAGCTGTTTCCACGCACCCGAAGCGACACTCGTTGCATATTCCTTGGTTTGGACAAGTTGTGCTCCGCCCAGGAGCGCGAGGGCCTGTTGGACACTGAGCTCCTTATTTTCGGTGACCTCAAAGCTGCGGATCGGCTGGTTCCAGACTTCGTAGTCGTAGGTCCGGTCCTCGACCAGGGAACGCCCCTGCAGACCGACCAAGTTGGCGATTGCCACGTGAAATGAACCCGGGTTGGTGTCTTTACAGGCAGCCTTGTCGGCTGTGCCGGGGTCGCTGCCCTTCTCGTTGCACCGCAGCGAAAGGAACTTGACCTCGAGTTGTTCGCCATAGGCGAGGCTCATGAGGGCTTTGAGGTCGTTGACCTTGAACTCGACACCGCCGTAGGTCACGGCCTCGACCGGTTCGTCTTCGAGGATCGCCGCCGGGGCCCAGGCGTGACAAATCCCGAACCACGTCTCCGAGCACACTCCGGAAGTTTCGCCTGCACGCTTGGCGCAGACCGAACCCTGGTCGGGGTCGCATTGAGCATCGCTTGTGCACTGTGTACCGGCGAGGCTATCGATCCCGCTGTAGGCGGAGATTGCATCCTCGATCCCGTCGATGCCAAACGCGAGTCCGTACTTGGTGGCTGGCGACTGGGTTGCAGGTCCTGCCCAGCGATCGTTGATACTATCTTTGTAGGTCGGCCAGTACGATCCGGCCCACGGAGTTTTGCTGGCGTGACCCGCAGTCGGGAGGTCAGCAAATGTATAGACAAAGTTCGGGCTGAGCAGACTGGGATCGTCGGATGAAGACCAGGCTTCGCGAAATGACTCGAGACGCTCCTGCCCATCGTCGGCTGTCGACTGACAGGCAACACAAGGTACGAGAACGGTGAGGAGAAGTGGAACAGTGGCAAGACGCATGGGAGCGGGGGACTGAGCAAGCAATGTGCCAACTTCAGATTGGCTCTCAACTGCCGTCGATGGACTCTCTGGTTCCACTTGTGATGTTGGGTGGCTACACCTGTCGCCAGATACGTGGGTGCTTGTGGCTACAGAACTTGCCATCATCGTTGTCGGTGATGTTCGGCGGGTTGATCGACGACGAGCGAGAGGGTGCCCGAGTCGATACCTCGGGCCCCCCTATGCCGATGGTGCTCTTGCTATCGAAACGCCCCGTGCGAGTGTGCCGCGCCTACTTCGGCGGCTCCACGCGTTTGAGGTTATCGGTCGGATTGCGGTCGATAAGCAGGATCATCGGGTCGACGCCGGCCTGCTTGGGCTCCTCGTCGACGAACATCTCAAAAGTGCCCATACTTTCGGACAGGCGCTCCATTTGTATGTGCAGGATTTTATCGTCCTGGCCCAACACCCCGATTTGGACGAAATCGTTGAGCTCCGCCTCGGTCTCGTTGCCTTTTTCGTCGGCCCGAAACTTGTGGCACTCGATCTCCACCGTGACCTTGTAGCGGCCGTCCTCCTGTTGTTCGACCGTCGCCTTGTGGGTGCGATTGTCGTACAGGGTGATGGTCTCGAACCAGTCCTCGAGAATGTACTTTCGGTCATCTGGCGTTTCGACGCGGAGGTGGTCGATGAACTCCTTGGAGGTGGTAAACGGGGCGCGTTGGAAGCCCACGTCTTTGATGTACTGAGCCAAGGCGCGGTTGAGGTTTTCTTCGCCGATGTACTCGCGCATGGCGTACATCACCACGCTGCCCTTGCGGTAGTGGATATAGGGTTGGTTTTCCACCAATGCGAGCGGCATCTCGCGGATGCGTTCCCGCCCGCGTCCCCGCAGATAGCGGTCGAGCTCGTACTTGAGGAACGTGCGCATCTTGTCCCGTCCGTACTCCTTTTCCATCACCATCAGGGCGCTGTACTGGGCCAGGGTCTCGCTCGTAATGGTGGCACCCTGGACATTGGCACCGATGACTTGGTGTGCCCACCACTGGTGCGCGACCTCGTGGGCAGTCACATAAAACACATAGTCGATATCGTCGGGGTCGCGCAGGTTGGCGATAAACCCGATGCCCTCGGAATAGGGGATCGTGTTGGGGAACGACTGGGCAAACGTTGCATATCCCGGAAACTCCAGCACCCGCACCTGGCGGTGTTGGTAGGGGCTGAAGTTTTTCGTGAAGTAGTCGAGCGAGGCCTTGATCGATTTGATCATCTTGTCGACGTTGTAGTTGTGCGGGCCGTGGTGATAGATCTCGATGGCGACATCGTTCCAGTTGTCGCGCACCACGTCGTAGTCGGCCGACAAAAACGAGTAGAAGTTGAGGATCGGCGCATCCATCTTGTAGTGGAACATGTGCCGGCCATTGTTGACCTCCTCGTGTTGCAGGTAACCGGGTGACAGGGCGATTTGCCCCTCGTCGGTGGTGACCTTGGCCTCGTAGTCGATCCAATCGGAATCGTGGGCGAGGTAGGTGTTTTGCCGCGCCGCTTCATCGTCGATCGCATACATCCGCGGACGCTCGGGCAGGTTGTACTTGCGTCGCGTCTCCGGATCGGAGAGCTCGAACTGACGCGAATAGCCAATACTCGGGATCACGGTGGTGTTATTGAAGAAGGTTCCGTTATAGACGATGTTGGTCGGCGAGTTGCTGTTGACAAATCCGCGGTATTGCCGGGTGACATCGATCTCGAGTTCCATCTCGGCGCCCGGCTGCAACGGCTCGGGCAGGGTGTAGATCGAGTAGCCGATGGTCTTGTCGTAGTGGGTCCGGTACTGCTCGTCGATCCCGAGACTGCGGACTTCGGTTTTGGGGTCGAGCGCGAGGTGGACGTCGGCGATCGGTTTGTCTGTCTTGTTGACCAGCTTGATCGTGCCCCGGAGATCGGCTTTGCGCTCCTGCGGATAGATCTCGACGTCGAGGTTGACGGCGGTGATCCGCGGTTGTGGCAAGAACTCGTACTTCTTGTACTCCCGTTCATAGGCGACTTGACGCAGCTCGCCGTCGTCTTCGCTCTCAAACGTGTTGAGGATGTTGGTGTTGTAATAGATGTAGCTACCACAACCGACGAACGCGGCCACACACACAGCGAGCATCAGGCTCATCACGGGGGTCAGCCGACGGCGAGCTTCCCGGGCACGCAGGCGAAACTGTGGGTCGGTGCCGCGGACCCAGAACAGCCGCGCCAGCAACATCAACACCCCACCGGCGGCGAGCCAGTAGAGATGAAACCACACCACCGGAGAGACAAAGTGGCCGTAGCCGTTCATGTCGGAGTACGGACTTTGTGGCGCGCTACCGAATTGCAGCAGTTTGTGCTCGAGCCCGAGCTGCGGCAGGAAGATCAGGGCGATGAAGTAAAACACCATGGCCCCGAAGCCGAGGTACTTGTGGTTGAGGAGCACTTGGATAAAGAATGCAAGTGCACATATTTGTAACCACCCCGGATACTCCACGAGCACCAGGCCCTTGATGTAGAGCATCGGCTCAATCGTGACAAAGCCTTGGTAGAGCTGGACGAGCACCGTTCCGACGGCGGCGGCGATCAGCAGCAAGAGGCTGGCGAGGGACAGGGCGGTGAATTTGGCCGCCAGCGGCACCCAGCCCGGAATCGGGAGGGCGTCGAAGATTTCGCCCATCTTCGCCTCGCGCTCGCGCCAGACCATGGCCCCGCTGTAAACAGTGATGATCGCCAGCAGGAAGATGCTAAAGCCACCTGCCGCAGCGTCGAGCATCAGTCGCGTCACCGGGTACACGTGGGTGCCGAACAGTTCGTTGCTGCGCG
>CAZUPD010000240.1:0-5113 GCA_964621785.1 uncultured Nannocystaceae bacterium
TCAAATGCTCGAGCAAACATTCGCGTCCGCGTCCGCGAGCAACACCATAGTGGTAGCCCGACAACGGCTCAACGGCTGGTATCATCCGAGAAGTAGTGACCAACGGAACCGGCCCACACGAAGCGGCCCTCGCCATGGTCGCCGGAACTCGAGTACGGTAGACAGATAGCGACCTTCATCGAACCGATGCCTCTCCTCGGCCCCAACTTGTGGTTATCATTGAAAATGCGCTGACTGGGGCGAGTCAGCGCATTGAGACCGCTACGGGGGTAGCAATCGCTCAAACTGATTTGAGTAGAATGCGCTACGGCACCACACTGCAATATCCGACACCTTCTTCTCCAGGGTCGGGATTGTAATAAGTAGGCACACACTCGAGTGTCGCATCATTGCACGGATTTTGCTCGTAAAGGTCACAAAAAGTGGTGCAGCAAAAGTCGCCTTCGCACTCAGGTACGATGTCTCCCGGGGCGCAAAGCAAGCCTGCGGCACAATCATTGACATACTCACACTCATCGCCGTAGTAACCCTCTCCGTCTAAGGCCCCCTCTTGTAGGCAGATATATGTACCGGCATTGTTACTGTCCGTCCAGTTCGGTATACAGGTCTCGCCCTCCTCACAGCCCTGAATCAACGGATCACAGTGGGGAAGACAAAACCCATAGGGACCCCAGTTGCCACAGGCGGTTCCCGGATCCTCACAGGTCGCAAAGCCGCTCTCCTGTTGGGTACAAAATTCGACGCATTCCCCCTCCCCAGTTTCGGGGTCAGCGTCGCACATCGCGTTGGGTCCACAACTATCTGGACCGTACTCGTCTGCGGAGACACAGGGGTCGCCAGGCGAACTCGGGTTGGGATCGGTCGGCGTGCACTTCAACACCCACTCACCGTCCCAATTGGGAATGCACTTCTCTTCCGCACCAGAGCAATCTTGGGCCCAAAAATCGCACTCGTGCGCGGTCGCGCCAGCGACTGCCGGGGCGGCAAATAAACTGCTCACAGCCGCCGCGAGGAGCCATGCGCCACGTACTCGCTGGCGAAAAGAGGTACGGAAGTTGGTGTTTCGGTGTGCTTTGCTTTCCATTGTTTACTCCGGACTGCGGCCTCCTAGAAGGTGCTTTTTTCGGGCCGCAACCTGTACGTCCGGCTCGCGGTGGAACGGATTGCGAATGGAAAGAAAAAATCGACCTAAATGCTCCTTCCGACGGTATCGTGCAGGCGCACGCTCGGATCTCCGTACAGTGTCACGCTCGCCCAGCTGATATCGAAGTAGCCAAATGGATCTGGCACCTCTCGGAGCACGCGTTGGGTGTATTCGCGCGCATCGAGTAAGGATGCTCCCAGCGTCGATCGTCGCTGTAGCAGCGCACGATAGAACTCCGTTGCCATCAATCGCCCTGCCGTATCGCTGATTCGCCAAAGTGGTGCGATATAGGCCGCGACCCCCTGGTTGATACAGGCTGCCGCAAGCCCAAAGACTTCACCGGTATAGGCCGAAGGTGCCCGGTCAGAACTCATACCCGCCTCGCATGCATTTGCGTAGATCAGCCACGGCGGAGACTTCGTCCACGTGAACGTGTTGTAGAGCTCTGATGCCCACAGAGGGCCATCGCTGAGGACCCACGCGCTGCGTTCGGGGTACCCAGGGTGGAAACGGCCGTGCCCGGCAAAGTGCACAATGTCATAGCCGTGGTCGCGCAGCAATTCACGCATCGCTCCGCGAGTGATCACAGTATTGATAAAAACATCGCGCTCGCGCTGAAAGTCCATCGCCGGGCCCAACTCGCGACCAAGTGCCTCGAATAGGTTGGCGACCGCTCGCGCCTCTTCGCGGGCCCCTGGAAGTTGCGCGTCCGACGAGTACGGAGCGCGCAGAGCCGGATCACCGACAATGAGCACCCGCAGCGGGAGGTCGCACCGGGTCGGAGGTCGCGCCACGCCCGAGTTGTGCCAGACCTGACGACCGACCGCGAAGCGCTCGGCGAGCAGGCCGTAGCCGTCGCTCATCAACTCCCACGGGTAGCGCATGAGCTCACGCGGGATTCGCAGCTTGAGGTGCACACGACCGCCGGGGCTCTCGGGGGCCAGTGCGTCGCGGTGTCCCTGAAGTCGGTCGCGCAGGCGGTGGACAATGTCCTCGCCAAGGCTCGTCCCAAGTGAGCGCAGGTAGTTCATCTCGGCCCCATTCGCATCGCCCCGATCGAGCAGCATATCGAGACCAGCGAGTGACTCGTCGATGCTGCGGACGTTGACGCTGCGAACACTCTCAGTGAGGACTGCCGTCTTCTCGCTCGAAGTGAGGCGCACGCGGTACTGCCTCGCCTCCTCCGTGGTCTCGACAGCCCGCTCGGTCGAGAACAACTCGTCGGGCGAGTGTGATTCGAGTGCAAGGGTGATCGTCGGCGGAGTTGCAAGTGACGGAAACGGCACGCTCCCATTTCCACGCTCGCCCGAGTTCATCGAAAGGTGCCGCAAAAGGTCCCCACGCACCGCCCCGCTCGTATACGAAATCGAGGCGAGAATCATGGTCCAGAGTTCGTATGGTTTTTTTGTCTGGAGTTTCACCACGGCGGTATAAAGCGCATAAAAACTCACCTGTTCGTGAAAACTTAACTTTGTATAGATCTCGTCTTCATCGTCATCCGGGTCGGGACAGTGGAGGTACATCGCGTCGGCATTGAGCGTGTTCACGTTCTCCAGTGTCATCGACGTGAGGTTGAACCCCTCGTCGATCTCTGGGTCAGGTGGCGTAATTCCCTGGAAACCCAACTGCAGCTGTTTTAACAACTCGGTTAGTGCCACCCGAGAGTCGCTGACCGGCTGTTGAAACAGCGCATTAACAGCTGTCCATACCGGTTTCTTGTCGAGATTTCTCAGGAGGTAGCGACACACTTCGTCGAGCCGCCGGAACAGTGGCCCGGCCCGCTCCGTACGGACAATAAAATCGGATGATGTTTTGAGCTGCTCGACCATGTGCTGGACCATTTTTTCGTCCCACGCCCGGCGTTGGTCGGCGTCTGGTTTGTCGGAGTCGGAATCTGGAACGAGCCCTCGCAACCTGTCGGGTTGTGCTGTCAGGTCGGCGTTTCGCTCGATGGTGTCGAGCACCCCAACCAAGCCGGAGTCCACGTCCTGCGTCACCGACCCACCCCGCGGCTCCTCACTTTGCTCCGGCCCATCCGGCGGGGATTCACTTTGCACCGGCTCATCCAGCGGGGCTTCGCTTTGCACCGACCAATGGAGGTAGCGTGTGACCGTACCGAGCTCGTGCACAGCCTCGACCATCGCCTCGCCAACGCCACGGACAACCAGCAAATCGAGACGGTCGCGTCCAACTTTTTTGAGTGCCGCTCGAACACCCTCTACGAAATCACGTACGCTCAAGCGCCGGTGATTTTCGCCATCGTCGAGTAGCACAAATCGTTCTGCCGCGATCGACGGTACCTTCGTTGACTGCGAGGGTTGATCTTCTTGTCGTACCGCGACGATCAGGCATAGGTAGCGGGCGTCGCAGGCTTCTACGCCCCACTCGATAAACCGTCGGATACCATCGGAAGAGTAGAAGTCCATGTGCGGGTACAGGCCTTCAAGACTCGGTCTTTCCCGTAGTTCCCTGACTGCTTCCGACCATGACGGCTCAGCAATCGACGACGAATCGAGAATATTGGTAAGCCGATATCCCGAGTCCAAGTCAACCCTTGCATATCCAGGAGTCGACAGTGCTACGATAGAGTCTGCAGGCGACTGGTATCCCGAGTGCGCAGGCTCAGGAGTCGACGGCGCATCGTCCATCTCCAACCGCGACGGTTTCTCTATCAGGGTCCCGAGTGTTGCTTGGCGCTTCATACCGAACTGGAACGCCACCTCAAAGTCCTCTGACTCACGCCCTGCCAGCGAGTCAAACGTCAAGCTCTCAAACCCCGACAGGTAACACATCACACCCCAGTGACGGCGAGGCCCGCGACGGGCTCGTGTGGTGAACGCGAGGGGATTGTCGACAGTTGCGCTGCGCTGCCAAAACGCCGCCATGTCCTGATGCATGCGCCGCTCGGCGACCATCGCCGCATGCCCGCGTTCATCGAGTTCACGTGCAAACGCAATCCGGCGCAACGCTGCAAGCATCCTCGCCCACCCGCTCGACGTTCCCAGGTCCGGTCCACGCAGTAACTCGCGAGTCAGGTAGTCGGCGGGAGGACAATCCTCGACACGAATCGGGAAATAGACGCTGACACCAACGTGAGAGGACGGCAGGCCTTCGCGCACACTGTCAACACCTCGGAGTTGGTGCTGCAACTCCTTCACCGAATCGCGAATCGGGTCGTCGGGTGCCCAACCATCACGGGCATAGGTTGCCCGGCTGATCGTGTGGAGCATCTCGCCCAAGTCGCAATTGCAGTCGCCGGGCTCGCGCCAGGAGACCAACCCACACAAGACTTCGTAAATACACTGCTTGGAATCCTCGTCCGCGAGCTCGATCGTCTTTGCCAGACTCGCGCCAAACTGCTGGAGGGCACCAACGAGTGTATCGGTCACGTTCAGACCAAGACCGAAAATACTGGTCGGTCGATTCTCAACTGCTGACGCGAGTGCTGACCTGTCGTCTTCACTCGATGTCGGATCACTCCCGTCAAGGTACCACGCGGCAGCATCTTTAAACTCCGCACATTCACCGGCAAACTCGCGGACAAGCGACGGGAGATCCTGCTCGGAGTGACGCAGAAGTGTACCGAGCGGGCCGCCGAGTTGAGGCAGTGGGAGCTGGGCCGTGAGCACCTCGTCGGCGAAGGGAGCAAGCTCTGCGAGGACCTCGACAAAGCTCAGCGTACATCCGTCCGCGACAATCCGGTCAACGACCTTTTCACCCGTTTCAGCCTCAACTCCCTTAGAGGTTGGCTGTTCACGCTTGTCGCCGCTCAGGGCCGCCAACTGGTTTTTCGCTGAGCGCAACTCTTCGATCAGCCACCGTGCTCGCATAAACACATTGTCCGTCTGCCCAACGCCCATTGCGTAGGACAACGGCCTATCATTTCCATCCTTCGACTTACCGAGAACCGGGTGCGGCCTATCATTTCCATCCTTCGACTTACCGAGAACCGGGTGCGGCCTATCATTT
>CAZUPD010000240.1:5213-8740 GCA_964621785.1 uncultured Nannocystaceae bacterium
CCATCCTTCGACTTACCGAGAACCGGGTGCGGCCTATCATTCCCATCCTTCGACTTTCCGAGAACTGGGTGGGCTCGGTCATCGCGGCGGGTGAATGGCGTCAAGCCCATGGCGGCACCGAGCCGACGAGACGCACGGAGGTTCTCCCGCTCACGTTCGCCCGACTCGATCACATCACTCAAGTCACCGAGCAGCACAAGGGTGTAGTGCTCCGCCCTGACTTCCGTCCGTGCCCATACAAGAAAATCCGCGAGCCCGCTAAGGCTGGCCGGGTGCGCTGTAGAGGACGACAAAAACTGCTCGATCGAGAGCAAGTCTGGCTTGTGCTCCCGAACCAAACCCGTCAGGCGCATCCCCGGATAGCGCTCGATCAACCGCTCAAACATACCGCGTTTGTCGTTGAACTCAATCGCCACACCTAGCCGTGCCGACTGTGTGGAATCGGCAACCTCGTCCATCTCGCTCGACTCCGGCACCGACTCTGTTGATAGCTGGTCGACGAGCTGTTCATCCAACGAATCACCCGATTGCTCCTCCGAGATGTTTTCCTCCCGAGTGTCAGCCTGCAACAGATGACGTCCCACCGACTCTTTTGACGGGTACATGAGCTGTTCATCCGACAAATCACCCGACTCCTCCTCCGAGATGGGTTTGTCCGGTGTGTCCCCGTGTGACGGAGCATCTCCCGACTCTGCCGACGGCTGGACCACGAGCTGTTCATCCGACGGCAGTGGAGCGGGATCCAACGTCTCTCCTGCTGGCGTTTTTGCTGGCGGTTCCACTGGCGGGGAGTTCCTTGTTACCGACGGTTTTGTCAGTAGCCAGTTCTCGTTTGATGGCACGACCTCTGACGACTCGGTCGAATTCATCACCGGAGGCACCGGCTGGCCCATCAACCTTCTCCCCGGCTGACCCATCAGCCTTCTCCCCGGCTGGCCCGTCGACCCTCCCTCGGGCGTCATCATGACCGGCGGAAAATTTTCCGAAATCGCAGGCTCACTTGCCGGCCGTTCCATCGACGGTTGATAATCCTCGACCGGCTGCTCGATATACTCCAACAACTCGCTGTCAACTGTCGACACCACGCTCGAAGGCTGATTCCCCAAGAATGCATCAACCCCGACCGGTTGCACCATTGGCTGATTTCCCGACGAGGAGTCCGCCGGCATCTCCAACGGCTGTGTCACGAGCGTGTTCTCCAGCACAGGGTCAAACGACGACGTTTCCATCGGCTCGGGCCCGACAAGCTCGTTATCGAAGTCTTGGGTAAAGGAAAACGGTCCTTCCTTAGGAGAGGAGCGATAACGATCCTGTTTTCGATCGTTGTCGGATCGCCACAACCGCTCGCTCAGCAACTGCGCGAGGCGGCCTTCGTCGTACCCACTCGACAGCCATGAAAAATCGTCTGATACGCCGTGTAGCGCGGAGGGGGTCATGTAGATAAGGAGTGCGTGTTTGCAGGTTCGTTTGTCGTTGGAGTCGGTCATGGTCTGTGGTGGATCGCGGTGAGGTCGAAGTTTGGAAGTGTGTCTCGTGTGAAATGGGGATGTGACAGGAGTCGTTGGTCTCGGTTGGTGAATCAATGGGGAAGCGAATGAACACGCGTGGCCCGATGGCGTCGTCGGACCTCCGTTCAGAACCATTGAGAATAAGTGTCAGGACTGTTCTGCTCCCACAGCTATTAAAAACACTTCGCAATGATTCATCATGCGTCCGACTGCTGTCAACGGAAAAATTCACTCTAGCAACGACATTCTTGCGGAGCCTTCGATCAGTGAGTCCGACAACACCCGAGAAGGATTGCGTTCGGTCAGATTTTTTCTGCCGTCGAGCTCCGAAGCTCGTTTTTCTGCACCGGGTCGATACAAAGGCAAGTCCGAGGACGGATTCTCGAAGTCGTCGCCACTACGGGCCCGGTCACGAACCCAATTCCATCGACGATCTGGAAATCGCTTCGAAAAAATCCCCACAACGCAATCCGTCTTGGGGGTTCCCGGACTCATCTAGCAGAGACCACCGAGTTCGAACGCAACGATATGTAGAGCAGCATCCGTCAAGGGATCGCCATCGGACCAGGAAACGACAGGGAGAACACCATGCACCAACAAATCATCGAAATGTCGATCGGTTCGTTCTACGGGATAGCCGTGAGCTTGCATTTCCGACGCTGGCACATCTGCCACGGACTTCCGACATGGGACGAACTTAGCAATCGTCCCGAAACCGAGTCGGCATCATCCAGAGTTCCGCACAATACGATCTGAGAAGCAGCCTTAAGGGCGCAAAATCAGCACTTGTAGCACAAACGCTCACGCAACCATGCTACGATGACCACCAGCTCAGCCAAGGGAGCACCTGTGAAATCTGTATATCTTCGTTCGACCACGTCGGCTGTACCGGCAACGCGGGGGACTCGTCCGAGAGCGCACCACCACGTCCGGCCCGGTCTCCGGCAGCGAGAGTACAAGCGATGCGATTTGACGACGAGGAACACAATGAGAAAAATATCTCCGATTTCAAGTATATTTGCAGGGGCCCTGACTATCTGCGGATGCTCCGATAAACGCGGTGACTCCAACGACAGCGCCACCACCACAGCGGGGCCGACCTCCGACAGCGAGAGCACAGGCGGCGAGACAACGACGACAACGGACGAGACGACGACGACAACGGACGGTACGACTGACTCGACGACGACCGAGGACGGGTCCGAGACGGACACCACGACTGACACCACGATGAGTGATACGGAGGAGGAGACGACGACTGGCGACTCCGATCCGTTCATACTCGAGCCCGATGGTGCGGTTATCGATGGCTGCGATATCTGGACCGAAGATTGCAAAGATGGCCAAAAATGCATGCCGTGGGCCAACGACGGCGGTTCGTGGAATGACACCAAATGCGTCGATGTCATGGGCGAAGGCAAAGCAGGTGACCCGTGCACCGTCGAAGACAATGGCGCCAGCGGCATCGACGACTGTGCCTTCCACCACATGTGTTGGAACGTCGACGCCGAGACCAACGAAGGTACATGCATTTCCTTCTGTAACGGCACCCCCGATAACCCGAGTTGTGAAAGCGCGGACGATGTCTGTGTCATCGCCAACGACGGTATTCTCAACCTGTGCCTGCCGCAGTGTGATCCCCTCTTGCAGGACTGTCCCGGCAACGACGTGGGTTGTTTCCCGATCAACGGAGGGTTTGCATGTGCACCGGTCTCCGGTCCCGATGATATGGGCTTCGAAGACGACCCGTGCGAATACATCAACGCCTGCAAACCGGGCCTCATGTGCGCAGCGGCTGCCGTCGTCCCCGGCTGCACAATGTCGTCCCGGTGCTGTACACCCATGTGTGATCTCGACGGGGTGAACATGTGCGCGGACGCCAAGGAGTGCATCCCGATCTACCCAGAACTTCCGATGATCCGGGTCGGTCTGTGCGGGGTGATGCCGTGAGTGGGCAGAGGCAAATCACCACGACAAAGGCCAGCATCGTTTCGAGCGTCCTCGCCGGATCACTCATAC
>CAZUPD010000241.1:0-8720 GCA_964621785.1 uncultured Nannocystaceae bacterium
AGCCGAGACAACCCGCGCACTGACTTCGTCCGTTTTGTCGCGGCCCGCTTCCTTTGCCCTGCTACGAAACTACACCGCGATCATAAAAAGCTGATAAGGTCGCGCCGCCCGATGCCTGTGCCCGAAGCCGCGCTCTCCTCATCCTCGACGCAACCCCGCGCGATCCGTGGGGCCCTGACCGCGCTGATCACCCCGATGCAGGGCAACCGCATCGACGACGGCGCGCTTGCGGCCCTGGTCGAACGCCAGATTGAAGCTGGGATCCACGGCCTTGTGCCCTGTGGCACCACCGGCGAATCGGCCACCATCACCATGGCCGAGCAGCGTCACATCATCGCAACGGTGGTCAAGGTCGCCAATGGTCGGGTTCCCATCGTCGCGGGTGCCGGTGGCAACAGTACCGCCGAGGCGGTCGAGCTCACCCGCGTCTGCGCCGATCTCGGGGCCGATGCCACGTTGCAAGTCGTTCCCTACTACAACAAACCGACCCAGGCAGGGCTCATCGCCCACTTCACCGCCATCGCCGAGGCCAGCGAGCTCCCCGTCGTGCTCTACAACGTCCCGGGGCGGACGGTGACCGATATGAAGCCCGACACCGTCGCGGCCCTCGCCGAACATCCGCGGATTGTTGCGATCAAAGAAGCGACCGGCGATATGTCGCGTGCCCTCGAGATACGCACCCGCTGCCCGGCCCCGTTTTCGCTGCTCAGCGGTGACGACTTCACGATTCTCCCGTTTATGTCGGTGGGCGGCGACGGGGTGATCTCAGTCGTCTCCAACATCATCCCAGCCGTCGTTGCGCGGCTTTGCGAGGCGGTGTGGGCCGGCGACCTCGCCCGTGCACAGCGTTTGCATGTGCAACAATACCGGCTGACCCAAGCACTGTTTTTGCAGAGCAATCCGATCCCTGTCAAAGCTGCGGCTGCGGCCCTGGGCCTGTGCAAACCGGACATCCGCCTGCCGATGGTGGCGATGGACACCGGATCTGCGGACTACCGCACCCTGCTCGCCGCCCTCCAACAGGCCGAAGCCAGCTAACCAACCTCCGAGGCAACACACCATGCAATCACGTTTGACTCCTATTGTAATCGTCGGCGCCCGCGGGCGGATGGGCAAGGCCCTGATCGTCGAAGTGGTCAAAAGCGACGCACTCGTGCTCGACGGCGCTGTCGACCGATCCGGCGGTCCAGGGCGTGGACAAGATGCGGGCGTACTCGCCGGACTGCACGCGATCGGCGTGACGGTGACCGACAACCTGGCCCCGCGGCGCAACACGGTCGTCGTCGACTTCTCGCTTCCCCAGGCGACGATCCGCAACATCGAGCGTTGCCGCGACGCCGGAGTGGCACTCGTTTTGGGCACGACCGGGATCGACAAACAAGCCCGCGACCTCCTGCGCAGCGCATCCAAGGTCATCCCCATCGTCAGTGCAGCCAACTTCAGCGCCGGTATCACGCTGTTGACACGCCTCGCCGGCCTGGCCGCACGCGCCCTCGGAGACGAGTGGAATATCGAGCTGTTCGAGCTCCACCATCGCCACAAGCGGGATGCGCCGTCGGGCACCGCCAAACGGATCGCCAAGCAAATCGCGCGGGCGACCGACCGCAACCCCGACGACGTGATCGTGTCCGGCCGCGGAGGTTCGAACAACGCCCCGCGCGGGGTCAAGGAGATCGGTCTTTCCTCGGCGCGCGGTGGCGATTCGGCCGGTGAACATACATTGATGTTCTTGACCGACGGCGAGCGTATCGAGCTGACTCACCGGGCAGGTGACCGAGCGATCTTTGCCCGCGGAGCTCTGCGGGCTGCTCAGTGGGTCGCTACCCAGGGTCCGGGCCTATACGACATGAGCGATGTGCTCGGCCTGTCCGCGCTCACCTGATGTGTACGTGCACGCGTCTGGCGAGCGAAACGATTCGCGAATATCGTAGAAACTGCAGGCAACTGTCCGCCTCGCCGAAGTGCGACCTGACACGTCCGCGCACTTCGGATACGAAGCTCGGCGAGACGACGGGCTAGCGCAGATGGACCGCTCGAGACACACTCCTGCCGTGGCAGACAACGACTCGTACGGAACGACCTGGGATCAGTACTGGGGAGATATCACCGCGCAAACCGGTGCCGCCCTGTGGGATGTGGCGCCTGACGAGGCGGCCGCCCGCGACCTGCGAGCGGTGCGTGAACATCTCGCCGACGACCACCCGCTGATCGACCTCGGATGTGGTAACGCCACACAAACATGGTTTTTCGGGCAGCATTTCTCCCAGGTGATCGGGGTCGATGTCTCGCAGGTCGTCATCGATGCGGTATCGGCCAAGTCGAACATGCCATCGGTTCGCTTCCGTCAGCTGGACATTTTAGATGCAGATGCATGTAAGTCGCTGCACGCCGAGGTCGGTGATGCCCATGTGTATGTGCGCGGCGTGATCCACCAACTCGACCCCAGCGACTGGCAGCAGGCCGTCACCGGGATCCGCACCCTGATCGGGGCTACCGGCACCGCGCTGGTCGTCGAGCTCGCGGCCGCGGCCCACCAGATGATCAGCCAGATCCAAACACCGCCACCCAAGCTGGCCGAGGTCCTGGCCCACGGGATCCGTCCGGCAGCCCTCGGGCCCGGGGACATCCAGCAACTGTTCGGCGGGTTCGAGGTCCTGGCCCACGGAGATACGTCGATCCACACGACCCAACCGCTGCCTGATGGCAACCTGTTGGTGATTCCTGCCGAGTACTGGGCCCTGAGGGCGCGGCCCTCGCAGGCTTCCTAAGTCCGTCGCTGGGCGATGCTCGCATGCGAGAGCATCGGCCATCCGACAACGTTCTCAGTTCACGACCGAGACCGGGTCCGGAGAGGCGTACTTGCGGACAATGATATCGTCGACATACAGGTTGCCACTATTGGCGCTGTGGTCATACCTCGATGACCTCACTCAGGTCGTTGACTCGAACGCGGCGCGCCGACCTTACTCGCCTCACCGACCTTGCCCGTACGCGCCGTGTCGTCGCGCTTTTTCCCCGGCGGACGCTTTGGATTTTTCGTTGTTTTCGCCTTTGTATCGGCCTTCACTTCGGGCTTTTTCGGCTGGTCTTTTTTCTTTGTTTTCACCGGTGGCGGCAGCGGGCCGGGTGGCACCGAAGCCCAAAAGTGGACTGCGATGGCCAGCCCACCCAAGATCAGTGGGAGCAGTATTCGGAGCCAGTACAGGGGGTTGGAACGCGACGAACTCACGGCGTGGTCGGGGGGGGCAGTGGGATTTGAACGTGCCAGGAGTCGTGTTCAAATACCAGCGTTAGCTCGGTTGTTTCGCCGCTGATGTCGGTGAGTCGGACCACCGCCGTGTCGCCCTCGTTCGACACCAGCTCAGCTCCCGAGAACTGGCGCAGTGGATCGAAACCTTCGACCTGCAACATCTCGCGCGGCTCGATCGTCCTGCGTCCTCCCACTTGGTCGCTCGCGCGTTGGGCCCGGACACTCAACTCCTGGGCACTGCTCTCATCGCAAAGTTCGACGATTGTCGCCGAATCTCGTCGCTGGACCGCTTGCGCGAACTGCTGGGCGACCGCGACGGGATCGGCGGGTCCACGGCTGCCGCAGGCGCTCAGGCAGACCACCGCCAACAGTCCGTCTCGGACAACCTTCACGCGCCGTCCTCCTTGCCCTTTCGCATCCCCAACCGCTTGAGCAACTCCCGCAGATAGTAGCGCGTCAACCCGGCCTCTGCGGCGGCGCGGCTGAGGTTGTCGCCGGTGCGGGTCAACAACTCCTGCAGGTAGCGGCGCTCAAACGCATCGACCACGGTTTGCTTGGCCTCCTTGAACGGCATCTCCAATACCTCGGGTGACAGGCCGGTATCATCGCTCGGCGTCGGCGTGGTCGGTGGCTGGGGCCGGCGGCCGACGTGGAGATCGGGCGGTTCGATCAGGGGACCCCGGGCGAGGTAGGCCGCGCGGGTGATCGTGTTTTTGAGTTCGCGGACATTACCCGGCCACGCCTGGGCGAGCAGCGAAGCCTTCGCGGCCGGGCTGAGGCGGAGTTGTGGCTGCTTGTGTGCGCGGGCGAAGTCGGCGAGGAACTTCTCGGCCAGCACTGCGACATCCTCGCCGCGTTTGCGCAGGGGCGGGAGCTCGACGGTCATCACCGACAGGCGAAAGTACAGATCCTCGCGAAACTCGCCGCGGCTGACCATCGTCCGCAGGTCGCGGTGGGTTGCCGCCACCACCCGCACATCGACCGGACGCACCCGGGTTTCGCCGAGGCGCTGGACCTCGCGGCGGTCGAGGACCCGCAACAACTTGGGTTGCAACTCGAGCGGCAGCTCGCCGATCTCGTCTAAAAACAGGGTCCCGGAATCGGCGTCTTCAAAGCACCCGGCACGGTCGCTGACCGCCCCCGTGAACGAACCTTTCTTGTGGCCCAGGATGGCGGCTTCGGCCAACTCGCGGGGGAGCGAGCCACAGTCCAACACCACGAAAGGACCACTCGCCCGCGGGGACTCATCGTGCATGGCCCGGGCGACCAGCTCCTTGCCCGAGCCCGTCTCGCCGCCGATCAACACACTCATATCGGTCGGTGCGATCCGCTCCAACACCGCGAACAGTTGGCGCATCGCCGGGCTTTCGCCCCACAGCGCACCAAACTGGGGGCGACTCGAAAGCGCGACCGGAATCTCGTCGGTGGCCCGCAACTCAATCGTGGTCTCACCCAGCGACAGTGACATCCCCGGTTGCAACCACGCCTCGCGGATCTGCAATTCGCCGATCGTCGTGCCGTTGGTACTTTCGAGGTCGCGGGCCAGCACTCCGCGCTCGCTGACCAGCAGCTCGACATGGATCCCGCTGACCAGGGTGTCGGTCAGGACCAAGTCGTTGACCCCGCTGCGCCCGATGGTCACGCGCCCGCGGGAGGTCTGCAGGCGACTGCCGGCATCGGGCCCGGCGGTGACGACCAACATAATCCGCTTGACCCGCTGCCGCAGCGAGGAGTCGACAAACGTCCGGGTCTGCTCGACGCGGATATCGGGTGAGTCGGTCACGGTCGCAAGGTTGTGGGCGAAGAGCCGGCGAATGTCGAGCAAATGGCCCGGGTTGGCGACCGCGTCAACACACGTGGTTGTGCGACCACCTGCCGGCACCTGTACCCAATCAGCGTGCTTCGCTCTCCCTCGACGCAAGTGTCATTCATTCGGTGTGGAGAGACATCCGCACCTGGGGAGTACAAAGTCGCTCTTCCCTGTTTTGCGCGAAAATGTAAGTCTAGTGAACAAAAGTCGGGCCGAACTGAGACGTGGTCGCGGTTCAGCGTGGGCGACACCGGATAGTGTATGTAGATACACTAAACGTCACAGGTCAGCTGTTTCGCTGATCAAAGGCCTTGCGGGCAGCGACAGCGAGTTCGTCGGCGCGGTCGTTTTGCGGGTGTCCGGCGTGGCCTTTGACCCATTGCCACTGCACGCGATGGACGGTTGTCAGGTGGTCGAGTTCGCGCCAGAGGTCCTGATTTTTGACGCTCCCGCGGGCGGTTTGCCAATTGTTGCGCTTCCATTTGTCGAGCCATCCGTTGGTGAATGCCTTGCTGATGTATTGCGAATCCGTCGTCACCCGCACGCTGCAGGGTCGCTTGAGTGCGCGCAACCCCTCGACAACTGCGGTCAGTTCCATACGGTTGTTGGTCGTATCGGGTTGGGCTCCGCTGAGTTCCCTGGTGTGACGGTTGTGGGCGGGGGAGATGAGGATGGCTCCCCACCCACCGAGGCCGGGGTTTGGCGAGCAGGCGCCATCGGTGTAGAGCTCGACGTGGGGAAAGCCTGACATAGATCGGAGCGCGAGTATGGCTGCCGTGACTTGCAACTGCAACATCTGTGTTCAACGGTCGCCCCGGCGCTCGAGAAGCCGACTGTGACATTGTAGATGCACGGGAACGGCTCCGTCATCGCTGTTGGGTCGGCGCGATTTCTGGATTCGGTCCGGACCTACGGCGCTGCGGCATTCGTACCGTTGGCCTGTGCGGTGGGCGAGTCTTCACGACATCCCGCACCGGGGCCGAGGCGCTCGAGTGCGGCCTGAACTTCGGGATGGACGGCCTTGGCCGCGGGGCGATCGAGAATTTTTGTGTACATACATCGCGCCTGCGCCGGCTGCTCGGAGCGACGGTACAACCGCGCCAGGTCCAGCATCCCGGTCGTCGTTGCCGGGTGGTGTGGGTAGGTGGCGACCAACCGCTCGAGGGCTGCGATCGCCTCGGTCGGTGTGCCCGCGGCCATCGCCCGATCGGCTCGTCGCACCAACGCCTCGGGTGACACCTCGGCATTCGTCTGCACAGGCACAGGTGTACGTACATCTTCGGCCACCCAGTGGGCGACACCGGACTCGAGCGCCGCCTCGAACCGCTGACCCGAGACCCGGGCATCGATGACTCCGTGCACCAGTTCGAGTGTTTGCTCGCCCGCCCGGATCTGGATGGCTTGTTTGAGTGGCGAGCGGACTTCGACGCGGTAGTGGCCCTGGCCGAGCTCGACGGCGTAGGTGCTTTGTACATACACCGGGTCCGCGCCATCGAGTCGGCGCACGGTGATACCCGCGTGGAGCGACGTCTTTTGGCTCGCGGCGACGGTGGTCGCGGCGACGGTGGCCTCATCGACTTCGGGCGCGACCTCTCCGGTTTTTTCGGGAAACTGAGTCGCGACGACGAGCACGAGCGCAGCGGCGGCGGCAATCGATGCGCCTACACCGAACCGACGCCTGCGTCGACGTTGTTCGACGCCGCGGGAAATCGCGTCGATTGTCACCCGAACCTCTGGGACAGGTGTGCTGCGGGCCGCCGCGACAAAGATCTCGAGCTCTGGCGAGAGGACAGCCGGCTCGTCGCGCGAAGGACGGAAGTCTGGTTGTATCTCCGTCATTTGTTCCTCTGTTTGCGGTCTCCGGTCCACGCGATGCCCAGGGCCTCGCACAGGAGTTTTTCGGCTCGGCGGGTGCGGTAGGAAACCGTGCTCACCGGGATGCCGAGCAGTTCGGAGGTTTCCTTGAGACTTCGTGATTCGACCGCGCGGGCGATAAAGGCTTCGCGCAACGGGTGGGGGAGGGTCCCCAGGGCGGCGTACAGGCGTTGGCGGTGGCGGTGGGTTTCGAGGTTTTGCTCAGGTGTTTCGACGGGGGTCGCCGGCACCCGGGCAGCGACATCTTCCCGACGTTTGCGCCGGCGCGACGAGTCCCACCAGTTGCGGACTTTGTTGGCGGCAATGGTGTAGAGCCAAGTACCGAGCCGGGCATCCCCGCGAAACCGCGGAAGTGCTGCGAAGGCGGCGATGAACACCTCTTGGACCAGGTCGTCGACCGCATTAGGATCGCCGGTCATCCGCAAAATTTGCTGGGCGACGCGCTTATGATGCAGGTCAAAAAGCTGGCTCTGGGCGGCCCGCTCCCCGCGCTGAGCCGCCTCGAGAACCGAAGGCTCGATTCCCGTCTGTGCCTGGGATTGTGCGCTCATCGATGCGATACGACCGGCGATTCCTCGCGGGTGAACTCCCGCCGGAGCGGAGCGGTGCATCTGGAGTGTAGCGAACCCCACATACCCTTAACAAACCAGTCGGGTGTAATTCCGACGTCCCAACCAATTTATTCGCGTTGATCGCCCCACACCCAGGCAACTGTTAATCCCAGCATCCAGCGAGCGGTATTCCAGACGATGACGCTGCCGTCGCCCGCGACCGCGACCGTCGGCGCGTTGAGTGCGATGCCCGTGCGCAGGCCAAACAAGAAGTTGCGGTGGCGCAGTTGACCGATTGCGACCAGATCTGCGCCGAGGACCGCCTCGGTTCTGCGGGTTGCGCCGTTGGCGACGACGACTTCGAGGTGGGGCACAGCTCCGCCACCGACCCACCACCGTCTCGCCCGTGGCAACCAGGTTCCGACTGCGAGGCCGGCCCCGAGTGTGAGCGCGTGCAGACTCGAGTTTTGCTGTGAGCCCATCCACTCGAGCTCGAAAAGTGGTTGGTAGTAGTCGTATAGCCACATCCCGGCCCGAGCTCCGATTCCTCCGGATGGCGAAACGCGTTGGGGCGATCCGAGTTCGAGTCGCGGTCCTCCGCCTAGCCACCAGATCGGCCGGTGTCGTTCGGGTTTGGAAGTCGTCGGGGGAGGGATTGGCTCAGGGGAGCTGCCGGTGTGCGTTTGTGGCGTGGGCTCGGTCTCTTCGATCAACAGCGAAACCATCGCGGCGAGTTCGCGACTTCTCGCTTCCTCGGTCTCGCCGGTGAGCGTGAACTCCCGCTGTTCCCGGGCGTTGTTCGGTCCGTGCACATCGACGCGCACTTGTGGCTGCGACCCGTCAAGATCGTCGACGGTCGCCGACCATCCCTGGGCCTGTGCCCCGATCCGGACATCGACACCGCGCTCCGTGGCCGCCGGGTCGACCCAGCGCGACGATCCCTCGACCGAAAACGCCGCGGCGTTCGGTTGGTCCGGGCTCGCAGCGACGAGCACACAGATCAATGTCGACGCGGTGGCCACCGGTCCATGTCTGCCACGTTCGCTCGCATCTCGCCACGGCGGAAGTCCAATTTGCGCGGATGCGAACAAAAAAAAAAATTCTCAGGTTTGGAATGTCGAAAACCCCTGCGGTCCAAACGAGTGGCCAACTATGGGGCCCGCCCTTCACTTCACTGAGGGCGATGTCGATGAGTGGTGTGCGGCCCGGATAATAGTATCCGGGCTGTTTTTAT
>CAZUPD010000242.1:0-8700 GCA_964621785.1 uncultured Nannocystaceae bacterium
CTCGGGATTCGATGAGCGTCGGGTTGTCGACGATATCCGTGGTTTCGCGATCGTCTCTGCACTTGCGGATCACTACCGCGAACCAGGATTCACAGCAGTTTCGGAGCGCGTGACTAAGTACATTGAGGAGCGTTTTGCCGCGTTTCAGCTGTCATTTTATCGGGTCCAGGGTCTCACTTATGAACTCCGCACAATCATCGATTCCCTCGGCGAGCGTGGAGGGATGTACGAGGCTGCGGGGCAGCCGTTGATGCGTCTGTTGGAGCGTCTGGCCGAGGCTTATACGCACGCACGACTCTCCGCGGTGAGACGTGCAGTTCACAAACTAACGCGGCGAGATGTGCAGCGTTTTGTCGACAGTCTCGACGCCGAGGTCCTCGCTCACCAAGAGCGTCTTCGGGAGCCGCAGGAGCTCGAGCAAACCCTCGCCGACACCCGTGTTCGCGTTGCGCGGCAAACCGTGCTCCGCCTTTGTGACCCTGTGGGACCCCTAGCAGCCCGTGGCTTTTCTCGCCACAACGCCTCGCTTGCCGATTTTACCGATGTTGAGCCCCGCGAATTTTGCAGTAGGTCCACTACAGCTGCATTTCACGAAGCCCAACATCAACCAAATCCTCGGCGCGAGACGTCGCGGGAGAAACACCACGGGCTCCTGGAGCGCCTCGGTTGTGGGGCCGAAGGAGTTGTGCTCACGGACGGGACACATGTTTACAAGTCCTTCGATTACTGGAAAGCGCGGATGAGTGTGGCGCAGCGTGCTTACCTTCGCCAGCTCGTGGGCCGCTGGGAATCGACAAAGTATTTGTATCGCCTAGAGGCACTCGTTGAGGATGGAAACGCGGCCGTTTTGGTTTACCCCTACGAACAGAGCGAACCGTACCGAGGCGGGCACGGTCTGGGGCTCGTCGGCCTGCTCGAGGAGTGTTACCGCCACGGTATTGCGTGCCGCAACCTCCACCCGGACAACCTTCGCGTAGTGGGTGAACGCGTGCGGCTCATCGATTACGGGTCTGACATCCACCCGCTCGATGAACATGGCTTCGAGTTCATGTGTCGCCGCGCGTGGCTGAGTTGGCGTTGGTGGACCCGGACCGACCTCAAGGAAGTCATGCGCGCGTCTCTTCGTGGTACGGACTCACCGTTCATGGAGGGGTACCCGCGATTTCGCCGGGCAGTTCGCCTCGCGTTAGGTCTCGAGTCAGTCCCGGATCCCATCGAGGTTCGTTTGACTGAGCTCCATCCGCGTTCGGTCCTCGATTTCGGGTGCGGCAAGGGCAAGCTGGCATCGAAGTTCGCCAAGCCCGGTGTCATGGTGACCGCCTACGATCCCGATCCTGCGGTTGCATCGCGCGTGCGTCAGCTTGAGCCAGAGGTCTCGTGTCATACCGATCCAGCCACCGTCCGCCAGTCAGGTCCCTTTGATGTTGTCGTCTGTCGGCGAGTTCTCTGTGTGATCGAGGATGATGCCGAGGTTATGCGTGTGCTGCAGGACCTCCGCCGTGCCGTTTGTGCGGGTGGGCGAGTCCTGATCAGCGTATGCCACCCGGGCTACGCGTGGCGTCACCCCACGCCCGAGGGGACACCCATGCCGTGCGCCGCAGCCCACCCTGAGCGCCGATTCGTGTGGACCAAGCAGATGCGGAGCACCGGTCGCTGCAGGCAGGATGTCCACCGTCCCGAGCGTGTCCTGCGGCGAATGTTCGCGCGAGCTGGCTTCGTGGTGCACAGTCGATTCGAACGCGAAACGGTAGACTTGGAGCGCTTTGAGCCCGCCGCCGAACAACTCGTGTTCGAACTTTCGCCTGCACAACACACAGACATCGATGCGACACTCCTCATCAAGGCTTGTGCGATGGAGGCAGCGACGATCGGCTACCACGTGCGCCACCTCGTTCGCCAGCTCGAGACCCCTCGCACCTTCGTGGAGCGTGTCCTCGTACTCGACACTCGCCGCGGAGACTTCCTTCGTCAGCACACGCTCGGCGACCACGAACACCTGTCCCAAGAGGCATCACGTCTGGTGGACGAGGGATGGATCGACCGTGTGATCGATGGACCCGACGAGGCCGCGGAGGTTTGCGCCCTGTACCAGCGATGGTTCGGAGTGGAGGCGAGCGAGACACACGCTGTCACGGGGGCGCAGGTCGCATCGACGCTCGCGGGATTCGAAACCTGTCGCACGCGACATGTTCTGCAGGTCGATGCCGACATTATCGTGGGGCGCGAGGATCGGTCGCACGACTACCTCGCGGACATGCTCGACGCACTCGAGGCGGACGAGCAGGCGGTGACGGTCGCGTTCAACATCGCGTCGCCCGAGGATCGCCCGTACACCGCGAGGTCTCCGAACGGCAGACCGTGGCGCATGGAGGTTCGGTTCGCGCTCCTGGATCTCGAGCGCCTCCGAAAAACGCGGCCATGGCCCAACGGACAGCGAGGTAATGCACTTGAACTTCCCTGGCACCGCGCACTCGATCGAGCGCTCGCCGAAGGGCGCGGGCACTCACTTCGCGGAGGTCGTCGGAGCACGTTCTTCATCCATCCTCCAAATGAACGCAAGCAAGAACGCAACGACTGGCTCGGCATCGTCGAAAGAGTGGAAGCAGGTGTGTGCATCGACGCGCAGCGAGGACATGTCGACTTGGTCGGGGAGTACCGCGATTGGACTGCTCTCGGGCGCGTTGAACCCTATATCTTCATCGTCGCTGGACGGAACGTTCCACCCGGCCGGTTCCGCCGCTGTCTCGAGTCCCTGACGGCACAGACTCGTGGGGATTGGGGTGCTGTCGTCATCGATGACGCGTCGCACCACGCTTGGGCAGACGAATATGAAGAGTTGCTACGACCGTACCGCGACCACATCACATTCATGCGAAACTACGCTCGTCGGGGGCTCTTGGCAAATATGGTGACGGCAATCCATGGTTGTGGTGGCCCTGAAAGTGTGATGATTACGCTCGATGCCGACGATGCATTGCTCGGTGAGAACGTCCTCGACCGCGTCGCCCAAGCGTATGAGGCCGGCGCAGATCTGACAGTCGGCTCGATGCTGCGTGCCGACAAACACGTGACATATCCAGTCGAATTTGAAAACGCCCGCAGGCGTCGAGGGGGGAACGTGTGGCAGCACCTACGAAGCTTCAAGAAACGATTGTTCGAAGCAATTCCAGATGCGGCCCTGCAAATCGATGGCTCCTATATCGACCTCGCCACGGACTGGGCCTACATGCTTCCACTCGTCGAGTTGGCACGTCACCCAGTCTGGATCCGTGAGCCGCTGTATCTGTACGAGCCGTCAGGTGTTGGAAAGGGCCGCGACCGCGACCTTCGTGAGGCCACGATCGCCCGAATCGTAGCGAAGTTACCTCTCAATCCGAAGGATACCCATGAATCAAGAAACTGAGAGAGAGCAGTGCCGTCTTCGACGAGTCTGCGTCGCGGTCATTGGCGACGCGCGCGTGGAACGTTCCGATCGGCGTTGGACGCTGGCCATGGGCGTGGGGGCAGGTCTCGTAGATCGCGGCTACTGTGTACTCACAGGCGGTCTCGGGGGGGTGATGGAAGCGGCGTGTCTCGGCGCGCGCCAGTCGACGAGCTGGTGCGCCGGGACCACGATCGGGCTCTTACCCGGAACCGATCCGGGGCGGGCGAATCCCTATGTCGACATCCCACTCGCCACGGGCCTCGATCACGGACGCAATCAGATCGTCGCCCAGGCGTCCGCGGTAATCGCCATCGGGGGTGGGGCGGGGACGTTGTCCGAGCTGGCTTTCGCGTGGATCCACCGACGTCTGATCATCGGGCTTCGATGCGGAGGATGGAGCGAGCGACTGGCGGATGAGCGTATTGATGAGCGCATCCGCTACCGCGAGATACCTGACGACAGGGTCTATGGGGCGGACACGGCGGAGGAGGCGCTCGTGTTGTTGGATCGTAACTTGGAGCGCTATTCGGGGAGACACCGGGAAATTCGGTGAGGTCCGTGCAGATACGGTGTCATCCGATCACAACGGAAGGTCGAACAGCGACCAAACCCGCTGCAGTTGACGCGCCAGCGGATGCAGCGTCGAATCCTCGATTCCGTCACGCAATGCAGCCTCGACCTCGGCTCGGTGGGCAGCATTCGTAGGCTCATGGAGAGCCCGGGCGATATACCAGTTTGCTCGGGCAAACCAGTGCTCGGGTGCGTCCTGAGAAAAGTGCCCTCGCCATCTCTCTGTGGCGGGCCACGACCAAGTCGTGAGACTCTGTATCCAGGCGAGCGCCAACTCCACGCCGACCATCAGCGGAGTATCGAGTGCGGCGGCCCAGAGCTCGATTGCGTCGAAATTCTCCAGTAGCCAGCGAGCTTGTTGGCGCAGCTCGACATACTCCACCCGGGTCGCCTCATCCAAGCCGGGCGAAGTGGCCATGGACAGCATAAGTTCGGCTACGTGCCGTGACGCGAGCTCGCAGAAATCCTCAAACGCCGTGTCATTCGATCGCTTGCGAAACGCCGCGAGGACGCGCGGTCCAGTTCGCTCCTCCGGTGCCTCGGATGGTGCGGGAAAGTGGAATGGCTGCTTCCGCTGCTCGAGGGTCAGTTTCGCGAGGACACTGTCGAGTTCCTCGCGGATGTAACTATCAGGGCCAGTCGCAGGACCCGCATAGTCGAACTCCTCCTCCTCCTCCTCCGCTTCCTCCTCGGCGGCCTCGACGTTGTCTTCCCAAGCTTCGATGAACTCCAGGGCTGCGTGCTCGTGGGTGAGCACGCCCGTACTCTCAGGCTGCACACTGAGCCAGTCGGACCCATGGAGATCGTAGACATACATGAGGTTGACTAGATCTCCTGCCCACATCAACTCATCAGCGGAGCCGAACCAACTGTTGTCGTCACGGCGGTTGATGCCCGATGTCTGGATCCAGCGGGCATGTTGAAGTACCGAGGGAGGTTTTTCGACGTGGGACGCTTGATGCCAAGCTTCGCCGACGAAAAATTCGGTCAGATGTGGTGATTGCGTCGGGCCAGTGGATAGCGCTCGGGAACGTGGCCATGTTGGAAGCGAGTAAGTTCCTGGGCGTACAAAGACGCTGGCACCGAGGCTCTCGTTGGCGACGACCGGGGCGAGGCGTCGAAGGGTTTGCTCACCGAAGCAGAGGACAAGAGCAGCTGCGACGTGCTCTGTTCCAGGTTGGCTTTCAGCCAACAGCGTCAAGAGATGATCGAGCAGAGTACGGCCGCTTCGTGCAGCCTCTTCCCTTGACCACGCGATGGCCTCGTCCGGCGAGGTTGTTGTCATGGCCCAGCGACCCAAAGGGTGTGTCGCTCCAAATCCGAGGAGCCAGGGAGCGAGTTTGTGGCGGTCTTCTCGCCCGGAGAGGCACTTCGCGCATGCATCTTCCGAAAGCTGAGCCAACTGTGAGCCTCTCCAGGGAAGCCATGCCCCGACGCGCTGAATGGCACCAGCGTCGCCCGACTCCAAGCTCTCGCGGACGAGTGTGCGCACAAGCAGTCCATCGTCTGGAGTCCGCTCGGCAAGTCGTCGTACTTGATTGCGGACGAGCAGAGCCGGCTTCGAAGCAGCCAACATGTGCAGCAACTGGTCGAGCTGCTGCCGACACAATCGTGCCTGCTCGAGTTCGAGATTGAGCAGGAACAGCAGGGATTCAAAGCGTGTCCTCGGCCCGCAAAACTCGGTAAAAACCGCGTCGAGGACCTCGCGGTCGGTGGTTTCGAGGTACAACGCGATCGTCGGCTGCCAGGGGGCCCGCTCGAAACGCTCATGAATCATACGCGCGGCCGCTTCAGGAGGGCATCGGCTCAGTCGTGTGGCCGCCAGATACTCGATAAAGCTGAGGTGGAGGAACGCGAACTTATTGGGGGTCTCCTCGATCAGGAGCCCGGTAGCGAGCTCGAGGTACTCGAGCCACTGCTCAACATCACGTGTGACTTTCAGCGATTTCCTGGACTCCCCGCGCAAGTCGGCGAGCGCGGTGGTGAAGAAATGGGTCAACTCGTTGCGCTTAAACAACACACCGGATCCCGTATCGCTCCGGGCGTCTTGGGCCAGCAATGAAAGTAGCTCGAGCAATTCGCGTTGTTCAACAACCGAGAGTCGCTCGAACACCGCATCGCGTTCCCGGGGCCATGTTTCGAGGAGCGCACCAACGAGGGATTCGTAGAGTGCACTGATATTCGTGGGCAGCTCTCGATATGTTGTATAGACAAGAGCCGCGATTGTAGCAAGTAAGGGCGTGCGAACCAGGCCCCAGATACGCTCGTTGGTGCGGAACGCCGAGAGCAACCGAGATGCATCGAGGTTGCGCACGTGTGACCAGTTGACGCAGAATTTCCGTATCGCGCTGTCAGATAGCGGCTCGATACGAAACGTTTCAAACCCGGCATCCGCGTCGAGAGGTGCAACGTTGTACCCCGCGACGCGGCTGGTGACGATCACCTTGAGCTGCTCGAAAGCAGCACACAGCTCCCGAACACGCTGGCACATTGCGACGCGGGTCGCGTCGTGCCCAAGTTCGTCGAGGCCGTCCAGAATCACGACAGCGCGGCCCTCCTGCAAGAGCTTGTCGAACCATGTACGTGTCGGAGTGACGTAGTAGCGCTCGAAGCGTTGGAATAGGATGTCGGCTAGCGGTTTCGTGGTGTCTCGGGTTTCGGTTGCTCGCAGTTCACGAAGGGGGAGGTATAGAGGGAGATTCGAGGAGGTCTCGTTGTCAGATCCCTGCGCGAGTGCAAGTGTGAGTACCCGACTCAGTAGACTCTTACCGCTACCGGGAGGGCCCAGAATCACAAAACGCGTAGGTGTTGTTGTCGGAACACCAGGCCTGGGGGACAGGTTGCGCTTCGTGGACAGGCGTCCGAGAGCCGAGTCGAGTCCGGAGCGAATGACTGAAGTGAGCCACTTCGTCGAGAATGTCGGCTCACCAATGACGACTGCTTCCTCTTCGAGCAAACGACCGACGACTTGTTGGCGAAGCTCTTTGGCGTCTGGAGTCGCGGGAGTTCCAGGTTCGGCGAACCTAAAGTCGAGAGGGACGAAGAGTTTGTGCACGCGCACGTGCGGGGCGCGGCGGGCATCTTTGAGCCCGGCGAACGGGACCCGGTCAAGACCCTCACAGAGCACTTTACGGTAGCGAGCCTCGAGATCACTCGCGGACGACGTAGCAATCGCGCGGAGTTGGGTGGCTAGCGCCTCGTGCCTGTTGGCAGGGGGACGTTCTCGCCGCACGATTTTCAAGAAATCCTCAATCCATCCGGGTCGAGATTTCAAAGCCTCGACCAGGCCTTCGACGATTGTTGCAAGCGGCGCGGTTGCTCCAGGTAGCAGGTCAGCGAACTCGGGATCGACGTCGGTAGCGAGCCGATGAAGCTCTTGGCCTGTGAAGAGTCGACAGAGTGTTTTTGACGCAAGTTGTCGATCGCTGCTTGTCATGCCTTAACCCGAGCTCCTCACCAACTTGGTGAGTGCCGCTGTATATCGTTCAAGTAGCGCACTCGTAGCGTCGAGATCGAGGAGACCATCCTCGCCTTTACTTCGGTAATCACCGTCAAAGATTGCGAGGGTCATGGTCGAGCCGTGTCCGAGACGTTTGGGCCGTTTGAAGTGCTCGAGGGAGTCGACAAGCTGCGGCCACCAGAGGTCTCGGAGTTGCGATTGACGCGACTTGTCGTCAACCGCGATTTTGGCGACAAAGCTTTCGTCCTCGAGCTGCAGGTACAGTCGGCACCCGTCAGCTTTGCACCACCCCCACCAGAAGCCGATGAAACCGCCACTTGGATTCGGGACGAACCCCCAATCGCCTGTTTTGAGTTTGTGTTGAAGTGCGAGAAACAAGCCTTTGTACGCACTGTCGCTACGTTCCCACTTGCACGGCGGCACGGTGCGATATCGTTCGGTCAGGGCTTCGAGGTATTCGAGATACGCGACGAATTCTCGGAAAACGTCGTGGGAGATTTCGTTGTTGCCCCGGAGGGCTTTGAGCATGTCTGCGCGGTGGAACACCGCCCATCCCTTCGATTTTACATCGGCGTACGAGGATTGATCGCCTGTCTTGAGGTACACGCATACAAGCTCGCGTCCTCTGAAGTGTTCTTTGAGCACTTCCCGGTAACGGCGGAGTTGATCGGAGTGGTTCCCCGTGTGGACTTTATCCTCGATGACGAGAACAAGGCGTTCGCCGATCTCGGCGACCACATCCGCGGATTTCAACTGCTTGTGAACAACAACTCGAGCATCGGGTTCGAGTGAGGCGTCAGCTGTTTGTAGCAAAGATTCCAGAAAGCACCGGGCGACCCGGTGAAGTTCAGGGTCGAAGGGTCTACAGTCGATATCCGCCCACTCGAGGAGCCAGCACAAAAAGGCGTCTTGCGACAACTCAGAGGTCGCGTGACGGAACAGGTTCGGGCGCGATGTGGGCATCAGGACGCTGAGTATGACGGAATTTTGCTTGGGATTTCAACTAGTGGGCACCATGTTCCCCGGCCTTGACTGCGGAATCGGAGGTATCTGCGAGCCACCTGACGTCACCGGCCCGGAAGCCGAACCTGAGTAATCACAAGCCGATTCGCGCCCTCGCGCGCAGCGTCCTCGCTCCCGTGAACATACTGCATCGTCGACTTGAGCGACGAGTGCCCAAGCAACCGCTGAATGTGCGAAAGCGGAAGCCCAGACTCCTCGAGCAGCGTCGCGTAGGTGTGCCGCA
>CAZUPD010000243.1:0-8629 GCA_964621785.1 uncultured Nannocystaceae bacterium
ACAGCATCCAGGAGCGAGCGGGCAGTGAAGGACGTGTCGGACGTCTCGGGTGTGCTTCGCAAATAAAATTCACCCAGCTTTCACGCCACTCCCCACGGGTGAAGAAGTGGAGGGTGACGGTGAAGGTCGTGGCCACAATGTGAACCCACTTCTCCCGCCGCTGTGGACTGCAGCACTCACGCAAAGGGCTCGGTTGGAGGGCCCGGGTATGCCTTGACGCCGGAAGGGAGCACTTCCCATCGCGCTTTCGAATCGGTGAAGATGTGGGTGAGCGCGAGATCTTCGGGTGCATGATCGAGGCATCCGAGGGCGATGCCGTGGATCGAACCGTTGACCACACCACACAACATCGAGCCGCAGCGGCTGCAAAACACCTTCCCAGCGCCGTGGTCCCCGACATACTCCGTGAGCAGATCCTTGCCTTGCACCCACTGCAGGGCGCCGGGCTCCACTTCGGCATAGGCCGAAGCTTGGGCACTAAATGCCTTGCGACAGCGTGAACAGTGACAGGACCGCGGTGCCGTGATACGTCCGTTTACTTCGTACTTGACGGCCCCGCAAAAACATTCGCCGGTGTAGCGCATCACTCGAGTTTCGAGACAAACGCCGCAGCGGTCAAGCGTTTTTGTGTGTACAATCCTGACGACCTCGGGACAAACTCACGCTCCCCAAGTGGCGCATGAGATTGCGAGCTGAGCTTCGGTATACTCCGGATCATGATACCACAGAACCTGACGTTTGGGTCGTCCTCGTCCTCCTCATCGATGGCGATGCACCGCGCCTCGGATCGGGACAGGGATCCTGCTCGGTGAGGTCGCTATACGGTGTGCAGCAAGAGCTATCCATGCAGTTCGGGACAGTTTGCATGTCGATTCGTCGGCTATTTCGACCGAAACGAAGTCACACCGTCCCAGCCCGCAGGTACCTCCCCACCCAACTGAGCGAGCCTCTCGAGATAGAGCGCGGCCACTCGATCGTCGGGGTTTTTATTGCCAAACGCTGTGAAACCTGCACGCGCATTCGCAAATTCTCCACTTCGGTAGGCCGCGAGTGCCTCGGCGAATCGCGGCAACAACTCGTAGTCAGCCAGCACCCCTTCGGGCCCGCTCAGGAGCTCAAACAGTGCCACAGGTTTGGCTTTTCCCTTGACCCGGACCCGATCGACTTCGCGAAACCGGAATCCAGACTCGGTCGTGTTGAGTTCTCGCCACGTCGCCTCGCCGACCAAACAGCGGGCACCGTAGATTTTTGTCAGTCCCTCCAGGCGCGACGCGAGGTTGACTGCATCTCCGACGACTGTGTAATCGAAGCGTTCGGCCGAGCCCATGTTGCCGACCACCACGTCTCCTGTGTTGACGCCAACACCGATTGCGAACGGTTCGAGGCCGCGTTCGACGATGCTGGGGTTGACGCGGTCGAGGGCTTTGTGCATCGCTATGGCGGTGTTGAGCGCTCGCGCTGCGTGGTCCGGATGACGGACCGGGGCACCGAATACGGCCATCACCGCGTCGCCGATGTACTTGTCGAGATACCCTCCGCGCTCCAGCACGGCGCCGGTCATCGGCGTGAGGAATGTATTGAGGAGGTCGACGAGTTCCTCGGGTGAAAGACTCTCGGAAATCGAGGTAAAGTCGCGGATATCAGAAAACAACATCGAGAGGTGGCGACGTGCCCCGCCGAGTGCCGGAGCGTCGGGATCGGCGAGCAACTCCCCCATGGTTTCCTCGCCCAAGTACTGACTAAAAGCACGCCGAAGCCAACGCCGCTGACGGGCCTCTCCAGCGTAGGCGGTGGCGATCCCGAGGCTGCCGATAGCGACGATCGCCGCCAGTGGCCAGACCACGGATAGCCATAGATCCGCGCTGGTAAATGCGACTTGGACCGCGCTCAGATAGGTCGTTGTAAGTACAGCTAAACCGCCAAACCGCAGTCCGGGGGAGCCGTCGAGACGGCGGCGAAACAGCAGTGCTGTGAGCAGACCTGCAAGTAGACACAGGGCGAGATCAACCATCGGTGCGGCCCGCTCGATCGGGTCGCCGGCGAGAATGTTGTCGATCGCCGTGGCGTGAACTTCGAGTGCAGGGAGACTCGGACTAAATGCAGCGCGCACACGATCGCTTCCGAGGTACGTAATTCCGATAATGACGATTTTGCCGGCGAGCGCATCGCCGACCTGATCGTCGAGCACATCGGCGGCGCGGTAGGTCGCAAAGGTTCTGTCGGGACCGCGGTAGTTGAGAATGATCCGGTCGCTTTCGAGGTCGAGCATTCGCTGGCCGATCCGCACTTGCTGAGCGCCTGCCCGGTAGGCCAGCGATCCTTGGGGCGCGCGGTCAAATGCGGCGAGTAGGGGGACCACCAATGGCATGTATGTCGCGCCCGCGTGGGTACTGACAAACCCGAGTTCACGGACAGCTTGATCGCTATCTTCGACCAACGTGATCGACCCGAGGGCGCGTGCAGCTGCATTGAATTGAGGAAGGGAGGTCAGGCCACGTTCCGCCTCGATTGGGGGCACTGCACCGCGAAGCGACTGGTCGTAGCGACCCTTTCGCAGGGCCGGATCTTCGGGCAGGGGTTCCCCACGCCGGCCGAGGCTCAATCCGAGGACGACCGTTCCCGCGGCCCGTACAGCCGCTTCGAGTTTGCGATCGCCAGACGTGGCTTCGTCGACGCGGCGCAAAAGTTGGTCGCCAGGCGAATCGTCCGGCTCGTGTTCCGCGACATAGGTGTGGATATCCCGCTCGAGTGTATCCCCGAGCAGGCGTTCGGGATCGGCGAGGATCCCATCAATGCCGATCACGGTCGCCTGATCGTCGGCAATCGCCGTGATCAGGTCGGCGAACGGAGCTCGGCGCTCGGCGAGTTCAGGGTGGCGGCGTACCGTTTCATCGTCGATGACCACCAGTGCAACCGCATTGCCGGGAGTTTCGGGACCACGGATCCGAAACCGCGTATCGAGGGTCAGACGCTCGAGTTCTTCGATGGGTTCGAGGCGGTCGCCGAAACGGTGCAATCCACACAGAAGGGCGAGGAGGACGGCGAGACCACAGCCGAGGAGAAATGGGCGTTCGCTGGTGCGGATTCCCATGGTCATCCATCTCCGTCAGCGAGCCGGGTGTTCCATGGCTTGATGTATTTGCAAGTGAACCATGGTCGCTATCGCAGCTCAAAGACCACACGCAGTTTTCCACTCGCGTGGGTGCCTGGGACGGAGCGACCGACAAGTTTCTTGAGGCAGGTGGCTTGGCTCCCTTCGATCTCGAATGCAGTGATGTTGCCGTCGACCACGGTGAGTAGGATGGTGACATGGGTTTGCAGCAGTGGTTGCAGGCAGTGGACCATGTCATTGTGCAGCGCTTCGGGCAGGGCAATGCTCTCCTCATTCGCGACCCACTTCGCGGACACCTGTTGCCAGCCTGTCGTGTCACCCCGGCCGGGCCCTGTCGAATGTTTGCTGGTGCCTTGGTTTTGTATCTCCTTCGGCGGTGGCAATGCTTGGGAGAAATCCCCGTCGATGTCCTGGGATGGGTCGAGGGGGTTGGTGTCCTCGCGCGACTTCTCGTCCCGGCCCATTCCGCCGTAACCGTCCTTTACAGGCTTTGTCAGACGTTCCTTGGTCTTTTCGGGTACAAGTTCTGGCTCTGCTGCCACACCATCGACGGCGCGCAGGCGAAGTTGCCACCCACCGATCCGCTCGGACTTGAGCAGACGCTGGCGATCGGCCTTCGTCAGTGCACTGCGCAGGCGCGATTCGAAGTCGGCGGCGACCGGAGGATCGTCGTAACCGATGAGTTCATTGAGTGGGAGCGCGAGTGGACCTTCGATGCGCAGGACATTGCCGTTGGCGAATAAGATCACCGCGAGACCATCCTCGCCGAGATCGAGGCGATCGTCGGCGAGTAGGGGGGTGCCGACCGCGGGGGAGACGGTGGCGTCATTTGCCGCGGTCACGGTGAAAGTACCATCAAAAGGCCCGAGATAGGCTTTTACGGTGCCCTGGGTCGCGTCGCTGGCACGGGCGACCGTCGGCAATCCGAGCGGCGCCGGGTCGAATGTGGCTTGTGTCGCTTGGTTGCAACCGACACCCAGCCCGATGGTGAGGAGCAGCGAGCCGATAAGCGGGGGACAGCGAGACATCCGTATCCGGTGGTACCACAGATGCTGACCCGGCCGCGGGGCTTGTTCGCTCGGATGTCTTGCTGCGAGTACGAGGTTGCGCGGCATGACGCTTCTGGACGTACCCAGTCGTTCGCGCCTCCTGAGTTAGGGCATGACAAATACGTAGTCGCCCTGTGTGAATCCGTCGGAGAGGACATTGACTTTGTAGCATTGGCCACTTTGTAGGGGAGCGGCTCCCGGCGCGGCCCCACCGACATCGACGGTCGCATCGACGCCGCCGCTTGGGACCTCGCCGTAGACCACTGGGCTGGCAAAGCCAACTGGGAACATCTCGGCCTGGACCGACCAATAAACCCCCCCGCCAGAGACTTGTTGTCCGGGACCTGCCGGGGGCGAGGCCTGCGGGTCCATGACATAGAGGCCGAGCGCACCGATATCTCCCTCGCCAAACGCGATTGTCAACCCGTCGCTGAAGTCGAGGGAAATCGCAACATCTCCGGAGGGGCCCTCGTCGCACGCGCCACCCTCCGACGGTCGCGCCAAAGTCCAATGGATCCCGCTTTCGAGGAAGCCAGGACCCGAAATTGTCAACTCCCCCTCGGCGAAGTCGCCGATCCCGTCGTCGTCGAGGTCGACCAGCGTCGCCTGGATTCCGCTGCTATCGGCGAAGCTCGGACCGATCGGGATCGGTAGGGCCGGGCCGACTAGGGTTTCGCCGTCGACTGAAAACCCGCGCTCGAGGATGAGGTCCTGACCGTAGTCGACAACGACATTCGCCCCGCTGAGGGTCTCACTGGCCACCATCGGTACGGGGGTCGGCAGGGTGTTGTCGAGGTCGAACTCCATCTCCACGGGATTGGCCAGCGGCATGTCGACGGTCCACACGTAGTCGCCGCCCAGACGCATCGCGGGGGATGCCGCGGTGGTAAACGGGACTTCCCACGGCGTCGGCTCGGCTGTGTCGGCGACCCAAAGGGTGTGCTGGTCGAAGCCCTGCAGCGAGGGATCGACGCGGATCGTGTAGCCGGTACCGGCGTCGAGGGGTGCTTGCGGTGTGAGGATGAGGTGACGACCATCGGGATCGAGCACACGGTCGAGGTCGACGCTCGCACCGTCGTCCGAGACCACTGCGATCGCCTCGAGGTTGTTCGGATCATCCCAAAGCGGGTGCGAGAACGTCAGTGAAATCGGTTGGTCGACAGCCACCGCTGCGGTGCCGGGGCGTGGCTCACTGGCGAGGACAAACAATTCGCGTGCGGTCAGTTCGTGCAGGAAGCGGTCGAGCGCTGTCCGATCGTCGCTGCTCAAGCCCGGGTCGCCTAGCGAGGCGAACACCTGATCGACGGCGCTGGTGAGACTCGTCGCCTCACCGCGTTTGAGCCAGACGCCGAGGCGATAGCTACCGATCAATCCGGGAATGTCGGTGACGCCCTCGGTGATCCCGTCGGCTAGCAGTGCGCGGCTGGTGGTCAGCGGCAGTGGGTGACACGACGCGCAGCCGGCCTCGCCCTCGTAGACGTCCCGACCGCGCAGACCCTCTTCGCTGAGACTGCCGTCGCGCCGGGTGAATCCGTTGGCCGCCGGCGGAGGCATGATCGAGGCGAGGTAGGCCGACAGTGCGCGGTGTTCCTCGGTGGTCGGGCGCACGCCTACGTTGGTGTTGACCGTGAATGCATAGTTGTCGATGCTCGACAGGTAGCCGTCCCACCCTAGGGGGTAGGTGCCTTCGAGCCAGAAGAACGGACGGCTGACCTTGCGTCCTGAAAACGGTCCCGCGTTCCACACCAAGGTGTCGGAAAGGCCATCTGCGTGGCAGGAATTGCAGGACCAGTTCTGGGCGTAGTCACGACCCGCTCCGGTGAAGTAGTACTGCCCCGCGGCGACATCGTCCGGGCGGCGGTCGCTGGTCGTGAGCACCTGACCCGCCGCCGCTTGTCCGACAATCTTGGTGAGCATCGTCTGTTGCGCACCGTGGACAAACACCGCGTCGGCGGCCGCGACGACGCCGCGCGGTCGTCCGGGCGAGTCGATCCGGGCGAGTTCCTCGAGCGAGTCCGGGGCGAGGGCGAGCGCGAGGTCCGAACCCTCCGCCGCGACCCACAATACCCCGCCGGCGAGTGTGAGGCCGTGCAGCGAGACGGCATGCCCACCACTGCTGGCCTGGCGGGTCAGGTCTGCGGCCCGCAGCTCGGCCCCGGTCTGGGGATCGAACGCGGCGACCTCGTGAAAGTAGTTGGGGTCCTCGGGATCGCCTAGCGAGGCTTCCGTGTCGTTGCGCGTCCGGCTGAGATAGAGTGTCTCGCTGTCCGCGTCGAACAGCATGCCGGTGATCGTCGTTCCGATATCGAGCCACCAGTTGACGACATCGCCAGACTCCGTGTCGATCACAGCGAGGTCGCGCTCGGCATCGACCGGATCGTCTGCGTAGGGGAACCGCGAGGGGTGTCCCGAGCGGTGACTCGCGACGAAGAGTGTGCTCCCGTCACCGTTCAACGCCATGGCCAAGGGGTCGGCCACGACTTCGATCCGCTCGGTCCGTACCCGCTGCTCGAGATCGACGATGGCGATGGCACCCTCACTCTTGAGCGCGACGTAGGCCCGAAGTCCATCTGGCCCGACGACCACATTGGCCGGCTCGTCGCCGACCCAGATCGCGTCGATCAGGCGTCCGGTAGCGATGTCGACTAAGCCGAGCGTGTCATTGCCGCGTTGCGCGACGAGGGCGTAGGACATCCCCTCACGCCACGCGATCGCGACCGGCCACGGACCGACGTGCAATTCGTCGATCACCGTCATGCTGGTCGGGTCGATCCGCGTCACACTCGGGTTTTGCACATTGGCCACCCACAACTCGCCGCCGACTTCGGCCAGCGATTGCGACGGGTAGTAGTTGAGGTTGGTAAACGGTCGTGTATCAGCCGGGACGACCGTCAAATCGAGACTTTCGTCGGACCCGCTGGAGACTGTGAAGCGGTAGTTACCGGGGACCGTGGGCGTGAGTCGCCACAGGCCATCGGCACCGTGGACGAGTTCGGCCGCGCTGTCTGCTGGGGCCTCGGCCAAGGTCCACGACAGGTCACCACAGGACGCGTCGTCACTCAAACGCGGCAAGTAGAAGGTCTCACCGGCGACAAACCGCACGGTTGATTGGGCCTCGAATCGCTCGCTGACACATGCGTTGGGGTCATCGCCACCGCAGGCGGTCGCCAGGGTGAGGGATAGTGTCAGAGCAGGGAAGAGGATGCGGGAGGGGAGGTGATGCATGGGGGGTTGGCTCCGGTAGGTCGCGTTGGGCCTGATGCGACCCGACAGGCCCCGATGTGAGCTGTCACTTCGAAAAAGTCACGCGTTGCGAGTGCAATCGAAAACACGACGAGTACTTCGTTTTCCGCGAGACGGTGATCATGGGATCGGGGAAATGTGCGGTTTCACGGGTTGACACCCGCGGTTCTTTTTTAGAAGTTGAAAGTCGAACTTTCAACTTTCGTCCATGCGAGAAAGCCAACCAGAACTCCTCAAGATGAGCAAATTTGCACGACGGAGCGGTGTTCCGGTACCGACCGTCAAGCACTACTTGCGCGAAGGTCTGCTGCCGCCGCCGGTGCGAACGAGTCGCAACATGGCGTACTACGACGCCGCGCTCATTCCCCGGGTGCGTGCGATCAAGACCCTTCAGCAGACACTTTTTCTCCCACTCAAAGTGATCCGTTCCCTGTTGGAGGGGGTCGAGATCGATGAGCAGTTCGACCCCGCCGATTTTGCCATCCGGGTCGGGATTCGCCGTGCGCTCGAGGCTTCGCGCAACAAGGGTCGACGCTCTCGGGCTTCGCTGTGCGCGGCCGGTGTGTTGCCGCAGACACTCGACCTGTTTCGCGCCCTCAAGATCGCCGAGCCACAGGTCGACGAGGACGGCGAGGAGTACTACGAGGGAGACGATCTCGCATTGCTGCGTGTACTCGGACAGGCGCGCAAGGCCGGACTCAGTCACGAGATGCTCCCGCCCGAAATCCTCGCCGAGTACATCCGCGCCCTGCAGGCGCTGGTCAAGGTGGAGCTGTCGATGTTCCGCCTCGGCGTCGTACCCCAAGCGGGAGACGACCTCGCACGCCTCGCCACTGTGGCCACCGATCTCAGCGAACAACTCGTGGTGCTGCTGCGCCGCAAGTTGCTCCTTCCAACCCTCGAGGGCCTCGTACGCGAGGCCGAGACCTCAAAGACCCCCAGAGATTCCACATGAAAATCCGCTCCACATCCCTCTCGCTCCTCCTACTCGCCTGCGCCTGCGCCGGCTCGGACGACGACTCGACTTCCTTTGCGAGCGAGTCCGAAACCGCGGACCAAACTTCCTTTGCGAGCGAGTCCGAAACCGCGGACCAAACAAGCGACGAAACTTCCGAAGGCGACACCACGGATACCGATGACGCGAGTACCGATCCCGCTGGAGATGGGGACGGAGACGGCGACGGCGACGGCGACGGGGATGGGGATGGGGATGGGGATGGGGATG
>CAZUPD010000244.1:0-6673 GCA_964621785.1 uncultured Nannocystaceae bacterium
TACAGCAGAGGTTCTGAGAAGTCGTCGCATGCTCACCTCAGGTCGACAGGCGCAGGAGAAGGAGCTGTAGGAAACGAAGTCCAGGACCCCTTTTCGGATGAAAAGAACCTGGATTTCGGGGACGGACCGTATCACAGCCCATGGCGGGGTCACAACTGGACAAGCGGGAAACAATTTGAGTTCGTCGCCGGTCCGAATTTGATCATCGAAGGGCAAACTCGGGCTTCTCGTAGCGAGATTTTGCAGGCACAACGCTCATATGCGGGCCCATCTACCCCAGGTTGGACGCAGCAAAATCTCCCCTGGCCGGCATCGGATCTCACAATTGGATCGCCGCAAACGTCAGTGAATCGTCCGTAGATGAGAGAATCGCGATTTTTGATCGGAGTCGGTAAACCGTTGCACACCCAAAATAAACGCGGGTTTTGCGGGCAGGCGTAAAGGCGAGGGAGCAAAACAAGCTTGCTCGACTCCACGCGGGTGCGAGAGTGTAAAAAGAAGTTTTTTGGGATCTTTTCTCGCCGCGATTTCACACTTGCGCCATTTGATCGCAGTTTTTGAACAGGTGAACAAATGAGTCAATCCTCATTTGAGAAGGATTGGAAAATGAGAGGATACGCAAGTTGTTTGCGCGCTCAATTCCCGCGATCGCCCGTTGCTTATTTTACAGAAAAGAGCCGTTTTTTTGCGGTGTTGGGTACCCCATAATCGTTGCTTACACAACTATTGAGGCCGTGGTATATTGTAAGTGCATCGAATTTGGGCGCCCATCAACCCTGCCATTGACTGGGGCTTGTGAACCGCAACTGTCGTGGCGTGACCGCAAGATCTCGCAGGAGCCGGGCTGCTAGCCTTCGCGCAGGAGCAGCGCGTCGACAAACGCCTCACCGTCGAAGTCTCGCAGATCGTCGATGCCCTCGCCGATGCCGATGAACCGGACCGGGACCCCGAGCTCGTCGACCACACCCAACAGCACACCGCCCTTGGCTGTCCCGTCGAGCTTGGTCATGACGATACCGGTGAAGTCCATCGTCTCTTTAAACAGATTGGCCTGGGATAGGGCGTTTTGGCCGATCGTCGCGTCGAGAACGAGGAACGTGTCGTGGGGACCGTCGATGTCCTGCGCCTCGGGTGCGACCTTGGCCCGCGCTTTGGCACATGTGCGGCGGATCTTCTCGAGCTCGGCCATCAGCTCTTTTTTGGTGTGTAGCCGTCCGGCGGTGTCGCACAGGACCACGTCGTAGTTGTTTTCGTGGCCGTGGATGATCCCGTCGAAGATCACCGAAGATGGGTCGGATCCTTCTTTGCCCTGGTAGATCCCGCAGCCGACGCGTTGGGCCCAGACCTCGAGCTGTTCGCCGGCGGCGGCACGGAACGTATCTCCGGCGACCAACAACACATCGTGGCCCGCCGTCTGGAAGCGAGAAGCCAACTTCCCCAGGGTGGTGGTTTTGCCGACGCCATTGACCCCGATCATGAGGAGGACGTACGGAGGATGTGTCGGGGTCAGGTCGAGGGGTGGGACTTCGATCGCCAAGATCTCGAGGGCAGCTTGGCGGATCACGCCCCACACCGCGTCGATGTCGGCGACCTGTTGTTTGCGCAGCTCGGCCGACACCCGGTCGAGCAGGCTCTGTGCTGTCTTGGTCCCGATATCCGCGGTAAACAGCACCATCTCGATCTCTTCGATCAGGTCGTCGCTGATCCGTGGTTTGGCCTGAAAGATCCTCGCTAGCTTGCTGACAAAGCCGCCGCGGGTGCGGGCCAAGCCCTTGCGGTAGCGATCGCGCTGTTCGGCTTGGAGGCGTTCTTCCTCGGCTTTGCGCGCCGCGAGGGCCGGGTCGGCAGGTTTCTCGACCGGCAGCGGCACGACCACGGCCGGGGTGTGTTCACGTGGCCGAGGCCTGCGCTCGGAGACAGGTGTCTGTCGGGACACATCCCCCGGCAGATCTCGCTGTGGCTGCTCGAGTTGCTTGGCCTCGGGCTTGCCGGGCAAAGCTCGCCGCTGGCGGAAATAGATGACCGCGGCGGCGCCTGCCAAGAGTGCCGCGAGCACGAGCAGAAGTTCTGCCGGAAGGTCCATAGCCGAGGGCTCTCGTAGCACAGCTCGCCCAAAAAGTCCGCCGCCACAACATGTAGGCACACGGGAGATCTGTGGATAACTCGCTAGCAGCGGCCCGTTTTAGGTGAGATATCCAAGCTAGATACGGCTCGGGGCACTTTTCTGCCCACGCGATCGTTTGGTATCCCGACATACGGCCCGTAGGTGGGCAACCTTTATATGCGTATCAAGAAGATCGAGCTCATCGGTTTTAAATCGTTTGCCGACCGCGAAGTTGTCCACGTCGACGACCATGTCACAGCTGTGCTCGGCCCCAACGGCTGCGGCAAGTCCAACATCGTCGACGCCATGCGCTGGTGTCTCGGCGAGCAGCGGGCCAAGCACCTGCGCGGCTCGGGCATGCGCGACGTCATCTTTGCCGGCACGGCCAAGCGCGGGGCCGGGGGCATGGCCGAGGTCACGATCACGTTTGAAAACCAGGGCGATGTCCCGGTCGCCTACCTCAACTTCACCGAGATCGCCGTCACCCGTCGACTGTTTAGCGACGGCACCAGCGAGTACCTGATCAACAAAGTCCCCAGCCGCCTGCGCGACATCAACGAGTTGATGATCGGAACCGGTGCAGGTGCAAAGGGTTACTCGATCATCGAACAGGGGCAGGTCGGGCGGCTGGTCAGCAGCAAGCCCGAAGATCGTCGCTACGTCATCGACGAAGCCGCCGGCATCACCCGGTTTAAATCGCAAAAGCAGGCCGCCGAACGCAAGATCGCCCAGACCACGCAAAACCTGTTGCGGGTCAGCGATGTCATCGGTGAGCTCGAAGGTCGGTTAGGCACCCTGCGGCGTCAGGCTCAAAAAGCTGCCCGGTACAAACGCTATCGCAACGAGCTGCGCGACCTCGAGTGGTGGATGGCCAGCCATCGCTACCTCGAACTCGACATGACCGGACGCGTGCTCGAAGCCCGTCGGGTCGACCTCGCCGAACAGGTCGGCAACCTGCGCACGGCCGTACAAACCCACGAGACCCGGCTCGCCGCCGGTCGCCTCGAGTTCAGTCAGTGCGAGGCCCGGTTGACCGAGTGTCAGCAACAGGTCTACGAACTCGAAAATCGCCTGCAGTTGGGAGACGCCGAAGCCCAGTATCAGCGCCGCGAACAGGAGGGTCTGCGCCAGAGTGTGACCCAATCGCGCGCCGAAGCCGGAGTCGTCCAGCAGGGCTTAGCCGGCTTAGAAACCGAGTTAGAGCAACTGCTCGTCGACTACGAAACCATGGGCGAGGGGGACGACGCAGCCGAACAGGCGGCCGACTCGTTGGGTGAGCAGCACGAAGCCATCGTCCACCAATTGCGCGGCGCCCAAGAACAACTCGAGGAGTCCCGCAGCCAACACGCGACCCTCCAAGCGCGGGTTGCCTCGGCCCAGGCCCATGTCGAATCTCGCCTGCAAGCAGTCGCGGAGTTGGAAGAGCGGCGGCTCGCCCTCGGCGATGTGGTTGCAGCTGCAAATGCTCAGCTCGAGCAGGCACTGTCCGAACGCACAGGTCGGGAAGACGCGTGTGAGGCCGCCAAGGCCCGGGTTGAACAACTCGCGACCCGGCGCCGCGAGCTCGACAGCGAACGCCTGCAACTGCGCGAGCAGACCCGCAGCGCCGAGGTTGAGCTCGATACCCTGCGCGGCGAGTTGCAGCGCGCCCGCTCGCGCTTGCAATCACTCGAGGAGATCCAAAACCGCTACCGCGGGTGTACCAGCGGTGTGCAGGTGGTGATGGAGCGCCGCGAACAACTCGCGAAGCAACGGGTGGTCAATCCCGACGGAAGCGAATCCGACATCGAGATCCAGGAACGGGGCGAGCCCTCAGCTGCGGTCCTCGGAATCATGGCGGACTTTGTATCTGCACCGGCCCACCTCGAGGCAGCCGTGTCAGCCGTGTTGGGCGACCGCCTCCAGGGCGTGGTCGTCGACGGACCCGATGTCGGTGTGAGCGGGGTCGAGTTGCTCAAAGAGGTCCAGGAAGGACGCACCGCGTTCTTGCCGCGGGATTGCCGGACTCCGGTCACACTCGAGGAAACCCTCGCCCAACTGACCCGCGACCCCAGTCAGTTGGTTGCAGGTACACCAGTTGCCTGGGCCAAGCCCGGCACGGCGACCAGCCCGTTTGAAGTCGTCGATATGTCGCAAGGTGCACCTTCGCAGGCGACCCTCCAGGCGCCTACCCAAGGTCGGCCGACGATCTCCAGACACGAACTCCTCGCGCGCCCCGGCGTCATCGGCCAACTCGCCGAGCTCATCGATGTCCCCGACAACATGGGTCCTTTGGCCAAGGTGTTGGTCGGCGATGCAATCGTCGTCGAGCGCCTGGTCCACGCCCTAGAGCTGTGGCACAGCGGCGTCACCGGTTCGACGATCGTCACCGTCGAGGGCGATCGCATCGAGCCCTCCGGGGTGGTCGTCGGCGGATCTTCGCGGGCGGTCGACTCGGCACTGTTGCAACAAAAACGCGAGATCCGTGAGCTCACCGAGGTCGTCGAGGGGCTGACCACCGATTTCGAAGCCGCCCGCGGGCGCAACCAACTGCTGGCGGAACGCTTGGCCGAGGTTGAGGAACTGCGCGAGGCGATCGAAGGGGAGCAACTGCAGGCGGCCGAAAACAAGGTCCATGCCGAGCAGGAATTACAACGTGTCCTTCGGGCCATCGACGAGGCGACCCGCCGGGTCGAAGGTGTCGACGGCGACCGCATCCGGCTCGACCAAGAGGTGGCCAAAAAACGCGATGACGCCAGCGAGATGAGCGAGGACTTGGCCAGCGACCGCGCCGTGCTCCCCGAGCTCGAAGATCGGATCGTCGAGTTGCAGGGCCGCCTCGCCGAACTCACCGATCAGCGCGACGCGGTGTCGGAACGACTGACCGAGGCCAAGGTGACACTGGCCCGCTGGCAGCAGCAACGCGATGCCCTCGAGCAGACCAAAACAAGACTCGAGCGCCAGGTTGTCAGCGAGCGCGAGCGCGTCAAAAATCTGTCTAGAAAGGCAGCCGAAGGCGAAGCTCGGATCGAACAACTCACCGCCGCGATCGCAGCTGCCGTCGACGATCGGGAAATGACGCTCGAGCTCCACAAACAGGCCAGTGAGCGCGTTCACGATGCCCGCGAGGCCCATGACACCGCCCGCCTCACCGTCGACGAGCTAGAGGTGGCACTCAAAAACCTGCGCCGGAGTTTTGAGGAACAGCGCGAGGTTTTGGGCGAGGTCGAACTCGGACTCAAGGAGTTGCGACTCGAAGCCAGTCACTTGGCCGAGGATGTGATGCAGCGGTTCGATCGCGAAGTCGAGGAGCTGATCATCGACTTCCACGATCGGCCGATGTGCGGGGAGACCGAGAAAAACCGCCAGCGCGAGCTCAAGCGAATTCTCGGGCGCATGGGCGAGGTCAACCTGACCGCGATCCAAGAGTTCGAAGAGGTCAACGCCCGCTACGAATATCTAACCGGCCAGCGCACCGACTTGGAGGACGCGATCGCCCAGTTGCAAGAGGCGATCGACACGATCAACGCGACCACGCGCGAGCGTTTTCAGGAGACTTTTGAGGCGGTCAACGAGCTGTTCCAAAAGTTGTTCCCGCGGCTGTTCAACGGCGGTCGGGCGGCCCTCAAGCTCACCGAGCCGAGTGACCTGTTGTCGACCGGTGTCGAGATCATCGCCCAACCCCCCGGCAAACAGGTTCGCAGCCTCGAGTTGCTCAGCGGCGGTGAAAAGGCCCTCACGGCCACCAGCCTGATCTTCGCCCTATTCCTGCACCGCCCGAGCCCGTTTTGTCTGCTCGATGAGGTCGACGCCCCGCTCGACGAGGCCAACGTCGGCCGGTTTTGCGGGATGGTCAAAGAGATGGCCCAGACGACCCAGTTCATCATCATCACCCACAACAAGCGGACCATGGAAATCGCAGACCGGCTCTACGGCGTCACCATGCAGGAGCGCGGGGTGTCGAAGTTGGTCTCGGTCAACATGCGAAAAGCGGTCGAGCTCACACAACACTGAGCGGGGCTGTGTCGCGTCGCGGATACGGCGAACGCCAACGGGCGGATACGGTCGAGCTCGACGGCATCCCTGCGCGCGAAACAATGTATGCACAAATTATAAAAGCCTCCTGCAGACGGCCGCGCTACAGTGACGGCGATGCACGGAGTTTATGAACTTCAGGTCATCCCACCTGCGAGCCCGGCCAGTGTCGGGCAGTACGGTCTCACGATCACACCCGAAGGCCGGTTTGAACTGATTTGCCAGATACTCATGAACACACCCGAAGACCGTGACTGGCGGTCCGAGTGGAACTCGAGTGTTGGCACAGTGGTACAAGATGCAGATACACTCAAATTTACGGTCGAGGTCAGCGAGTGGCAGATCCGTTCGAGTGCGTGGAACGGCCGCGGGATCGAGCGCGACGAACAGCCCGACTCCGCGTTTACCGGGGAGTTGACCCCGTCCGGGATCAAGGTGTCACGACTCCCGGGCTGCGTCCTGCTGCGCACCGATCGGACCAAGCCCCGGGCCATCCGCGGCCTGCTGTTGCCCGACTATGACATCATCGACCTGTGATAGGATCGCTTGGTGAGG
>CAZUPD010000244.1:6773-8624 GCA_964621785.1 uncultured Nannocystaceae bacterium
CCTGCTGTTGCCCGACTATGACATCATCGACCTGTGATAGGATCGCTTGGTGAGGTTTGCTTCACGGTGGTGCCCGGGTGCTCGCGGCCAAGGTTCGACGTGATCAGGAGAACACCGGTAACCCGATGTTGCCAGGACGTGCCCAACGAGCGGTGAGCACCCACTTGGAGCGTCTGCAGGTCGAGGGCATGGAGATGCTGACGACCGATTACAACCACGTCGGTGTCATCGAACGGACAGATCCAACCGCTACACGGCTGGCCGCTGCTGGGCACGAAAGGGACACGACTCGAGCGCTTGGAGATGGCCTATCACTCGATTTTTCTCAGCTTCGATGTCTGCTATGTGCTGTTCACCGTCGGGGATAACTTTGTCGGCGGCCAGTTCCAAGATGCTGCACTCGCCCAGGAAGGGTTGCAAAGTACGCTGGCGAGCCAGGGGCGAACCGTCGCGCGACGCGACGTGGTTACCAGCGAAGCCGAGGTGCCGGCGTTCGAGTTGTGGACGTTGTTGGGTTGTCGCGAGTCGCAGTCACACACCCCTTCGGGCGGAGAGTTGCAAATGCACTGAGTGTTCAAACCGCATCGAAGCTCAACCCCTCGTCTGCTCCATAGGTCGATATGCCGTCCGCGGATGTTTCGGTGATCGGCCCAGCGCCGTCGAAGATCGCAAAACCGTCGCGAATTTTATCGATGTGGTCCAAGGCAAACGCAGTCGCCGACGCAAGCCAAACCGCGAGTTGCGAGCGAGAGGGTTCGACGGATCCACGTTCCATGTGTATCGGATGCCGGCGATTGCGAGCGCGAGCTCGGTGCAGTAGGAACATGTTCATGCAACTGCAGGGCAACACCATCCTCATCACCGGCGGAAGCGCGGGCATCGGTCTCGCACTCGCCGAGAAATTTTTGCAGCTCGGCAACGAGGTGATCATCACCGGCAGGCGTCAGGAGAAACTCGACGAGGCCAAGGTGGCGCACCCAGCGTTGCACACATACCGCAGCGATGTCAGCGATGTCGAAGCGGTGACAGAGCTTGCGCAACTCCTGAAAGAGCATCATCCCGAGCTCAACGTCCTGATCAACAACGCGGGGATCATGCTGTACAAAAATCTGAGCAGCCCGAGTCGAGACTTGGCGACGTTGACCAATGAGTTGGATATCAACGTCGCGGGGACGATTCGCATGACCTCAGCACTGGTCGATTTGTTGGCCCAAAACAAAGGGACGATCATCAACGTGTCGTCGGGGCTCGCGTTTGTGCCGCTGGCCTGTGCACCGATCTACAGCGCGACCAAGGCGGCGGTGCACTCGTACACCGTGTCGCTGCGCTACCAGCTCAAAGAGTCAGGTGTCAGTGTCGTCGAGCTCGCACCCCCGGCGGTCGACACCGCCATGAATGCAAACCTCGACCCGAATGCGGGGGTGAAGTTGATGTCGCTCGACGAATTTGTGGCAGCTACGATCAAGGGCCTCCGTGCAGGCCACGAGGAGATCCGGCCAGGTCAGGCAAACCAGCTGAGGTTCATGTCGCGACTGGCCCCGGGATTCATCACCGGGCAGCTGGCTAAGGCCTCGTTAACGATGCTTCCTCCTCCTGAGTGAGTGCGCGCGGGTTATTTTGGCCGAGAAAAGGCCCAGAGGGATTTGCAGTAGCCCACTACAGCTGCATCCCTCTGGGCTCTTTTCTCGGCCAAAATTCCACCGCGAATCGTTGGTAGTGGGGGTGTCGAGTCGGAGAGTGTTGGGTGGGAGCAAGGCGATAGCGAATCGTTGGTAGTGGCTACGAGTCGGAGAGTGTTGGGTGGTGGCAAGCCGAAAGCGAATCGTTGGTAGTGGGGGTGTCGAGTCGGAG
>CAZUPD010000245.1:0-8322 GCA_964621785.1 uncultured Nannocystaceae bacterium
TCGCGCTCGACCTCGACGAGCCGCACATCGCCCGTCGCGGTGACACTCATCGCATGCGGCGAACTCGTATTCTCGTAGGGTGTATCGGCGAACGTCCCCTGTTGTTCGAGCCAGGTGAACGTGCCGGTCCGCATACCTTCTAGTAGGGCGATAGACTCGGCGGGCGTGTCGGGAAAGTCGGGAATCGCCGCGTCGTTGTCGGTGACCGCCGAAATCACTTCCGCGCCACAACTGCCATAGTCACTCTCGCCCGTCTCGCCCGTCTCACCCGTCTCACCCGTCTCGCCCGTCTCGCCCGTCTCTCCCTCGGAGTCCGACTCGGTTTCGCCGGTTTCCGAATCCGTCTCGGACTCGCCCTCGGACGACGCGACCGTATCCGCCTCGTCGGTATCACCACTGTTCGTGTCGCAACCCCCGGCGATGGACATCGCAAACGTCAGCGCAACAAAACTCTTACCAATCTTTGAATTCAGTTTATGTGTAAACATGACTCCAATATAGCGACTCAAACGACTGTCGCAATCTGACAGCATTTTCATACCTCACGACATCGATGTTGCCAATCATTCGACCGATCATGACAAATTCTCCGCAATTGTTTGCGGGATGAATGACACAGGGCATCTCCATCGTACCTTTTTTTTCCGTATCCCAACACTTTTCGCAATTGTTTCTCGACCGAACGACACAGGCGACTCGAGCCATTGTGAATCGACGGTCCGGTCAAACGAGCGCTTGTCATTCACGTCCGAATCACAACACTTTAGGCAATTGTTTTCCGGTCGAATGACACGGGGAGTTTCGGCGAATCTTTTTCGCAATTGTTTTCCGGTCGAACGACACACGCCCCAGTTCGAACGATTTGGTTCGCTGGTGGGGGTCGGCCGAACGCGACGAGGCGACCGGGTGAACCCGCTCGATTCGCGGCCCCGCTCGATTCGCTACCTTGATTTGTTCGAACGAGACGAGGCGACCCGGGTACACCCGATGCCGCCTCACTCTTGTGTCGTGCCAGCGCTTCGGTTCAGGAGGCGTCAAACGATGCGAGAAACCCTGCCCCGACCCACTCGTCACCGAGGACCTCGATAATCAGGCTCCCGTCGAAGGCTCCCTCGATCCACGCGGCCGACAAAATTGCGGCCGAGAACTCTCCCTCCGAAATCGTAAAGTCGCTCTCCATCAGCGTGCCGGTATTCTTGGCAAAATCGATCTCGTGGTAGAAGGATGGGCCGCCCTGCCAACTCAGTGGTGCGTACTCGACCACGGCGGCATCGGTCAGTGCAAATACACCGTCATCGGTCGTGAAGCTCAGCTCGACGTCAAACTCGAGCCGATGGGAGCACATCTCGCCGCCCTCCTGTCCGTTGGGGTAGCTTCCGTGATGCTCCACTTCGATGAGGCGAACCTCGCCGCCACCGGTGATGGTCAGCTCCAGCGGAGAACTCGTCGAAGCGTAGGGCGTGGTCACAAACTCCTCAGCCTCCGCCCACGAAAACTCGCCCATCTTGGTCCCCTCGACACTTGCCAAAATCTCGGCGGGTGTACTTTCAAACTCGGGAATCGCCCCGTTGAGGTCGCTGACCACGGTTGTCATTTCGGCTCCGCACCCACCGACCGGGTCGCCGGTTTCGGAGTCCGACTCACCTTCGGTTTCGGATCCCGTCTCGGAGTCGGACTCACCGGTCTCGCCGTCCTTCGTGTCGCAACCAGTCGCCACACACGCTGCGACCGCGGCCACGACGATGCCCTTCCCCATACTGCGTAACCAACGTTGTGTAACCATGACATCGAGCATAGCCGAACCCTACGGGCCGCCACAGCCTGACAGTCCCTTCATAGCTCACGACATTGTTGCTGCGCGGGTGTCATTTCGCCAAATCGAGCATGGCACGAACGAATTGCGCTCGATATCCGGACTAAGAGGCTTGCAGCGTGCCTAGCCAGGCCCCGACATATCCCCAATCGTACAACACGTCGATCGACAGCCCTCCGTCGATGACGGCGTCGAGCCCAGAGGCGTAGATGTACACGGCCTGTAACTCGCCCTCACCGACTGTGAAATCCGAGGCGCTCAGGAGCCCCTCGTGGCTTGTGAAGTCGATCGCATAGATGAGCGATGGCGACATGTTCGGCTGATTGCTCTGACTGTAGATCTCAACGGTGACGACCGACGGCGCATCAATTGCAAATACACCATCTTCACTCGTCATCGTCAGTTGGACATCGAACTCGAGGCGATGGGTGCAATAAAACCCTCCCGGGTTGTTGTCGGGGAACTGGCCGTGGAGCTCGACCTCGACATAGCGAACGCCACCGGTCGGCGCGACCTCCCACGTCACCGGCGTCTGCGTCCCCGCGTAGGGGGTCGAGATCGGGCCGTCGATCTGCTCCCACGTAAACGTCCCCACTCGAGTACCACCGATCACCTCGAGGACTTCGGCAGGGGTGCGCGAGAACCCGGTGATCTCCTGCTCGAGGTCGCTGACGACAGTCGTCCATTCCTCACCGCAACCGAGGATCTCACCACCTGTCTCCGATCCCACCGTTCCGTTGGTTTCGTCTGTCTCCTCTGTCTCACCACCAGTGTTCGTCCCCGTGGTGCCACCCGTTTGAGTGTCACAGCCGACGAGCGCAAGTGCGAGTACACCCGCTCGAATCCCCGACCCACGCATTCTCTCGAGAATACCACCGCGGCGGCCTCTGTGCGCGCACCCACATGGTGGGAGGGTTTTTGTCACGACTGTGTTATAGAGCCCGGCCATGAGCGAGCATCCGACGGACTTTCAGGGTTCGGTCACCGACGCCATCGCCGAAGCCATCAAGGGCAACATCCCCGATGCGATCGTCGACGTTACCGGCGGGGGCGGTCACTACACGATCGCCGTCACCTCCAAACAGTTTGCCGGCAAGAGTCGGGTCGCCGCCCAGCGTCTGGTGTACTCGGCGATCGCCCATCTCATGGCCGGCGACCGGGCTCCGGTACACGCGGTCGACAACCTGCGCACGATCGTGCCAAACGACTGACCTCGCCAACGCATGCCTGCGCACGCCCGAGTTGCCCAGTCACCGACCCCGGAGCTTCACCTCGAGGGTGGACTTCCGCTGCACAACACCCTCACCCACGACATCCCGCCGGAGGTGCTCGAGGAGTTTGGCGGGATCAAAAAAAGATCCGCACTGACCCGATCAAAGTTGTATCAGCAACATGCAGGTGCAATCCAACAGGTGTTGGGCGGGTATTCATGGGACCTGCGCAATGCCCAGGCCGCGCTCGGCAAACGTCGCAGCACAACTGCTGTGGCTTGGAACGTCGAACGCGGGATCGCCTACCCGGCCCTGGCCCAAAGCCTCAAAACCCATCCTCAACTCGCCGATGCCGATCTGATGTTGCTGACCGAGGTCGACATCGGGATGGGGCGGTCGCACAACCGCGATGTCCCGCGGCAACTCGCGGCCGAACTCGGGATGGGCTATGTGTTTGCCAACCAGCACATTGTGCTGTGCTCGGGCGATGCGACCGAACGCGACCACGGGCGACCCAACACCCTGGCGCTCCACGGATGCGCCCTGCTGACCCGCTACCCCATTCGACGGTTTTTGGCGGTGCCCCTGCCGGAGTTTCGCGACAAGTTTCACGTGGTCGAAAAGCGCCTCGGGACCAAGCGCGCCCTCATGTGCGAGGTCGAACTTCCGTGCGGACGGACGACCGTGGTCGTGGCCCACCTCGATCCATTTAGTCCGCCCCGCCACCGCGGTCGCCAAATCCAAATCATTGCAGATGCACTCGCGCGCTTCGGTGGCCGCCAAGTCCTCCTCGGAGGCGACCTCAACACCAACACCTACGACCTCGGGAGCATGCTCGGGCTGCTCGGCAACTTCTCCCACAAGATGCTGCGATTCGGGTTTGACGGCACGGTGCGCCAGTACATGACTCCGGGCCACGTATTCGACCGCCCGGTGTTCACGGCTCTGCACCGCAACAACTTCGTGGTCGAGGGCTTCAACGATGTCGACCGTGGAACCCTCTACTACCAGGGCAACAGTCCCAAGTACCGCAAGCTGACCGACGGCAACATGCCCAAGGGCGGGATGATCTGGCACGGGCTGCGCAAGTGGATCGATAAACGGCTCGAGCCCTACGGCGGGGCTGTGCCGATGCGCCTCGATTGGTTCGCCGGCCGCGGGTTGCAACCGGTCCGGGCCGAGGTCGTCGACTGCCCGAGCCACGAGGGCGTCGAGGCGTCCGACCACAATCCGATCGTGGTCGAGGTGACCGGAAACAGAGTCCCATAGGGCCTCGGCTTTCCCCGTTTTGAGACAGCCAGCGGTGCGTCGTCAGACCTTGGTAAGACCGCGGCCTAAAAAATAGCCGGTGACTGCACCCTTTTGCTCCCCGGCGACTCCAACAGCCCGTGCGCATTGCACTCACTCACAACCTCCAGCTCCACGACACCGAGGACGAGGCCGAGTTCGACCGGCCTGAGACGATCGCTGCCCTGTGTGCAGCGCTGCGTTCCTCGGGTCACGTCGTTCACCCCGTCGAAGTCTCCGGACCGGCGGCGCACACTGTGGCGGTACTCGAGTCACTCGCGCCAGAACTTGTGTTCAATACGGCCGAAGGTCGCCACGGCCGTTTTCGCGAGGCATTTTTTCCCGCGCTGTTCGACGAGCTCGGCCTCGCGTACACGGGCTCCGATGCCTATGTATGTGCACTGACCCTCGACAAACACCTCACCAAAAAGGTCGTCGCCGAGCATGGCGTTCCGGTCCCCCGCGGGGTGTTTGTCACCTCACTCGACGATCTCCAAGCCGTCGCCGATCTGCAGTATCCGATCATCCTCAAACCGAACTACGAAGGTAGCTCGAAGGGGATTACCCCCGATAGTGTGCTCGCCGATCCCGAGCTGCTCCCGGCCCGCTTGCGACACCTCCTCGCCAAGTTTCCCGACGGGATCCTAGTCGAAGAGTTTGTCTGTGGCCGCGATATCACCGTGCCCTTTGTAGAGGGGATCAGCCCCCACACCGGGGGAGTTCTCGCGCCTGCGGAGTACCTGTTTGCCGGCGATACCCAGGGCGACCGCACAATCTATGATTATACACGAAAACAGGGCGATGGATCGAGCGTGAGCGTACGGGTTCCTGCCGCGATCTCCCCCGAAATCCACGAAAAATTGATCGACGCCTCGCGTCGCGCAATCCGGGCCCTGCAGATCCGTGATTTGGCCCGCCTCGACTTCCGCCTGACCCCCGACGGCGACATTCGGTTTTTAGAGGTCAACGCCCTGCCGAGTTTGGAGCCCGGGGCCAGTCTTCACGAATCGGCTGCGCTCGCTGGTTGTACGACGGTCGCCCAAGTCCTCGACGCGGTGTGTCGCAGTGCAATCGCCCGCCGCGGTGGAACCTTGGGACTGGTCCGCACCCGCCCCTTGCGCGAGCGCCTGCGTGTGGGCCTGCTCCACAACCTCCGACGGCCGGTTGCCCCGGGCGAAGATCCCCAGGCACAGGCCGAGTTCGACGGCCAGTCGACGATCGACAGCATCGCCGAGGCCATCGCCGCCTTCGGCCACGAAGTCGTCCTCCTCGAGGCCACTCCCGAACTTCCGACAAAGCTGCTCACCACCCGGATCGATGTCGCCTTCAACATCGCCGAAGGTCTGCGCGGACGCAGTCGAGAAGCCCAGGTCCCCGCCCTGCTCGAGATGTTGGACATCCCCTACACCGGATCCGACGCCGTCGCCCTGAGCCTGACCCTCGACAAAGGTCTCGCCAAACGCGTGGTCGCCCTCGCGGGTGTCCACACCCCGAAGTTCTTCGTCATGAAGACCGGGCGCGAACGTCTGCCCAAGGGGTTTACGTTTCCGTTGATCGTCAAACCAGTGGCCGAGGGAAGCTCGAAGGGGGTCGATCGCTCGAGTGTGGTCACCGACGAGGCCATGTTGCGCACCCGCGTCCAGACCCACCTGCAGCGCTACAACCAGCCCATGTTGGTCGAGGAGTTTTTGCCGGGTCGGGAGTTTACGCTGGGCATCCTCGGCGGTCGTCGTCCGCGGGTGCTGCCGGCGATGGAAATTGTATTTACAGATAAAACCGATCCCCATCCGGTCTACGGCTACGAAGATAAGTTCGGCGAGGACGCGCACACCCGCTACGAGACACCTGCCGCTGTCGACCCCAAACTCGCCCGTGCCCTCGAACGCGCCGCTCGCAAAGCCTTTGTCGCCCTCGGGTGCCGGGATGTCGCACGCGTGGATTTCCGCCTCGACGCCGCCGGCAATGTCCATTTCATCGAGTGCAACCCACTGCCCGGGCTCACCCCTGGCTTTTCCGACCTGTGTGTGATCGCCGAGGCGGCTTCGATGAGTTTCCGCGACCTCATCGGTGAGATTTTGGCCCCTGCCCTGCGGCGGCGTAAACGAGCCCTGGCCACCCGCGCCCGGATTTGATTGTATCTGCATCATGACCACACTCAAACGCCAACGCGCCCGCAAACTCGGGATCACCATCGGCCGCTACCCGACCGGGAGGTACAACGCCATCACCGACGTCGCCGGCGTCCGTGTCGGCCACTGCACGGTCATCCACGGCGACGGCGATCTCCGCCCCGGTCAGGGACCTGCGCGCACCGGGGTCACCGCGATTTTGCCCAACGCCGGTGACATTTTTCAAAACCGCATCGTCGGCTCGGGCTTCATTCTCAACGGCGCCGGCGAAATCTCCGGACTGACACAGGTGACCGAGTGGGGTCTGATCGAAACACCGATCATCCTCACCAACACGATGAGTGTAGGCACATGTTCTGAAGCGGTCGTCAAGTACATGGTCGAGCACAATCCGGGGATCGGCGACATGTACGATGTCATCATCCCGGTCGTCGGCGAGTGCGACGATTCCTGGCTCAACGACATCGCCGGGCACCACGTCCAGCACCAGCACGTCTACCAAGCGATCGACAGCGCCCGCACGGGTATGGTTGCGGAGGGCAGCGTCGGCGGCGGTACGGGCATGATGACCTGCGACCTCAAGGCCGGCATCGGCACATCGTCGCGCAAACTCCCGGTGAGCGAGGGAGGCTATGTCATCGGCGTGTTGGTGATGAGCAACTTCGGTTCCCTGCGCGACCTCCGGGTCGACGGTGTCCCCGTCGGGCGCATCCTCGCCAGCGAGCAACCCGACGCCCCGCGCCGGCTCCACTGCAGCGGGAGCATCATCGCCGTCGTCGCGACCAACGCCCCGCTGCTTCCCCACCAGCTGCAGCGACTGTGCAAACGCGTCGCCCTCGGGATCGGCCGTTGTGGGTCGATCGCCGCCCATGGCTCGGGTGAGATCATCGTCGGTTTTTCAACCGCCAACACCGTTCCCCGTTCCGCCAAGGGGATGGTCTACCGCATGAAAATCCTCCTCGATGCCCGGGTCGACCCGCTGTACGAAGCCGCGATCGAAGCATCCGAAGAAGCGATTCTCAACTCGTTGCTGATGGCGGACACCATGGTCGGTCACTCGGGACATGTCGCCCCCGGCATTCCCCTCGCCCGCCTGCGGGAACTACTCGCCGCGTATCGCCCGAGCTAGCCCGGCTGGCGGACATCTTTGTCGAACGGGGCCACCCGACGCGGGGCGCTACGACGACCACCCACGACAAACGCGTGTGTATGCATTTTCTAGCTCCCTCGCACTCGCATACCTGTGCGCCGGGTCCCGTCGCAATGCGCGCTGCAACACCGGGGCCAATCCGGGTGCTCGCTGATCGAGCCGTCGATAGCCGGTCGTGGGCCAATCGAATGGCCGCTTGAGCAGTTGTCCGGTAAACAGCTCAAAAATCACCAGCGCTGCCGAAAACACGTCGGATCGCCGCGAAACCCAACCTCGGGCACGCTCGGGAGCCATGTACTCAATGGTCCCTGAACACACCTTCCGGCGGTCGCGGTAGAAATCGATCGCCAAGCCAAAATCACCGATCTTTAACACCTGGTTGGGGAACAGGATCAGATTGTCCGGCTTGATATCGCAGTGGAGAATGCCGCAGCTGTGCATCTCGGAGAGGCCCGCCAACATCTGGGCGGCGAAACAAGCGGCTGACTTTCGCGGCATCGGGCGTCCGCGGCGGGCCTCGAGCGACTCCCGTCCGAGGGGATAGGCGGCCACCGGCAGGCTGCCGACTAGCTCAAACTTCACCAGCGGCAGCAGGTTTGGGTGGTCGAGGCGCTCGACCAATTCAACCTCGCGGTAGAACTCCGACATGCTCTCGAGGTCGAACGTGAGCGGGACCTTGAGCGCGACAGCCCTGCCGTTGCGCGTATCGGTGGCTGCGAAGACGGATCCAAA
>CAZUPD010000246.1:0-8135 GCA_964621785.1 uncultured Nannocystaceae bacterium
AGTATGTTCACGGGAGCGAGGACGCTGCGCGCGAGGGCGCGAATCGGCTGGTGATGACTCGGGTTCGGCTTCCGAGCCGGTGACGTCACAAGTCGCCGACGATGTGTTCGCCTGGCTGGAGCATCTTCCCCATCGTTAAGTGTTTGTTTTCATGGCCGCCAGACGAAGGCTGATAAGAACGCGCCAATGACGATGTGGTCGCTGGGGCGAGTCTTTTAGGTGGTGTTTTGTTGATGATTACTAAAATTATTAAATCCTTCGAGTAGGAGCTGGAGCGCTTCGAGGATTTGGGTGGGGGGCATGTTTGGGGAACAATAACCGTGCCAAGGCTGTCTAATACCATCATGGCATTCCGCTACACACGAACTTGAGCTGAAGCTCCCCCCATTGCTGGAAATAGATGCACAGTGCTCCGCATAGATCAATCATTGGGAAGTCGCCACTCTCGTTGAGCTTCCATCCGTCCTCCATCGAACAGTCGGCGCTATGGTTCAGCGGTTGAGGATAGTTGTCGATCGTCGGCTCGGTGTCGGGCGGGAACCCGTCCGGGAATTCAAGTGTACAATCAAGGACTGTGTCGAGGATATTGTCGAGAGCCTCCTGCAGTTCCTGCTTATTGGTCGCGTTGTAGAACTTTTCGGTGCCTTCGCGGGGCACACCACCGGCCACCGCCAGATCGTTGAGGACGTCGAACGTGATGGTGCCTTGGGGGTCGGGCTCGGACGAGATGTCGATACCGACGACATAGGTCGGGATGTTATCGGTGTTGAACGCTGCGGCCACAGTCGGGACGAGGTTTTCGTCGTAGTCGAGCAGGGCCATATCGTCGGGTGCCGAGGTTGAGCAGTTGGCGGCTCCGTCGGTCACCAAAATGGCGATCGGATTATTGGAGCCACCGAGGCCCTTGAGGTGGTCGTACGACGTGGTCACGCCCTTTTCGGCCGGGGTTCCCCCGGCGAGATCCTCAGCCCAAGCAGGTGGGATCCCGGCAAGAACGTTGTTGCCGTTCATTGGGGCGACGGGGATTTCGGGGGTGGTGATGACCAAACACGCTGCCGGCCCCAGCACCGGTTGGGCGTCGACACTGGGGAACAGCGTCGCACCCATGTTGATCTTATCGTTGAAGTTCGTGAGGATCAGGGTCACCACATCGTGGAGACTGCGCCAATGCGAGACCTTGGGCGTCGCCATTATCATCGGGTTTTGGTCGACAAATCCGTCGTCGTCGGCATCGTCGTTGTCATCGTCCCAAAACAGTTCCGGATTGACCATCGAGCCCGACTTGTCGAGGATCAGGATGACGTTGGGCGGGATGTACGGGATCTCTTGGACCGCGGTGCCGCACCCAAGGATGCATTCGCCCACATCGTCGCAGACGTAGCCCTCTTCGCAGTCCTCGTCGGACATGCATGGGCCTTCTTCGGATTCGCTGTCGGTCGTGGGACCTTCCGAAGAATCGGTCGAATCGGAGGAGGCTGATGGATCCGCGTCAGAACTCGCATCCCCATCAGTCGTCGTCCCCCCACCCGAACTACTCGAAGGATCACCGGTCGACGGAGAACTCGTCATACTATCCGAACTCGAAAAACCGGTCTCACCCGCGTCCGTGTCCCTCATAAAGTTAACACTCCAACATGCCGAAAGGCACGTACTCGCAACGATGATCGAACCGAGTGTCACACTGTGGGCGTGGTCGGGCATAGTCTGCCGAAACTATCACGTTTGTTCATGGGGATACATCTTTTGTCGCTACGACGTGTCTCGCTGTCTTCCCGTTTCGGGGGACATAAACCTCTCTAAGACCGCTCCCAAAACACAAGCCCCACATCTCGCCCGCTCGAGGGGGAGCGCGAGCGCCACGGAGAATGTGGGCGATTTTGTCTGGATCAGTGACGGCGTCGAGGATGCGCATGGGATCCAAGCACTTGGGGCAGGTAGAGATGTCGATTTTGAAGATACGGGCCAAGAGCTTGGCCCAGGGGACCCGACGTGGGCAAGATTTGGCAAGTCAACGAACCGATGCAGGGGAACTCTTGGCCGGCACGCAGTTCGAACAACGAGAGCTGGCAGGGTTGGTCGGTGTCGGTCTTCGGAATGACGAGGGGCCGGAGCTTGTGGCAGTTGGCGGAGACACCGTATACGACGAGTCCGCGCCGGAGCTCGCGCGGATGCCAAGGTTTGATGGAGTGCACCCGGCTGGCGAGAAAGCCGTGACTCGAGTGGACGGCAAAGCGCCTCCCACGGAACCTGCGCGGGGTCTTGACCATCCAACGCAGCAGGAGGCGGCCGCCTGAACGCGCCGACAGGGCGAACGTAGAGGTCGCGCAACTCGCCGCTGAAGACGGCTTCGTGAAGCGCCCTCGCCTGTTCGAGCGGCACGGCCAACTCCTGCACGAAAAGATAGGAACTCGGGTACGCTGAATCCGCGAAGTGAATGCTCGCCAGTCCGCTAGCCGTGACAACCCCGTCCGGCGACCCGAACGTTCGTTCCGTCGCTGATAACTTCGATTTCCATCCACGGCAGCGCGACTTTCGACCCGTGCGCTTCCAGCGACATCCGTGCTGATTGGAGCACACTTTGACGGCGGCCCGCAAGCCCGCGATAGTCGGATCCGTGGATTCTCACCGACTCGGTTCGAGTGTATTTACAAGCGTGGACAGGCCAACCCGATGAACGACCCAGCTGTGCAACTTCTCCTGTGCGATGCCGACGATCACGCCCCTACCCTCGACCAGGGATTTGAGGCCAGCACGCTCCACGACGCCCAAGCACCGCGCAGTCGGGACTCGTTTCAACTCGAGGCCCTGCACGGCGATCCCAACGACCTCGAGGCCCAGCGCTGGGCTGTGATCGCTGCGGAGGGCAAGGACGGTGATGGGAGTCTCCAAGCGATCACAGCCCTCATCGATCACCGGCGATCGCAGCAGGATGCGGCGCCATTGATCTACCGCGTCCCCGCGGGCATGGATGCCTTGCAAGCCCAGCGCTGGAAGCTCGGGGTACTCCGCGACGAAAGCGTCGCACTCCATGAACGGCCGCGGTACCTCCTGATCCTCGGCGACCTCGACGGGGTCTCCCTCGAACTGCAGCACACACTCGCCAACGGCTCGTTCGTCGGTCGTCTCCACTGCCCGACAGCCGCGGGCTACCGCGCCTACGCCGAGAAACTCGTCGCTTGCGAGACGGCCAAAAGCACCCAACCTCCGCGCTCGCTGTTCTACACCGTCCAAGACCAAAGCAGGGCAGTCGGCGTCGGTTATCGAAACTTCATCGAGCCCAGTATGAGCATGCAGGGCGACTGGGTCAGGCAGCGAAACCGAAACATCGAGGGCCCGCTGGAAATTCCGTACAGCGATTGGAGTGTGGATGCGTTTTTGAAGATAGCCGGCGAGCCGACTGCGTCGCTGTTGTGCTCGCTCAGCCACGGCATCGGGGCGCCGCGCAGGGGGTGGTCGACACCCGAGCGCCAACAGCAGTTACAAGGCGCACTCGCAGTCCTCCCCGGTGAGCCATTGACTGCAGACATGGTCGAGAAGATAGCGTTTCTTCCCGGCGGAATCTGGTTTTGCGTCGCCTGTTTCGGAGCCGGTACACCAGCCAAAAGTGCGTACCACAGTTGGTTTTCACTCCTCGCCGAACACGGGCATGTGTATCCGAGTCAGGTCCGTGCAGTGCTTCGCTCACTCGCGGTCGACAAGCCGTTTGTCGCCGCCCTGCCCCAGGCACTACTCGCCAATCCAAACGGGCCACTGGCCGTGATCGGCCATATGGATCTTGCGTGGACCTACAGTTTCACGGACCCGATGAGCAACCGGAGTCGAGCATCGCAACTGTTCGCAGTCCAACGCGCGCTGCTCAGCGGCAGCCGGGTCGGTGTCGCCCTCGATACGCTGATGCACACCTACCGCGAGACCAACGACAACCTGATGGCACACTACCAACTCAGGCGCGATGCCGCCGTGCACGGCCAACCAGATCCGGTATCGCCGAAGCAGCTGGGCATGTTGTGGATGCAGCGCAACGACCTTCGCGGGTATGTGTTGCTCGGCGATCCGGCTGCTCGTCTGGCGATTGCCGGGTGAGCTGGGTTATTTTTGTTTCCTCTCGGTGAGTTAGCTGTCCCGTCAACCAGGTTCGAATCCCCCGACCGAGAAAGCGTACTCATGTAACGATGCCTCCTTCCGTTCACCTTCGACGCACGGGCGCCTTCGCTTCGCCGCACCAATTGGGGGACTTAGCTGGAGGCCAAGGCGGGTTTATCCTCGACGGAGACCCAAAAGCGGGAAGCATTGCCGGGCACGCTGTCAGCAGTGCGGGAGATGCCAACGCCGACGGATTTGATGATCTGTTGGTGGGTGCGCCACGGCACAGTTACGGAGGTGAATTCGCGGGGCGAAGCTATGTGGTGTTCGGCGGAGACTGCCGGCCGTAGCAGACTGTAGATTTTCTCGCGTCACCTCGCGCCGGAGATTTTGGTGACGATGCGGTTCGTAAAACGCAGTTGCTCTGGGGCTGGAAGGTTCCTGAATGTTTCCACTCGATTGAGCGGTGCGCTAAAGTTCGCGCCGCGTGACACGATTCGAACTCGACGAGACGCAAAAGCCCACGGACGACATGCCCAAAGCTGATGCCGACCCGCCGACCTCGACGTCGCCGCGAACTACACATCCTCACGGGGACGAAGTCGAAACCAGTGAAGATCGCCTACACGCGCTTGTCCGCCGTCACGACCATCGCTCGGCCAACAAAGGGATCGAGCACAAGCAGCAGTTCAATGAAGTTCACGCGGCGCTGTTCGGTGCGCCTGCCTCGGCCACTCGGATCGCTCGGTTCACTGTGTTCAAGACGCTCGGCAGCGGGGGGATGGGTGTCGTCTATGCAGCCCACGACCCCGAACTCGACCGTGAAGTTGCCATCAAACTCGTTCGCAATGACATCGCTGTTGGCGACCAACACCGCAAGCGCCTGCGGCGAGAAGCCCAGGCCATGGCTCAGCTCTCGCACCCCAACGTCGTTCAAGTCTACGAGGTCGGCGAGCACGACGGGCAGTTGTTCATCGCCATGGAGATGGTCCGCGGGCAAACACTGCAGGACTGGGTGAAGGCACTCGGTGAGCCGAAGCTGCGCGCGCGTCGTTGGCGGACCGTCGTCGAGAAGTTTGTCCAAGCCGGGCGAGGACTGGCGGCGGCCCACGAAGTCGGGCTTGTGCATCGCGACTTCAAACCCGCCAACGCACTCGTCGGTGAAGATGGCCGCGTCCGTGTACTCGACTTTGGACTCGCGCGTGCGGGGCTCGAGCCCTCGCCGACCACCGTCCGGACACATGCTCGAGTGACGACACTGGCGACCACAATGACAGCATCTGGCGCGATCATGGGGACGCCGGCCTATACCTCCCCCGAGCAACTCGACGGCGAGCGAGCTGGCCCCGCAAGCGACCAGTTCAGTTTCTGTGTCTCGCTGTACGAGGCGCTTGTCGGCATTCGACCGTACGGCGGAACCTCGCTCATTGAACTGATCCAAAACATGCATGAGGGGTCACGTGAGCCACCGCCGCGCGAGACCTCGATCCCCGGTTGGCTCGCCGCAGTGCTCGACCGCGGGCTGGCGATCGACCCCGCTGCACGGTGGCCTTCGATGTCGGCGCTGCTCGACGCGTTGCTCGATGATCCTGCCCGTCGTCGCCGACGCAGAGCTGCCGTCGCGGGCGGCCTCCTCCTCCTCTGCGCACTCGGACTGGGTTCGTGGATGCACGAGCGCCAACAACAGGCGGAGTGTGTTGCCGCTGGCGAGTCGATCCGCGAGTTTTGGAACCCTTCACAAGGGGAAGCGATTCGCACTGCCTTCAAGGCCACTGACCTCGAGTACGCGACTGACACAGCCGGTCGCGTCGAAGCTCGGCTCGACGATTGGAGTTCATCGTGGACGGGTGCGCGTGTCGAGGCATGTACCGAACGCCAGGTCGATCCGCGGGCGCATGTTCGGGAAACCTGTCTCGATCGACAGCTTTGGCAACTCGCAAGTACCGTCCGTGTGCTGAGTACGGCCGATCGTCCGGTGGTGATCCACGCTGTCTTGATGGCCTCGGAATTACCGCTTCCACAGGCGTGCGAGGTCTCGGGTGAACTGCTGGCTGAGGCGGCCTTCACAAGCGAGGAACACGGCGAACATGCAGCCGTGGACAACGCTGACAAAGTTGAACGCGATCGCGTCCGTGAACGCCTTGTCAATGCCGACGTCGCGGCACTCGCTGGGCGTTACGAGCAAGCCCGGTTACACGCAGAAGAGAGTGTCGCCCGAGCTGACGCACTCGGTGATGATGCCCTGCGTGCCGAGTCACTGCGGACACTCGGGACGGTCTCCTCGAGTTTGGGCGAGCACGCGGAGGGCGTGAACCACCTCCGGTCGGCATTTTTTGTTGCCAGTGGCATCGCCTACGACCCTCTCATCGCCCGTTCGGCGGTCGAACTGATGTCGATTGTCGGCTACTCACAGGCGAAAACGGAAGACGGGTATACCTGGGCGGAACATGCCCGTGCGGCGACACGACGGATGGGGCAAGTACATCCAGGTCCTCGCTTTTACGAGTCGCTGGGGAGCATCCACTTGACCGCTGGCAACTACGCGAAGGCCGTTGAAGCATATGAGCGTGCCCGTGAGCGCACAATCCAGACACTCGGGCCCGGCCATCCTTCGCTTGCGAGGATTCTCAGCGACCTCGGGATAGCCCACCAAGCTCTCGGCGAGTACGACGAGGCGGCGCGACTCCTCGAACGTGCCCGCGAGCTCCTCGAGGAGGCGCAAGGTCCCCAACATCCAGATGTCGCGCTCGTCCTTGTCAACCTCGGACAACTCGCGCACGATCGCGGACAACCTGAGGTAGCCGAGTCGCTGTACCGTCGCGCCCTCTCCCTTCAGGAGGCTGCATTTGGATCGAAACACCCCGACATGGCGATGACTGTTGGACTTCTCGGCATCGTGCTTCGTCGCCGCGGAGAGCTCGACGAGGCTCTCGCACTCCACCGACGCGCGGTCGCCATCGCCGATTCGTCAGATCGCAAACACCCGGACGCCGCGAGCTTTCACGCCTACCTCGGCTCGACACTCCAACAGCTCGGGAAACTCGAGGAGGCCGAGCTTCACCTACGTGACGCCCTCAAACTGCGGGAACGTGCACTCGGCCCCGACCACCCTGCCCTGGCGGAGTCACTCGGCAAACTCGGATTTGTGCTCGAGCAAACCGGCGACCTCAAACAGGCACTCACACACTACCGCCGGGCCCTCGAGATCGAGGAACAGGCACTCGGCCCCGACCACCCCGACCTCGCGTTGTCACTCGACGATATCGGAGTGGCGCAACGTCGACTCGGCAACCTCGATGCCGCGCTGCAAAGCCATCGGCGAGCACTCACGATCCGCGAACGCGCACTCCCACCGGACCATCCAGGTTTCGCTGCATCGTACGACAGCATCGGTCAGGTACTCATGGCTCGAGGTTCGCCCCGCGAGGCGATCGATTGGCACCGTCGCGCACTCGTTGTGCGCGAGGCGACCCGAGGTCCCACACACCGTCTGACCGGAAGAACATGTCGCCGACTCGCCGATGCTCTCTACGCAAGTGATGAGCGCGACGAAGCACAGGCGAATTACATCCGTGCAAAATCCATTCAGGAGAACTCCGGAGCGCGTCCCGACGAACTCGCGCGGTCACTCACCGGTTTGGCACGTCTTTCGCTCGACACGGGTGAGGTCGACGCTGCGATCAAATTGCTCGAGCAAGCGTTCGCACTTCACAAGGACAACGCAAGCGATAGTCGTGAAGTCGAAGACACCCGCGAGTATCTCATTCGAGCCTTGCGCAAGTCAAAGTCGCCGGGTGCTCGTGCCCGCGTCCGCGAGCTCGAGCAGCGCCCTTGAGTTTGGACGTTTTTCTCTCGACACGGGTGAGGTCGATGAGGCGGTCAAATGCTCGAGCAAACATTCGCGTCCGCGAGCAACACCATAGAGAGTGGTAGCCCGACAACGGCTCAACGGCTGGTACTGTTACCGTTTGAGGATGACAGAGCCCTCGTCCGTCGGCGCCGGAGACTGGCAACAAGCAATAACAACCACGCACTCGCACCCGTCGACTCCC